>NZ_JAVDPW010000016.1:0-137789 GCF_031453975.1 Inquilinus ginsengisoli
CACCGGTCCTCGAGGCTGAACTGTCGGTAGCTTCGTCCCATCGCAACACCCCCTTCAAAGGGTGTTGCACTTCGTTTGTGAAGTCAGGGGATCTCGCAAGGCTTTGTCCGGGAAGAGATTCCCGCTTTCGCGGGAATGACGGTCAAGGCGCGAAGGCGCCGGCGGACCTGAGCCGGAAACGGCAAGGGCCGCCCGCGGCGGCCCCTGGAGCGTCGGACCGGGTCCGACGCGGATAACAGCCGGCTACCAGATCGACGCCGCGGCCCGCGCCGGCTCCGGCTGCTGCCGCTCCCCGGCCTCGATCTGCTCCAGGAAATGGGTCACCAGCCGCTGGTACAGCGCGTCGCCCAGGCAGGCATCCTCCATCCCGACATCGATGTTCGGGTTGTCGTTGACCTCGATCACCACCGGTCCGTTCGCCGTCTCCTTGAGGTCGACGCCGTAGAGCCCGGTGCCGATCAGCGAGGCGGCGGCCAGCGCCGCGGACAGCACCGCCGGCGGCACGGCATCCAGCGGCACCGCCTCGGTCGCGCCCTCCTCGCTGCGCCCGTCGCGGCCGTGGCGGAAGATCTGCCAATGGCCATGCACCATGCCGTAGCGGCAGGCGAACAGCGGCTGGCCGGCCAGCACGCCGATGCGCCAGTCGAAGCTGGTGTAGAGGTATTCCTGGGCCAGGATCAGGCGTGACCGGCGCAGCAGCCGCCGCCCCGCCACCGGCAGCTCGGCCGGGGTGTCGACCCGGACCACGCCGCGCGAGCAGGCGCCGTCGGGGATCTTCAGCACCAGCGGGAAGCCCAAGGCCTCGCCGGCGGCCAGCAGGGTGTCGGACCGCACCGCCAGGGTGCGCGGCTGGGCCACGCCCTCGGCCTTCAGCCGCTCGTGCAGATAGACCTTGTTGCAGCAGCGCAGGATCGAGACCGGGTCGTCGATCACAGGCAGGCCCAGCCGCGCCGCGCCTTCCGCGAAGACATAGCTGGGGGTCTGCAGCGCGGTGGTCTCGCGGATGAACAGCGCGTCGAAGCCGCCGAGTCGGGGCAGGTCGCGATGGCCCAGGCATTCGGTCTCGACCCCCATCGACGCCGCGACGTCGCGCAGCCGGTCGATGGTGGCCGGCCGCGACGGCGGCAGCGCCTCCTCGGGGTTCACCAGCACCGCCAGGCGGCGGGCGCGGCGGAACGGGCGCGGCGTCGGCGGGGTGCCGGCCAGCCGCTCCAGCGCGGCGTGCAGCAGGCGGCGCTGCCGCGGGTCCAGGCCGGGCAGCGGCTCCGCCACCACCTGCAGCAGCTGGGCGCGGGCCGGGTCGATCTGCAGGGTCATCAGCGGCAGGCCGAACGCCTCATAGGCGGCCTCGGCCACCTCCTGCAGATGCGGCCGGTCGCAGCGGCCCAGGGCGACGAACAGGCGCCGGGGCACGGCCAGGCGGCCGTTGCCGCCCTGATGGTGGTGCTGCGCCGCCAGGGCGCGATCCACCGCGGCGCGGCGGCTGCGGGCCAGCCGGTCGTCGGCCTGGTCGGCCAGGGCGGCGGCGGTGGGGGTCACGGCATAGCCGCGGGCCTCGGCGATCAGCGAGACGTAGTAGCCGAAGGACAGGGGGCGCTGGTCACGGCACAGATTGACCACCATGGCGCCGCGCACGGCGCCAAGCTCGGGCAGGTGGTGGCCGTCCAGCAGGTCGTCGGGGGTGACGACGCGGCAACTGGGAGGCAGGTCGTCGGACAGCCCATCCGGGTCGTCGACGACAATCAGGGTTGTGGCCATGGGTCCGTAATGGCGGTGGAAAGGGCCCGTATCGTCCCGCAGGCCCGCCTAAAGGTGCCATTCGGATTGTGGGATGGCGCCGTCAGGCGGTGGCGAACACCCGCTGCGTGAACCGTTGGGCGAGGCGGCCGAGCTCCGGGCCCAGCACCCGGTCCTCGGCGACCGGCGGCACGACGGCCCGAACCTCGTCGACGAAGGGCCGCAGGGCCGGCGGTGCCGCGCGGCCGGTGACATGCAGCGCCTGGGACGCGACCACGGCCAGCATGGCCAGCGCGGCGTCCAGGCAGCGGCCGGCGCGCTCCTCCTTCGACCAGGCCGGGAACGCGGTGGTGGCGACGTCGTCCTGGCCGGAGCCCGCCGCCTCGGTGCCGGGGATGAAGGTGCGCTGCGCCGCCGCCTTGGCCTGCTCCAGATACCCGGTCACCGCCATCGGCACATAGCCCAGGCTGCCATGGCCGTCGCTGTCGCTGGGGTCGCGCCCGACCATCAGCAGGTCGGGCAGGTGCGACACCCGGCCGGCCAGCAGCTTCGAGCTGTGGCGGTCGCACAACAGGCAGAGATCGGCCCAGATCGCCGCCAGATCGTCCAGCGCCGGGGTCGCCATGGCGTTGTGGTAGCCGCCGGTGCTGAGGCAACGGCCATGGGGATGGCCCGGGCCCGCCTCGTCCGGCGGGATGTAGACCGGGTTGTCCGAGGCCGAGGCCAGCGACACCGTCGCCGCCCGCTCCGCCGTCGCCAGCGCGCGATGCGCCTGGCCCAGCACCCGCGGCACGATGCGGTAGCTGACCGGGGCCTGGTAGCCGCGCCGGCCGTCGCCGGAGCTGTCGAGAAACGCCCTGAGGCCGCGCAGGGCCGTAGCCTCGTGCGCGTCGCCCCACAGCGCCTCCAGCGCCGCGTCGTAATGCTCCAGCGGCGCCCGGAAGGCCTCGATCGACAGGGCGAACACGGTCTCGGCCAGCCGGACCCGGCGGCGGGCCGCGAGGGCGGCGTCGGCCACCAGCGCCGCGGCGCAGGGCGACCCGTTGATCAGCGATCCCCGCTCCTTGACCTCCAGCTCGAAGCCGGCGCTGAGCGCGGCGAACAGCGGATACAGCGCCAGGATCTCGCCGGCGCCGCCCTGGCCGGCGGCCGGCACCTCCGGCAGCGGGCCGCCGTCCAGCATGGCGGCGACGGCCAAAGCGATCCGCGGCGTGGTGGCGGCGTGGCCCTCCAGGAAGTTGGCCAGCCGGGCCAGGACGATGCCGCGCACCACCCGGTCGGGCAGCGGGTCGCCGAAGGCGGTGGCGGCGGCGAAGGCCTTGATCCGGGCGTGGCGGTCGCGCTCCTCCGGCCGCAGGCGCCGGTCGGCCAACTCGCCCATCGCGGTGGTGACGCCGTAGATGACGAGGTTCGGATCGATGTCGATCAGCTGCAGGAACGAGGCGCGGCACTCCGCGATCCGCCGCAGCGCCGCCTCGGTCAGGCGCACGCCCTCGCCCTGCCAGGCGACGCGGTGCAGGGCGTCCAGCGTGATGTCCGCCCGTGTCGTCAGTGCCACCGTCATCCGGATCCGCTCCCGTTTCGGGGACCTTCGGCGCCCCCGTCGGCGGGCAGCTTGGCAAAAGCAAAGGCCGGCGGCGATGGGATTCGCCGGCCGGCCCTTGTTGTGTCGTGCGTCCCGGTTAACCGAGACGGTCACGCCGCCGACCTGCAACGGTTACACCAGAGTGCTATGGTCGGTTACACCATCACGCTGTGGCGGTGACACCCCAAGCTCGGATGGTTACACCGTCTCGCCGCGGATGGTTACACCACCGCGCCGTGGCAGTGCTTGAACTTCTTGCCCGAGCCGCAGGGGCAGGGGGCGTTGCGCGGGGTGTGTTCCCAGTCCGGGTTCAGGGCGAAGGCTGCGCTGGCCGCCGCCACCGCGCCGCCGGCGGTCGCCATCTCCGGCGGTGCGCCCAGCGCCGGGTCGAAGCGGCTCTCATGCATCTCGCGCTGCATCGCCGCCTGCTGCTGGGCCTCGATATCCTCGGGCCGGTTGATCCGCAGCTCGACCTGGCACAGCACCTGGGTGACGTTCTCGCGCAGGGCGCCCAGCATCTCTTCGAACAGGTTGAACGCCTCGGCCTGGTACTCGCGCAGCGGGTCGCGCTGGGCGTAGGCCCGCAGGTTGATGCCCTGGCGCAAATGGTCGAGGGTCAGCAGGTGGTCCTTCCAGCTCTGGTCCAGGATCTGCAGCAGCAGGCTCTTCTCGGCCATGTGCATGATTTCCTGGCCGTAGGCCTCGACCTTGGCCGCCATCTTGGCCTCGACCGCGTCCTGGATCCGCTCCTCGATCTCGCGGTTGGCGATGCCTTCTTCCTTGCCCCACTCCTTGACCGGCAGGTCCATGCCGAACAGGCGCAGCGATTCCTCGTGCAGCCCGTCGAGGTTCCACTTCTCGGCGTAGCTGTTCTCGGGGATGGCGCGGGCGACGATGTTGGCCACCACCTCCTGCCGCATGTCGCTGACCATGGCGCCGACATCGTCGGCCTGCATGATCTCGCGGCGCTGCTCGTAGATCACCTTGCGCTGGTCGTTCATCACGTTGTCGAAGCGCAGCAGGTTCTTGCGGATGTCGAAGTTGCGCGCCTCGACCTTCTCCTGCGCCTTCTCCAGCGCCCGGTTGATCCAGGGGTGGATGATCGCCTCGCCCTCCTTCAGGCCGAAGCGGCGCAGGATGCCGTCCAGCCGCTCGGAGGCGAAGATGCGCATCAGGTCGTCTTCCAGCGACAGGAAGAACTTCGACCCGCCGGGGTCGCCCTGGCGGCCGGACCGGCCGCGCAGCTGGTTGTCGATGCGGCGGCTCTCATGCCGCTCGGTGCCGACCACGTAGAGGCCGCCGGCCTTGAGCACGATCTCGCGGTTCGCCGCCACCTCGGCCCGGATCTCGGCCTCGCGCTGGGCGCGGGCGGCCGGGTCGTCGATGCCGGCGAGCTCCAGGTCCACCCGCATCTCGACATTGCCGCCGAGCTGGATGTCGGTGCCGCGGCCGGCCATGTTGGTGGCGATGGTCACGGCGCCCGGCCGGCCGGCCTGGGCGACGATGTAGGCTTCCTGCTCGTGGAAGCGGGCGTTCAGCACGTTGTGCGGGATCTTCTCGCGCTGCAGCAGCGCGGCCAGCGTCTCCGACTTCTCGATCGACACGGTGCCGACCAGGACCGGCTGCTGCCGGGCGTTGCACTCGCGGATCAGGGTGACGATCGAGGCGTATTTCTCGCGGACGGTGCGGTAGACCTCGTCGTCCTCGTCCTTGCGGGTGACCGGGACGTTGGTCGGGATCTCGACCACTTCGAGGCCGTAGATCTCGCCGAATTCCGCCGCCTCGGTCTGCGCCGTGCCGGTCATGCCGGCCAGCTTGGGATAGAGGCGGAAATAGTTCTGGAAGGTGATCGAGGCGAGGGTCTGGTTCTCGCGCTGGATCTGGACGTGCTCCTTGGCCTCGATCGCCTGGTGCAGGCCCTCGGAATAGCGCCGGCCCTCCATCATGCGGCCGGTGAACTCGTCGATGATGATGACCTTGTCATCCTTGACGATGTAGTCGCGGTCGAGCTGGAACATCACATGGGCGCGGAGGCCTTGGGTGACGTGGTGGACGATGCTCACATTGTGGATGTCGTACAGGTTGTCGCCCTGCAGCATCCCGGCCTCGAACAGCAGCCGCTCGATCTTGACCTGGCCGGCCTCGGTCAGGGCGACGGTCTTCTGCTTCTCGTCGTGCTCGTAATCCTCGGCCGCCACCAGGTTCGGGATCAGCGCGTCGATCCGCATGTACATCTCCGACGAATCCTCCGCCGGGCCGGAGATGATCAGCGGAGTCCGCGCCTCGTCGATCAGGATCGAATCGACCTCGTCGACGATGGCGTAGTTGAAGGGCCGCTGGACCATGTCCTCCAGCCGGAACTTCATGTTGTCGCGCAGGTAGTCGAAGCCGAACTCGTTGTTGGTGCCGTAAGTGATGTCGGCGGCATAGGCCTGGCGGCGCTCGTCGTCGGTCAGCCCGTGGACGATGCAGCCGACCGAGAGGCCGAGGAAGTTGTAGACCCTGCCCATCCAGCCGCTGTCGCGCTGGGCGAGGTAGTCGTTGACGGTGACGACATGGACGCCCTTGCCGCCCAGCGCGTTGAGATAGACCGCGAGGGTGGCGACCAGCGTCTTGCCTTCGCCGGTCTTCATCTCGCTGATCTTGCCCTGGTGCAGCACGATGCCGCCGACCAGCTGCACGTCGTAGTGGCGCTGGCCCAGCACCCGCCGCGCCGCCTCGCGCACCGTGGCGAAGGCCTCGGGCAGCAGGTCGTCGAGCGACTCGCCCTTCTCCAGCCGGTCGCGGAACTCCTGCGTCCGGCCCTGCAGCTGCTCATCGCTCAGCGCCTGGACCTGGGGTTCCAGGGCATTGGTCTCGACCACCGGGCCGGTGATGAGTTGCTTGACCCAACGATCGTTGGATGAACCGAACAGCTTTCGGGCGAGCGCACCGAACATCGAAACCTCGACTTGGATGGGAGAACGCCACGTCGCGTCCTCCCAGAGAATTGGGGCCGCGCGGCCGAGCTTTCAACGCGCAGCCCCCGCCGTCGCCGCGGCGCTGCGGTCAAAATGCCCGGCCTGCGGGCGCGGCACCATAGCCGAAGGGTTCCGCCCTGCCAATGGCCGCCAATAGCCGCAGGCGGGACCGCCGGAGTGGGGCGGTCCGGCTGCGCAGGCGGGCTATTTCGCCGGGTCGGCGGCGATGGCGCTGCCCTTCAGCAGCACCACCTCGGTGACCTCGCCGCTGATGCCGAAATCGCTGTCGTTGATCATCATCAGTGACCCGTCGCCGGCCAGGGCCAGCCCTTCGATCTTGACCGGCACCTCGGGGTGGTCGGCGCTGTCGAAGCGCAGGGTCTTGGTCACCGGCACGATCTTGGCGGCCGCGAGGTCCTTGGTCTGCTCCAGGCTCGGCAGGGTGTCGAGGCCGTCCCAGGCGGTGCCGTGCAGGTCGGTGGCCCCGGCCAGTGAGATCTCATAGAGCTTGGTGGTGCCGTCGGTGCGCTCCAGCACCAGGAAGCGGTCGGGCCCCAGCCCCATCATCTCGCTGATGCGCGGGTCGCTCTGCTTGCTTGACGGGTCCAGCCGGAAGCTCTGCGGGTCGTCCAGGGTGTAGACGTACTCGCCGGTCACCGCGAGGGTCGCCGGGTCCAGGGTCCACAGCCGGGCGTTCTTGGCCGCCCGGTAGGTGTCGGCGTCGGGGTTGGCCAGCGGGTTCTGGATGATGGTGGCCAGGCGCTTGTTGTCGGGCGTGATCGCCAGGGATTCCAGGCCGCGGTTGAGGAAGCGCCGGGCCAGCACCGCCGGCAGGCCGCCATCGACCGGGTAATGCGCGCCGGTGAAGTCGCCCTCGGTGCCCGCGGGCACGATGCGGCGGAGGATCTTGCCGTCGGCGGCGACATGCAGCAGCGACGGGCCGTTCTCCTCCGACACCCAGAAGCTGCCGTCGGCCAGCGGCACGACCGCTTCCGCGTCGACCGCGTCGGGGTTCTGCTGCAGCTTCTTGCCCGCGAGGTCGAGCGGCTGCTCGGTCGAGGCATGGGTCAGCGGGTTCAACAGGCCGTTGACCGGGGTGCCGGCGCCGTCGCGCAGCGGCAGCACGGTGTCGACCGTGAAGCTGCCGCCGGCCTTCAGGGTGATGCGGTAGATCGAGGGGGAGTAGTCCGGCAGCGCATAGATGCGGCCGCCCTTGACGTCGCCGCAGATGGTCTTGCCGTCGACCCCGAACACGTCCTTCACGTCGCCGCAGGTGAAGTTGGGGCCGCGGTCCGAGATGGTCCAGAAGGTCAGCGGCGGATCGTCGGCGCGGCGGCCGGCGCCGCTGCCGATGCCGACGTTGAGCACCCGGGTGGTGCCGCCGGGCACCGACATGCTGCCCAGCGCCAGCTTCGGGTCGTCGCTGCGGTAGACGGTCACGGTCTCGGCCGCCATCGCGGCGGGGACGGCCAGGGTCGAGAGCAGCAGCGTGGTGGCGGCGAGACGGAACGCCATGTACCTCTCCTTAAATCTTTGTCACGTCGGGTGCCGCCTGTCGCGGCAACCCGGCCGGAGACCTGCCGGTCTGCCGAGCTTTCTGCGGTTTCGCCCCGCTGCAGGCCAAGTGAAGCTTTGATGACGGGGCCCCGCCGTCGGCTTGTGCCGGGTTTCGCCCTGTGCTTTACCTGTCGGCCACGTCGCGCAGCTGGCGCCGCCGCGATCCCATGACCAGATGCCTGCCGCCCGTGGCAGGGCGCCGCTCGTCCCACACCTCGGAAAGGACGCGTTTCGATGTCTTCCCTTGCCCTTCGCCTGCTCGCCGGCGCGGCTGCCCTCTCCCTCCTCGCCGCCGGCCCCGCCATGGCGCAGGACGCGGCCAAGCCCGCGGAAACTCCGGCGGCAGCCGCCCCAGCCACTGCGGCCCCGGCGGATGCCGATCCGGTCGCGGCCACCGTCAACGGCCAGCCGATCCTGCGCTCCGAGGTGCTGGAGGCGATCAACGGCCTGCCGCAGCAGTACCGCCAGATGCCGGTCGAGATGCTGGTGCCGCTGATGGCCGAGCAGGTGGCCACCGCCCGCCTGGTCGCCGACAAGGGCATCGCCGACGGCCTGCAGAACGACCCCGAGGTCAAGGGGCGGCTGGAGACGGCGGAGCGCCGCATCATCCAGGACGTCTGGCTGCAGCGCCAGATCAAGGCCCGGATCACGGATCAGGTGATCCAGGACGCCTACAAGAAGTACCTGGCCGACAACCCGCCGCAGGAGCAGGTCAAGGCCCGCCACATCCTGGTCGACAGCGAGGACAAGGCCAAGGACCTGATCAAGAAGCTCGAGGGCGGCGCCAAGTTCGAGGAGCTGGCCAACACCAACACCACCGACCCCTCGGGCAAGGAATCCGGCGGCGACCTCGGCTGGTTCGCCAAGGACCAGATGGTGCCGGAATTCGCCGACGCCGCCTTCAAGCTGGAGAAGGGCAAGTACACCACCACCCCGGTGAAGAGCCAGTTCGGCTGGCACGTCATCCTGGTCGAGGACAAGCGCACCCTGCCGCAGCCGACCCTGGACGAGGTCAAGCCGCAGCTCGAGGAGCAGCTGTCCCAGTCGCTGGTGCCGCAGATCATCGCCGAGGTGAAGAAGGGCGCCACCATCGTGGTGATGGGCCAGGACGGCAAGCCGCTGCCCCCGCCCAGCACCGACGCCCCGGCCCCCGGCGCCGCACCGGGCACCGACCCGGCGGCCCCGCCCGCCGCGGGCGACCAGCCGCCGGCCGCGCCGGCGAAGTAACCGGGCGACACGCCGAAGGGGGAGGGGACCATGGCCGGAGCATTGCCGCGTTCGCCGCTCGCGCCCGAGCGGCTGCCGGATCTGGCGCCGATCGCCGGCGTGCGGCTCGCCGCCGCCGCCTGCGGGCTGAAGAAGACGGGGGCGCCGGACGTGCTGTTCGTCGCCCTCGACCCCGGCACCACGGCGGCGGGCGTGTTCACCCGCTCGCGCTGCCCCTCCGCCCCGGTGGACTGGTGCCGCAAGGCGCTGCCCGCCGGGTCCGGCCGGGCGGTGGTGGTCAATGCCGGCAACGCCAACGCCTTCACCGGCAAGGCCGGGGTGGTGACGGTCGAGGCCACGGTGGCCGCCGCGGCCAAGGAAGTGGGCTGCAGGCCGGAGGAGGTGTTCGTCGCCTCCACCGGCGTGATCGGCCAGCCGCTGCCGGCCGACCGCGTCGCCCGCCACCTGCACGACCTGGCCGGGGCGTTCGGCACCGACTGGGCGGCGGCGGCGGAAGCCATCCGCACCACCGACACCTTCGCCAAGGCCGCCACCCGCACCGCCACCATCGGCGGCACCCCGGTCGCGATCACCGGCATCGCCAAGGGGTCGGGCATGATCGCGCCCGACATGGCGACGATGCTGTCCTTCGTGTTCACCGACGCGGCGATCCCGGCGCCGCTGCTGCAGCGGGCGCTGAACGCCGCGGTCGACCAGTCGTTCAACGCCATCACGGTCGACGGCGACACCTCGACCAGCGACACGCTGATGCTGTTCGCGACGGCCAAGGCCGGCAACCCAGTCCCGAGTGAAGGGGGGCCTGCGGATGCGGCCGGCCTCGCCGACTTCCAGCGCGCGCTGAACGACCTGACCGCCGACCTCGCCCGCCAGGTGGTGTGCGACGGCGAGGGGGCGCAGAAGCTGATCACCATCGCGGTCTCGGGCGCGATCTCCGACCGCTCGGCCCGGCGCATCGGCCTGGCCATCGCCAATTCGCCGCTGGTGAAGACCGCGGTGGCGGGCGAGGACGCGAATTGGGGCCGCATCGTCATGGCGGTGGGCAAGTCGGGCGAGCCGGCGGACCGCGACCGCTTGGGCATCGCCATCGGCGGCGTCCAGGTGGCGCAGGGCGGCATGGTGGTCGACGGCTATGACGAGGCGCCGGTGGCGGCGCATATGAAGACCGGGTCGATCGACATCGCGGTCGACATCGGCATCGGCCGCGGCCGCGCCACGGTCTGGACCTGCGACCTCACGCATGGGTATATCTCCATAAATGCGGATTACAGAAGCTAGCCCGGGCTGAAGCAGGGCTGGCGCGGACGAACTGAGGTCGGGTCACGCCAGTGCATCGGGGCAAGGGCAGTTTATCGAACGTCTTCACATTGCCTCTCCCGCCCGGCGGGAGAGGTCGGGCTCGCATAGCGAGACCGGGTGAGGGCTGGCCCCGGCCGTCGAAGCTGATCGAGTCCCCCCTCCCCTCGCGGGAGGGGGGTAGGGGGAGGGGGTTTCCGCCGCCCGGGCCGGCCGTCCTCCGCCGCCCAGCAGCCTTCACCTGGCAAGACGCATTCGCGCGCGGACGCGCCCAGACCCCTCCCCCTACCCCCTCCCGCAAGGGGAGGGGGGACAAGAGAGAGGCGACACCCGCCCGCCCCGCCCCGGGAGACCGTTTGCCAGCGTGGCGGCGTGAGTCGCATGGCGGTGGCGTCGAGACCCGGCGCGCAGCGGACGTCATGTCCGTGAGCACCGGAAGCGTAGACGCCGCCGCCAGGCGGCCGCGCCGGCGCGCTGGCAGGCGGTCTCCCAAGTGAGCGACCTGCCGGAGGAGCTCGAGACCGAGCGCCTGAGGCTGCGCCGTCACCGCCCGTCCGACGCCGGCGAGATCACCCACCTGCTGGACGATTGGGAGGTGGTGCGCTGGCTGTCCGACGTGCCGTTCCCCTACCGCTTCAGCGATGCCGAGGACTGGATCCGCACGGCGGAGAAGCGCTGGATCGCCGGCCGCGACTACCAGTTCGTGGCGACGCTGGCCGACAGCGGCGCGGTGATCGGCCATATGGGGATGTCGATCGCGACCAACGGCCGGGTCGGCAGCTTCGGCTACTGGTTCGGCCGGCGCTACTGGGGCCAGGGCTTTGCCACCGAGGCGGCGCAGGCGGTGATCGCCTTCGGCTTCCTCGACCTGGGGCTGGAGCGGATCCAGGCGGCCTACCACCCCGACAACGCCCCGTCGGGCCATGTCCTGGTCAAGGCCGGGCTGATGACCGACGGGGTGAAGACCATCGAGTTCAAGGCGCTGGGCCAGGCGGTGCCCTGCCCGCTCTTCGCCCTCAGCCGCCAGGACTATTCGAAGATCTATGCCGCCTAAGAACCCCACCGCGACGGCGCAGCCCGCTGCGACGGCGCAGCCGTCGTCAGCTTCCCCCGCCGCGACGGCGAAGCCGTCGTCGGCTCCTGCGGCGGCTCTGCCGCCGTCAGCCGCACCCGCTGCGGCGGCAACGCCGCCGTCAGCCGCCGCGACGGCGTTGCCGTCGTCGGCCTCCCCCGAGCCTCAGCCCCTGCCTGCCCTGCCGATGCTCCTGGTCGTCGCCGTGGCGCTGGTCGACACCGACGGGCGGGTGCTGATCGCCCAGCGGCCGCCGGGCAAGTCGCTGGCGGGCTTGTGGGAGTTCCCGGGTGGCAAGGTCGATCCCGGCGAGACGCCGGAGGCGGCGCTGATCCGCGAGCTGCGCGAGGAGCTGGGGGTCGACACCCAGGAAAGCTGCCTGGCGCCCTTCACCTTCGCCAGCCACCGCTACGAGCGCTTCCACCTGCTGATGCCGCTGTATCTGTGCCGCCGCTGGCAGGGCACGCCGCAGCCGCGCGAGGGCCAGGCCCTGGCCTGGGTGGCGCCGAACAAGCTGCGCGACTACCCGATGCCCCCGGCCGACAAGCCGCTGGTGGCGATGTTAAGGGATGCGCTGTAGGCCAGTCCTTCAGCCGAATCAGGCATTGCCGTAGTTGATTATGGTGGGTAGCAGCGCGGTTCCTGGCTTCTGGCCTGGAACCGCGCAGGCTCCGCTAAGCGGGTAGGCGCCTAGATCTCGCCCTTGAGCCATTTGATAACCCATGACCGACGGGCACCCAATCCAGCACGGACCTCCGGATTGTGAGCTTGGCCAGTTGCTGCCAGGTCAAAGGCAAGATCGGGCGCTACATGTGCCAACGCCTTGGCCGCCTCAATTATCGGCGGGCGTTTGAGCGCATTTCCGGCAATGTGGTAGCCGATGCCCGCGGGAAGATTGTTGATTATAGAAACCATCGCTGCGACTTGATCGCCGTAGCCTGCTGCCGCTGCGGTATTGATATAATTGATCGCCTCTTGGGCGCCTTCGTTAAATCCCCAATCCTTCTCGCACCATTTCATATGTAGCCGAACGAATTCGATATCTTCCTGTTCGCTCATTTCAGTCTATCTCCCACGTCGCCAGTGTATCCCTGATTGCCTTCCGCCTCGCCTGGCGTGGGCGGGAGGCCGGTTGCCCTAGGGGCGAACGCGGTATGATTTTGCAGCCTGATCATCTCGGTCGGCATAGTGCGTTTGTACCAAGCGTCGCCACTTGGTCACACGCCTCCCGCTTGGTTCATATGGTCGAGGAGAATCCGATGCCGGCGGATCAGTGGTGTTGTGCGCTGACAGCGGATCAACTCAACTCAAGAGTTTCGACTCGGTGATAGTGCAATTTAAGATTTGATTTTATTCTCAGGAGTTCGTTCAGGCGCATATTCAGACAAACTATCCCAGAAATCTACTTCGCTGATCTGCTTTATTCTTAAGTATAAAGTTAGAATTATATGCCTCTATTGTAATTATAAATAGGAGAGAAGTATATTTCGATTGAGGGGGGGGGATTTTATTGCTCTACTCGAGCTGCTCACTATCCAACCGTCAGCGATCGCAACAGCGCAGCCAGATCGGTTTGGCGATTAAGGCCGGTCTTCGTAAAGATCGAGGCTAGATGGTTTCGGGCAGTGTTGCGCGATATAGAAAGCAAAATGGCGGCTGATTCTAGACGAACACCATGAGCCAAGTGTTCGGCCAGTCGAATTTCTGCTTCCGTTAGCTCAAATAATGCTGCGAGCGCAGAAGTTGATATCGGGGGACGGGATATCGGATCGACCAGAATCACCAGGGCTGCTCGACCAATGGCGTCGCTAAAGGGTTCCGCGGAAACCAGCGGATAGACGGAGACTAGCAACGGACGGCGACGGCGGCGTGGCACGCGAACCGACAGCGGGGTATCAATCCCCATCGAGCGCGACAGAGCAGCAGCCAACGCGTACTCCACCTCATTTGCTGCCGTTGGATCCTCCAAGTCCAACTGGCCGCGAGACTGCGCAATTCCGTCTTGCTGTTCTATCAATCGGAGCGCGGCTGGATTGGCATAGACGATGCGTGAGCGCGAATTAATAACCATAAGTGCTGTCTGCACGCGATCCAGAGCTGCGGACAGTGGTGCTGTATCTTGCCAGAACCGCCATCTGTCACGAAGATGCAAGGCTCGCGCGATATGAGGAACGGCTACTTGTAGCAACCTCGCCTCGTCGAGGGTATAATCGATCCTGTCTCCATTTCGGTGAAGTCCAAATATTAGCTTGTCACTTCTGCCGATTGGAATAATCGCGCCAGTGACCCATGGTGCCTTTGAATCCACTGTGCGAAGGAAATCGTTATAGAACGCCGTACGTTTAAGATCTTCGACCGAAACAAATTCACTGCATATTCGAACAACACCAATCTGATTTATTGGCGTTGCCTTGACCCAAGGGTCTTGCGATGCAAATTCCGCCTCATAGACGGCCATTTCCTTTGGCGTCCAGAAACCCTGAGATGCGAGGATCGAATGATCCCCGGATGAGGTCGTTACACATTCATAGCCTCGATCCGCAGACACTAGCTGCATAATTCTCGACAGCGCCACCGCGTCCATTTCTGGTTCGCAGGCCGCGTCATAATATGATCCAATGATGTCGAGTATCGACTCTATATTAGATGTGGACATCGCAAATCTCGAATGCAATGTAACTGAATGTGATCGCGAGCAATGCGCTAGTGGACACCTGATCATTCCAGACGGTCAAGCAAAACCGGGAATTACGACACCAGTGCACTGTTGGCGGGCTTCCGGCCTCTGCCACGCGAGGAGAACAGTGCCGCTGGCCGCGGAGATCCTCCAACCGGTTCCGGCTTGGCACGTAATGCGTTTGAATGACAGTGTGGCCGCACAGGAGGATCGACATGACGGCAAGCGCACTGATCCAGACCCGCATCGACCCCGCTTTGCGGGACAAGGCGTCCCTGGTGCTGGCGCAGATGGGGCTGACCGTGTCCGACGCGGTGCGGATGCTGCTCACCCGGGTCGCGAATGAGGGGGCTTTGCCGGCCGGGCTGGCGGTCGATCCGGCGACCCATGACGCGTGGGTCCGCGCGAAGGTGCGGGAAGCACTCGACGATCCGCGGCCGGACATCCCGCATGAGGAGGTCGAAGCCAGGTTCGCTGCGCGGCGGGCGGAAACCCGGCGCAGGCTGGCCACGGACAAATCTTGAAACTGCGGTGGCGTCCGGCCGCCGAGGCCGATCGTCTCGCCATCTACGACCACATCGAAGCCGACGATCCGCGGGTGGCTGCACTCGTCAATTCGCTAAAGACATGCGGTCACTGACATTCAGAGTCATGTTCAATGGTGCACTATCACCATAATAATGAAACTAGGTCGCCTTCATATTGAGGTGCTTGTTAATAGAAGTAACGTATTCGAACGGTTTGAATTTTGCTGCGTCGTCTCTTGCAAAGCCAAATGATCTCTTAATCCCAATTATCAACGACGACCCTGCAACTGCTCCAAGCTCTGGATGACCAAAGTGATTTCCTACAGCCGCCCCAATGGCTGCGCCAACCGTGGGTGCGAGATTTATTCCGATATCGATATTTGTTAGCATTCTTGGAAAAGTCTGTTCTTTCATAAGTTTTTTATGATCCTTTATTTTAAGCTCTATTTCTCCCAGTTTGCTCAATAGTGCGCGATCTGGGTTGCCAGATTTAGAAATATATTCTAATATATCGTCTATATAGATCCGAAGTGATAGTAATTCATCTTTTCTTTTAAACTTAAATTCAAGAACTTCGTTCTGTGGAACGCTACCGCTTGGGATCTCTAAAGCCTGATACAGAGAGAACTCCATACCCATATTCGGAATTATCGATGTAGATAGGCCTATAATAGTTGAAGCAGATGATGAGAGGCTCCACCTTCCCGGCTCTCTCCTATCCATATCTATGAAAGCCGCAAGATATGTCTTGGGGATAATCTCGTTGACCCAGCCAGATATTGTATATTCTGGTCTTTTTAAAATTCCTTCTTGTTCTAATAGTGATGTTTGATTTGGTGAGATAAATGAAAAATTTCTATTGTGAGGCCAAATTAACTCATCCCAAAATAAAATGCAGAACTGTAGGTAATCAGGGTCCAATTGGGCTCCAGAGCTTCTTACGTGTCCTTCTGAAATAGTGATAGGATTGGAAATTATTATTCCTCTATTATTTGACACCATGGCGTTCTCCACAATTTTATAATTGTTAATCGTCCCGCGACTTACGCGGCATGTAATGCTGCGTGCAAGGCTCTGCCAAGTACGCCCTATCAGTCATATGCCTGCCTTGCTTATAGGCTGATTATATTGCGGTGACAACGCTAAGGGCTTTGCCGTGTCTGCCGTGAGCATGAGATTGGCCGCCAACCAATTCGTGCACTGCCATCGCAATTCTCGTCATAAGAATCCTACAGGCCCTGCTTGCGCAGGGCGTCGATCAGAAGATCGGCGGTCGGGCCGGAGGATCCGGGGTTCTGGCCGGTGATCAGCTTGCCGTCGACCACGGTGTGCACGCCCCAGTCCTTGACCTTGGAGAAGATGGCGCCGAGGCCGAGCAGCTCGTCCTCGACCAGGAAGGGCACCACCTGGGTCAGGCCCACCGCCGCCTCCTCGCCATTGGTGAAGCCGGTGACGTGCCGGCCCGCGACCAAGGGCTTGCCGTCCGGCGTCTTCACCCGGTGCAGCACGCCCGGCGCGTGGCAGACCAGGGCGATGGTCTTGCCGGCCGCGACGAAGGATTCGATCAGCCGGATCGAATCCGCATCCTCCGCCAGGTCCCACATCGGGCCGTGGCCGCCGGGATAGAACACCGTGTCGAAATCCTCCTGGGCGACGCTGTCGAGCCGCAGCGTTGCGGCCAGCTGCGCCTTGGCGGCGGCGTCGGCGTTGAAGCGCCGGGTCAGGTCGGTCTGGAAGCCCGGCTCGTCGCTCTTGGGGTCGAGCGGCGGCTGGCCGCCCTTGGGCGAGACCAGGGTGATCTCGGCGCCGGCGTCCTTGAACGCGTAATACGGGGCCGCCAGCTCCTCGAGCCAGAATCCGGTCTTCCTGCCGGTGTTGCCGAGCTGGTCATGCGAGGTCAGAACGACGAGGATCTTCATGGCGCCTATCCCTAGCGGGCGGGGTGGGCCTGGAGCTTAGCACCGCGGGGCGCGGCTGTGATGACAGCGCATTTCGGGCGGGCGTCTGCGTCCGTCCGGCCGGGCAAGGACATGATCGAATTGCCTCTCCCGCCTGGCGGGAGAGGTCGGGCTCGCGCAGCGAGACCGGGTGAGGGCGGGCACCGGCCTCGACAAAACCCCCTCACCCGGAGCCGCTTCGCGTCTCCGACCTCTCCCGCAAGCGGGAGAGGCAATCTTTTGTGTTCCCTTTTTGTTCTTGACGTGAGGCCGCCTCACGCGGCATAGTTCAGGCAGAGTCCAACAGTTGCGCCCGCCCGGCCCCGCCGCGGCGGGCTTTTTTGTGCGAGGTCGGGATGAAGCCGAAGACGCTGAGCGAGAGCCAAGATTATCTGGCCGAATGCTTCGTCCAGCATGGCAATGGGTACCGGGCGGCGCGGGAGGCCGGATATTCCGAACGCGGCGCCCGCATGCTGCTGTGGCCGGGGATCCTGGCCGCCTGCCTGGTGAAGGCAGCCACCATGGCGGCCGATGGGCACAGGCCGGTCGCGCGATTGGTGCGCCGGCTGCGCGAGATGGCCCCGGCCAGCCTCGCCAAAGGCGTGAACGAACACCGCTTCGACGGCCTCCCGACGGTCGCGGAGGCGTACCGGCTGTTCCGCCTCGCCCTGCGGCTGGACGAGGGCCGGAGGGGGGCGGATGGGGCCGCGGTGGTGGTGGTCGGCGTTGGGGAGGGCGGGGAGGGCGGAGCCGCCCCCTCACCCCGGGGAGAGGGCGAAGCCCTCTTCCCCGAAATCGCCGAGGCGATTTCGACCTCTCCCCGGGGGAAGGCGGCTTCGCCTTCTCCCCAAGGAGAGGTGGACGAGATCGCACCGCTCGCCCCGCCGCCGCTCAAGCTGGCACGCGCCTTCGGCCGGCTGGCGAAGCCGTCGCGCTACAAGGCGCTGCATGGCGGGCGCGGCTCGGGCAAGTCGCATGTCTTCGCCGAGCTGCTGGTGCGGCGCTGCTTCGCCGCCCCCACCCGCGCCGTGTGCATCCGCGAGGTCCAGCGCTCGCTCGACCAGTCGGTCAAGCGGCTGATCGAGGACAAGATCCAGGCGCTCGGCCTCGGCGCCGCCTTCACCGTCCAGGCCGACCGCATCCTGGGTCCCCCGGGGCCCGGCGGGGCCCAGGGCGGGCGCATCATCTTCCAGGGCATGCAGAACCACACCGCCGAAAGCATCAAGTCGCTGGAGGGCTACGACATCGCCTGGGTCGAGGAGGCGCAGTCGCTGTCCCGGCGCAGCCTCGAACTGCTGCGCCCCACCATCCGCCGGCCGGGGTCGGAGCTGTGGTTCTCCTGGAACCCGACCCGGCCGGACGACCCGGTGGACCAGCTGTTCCGCCACGGCAAGCCGCCGCCCGGCACCACCCTGATCGAGGCCAACTGGACCGCCAACCCGCATTTCCCCAAGGTGCTGAAGGCCGAGATGGAATGGGACCGCGACCGCGATCCCGACAAGTACCAGCATGTCTGGCTCGGCGGCTATCGCAGGGCCAGCGAGGCCCGGGTGTTCCGCAACTGGAAGGTCGAGGCCTTCGAGACCCCGCCCGGGTCCCGCTTCCTGTTCGGTGCCGACTGGGGCTTCGCCCGCGACCCCACCGTGCTGCTGCGCTGCTTCCTGGCCGGCCGCACCCTCTATGTCGACCACGAGGCCTACCGCATCGGCTGCGAGATCGACCGCACGCCGGCCCTGTTCGACGCGGTGCCGGGGGCGCGGGACTGGACCATCATCGCCGACAGCGCCCGGCCGGAGACCATCAGCTTCCTCCAGCGCCACGGCTTCCCCCGGCTGCGGGCGGCGGCGAAGGGCGCAGGGTCGGTCAAGGAGGGCGTCGAGTTCCTGCTGAGCCACGACATCGTGGTGCATCCCCGGTGCCGCCACCTGGTCGACGAGCTGGCGCTCTACAGCTGGCGCACCGACCCGCGCAGCGGCGAGATCCTGCCCGAGCTGGAGGACCGCGAGAACCACGCCATCGACGCCCTGCGCTACGCCCTCGAAGGCCAGCGCAACGGCGGCACCTACGACACCAGCCTGGACTGGGTGGGATCGGGGTCGAGGTGGTGACCAGTGGGAGGGGCTCCGTCGTCCCAATTCGTGTACCGTCGCCGTCGTTCCAAGAACGACCGCCGATCCTCCATGTGCCTTTGCGACAGGGGACCTCATGATCGTGACATCCCGCAGCAGCACCGTCCTCGGCATCACGTCCGGGGCGTGGCGCGTCTGGTCGCTCTCGGACGGCACCCTCGAGATGCCGGCGGACCTTCTGCGCGACCCGCAGGACAACCCGGTGCCGCAGGCTGCGCCGGCCGGGGCGCCGCTTCGCCTGTCGGTCAATTGCTTCGCGCTTGCAGGCCCGGGCGTCGACGGCGTCCTGATCGACAGCGGGGGAGGGGGCTGGGCCCCGACGGTGGGCCGTCTCGAACGGACCATGGCGGACGCCGGGATCGACCCGGCTTCGATCACGCTCCTGGCGCTCACCCACACCCATCAGGATCACGTGCACGGGCTGCTGACCCCGGACGGCCGGGTGCTGTTTCCGAACCTGCAGGCGATCGTCATGCCCGAGGCGGCCGTGGAGGGCTTTTTCGCCGAGGCACGCCTGGCGCGGTTCGGGCCCCTGCTGAAGCCCGTCCGGCATGGCGAGCTGGTGGCCGAGCGGCTGAGGGCGGTCGCCCTGCCCGGCCATGCCCCCGGCCACACCGGCTATGCGTTCGATACGGGCGAGGACCGCTTCCTGTTCTTCGGGGACGTCGTTCATGTGCCGGCCCTGCAGTTCGGCAACCCCGCGTTCAGCTGGGGCTATGACGACGATCAGCCGACCGCACGCGCCACCCGCCTGAAGGTCTTCGCCGACGCGGCCGAGGCGGGGACATGGATCGCCGGCGCGCATCTCGGCTGGCCGGGCATCGGCCGCGTGGTGCGCGCGGGCGCAGCATACGGCTATCAGCCGGCGGCGTGAGGGGTCGGGGCTGAGGTGGTGACGCGGCTCACGCGAGGTAGCCGGAGACGCCGTCCCACAGCAGCTTCAGCGCCGTCACCACCAGCAGCCCGTAGCAGGTGCGGTAGGTCTGGCGCTGGTCCAGCCTTCCGTGCAGCCGCCAGCCCAGCCAGACGCCGGCGGGGATCGCGGGCAGGCACAGCGCCATCAGGGTCCAGACCCCGGCGGTCGGCTGCGACAGCAGCAGCCACGGCACCGCCTTGAGCGCGTTGCCGACGGTGAAGAACAGGCTGGTGGTGCCGGCATAGAGGGCCTTGCTGAGGCCCAGCGGCAGCAGGTACATCGCCAGCGGCGGCCCGCCGGAATGCGCCACCATGGTGGTCATGCCCGAGGTGAAACCGGCCGCGATCGCCTTGGGCGTCGACCGCGGGCGGATCGTGACGGTCGCGCCCTTGGCGAACCACAGCCCGACGAAGGCCAGGGTGACCGCCGCCATCACGATGGCGATGGCGCGGTGGTCGAGCACGGTGAACAGCAGGGTGCCCAGCCCGACGCCGACCACCAGCCCGGGCAGCAGCAGCACCAGGTCCGGCCGCGACCAGGTCGAGGGCTTCCAGTAGCGCAGCGCGACCAGGTCGGTGGCGACGAACAGGGGCGCCAGCAGGCCGCCGGCGGTGACCGGGTCCATCACCAGCGACAGCAGCGGGATGCCGATGATGGCGAAGCCGCCGCCGAACGCGCCGCGCAGCAGGGAGATCAGGAAGACGCCGGCAAAGGCGACCAGGATGGTGGCGACGGTCAGGTCCAGCATGATGCCGGCAAGATGGTCCGATGCCGGGGCCGGCGGAATCGGAACATTGCTCTCAGGGCAATAGGGCCCCTATCCCTTGCGCTTCATCCAGTGGATGACCTCGCCGACGATGCCGCGGCGGAACAGCAGCACCACCACCACGAAGATCGCGCCGGTGACCACCGTGACCGGCAGGGCGGATTCCGCCAGGTAGTTCTCCAGCGCCGCCACCAGCCCGGCGCCGACCACCGGGCCGACCAGCGTGCCGATGCCGCCCAGCAGCGTCATCAGGATCACCTCGCCCGACATCTGCCACTGGATGTCGGTCAGCGAGGCCAGTTGGAACACCAGCGCCTTGGTGCCGCCGGCCAGCCCGGCCAGCGCCGCCGACATCACGAAGGCGGTCAGCTTGTAGGCGTCGACCCGGTAGCCCAGCGAGATGGCGCGGGGCTCGTTCTCGCGGATCGCCTTCAGGATCTGGCCGAAGGGCGAGTGCACGATGCGCCAGATGATGAAGAAGCCGAGGCCGAAGATCGCCAGCACGACATGGTAGAAGGTCAGGGTGTCGGACAGGTCGAACAGCCCGAACATGCGGCCCTGCGGCACCGACTGGATGCCGTCCTCGCCGCCGGTGAAGGGGGCCTGCAGCGCGACGAAGAACACCATCTGCGACAGCGCCAGGGTGATCATCGCGAAATAGATGCCCTGGCGGCGGATGGCGAGGAAGCCGATCACCAGCCCCAGCACGGCCGCCGCGGCGGTGCCGGCCAGGATCGCCAGCTCCGGCGGCCAGCCCCACACCTTGGCGGCATGGGCGGTGACATAGGCGGCGCCGCCGAAGAAGGCGGCATGGCCGAAGGACAGCAGGCCGACATAGCCGATCAGGAGGTTGAAGGCGCAGGCGAACAGGGCGAAGCACAAGAGCTTCATCAGGAAGACGGGGTACAGCAGGTGGGGCGCGCCCAGCACCACGATCAGGACCGCCAGCGCCGCGGCGGTCTTCGTGCCGCGTTCCATCTCAGCGCTCCCGCCCGAACAGGCCGGCGGGGCGGATCAGCAGCACCACGGCCATGATGACGAAGACCACGATGTTCGAGGCCGGCGGGTAGAACACCTTGGTCAGCCCCTCGAGGATGCCGAGCGCGAAGCCGGTGACGATGGCGCCCATGATCGACCCCATGCCGCCGATCACCACCACGGCGAAGACGACGATGATCAGGTTCGACCCCATCAGCGGGCTGACCTGGTAGACCGGGGCGGCCAGCACCCCCGCCAGCCCGGCCAGGCCGACCCCGAAGGCATAGGTCAGGGTCACCATGCGCGGCACGTTGATGCCGAAGGCCTGGACCAGCACCGGGTTCTCGGTCGCGGCGCGCAGCGTGGCGCCCAGCGGCGTCTTCTCGATCACGAACCAGGTGGCGAAGCAGATCACCGCCGAGGCCAGGATCACCCAGCCGCGGTAGATCGGCAGCACCATGAAGCCGAGATTGACCGCCCCGGTCAGCGCCGCCGGCGGGGCGTAGGGCTGGCCCGAGGTGCCGTACAGGCTGCGGAACACCCCCTCCAGGATCAGCGCCACGCCGAAGGTCAGCAGCAGGCCGTACAGCGGGTCCAACCGGTACAGCCGGGCCAGGAACAGCCTCTCCAGCACGATGCCGAACAGGGCGACGATCAGCGGCGCCAGCACCAGCGCCGGCCAGTAGCCGATGCCGAGGAAGTTCAGCAGCATCCAGGCGGCGAAGGCGCCCAGCATGTACTGCACGCCATGGGCGAAGTTGATGACGTTGAGCAGCCCGAAGATCACGGCCAGGCCGAGGCTGAGCAGGGCGTAGAACGACCCGTTGATCAGCCCCAGCAGCAGCTGGCCGAACAGCACCTGCACCGGGATGCCGAGCAGCGGGATCATGGGATGCACTCCATCTCAGACTCCCAGCGTCTCATGCAGCAGGTCCATCTTGTCGGCCATCTCCTCGCGCCGGATCTCGGCGACGACGCGGCCGTCCTCCATCACGTAGTGGCGGTCGGCGATGGCGCTGGCGAAGCGGAAGTTCTGCTCGACCAGCAGGATGGTCATGCCTTGCGCCTTCAGCGCCCGCAGCAGCTCGCCGATGCGCTGCACGATCACCGGCGCCAGCCCCTCGGTCGGCTCGTCCAGCAGCAGCAGCTTGACCCCGGTGCGCAGCACCCGGGCGATCGCCAGCATCTGCTGCTCGCCGCCCGACAGCTTGGTGCCCTGGCTGCCCGCCCGCTCAGCCAGGTTGGGGAACAGGCGGTGGATCTCGGCCACGCTCATGCCGCCCTCGGCCACTTTGGGCGGCAGCGTCAGGTTCTCGGCCACCGACAGCGAGGCGAAGATGCCCCGCTCCTCCGGCACATAGCCGATGCCGGCGCGGGCGACGCGGTGCGGCGGCGTCGCCAGCAGGTCGGTCCCGCCCATCCGGATGGTGCCCTGGCGCCGGCGCAATATGCCCATGATGGCGCGCAGCGTGGTGGTCTTGCCGGCGCCGTTGCGGCCCAAGAGGGTCACGGTCTCGCCCGGGAACACGTCGATGTCGACGCCGTGCAGCACATGGCTTTCGCCGTAGAAGCCCTGCAGCCCGCGCACGTGGAGCAGGGGCTCAGACATGCTCCGACCCCATATAGGCCTCGCGCACCCGGGGATCGGCCGAGACCTCGGCGTAGCTGCCCTCGGCCAGGATCTCGCCGCGCTGCAGCACGGTGACCCGGTCGCACAGGTCGGCGACGACGGACAGGTTGTGCTCGACCATCAGCACGGTGCGGTCGGCGCCGACCTTGGCGATCAGCTCTGCGATGCGGCCGATCTCCTCATGCCCCATCCCGGCCATCGGCTCGTCCAGCAGCAGCATCGGCGGGTCGAGCGCCAGGGTGGTGGCGATCTCCAGCGCCCGCTTGCGGCCATAGGACAGGTCGACCGCGGTGGTCCGCACGAAGTCGCCGAGATTGACCGCCTCGATCAGCGCCAGCGCCCGCTCATCCAGCCGGCGCAGCACGCCGGCGGAGCGCCAGAACTGGCGCGCCAGCCCCTCCGGCCGCTGCAGCGCCACCCGGACGTTCTCCAGCACCGTCAGATGCGGGAACACCGCCGAGATCTGGAACGACCGCACCAGCCCGCGCCGTGCCACCTCGGCCGGCTTCAGCCGGGTGATGTCCTCGCCGCGGAAGGCGATGCGGCCGGCGGTGGGCTGGTGGAACTTGGTCAGCAGGTTGAACACGGTGGTCTTGCCGGCGCCGTTCGGGCCGATCAGGGCGTGGATCGTGCCCTCGCGCACGGCGAGGTTCACGCCCTTCACCGCGACGAAGCCGCGGAAGGCCTTGGTCAGGCCCTCCGCCACCAGGATCGCTTCGGTCATCCGCCTGCTATTTCTTCGCCGTCGCCGGGCAGCCGCTGGTCTCCGCCGACAGGAAGGCCTGGTCGCCGGGGATGGTGGCCAGCTGCTTGTAGTAGTCCCAGGGCTTGGTGCTGTCGCCCGGCGCCTTGACCTGGAACAGGTACATGTCGTGCACCATGCGGCCGTCCGCCTGGACCTTGCCGCCATGGGCGAAGACGTCGTCGACCGGCAGCTCCTTCAGCTTGGCGGCGACCTTGTCGCCGTCATCGGTGCCGGCGGCCTGCACCGCCTTCAGATACTGCAGCACCGAGGAGTATTCCGAGGCCTGGACCGAATTCGGCATGCGCTGGGTTCGGGCGAAAAAGCGCTGGGCGAAGGCCCGGCTCTCGTCGTTGCGGTCCCAGTAGAAATCTTCGGTCAGCACCAGCCCCTGCGCCGCTTGCAGCCCCAGGCCATGGACCTCGGCCAGGGTGAACAAGAGGCCGGCCAGCTTCTGGCCGCCGGCGACGATGCCGAACTCCGCTGCCTGCTTGATCGCGTTGGCGGTGTCGAGGCCGGCATTGGCCAGGCCGACCACCTTGGCGCCGGAGGCCTGGGCCTGCAGCAGGAAGGACGAGAAGTCGGTGGTGTTCAGCGGGTGCCGCACGCTGCCCAGCACCTTGCCGCCCTTGGAGGTCACGAATTTGGTGGTCTGGTCCTCCAGCGAATAGCCGAAGGCGTAGTCGGCGGTCAGGAAGAACCAGGTGTCGCCGCCCTGATCCACCAGCGCGCCGCCGGTGCCGACCGCCAGCGCATGGGTGTCGAAGGCCCAGTGGAAGCCGGTGGGCGAGCAGGCCTTGCCGGTCAGGTCGGCGGTCACGGCGCCGGAGGTGATGGTGACCTTGTGCTTCTCGGCCGCCAGCGCCTGGACGGCGAGCGCGACCGAGGAGGTGGTGAGTTCGCTGATCATGTCGACGCCGTCGACGTCGAACCACTGCCGGGCGATGTTCGACCCGATATCCGGCTTGTTCTGGTGGTCGGCGGACACGATCTCGATCGGGGCGCCCAGCACCTTGCCGCCGAAATCCTCGACCGCCATCTTGGCGGCCTCGACCGACCATTTGCCGCCGTAATCGGCATAGACGCCGGACTGGTCGTTCAGCACGCCGATCTTGACGACGTTGCCCGAGACCTGGGCCGCGGCGGGCAGGGCGAGGCCGGCGGCCAGCAGGCCCGCGGCAACAGCATATCGCTTCATGGTGCCTCCCGAGAAACGTTTCATTCGCAAGGATTTTAAGGATTTTCGAAACCCTGCCTGAGTCGGGGCACGCGGCGCAATCGCCATCTCGCAGTGCGGGATGAAATCCACGTGATGGGTCCGGCCACGGGCCGATCTAGCCATGGGAATTGCCTGGATTTTACAGTTGAGGCGAGGGGATTTCGATGCGGCCGCGCCGCCTTCGCCGGCCTGCCCCTCCGAATGACAGGACCTATTCCCCGGTATGGTCCGGCCTCTCCCTCGACCCAATCGATCGCGAACACGCCCCGCCGTAGCGTCTCCCTGCCGTGGGTAAGGCGGCCAACAGGAGACGAACATGGGCCAGGACAACACCTCGCACTCCGGCGGACCGGGGTACGACGAGCTGGTTCCGTCGCGCTACGCGCTGCGGGTCGGCGAGATCGACGTCATGGTGGTCAGCGACGGGATCATATCGATATCGGCCGAGGCGATGGCGACCAACGCCGACCCGGCCGTCCGGTCGGCCTGGCTGCACGAGCGGCTGCAGCCGGAGGTGATGGACTGGGCGCTGAACGAGGTCGTGGTCCGCAGCGGCGACCGGACCATCCTGATCGATTCCGGGCTGGGGCTGGAGGCCCCGAGCTTCCCGAAGACCGGGCGGTGGTCCTCGCGGCTGGAGGCCGCCGGCATCGACCTTGCCGATGTGACCGACGTGGTGCTGACCCACATGCATTTCGACCATGTCGGCGGGCTGCTGGTGGACGGGGTGCAGGACCAGCTGCGTCCGGATGTGCGGATCCACGCGTCGGCCGCCGAGGCCGAATTCTGGCAGGCGCCCGATTTCTCCCGCACCGCCATGCCGGGGGCGATGACGGACATGATCCGGTCGGCGGCCAAGCGGTTCCTGGCCCAGTACGGCAGCAAGCTGCAGACCTTCGAGACGGATGCCGAAGTGGCGCCGGGCGTGGTCGTTACCCGCACCGGCGGCCACACCCCCGGGCACAGCGTGGTCCGCCTGGCATCCGGCGGCGACCGCCTGACCTTCGTCGGCGACGCTGTGCTGCCGCACAGCTTCGAGCATCAGGAGTGGCACAACGGCTTCGAGCACGACCCCGAGGAGGCGGTCCGCGTCCGGACCCGTCTGCTGCGGGACTTGGCGGCGAGCGGCGAGCCGCTCCTGGGCACGCACCTGCCGTTCCCGTCGATCTGCCGGGTGGCCGCGGTCGGCAACGGCTATCGCTGGGTGCCGGCCTTGTGGAACTACTGACCGGGCCTGCTGTCTCCAGAGACTGTTTGGAAACGGGTTGGCGTGAGTCGGCTGGTGGTGGTTTCGAGAACCGGCGCGCAGCGGACATGGTCGTCCGTGAGCACCGGAAGCGCAGAAACCGCCATCAGACGGCCGCGCGGGCACGTTTACAAACGGTCTCTCAGGCTGCTCCGCGGCCGGTCGCGTAGATCATCAGCCGGTCGAACAGCCCTTCGGGCAGCAGCCGCCGGGCCCAGAACAGCACCGTGGCGTCGCGCCCCAGGCGCAGCTTGGCCGGCATCCGCCGGGCCTCGGCCAGGCGCAGCAGGCGCCGTGCCGCCCGGTCGCTCACCGCGGCCGCCCGGTCCGGCGCCACGGCGCCCCGCGACTCCCGATGGGCCAGCGCCCGGCCGAACAGGCTGTGATAGGGCAGGTCCGGCGTCAGCACCGGGTGGTCCAGCCGGCGGTTGAAGCCGGTGTCGTGCCGCCCGGGCTCGACCGCGCAGACCTGCACGCCATGCGGCGCCAGCTCGAAGCGCAGCGCCTCGCTGAAGCCGGACATGCCATGCTTGGTGGCGCAGTACAGCGCCATGAAGGGCGTGCCGACGAAGCCGAGCAGCGACGAGATGTTGATCACCCGCCCGCGACGCCGGCGCAGCGCCGGCAGCAGGTCGCGGGTCAGCAGGATCGGGCCTTCCAGGTTGGCGGCGATCTGGCGGCGGATCTGGCCGTCCTCCAGCGCCTCGACCGGGCCGGTCAGGCCATAGCCGGCATTGTTGATCAGGCAGTCCAGGCCGCCGGGCCCGATGGCGGCGACCACCGCGGCCCGTTCGGCGGCGACGGTGACGTCGAGCGCCAGCACGGTCACGCCCGGGATGGCGGCCAGCGCCGCCGCCTCGGGCCGGTCCAGCGGGCCGCGCAGCGTCGCCCACACCGACCAGCCGGCCTCGGCGAACCGCCGGGCGAAGGCGAAGCCGAAGCCCGAGCTGCAGCCGGTAATCAGCACTGTCTTGGTCGTGGTCACCCGATGGTCCCCCTGTCGCGCATCGCTGTCCGGTCGAGCTTTTCGGGTCGTCGATTCTAGAGCTTTCCTGTCATTGCCCGGCTCGACCGGGCAATCCAGGGGCCGTCAAGAGCCGCTCCGGCCGCTCCTGGATGCCACGGTCAAGCCGTGGCATGACAATGGAAAGTGGCGGGCATCCAAACCCCTCTTCCATAAATCAATCGGACGGCGGTGTTTGCCGTGTGGCGATGCCGTGCTTGCGCAGCAGGTGGCGCAGCTGGTCGTAGCCGAGGCCCAGCGCCGTCGCGGCGCGGCCCTGGTGCCCACTCTGGGCGGCCAGCGCCGCCTCCAGCCAGCTCTTCTCGACCGCCGCGATCCCGGCCCGGAAATCATAGGGCAGGGCCGGCGCGGTGTCGGCGGGCGCGGGCTCGGCATCTGACCGCGCCGCCGCCTTCGCCTGCGGCCGCCAGGGCGAGGCGAAGGGGTCGAGCACGATCTCCTCCACCGGCCGGTCCGGCGGGCTGCGATAGACCGCGCGCTCGATCGCGTTCTTCAGCTCGCGGATGTTGCCGGGCCAGCCATGGCCCTGCAGCGCCGCCATCGCCTCCGGCGCGAAGCCGGGAAAGCCCGGCCGGTCGAGGGTGTGGGCCATGGCCTGGGCGAAGTGGCCGGCCAGCAGGGCGATGTCCTCCGGCCGGGCGCGCAGGGGCGGCACCGTCAGCACGTCGAAGGCCAGCCGGTCCAAAAGGTCGCCGCGGAAGCGCCCGGCCTCGACCTCGGTCGGCAGGTCGACATTGGTGGCGGCGACGATGCGGACGTCGACGGTCATGGCCTGGGTGCCGCCGACCCGCTCGATCTCGCCATATTCGATCACCCGCAGCAGCTTCTCCTGCACCCGCATCCCGGCATTGGCCAGCTCGTCCAGGAACAGGGTGCCGCCATCGGCGCGCTCGAACCGGCCGGCATGGCGCCGCACCGCGCCGGTGAAGGCGCCGGCCTCATGGCCGAACAGCTCGCTCTCCAGCAGCTCGGGCGACAGCGCGGCGCAGTCCAGCTTGACGAAGGGCCGGTCCCAGCGCGGCGACAGGTAGTGCAGCCGGGCGGCGATCAGCTCCTTGCCGGTGCCGCGCTCGCCGATCACCAGCACCGGCCGGTCCAGGGGCGCCGCGGCCGAGACCTGGTCGAGCAGGTCGGCAAAGGCGGGGGCCTCGCCCATCATCTGCGGCAGCGCGTTGGTCATCGGGCACCGCTTCGGTGAATTTCGCCGGAGATTCGGGAATTTTCGCCGATCAGGCAAGGGGCTGTTTGAGCCAAACCGCAGAATTCTGCGGAAATCGGACTTGGCACGCCGTTTGCAAACCAGGGAAGCGACCCCCGAATCCCTCGGGCAGGAGGAAGACGAGATGAGCCACCGACCCGACCCAACCGGCACCTTCGACCGCTTTGGCCGGCGCTCGGCCGGCCCGTTCGGGGGCGGCCGGACCAGCGACTGGCAGCGCACCGCCGAGCGCCTGTTCGCCTGGATCCGCAGCCGGCCGGCCGAGAACTGGGTGTTCTTCGGCGCCGGCGCCCTGATCGGCTGGCTGTTCCTGTGACGCCCCGCCTGCAAGCGACCATATGAGGACCGAATGATGGGTATCTTTTCCCGCCTTGGCGACATCATCAACTCCAACATCAATTCCATGCTCGACCGCGCCGAGGATCCCGAGAAGATCGTCCGGCTGATCGTGCAGGAGATGGAGGACACGCTGGTCGAGGTGCGGTCCGCCGCCGCCCGCTCGATCGCCGACAAGAAGGAGATCCTGCGCCGGGTCGACCAGCTGGAGGCCGGGCAGGCCGAATGGCAGCGCAAGGCCGAGCTGGCGGTCGAGAAGGGCCGCGAGGACCTGGCCAAGGGCGCGCTGGTGGCCAAGGCCCAGGCCGCGACCACGATCGGGATCCTGCGCGGTGAGCTGGAGGCGATCGAGACCGCCCTGGCCAAGACCAACGAGGATCTCGGCCGGCTCGAGGCCAAGCTGACCGAGGCCAAGAACAAGCAGAAATCCTTCGCCATCCGGCATGAGGCGGCGCGCGACCAGGTCCGCATCCGCACCCAGCTGCATGACGGCCGGATCGACGAGGCGCTGTCCCGCTACGAGCAGATCGAGCGCAAGATCGACACCGTCGAGGGCCAGGTCGAATCCTTCGATCTCGGCCGGCGCAAGACCCTGTCGGACGAGTTCGCCGAGCTCGAGGCCGAGAGCGGCGTCGAGAAGGAGCTGCAGGCGATCAAGGCGCGGCTCGGCCGCACCGGCGGCTGATCGGTTTCGTCAAACCGGCCCGGCGCTAGCCGCCGGGCCGCAGACGCAAGGAAGACTATGTTTCACGCTATCGTCTTCGTCCCGGTCATCATCTTCCTGGTGATCGTGGCGCCGATCTGGCTGGTGCTGCACTACGTCACCCGCTGGCGATCGTCCCGGACGCTGTCGCGCGAGGATGAGCGCATGCTGGTCGACCTGTGGGAAAGCGCCAAGCGGATGGAGCTCAGGATCCAGACGCTCGAGAAGATCCTCGACGCCGAGGCACCGCAGTGGCGGAGGCCGGGACCATGACCGGACGCTTCACCGAATCGCCGAACCCGCATCGCCTCTACCGCGATCCGGAGAACGGAGTGTTCCTCGGCGTCTGCGCCGGCCTCGCCGCCTATTTCGGGGTCTCGCCCGGCAAGGTCCGCTTCGGCACCGTGGTCCTGGCGTTCATCTTCTTCCCGCACATCGTGATCGCCTATCTGGCGGCCGCGGTGTTCCTGAAGCGCCGGCCGACCCTGCTGTATCGCAACCGGGACGAGGAGGTGTTCTGGCGCTCGGTCTCGGTCCAGCCGGCCGACACCTTCTCCGCCATCCGCCACAACTTCCGCGAGCTGGAGCAGCGCCTGGCCGGGATGGAGCGCTACGTCACCTCCGCCGAATTCAAGCTCAACCGGGACTTCCGCGACCTCGAAGGCCGCTGAGTCCGCTAGATCGCAACCCGAAGAAAGGAGCCAGCAATGGCCGCCTCCTACCGACCGGACTACGACATCGTCTCGCCGCGCGGCTCGCGCCGCAGCCTCGGCACGGTCGGCCACGTGGTCTACGCCATCTACGCCCTGTCGCTGTTCACCGGCCTGCCGATGCTGATTGGCGTCGTCATCGCCTATCTCGCCCGCGGCGACGCCCGCGGCACCGTGGGCTGGGACCACTTCACCTGGGCGATCCGCACCTTCTGGGCGACGTTGCTGCTCGGCCTCCTGTTCTGGGCCCTGGTCTGGGTCGTGATCGGCTGGCCGCTGCTCGCCATCCTGTGGGTCTGGACCGTCTACCGCATCATCCGCGGCTGGCTCGCCGTCGCCAACGGCCGCCCGCTGTACCGCTGAACTGGAGCCGGGCCGACACGGCCGGCCGATTGCAGGAGGGATTGTGATGGGAGCATTCACGACACTGGCCTTCCTGGCGGGCCTCGGCTTCCCCGCCGAGCCGGCCGATGCGGAGCGGTTCGCGCCGGTCGACCTGACCCAGGTCGACGCGGTGGAGGTGACCGGCGGCGGCGTGGCCGTCGCCGCCAGCACCGATGCCGGGCGGTCGCTGGTGGCGACGCTCGACCAGGCCGAGGGCTGCGCCGCGACCATGCGGGTCGAGGGGCGCCGGCTGACGGTCGACATCCGGCAGGCCTCGTTCTGGCCGCGCGACTGCCGGCCGACGCTGGCGGTGAACCTGCGGCCCGGCGCCGACCTCGTGCTGCGGCCGGCGGCGGTGTCCGCCACGCTGAGCGGCCGCTTCGGCGCGGTCGCGGTCACCGCCCAGGCGGCGGAGCTGTCGCTGACCGGCCGGGTCTGGGCGCTCGACGTCTCGGCCAAGGCGCTGAAGGCGACCATCCACAACACCAGCCCGGATCCGGGCCAAGCCATCCGCATCGAGGCCAAGGCCGCCGATATCGACCTCGGCTTCCGCCGCGGCACCCCGGTCGGCTACTCGGTCGACGCCAAGGTCGCGATGGTCGACAGCGAGATTCCCACCAGCGCCGGCGGCCGGCCGCTGGTGTCGATCAAGGGCGATTTCGTCCGGGCCCGCATCGGCTACGACGACTGAAGTAGCCCTACGGCTGCACCCGGGCCGGGCGGAATTTCAGCCGCTTCCCTTGAAACGATCGCCAATCATCCCTAAAACAGAAGACAGGCGCATCGGTTGCCGTCCAGACACGGCGGCGGTGCGCCGGTCGTCTTGTCTGAATTCGTTTCGGATGGACAATCTTTACGGAAATTTGACATGGAGATTTGACCGCGCATGGCGCCGCAGACCATCGACATGACCGCTTTCGCCGAAGGTATTTCTGAATCGGCATTGTTCCTCGATGTCGATGGCAGCCTGATCGACTTGGCCGAACGGCCCGAAGACGTGGTGGTGCCGCCGGATCTGGTCGCCGTGCTGGGCCGGCTCTCCGCCCGGGTCGGCGGCGCCCTGGCCCTGGTCTCCGGCCGCGCGATCGCCGATCTCGACCGGCTGTTCGCGCCGCTGCGCCTGCCCGCCGCCGGGCAGCACGGGCTGGAATGGCGGGCGACCCCGGCCGGGCCGGTCGACCGCGTCGCCGTCGACCGGCTGGTGCTCGAACGGCTGGAGGCGGCGCTGCGCGGCTACACCGGCCGCGACCCGGGCCTGCGGGTCGAGCCCAAGGGCGCGGCGGTCGCGATCCACTACCGCCTGGCGCCGGCCCTGGGCCCCGATGTCATCGCCTTCGCCGAGGGCCTGATGGCCGAGGCGCCGGGATGGCACGCCATGGCCGGCAAGATGGTGGTCGAGCTGAAGCCTTCGGGCGTCGACAAGGGCGCGGCGCTGGACCGCTTCCTGGCCGTGTCGCCCTTCGCCGGGCGCCGGCCGCTGGCGCTGGGCGACGACGTCACCGACGAGGACGCCTTCGCCGCGGCCCTGCGCCATGGCGGCGCGGCGGTCCAGGTCGGCGACAGGGAACCGACCGTCGCGACGCACCGTTTGACTGATCCGGCGGCCGCGCGCGCCTGGATCGCGGCCGTTGCCCGTTGAGAAAGAAAAGTCGGAATGGGTCGCCTGATCGTCGTGTCGAACCGCATCGCCCCGGTCGAGGAGGGCACCGCGCCGCAGGGCGGCCTGGCCGTCGCCGTGCTCGCGGCGCTGAAGGAGGCCGGCGGCGTCTGGCTGGGCTGGAGCGGCAAGCTGCTGGACGCGCCGGGCGGGGCGCCGAAGCTGAAGCGCGCGGGGTCGCTGACCTACGCCATGCTCGACCTCGCCCAGGCCGATTTCGACCTCTACTACAACGGCCATGCCAATTCGACGCTGTGGCCGATCTTCCACTACCGCATCCAGCTGGCCCATTACAGCCGGGCGGCGGAGGACGGCTACCGCCGGGTCAACGCCCAGTTCGCCGACGCGCTGCTGCCGCTGCTGCGGCCGGGCGACCGGATCTGGGTGCATGACTACCAGCTGATCCCGCTCGGCCGCCTGCTGCGCGACCGCGGCGTGACGGCGCCGATCGGCTTCTTCCTGCACACCCCCTTCCCGACGCCCGAGGTGCTGCGCACCCTGCCGACCCATGAGGTGCTGCTGCAGGACCTCGCCGCCTATGACGTGGTCGGACTGCACACCACGCGCGACCGCGACGCCCTGCTGGCGGCGTGGCATCGCGGCTGGCGCGAGACGCCGGACGGGCGGATCGAGATCGGCGGCCGCCGCATCGTGGTCGAATCCTTCCCGATCTCGATCGAGACCGAGGAGATCGCGGCCGACGCCCCGGCGGCCTGGAATATGCGGTCGGCGCACCGGCTGCGCGACAGCCTGGTCGGGCGCGACCTGATCATCGGCGTCGACCGGCTGGACTATTCCAAGGGCCTGCCGCGGCGCTTCGAGGCGTTCCGCACGCTCTTGGAGCGGTGGCCGGACCGGCGCGGCCGGGTCAGCTTCATGCAGATCGCGCCGCCGACCCGCGGCGAGGTCGCCGACTACCAGGAGATCCGCCACCAGCTGGAAAGCCTGGCCGGGTCGATCAACGGCGAATTCGCCGACATCGACTGGGTGCCGCTGCGCTATCTGAACAAGAGCGTGCCGCGCAAGACCCTGCTGGGCTTCTACCGCTCCGCCCGGGTCGGGCTGGTGACGCCGATGCGTGACGGCATGAACCTGGTGGCCAAGGAGTATGTCGCGGCGCAGGACCCGGAGGATCCGGGCGTGCTGGTGCTGTCGGAATTCGCCGGCGCGGCGGAGGAGTTGGACGCCGCCCTGATCGTCAACCCGTTCGACGTCGAGCGGGTGGCCGAGGCGCTGGAGCGGGCCCTGACCATGCCGGTCGAGGAGCGGCGCGACCGCCACGCCTCGATGATGCGGGTGCTGCGCGCCAACGACATCGGCCATTGGCGCCGCCGCTTCCTGGCGGCGCTGGAGGGGGCTGCGTAGGTCCGCCGCTACCTCAGGCGTTCCCGGATCGTCGTCTTCAGCGGCTCCAGCAGCACCGCCGCCAGCACCAGCGCGGCCTGGGCGACCTGGGCGGTCTCCGCAGGCAGGCCGGTCAGCCGGATCGCGGCGTCGATCGCGCCCAGCAGCAGCACCCCGGCGAAGACGCCGGACAGGCGGCCGGCGCCGCCCTTCAGGCTGACCCCGCCGATCGCCACCGCGGCGAAGGCCGGGAGCAGCAGGCCGAAGCCGAGATAGGCGGTGGCCATGGTGGCGCGGGCGAGCAGCAGCCAGCCGGCCAGGGCGGCGAGGCCGCCGGCGAGGGCGAAGGCGACCACCACCAGCTGTCCGGCCCGGACGCCGGCATGGGCCGCGGCCTGGGGGTCGCCGCCGACCTGCATGAGACCCCGGCCGAAGTTCGTCCAGCGCAGGACGGCGCCGAAGGCCAGGAAGACAGCCCCCAGGATCCAGGCCGGGATCGGGAGACCCAGCGCCCGGCCGGTGGCGACGGCCAGGATCTCGGCCGGCAGGCCGGCGGCGCGATGGCCGCCCGAGATCCACAGCGTGACGCCGCGCAGGACCATGTAGGCGCCCAGGGTGACGATGAAGGGGTTGATCCGGGCCTGCACCACCAGCACCCCGTTGACCAGGCCGGCCAGCGCGCCGATCAGGATCGCGCCAGCCAGGGTGGCCGGCACCGCCAGCCAGGCCGGGTCGATCGTCCAGCCCATGCCGACCCCGCCGGTGCCGAACGCCATCGCCGCGGCCATCGCCGCCAGCCCCGCCACCGATTCGCCGGACAGGTCGATCTGCCCGGCGATGATCACCAGCGCCAGCCCGGCGGCGAGGATGCCGGTGGCGGCCGACTGGTCGAGGATGCCGATCAGGGTGTCGGCCCTGGAGAAGCCCGGGATGGAAGCCGAGAACACCGCCAGCGCAACCAGCAGGAGCAGCCAGGCGAGATGCTCAAGACCCCGTTCGATCCAACGGCGGCGGTCGTCGGTCGGGGAAGCGGGTGGCGCCACGGTGCGGTCCATGCCTTTGTCGTCCTGGGCGGGATGTCCCGGTTCCCCCGCATTCTCTCGTCCCGGTCCACGGCGCGATCAAGCCAAAGCTGCGAACGGGGCCGGCGGCTGGGTTGATCGACGCGCCGCAGGGTGTAGGCTTTCGCTCCTTTTCGGGGCAGGGGATCCGGGATCCGTCATGGCAGAAGGCGCGCGATGATCGCCCGGGGGCGTCGCAGGATCCGGCTGCTTCCGGCGGTGCTGGCGCTGGCCGCAGCGCTGCAGCCGGCGGCGGCCTCGGCCAGCGACTGCATGGCCCGTGCCGCCCGGCTGGCCGGGGTCGAGACCGAACTGATCCTGGCGATGTCCTATGTCGAGACCAAGTGGCGGCAGGAGGCGGTGAACGGCGCCAACAGCAACGGCAGCGAGGATGTCTGCATGATGCAGATCAACTCGGTGCACTACCCCCGCCTGGCCGCGCTCGGCGTCACCCGCGACCAGCTGCTGGCCGACCGCTGCGTCTGCCTGCTGGTCGGCGGCGAGATCCTGCGCGAGATGCGCGTGGCCACCGGCGGCAGCGACATCTGGGCCGCCGTCGCCGCCTACAATGCCGGCCCCGACAACCTGGCGGCCGGCCGGTCCTACGCCGACCAGGTCCGCCGGGTGTACGAGGCCATCCACATCATCCAGACGCAGTGAAGGGGCGGCCGCAGCGCGGGCGCTGCGGCCTGCCTTCGGTTCGTTACTCCCCGATCTCCCACGTCACCACCACCTGGGCCTGGAATTCGGTCTCGCCGGCCTCGATCGGGGCGCCGCCCCGCTTGTCCATGGCGTAGGCGGCCATCATCGGGCGCGGGCCGGTATCGGCTCCGGGCTCGGCGATGGTCAGGATGCGGCCCAGCTTCACCCCCGCCGCCTTGGCGGTCAGCTCCGCTTTGCGCCGGGCGTCGGCCACCGCGGCCTCGCGCGCCTTGTCCAGCACGGGCGCCGGGTCGGCCAGGTCGAAGCCGACGCCGTTGATCTGGTTCGACCCGGTCGAGACCGCAGTGTCCAGCAGGGCGCCCAGCTTGGTCAGGTCGCGCACCCGCACCGTCACCTGGTTGTTCACCTGGTAGCCGTCGATGTGCGGCGCCTCGCTCGACCCTTCCTTCGGCTGGGCGTAGCGCGGCTGCACCGAGAAGCCGCTGGTCTGGAGGTCGGCCGACTGGATCCCGGCCTTCTTGAAGGCGTCGATCAGCGCGGACATCGCCTTGCTGTTGGCATCCAGCGCCTCGCGGGCGGTCTTGCCCTCGCTGGCGACGCCGCTGGTCACCGTGGCCTGGTCCGGGGCGGCGCTGGCGCTGCCCTGGCCGCTCATCGACAGGGTCGCGACGCGGGTGGCCGGTGCTTCGGCGGCCACGGCCGATGCCGGAGCGGCGATCGCACCCGGCACGGCGACGGCGGCGAGCAGGGCGAAGGCAAGGGCGCTGCGGCGGAAGCGGGTCATGACTCGATCTCCTGGAGGAGTTGCGGTTGCCGCGGAGTAAAGGGACGAATTGCGACGCCCGCAAGGCAGATCGGAGGATTGCGGTCCTGGGGTCGGGGCGGCTCAGTCCGAGACGTAGCGGCGGTAGCGGTCGGGCAACTGGTCCAGCAGCACGAAGGTGCGGTCGATATGATAGACCAGCCGCGCCTCCGCCGCCGCCACGTCGCCGGCATCCAGCGCATCGATGATCGCGATGTGCTCCTCGATCACCAGCGGCAGCCGCTCCGGGCTGCCGAACAGCCGCATGAAGCGGGCCAGCCGGGTCCAGGCGGCCTGGATCGTGGTCCACACCCCCTCGCGGTTGGCGAAGCTCATCAGCAGGTGGTGGAACTCCGCATCGGCGGCGTGGAAGCCGTCCGTGTCCCCGGCATCGAGCAGCGCCCGCTGCCGCGCCGGCACGGCCCGGGCCGCGGCGCTCATCGCCGGGGTCCAGATCTTCACCGTCTCGTGCAGCACCGCCACCTCCAGCGCCCGGCGCACGAAATGCGCGTCGCCGATGCCGCTGAGCCGGATCGGGGCGACGAAGCTGCCCTGCTGCGGGTAGACGTCGATCAGCCCCTCCTCCGCCAGCCGCTGGATCGCGGCGCGGATCGGCGTGCGCGACACGCCGAACTGCCGGCTGATGCTGTTCTCGCTGATCGGGGTGCCGGGCAGCAGATGGACGCCGACGATGGCGTGCCGCAGCGCGCCGTAGACCTGGTCGGCCACCGGCAGGCGGCGGTCGAGCTGGAAACGGATGTCCGGCAGCCCGCCGGCACGCTCCTCCACGGAGTCGGCCGCGGCAGCGATGGGCAGCGCGTCGGACGGCGCGACGTGCGGCATCTGGTCCTCCCCATGCGGCGCCGGCCCTGCGAGCCAATTGTCCGACTTGTTTGGTCGCAGGGGCCACAATTCGATTGCGCCTTGCACACTTGGATACTAGCGTCTCGGGGCGTCGCGCAAGGGCGCCGATCGCCGCGCGGCACTCGACAAGAAACAAGGGAGGAATGGGTATGTCCCGTCATGTCCGGAAGGCCGTTCTGGCCGCGCTGGCGCTGCTGGCCGGGGCCGGCACCGCCGCAGCCGACGATACCAAGGTCGCCTTGGTGCCCGGCGGCCCGCATCCGTACTTCTCGGCCTGGGAACAGGCCGGCAAGGACGCCGCCCGCGACTTCAAGCTCGGCGCCGCGGACTACAAGGTCCCGCAGAAGTGGGAGCTGAGCACCCAGAACCAGCTGCTGGAAAGCCTGGTGACCCAGGGCTACAACGCTTTCCTGCTGTTCCCCGGCGACCCCGTCGGCAGCGTCAGCACCGTGGCCGAACTGGCCGACAGCGGCGCGCCCATCATCGCCACCGCCGGCTGCCTGAAGGACCCGTCGGAAGCGCAGTTCTGCCTCGGCACCGATGTCGGCAACTCCGCCTATCTCGGCACCAAGGAGCTCTTGAAGGCGATGGCCGGCAAGAAGCGCATCCTTCATGTCACCGGCTTCCTGGTCGACCCCAACACCCAGCTCCGCATCGACGCGGTCGAGAAGGCGGCGAAGGAAGACGGCGCCCAGGTCGTGCAGGTGATCGCCGACATCGACGCGCCGGAGCCGGCGGAAGAGAAGATCAACGCCTACCTCGCCGCCCATGCCGGCGACATCGACGGCATCATCAGCACCGCCTGGGTGCCGTCCGTGGTCGCCGCCAACGCGCTGCGCCGGATCGGCGACAAGCGCATCCAGATGGTCGCGATCGACCATGACGAGGTGGTGCTGAAGGCGATCAAGGACGGCTTCCTGCACGGCACCATGCTGCAGAACCCGTACGGCCAGGCCTATATCGGCTCCTACGTCGTCGACCGGCTGCGCAACGGCTGCAAGGTCAAGGCCGACGCGCCGTGGAAGACCAACGCGCTGACCAACCACTTCATCGATTCGGGCACGGTCTTCGTTGCGGCCGACAAGGTCGACACCTACGTGACCGCGATGCAGGATATCACCAAGGCGCTGCTCGCCGACTTCGCCAAGACCTATCTCGACTGCCCGGCCTAGCGGGGTCTCGTCCGGCCGGGCAGGGTTGCCCGGCCGGGTCCCGCCAGGGTGGCGAGCGCCGCCGCCGACCGCTTTTCCGTCCAGAGTCCGACTGATGCATGTCGAAGACCGCGCCGCGACCCCGTCCCCGGCCGAGCTGGGGTCCCCGCAGGCGATCCCGCGTGAGCCGACGGGCCGGCCCCGCTTCTACCTGACCAACGAATTCGGCCTGATCGTGCTGATCGCGGTGTTCGTCGCCGCCTTCGGCCTGCTGACCCCGGGCTTCCTGTCGCCGTTCAACCTGTTCGCGCTCGGCCGCACCTCGGCGATCAACGTCATGATCGGCCTGGCCATGATGGTGGTGATCGTTACCGGCGGGCTGAACCTGGCGGTCGGCGCCATCGGCGTCTGCGCCGCCATGACCAGCGGCTGGCTGATCCAGGATGCCGGCGTGCCCTGGCCGCTGGCGATCGTCGGCGGGCTGGCGCTGGGCGCCGTGCTGGGCCTGATCAACGGCTGGACCGTGGTGCGGTCCGGGCTGCACAGCTTCATCATCACCCTGGCCAGCATGAGCATCTTCTTCGGGCTGATGATCTTCCTGACCCGGGCGGAATCCTACCGCGAGCTGCCGCCGGCCTTCGCCGCCTTCGGCCGGCTGAAGCTGTTCGGCGGCGTGGTGTCGCCGCTGCTGCTGGTGGCGGTGGTCGTGGCCCTGCTGCTGGTGGTCTTGTACCGCTTCACCGTGACCGGCCGCGAGATGCTGGCCGCCGGCGCCCGGCCGGAGGCGGCGGAGATGTCGGGCATCCGCGTCGGCCGCATCTTCATCCTGTGCCACATGCTGTCCGGAATCCTGGCCGGCATCGCCGCGCTGATGCTGGTGGCACGCAACGGCGCCGCCATCCCGTCGATGGCCGGGCAGCTGGGGCAGGACTGGCTGCTGCCGGCCTTCCTCGGCCCGGTGCTGGGCGGCACGCTGCTGTCCGGCGGCCGGGTGTCGGTGGTGGGCACCTTCCTCGGCGCCTTCCTGGTGACGCTGCTGACCAGCGGCCTGCTGCTGCTGCAGATCGGTGAATTCTGGGTCCAGTCCTTCCTCGGCCTGCTGCTGCTGCTGGCGGTGCTGATGGATATGGCGCGCCGGTCGGTGCTGGCCCGCCGGAGGATGGTGTGATGGGGAAGGATGCGATGGGCCCGCTCGCCCGCTATGCCCGGACCGACTGGTTCGGCCCGCTGCTGGTCACGGTGCTGGCGATCGTCATCGTCGGCGCCTTCAACCCGTCCTTCCTGTCGCCGCTCAACATCCAGGTGCTGCTGCTGGCGATATCGGTCAACGCGCTGATCGCCTTTTCGCAGATGATCATCATCGCGGTCGGCCAGATGAACCTGTCGGTCGGCGCCATCGGCGGCCTGGCGGCGATCAGCTTCGCCGGGATGATGCAGGTGTGGGGCCTGCCGGCGCCGGTGGCGGCGGTGCTGGCGCTGCTGATCGGCGTGGCCGCGGGCATGGTCAACGGCATCTTCATCGCCTGGACCGGCATCAGCGCCTTCGTCATCACCCTGGCCAGCCTGTCGATGTTCAAGGGCATCAATCTCGGCATCACCCAGGCCCAGCCCTTCTACGACATCCCGGACGCGGTGAAGGCGTTCGGCAACACCAACTTCATCGACCCGCTGCCCTGGCTGGTGCTGCCCACCGCGCTGGTCGCCGTCGGGCTGTGGGCGATGCTGAACCGGCAGGCGCTCGGCCGCTCGATCCTGGCGGTCGGGGGCAATGCGCATGCGGCGGAGCTGTCGGGCATCTCGGTCGGCTTCGTCGTGGTCTGCGCCCACGCCATCTCCGGCCTCCTCGCCGCGCTGGCCGGGATCCTGCTGGTGGGGCGGCTGCAGATCGGCCAGCCGACCATCGGCGACGACTGGCTGATCCTGTCCTTCGCCGCGCCGGTGATCGGCGGGGCGGTGCTGTCGGGCGGCCATGTCAGCGTGTCGGCAACGCTGCTGGGCGTCGTCATCGTCGCGATCATCACCCAGGCCCTGGTGCTGTTCAACATCGACCCGTTCCTGGTGCAGGTCGTGCTCGGCGGCCTGATCCTGTGGGCCGTCGGCGTCAACCGCCTGCGCGAGCTCAAGATGAGCAAATCGGCGGTGAGGATCTGACCATGGCGGCCACCGTGTTCGAGGCGCGCGGCGTCAGCAAGTTCTTCCCCGGCGTGAAGGCGCTGCAGGAGGTGTCGCTGACCCTGCAGCAGGGGTCGATCCACGCCCTGCTGGGCGAGAACGGCGCCGGCAAGTCGACGCTGATCAAGATCATCACCGGCGTCTACCGGCCGGACCAGGGGCAGCTGCTGCTGGACGGCAAGCCGGTGGAGCTCGGCGGCCCGCGCGACGCCACCGCCCACCGCATCGGCGTGGTGCATCAGGAGCGCAATCTGATCCCGCGCTTCTCGGTCGCCGAGAACATCGCGCTGGAGCAGCTGGCCGCGCATCCGCTGCGCCGGATCGACTATGCCAGGCTGAACGCGGCGGCCAGCCACTGGCTGAAGCTGCTCGACCTCGACATCGACCCGCGCACCCCGGTGTCGCAGCTCAGCGTCGCCAAGATGCAGCTGGTCGAGATCGCCCGGGCGCTGTCGCTGAAATCCCGCGTGCTGCTGCTGGACGAGCCGACCGCGGCCCTGACCCCGCACGAGACCGACATCCTGTTCGCGCTGCTGCGCCGGCTGCGGGACGAGGGCGTCAGCATGCTCTTCGTCAGCCACAAGCTGGAGGAGGTGCAGGCGATCTGCGACCGGGTGACGGTGCTGCGCGACGGTCGCAACGCCTGCGAGAGCCAGTCGATGGACGGGCTGGGGCGGCAGGATCTGGTGCGGCTGATGATCGGCCGCAGCGAGCTGATCGCCGACTGGCCGGCCCGCGACCATGACCGGGCGCCGGCGGCGCTGAAGCTGCAGGGCGTGGCGACCGCGCTGGGCCATCGCGGGGTGGACCTGACGGTGCGCAAGGGCGAGATCGTCGGCCTCTACGGGCTGGTCGGGGCCGGGCGGACCGAGCTGGCGAAATGCATCCTGGGCCAGTTCCCGGTGACCGCAGGCACGGTCGAGGTCGAGGGCAAGCCCGCCAAGGCCGGCAACGTCGCCGACGCCATCCACCGCTTCGGCATCGGCTATGTCAGCGAGGACCGCAAGCAGGAAGGCCTCGTGCTGATGCACACGGTGCTGGAGAATGCCGGCATCACCGTGTGGCGCCAGTTGGCGTCGCGCTTCGGCTTCCTGACCGACGGCACGGTGCGGGCCAAGACCGAACCCTTCATCCGCCGGCTGGCGGTGCGCACCCCGTCGCTGAACCAGCTGGTCGGCAACCTCTCCGGCGGCAACCAGCAGAAGATCAGCGTCGCCAAATGGCTGGCGGCGGGGGTGAAGGTGCTGATCGTCGACGAGCCGTCGGTCGGCATCGACATCAAGACCAAGGCCGAGCTGCACCAGCTGCTGCGCGAGCTGTCCGAGACCGGCACGGCGATCCTGCTGATCACCAGCGACATGCCGGAGATGATCACTTTGGCCGACCGCATCGTGGTGATGAACGCCTACCGCATCGAGGGCGAGATCACCAACACCCGCGACTACCGGGCGATGAGCGAGGGCATCATGAACCTGATCCACCGGGTGGAAGCGGCATAGCCCGTCAATCCGTCGTTGCGAACAGGGGGCCGGTGGGTCGAGAGGCCCCATAGGCAGCATCATCGCGGCGGGGTAGAAGACTCCGGACCAGGACGGAGCGCCGCGTCGCCGCGGCCGAACGTCCGCGCAGCTTGGAGCGAGCGGCACCGATGACAGGCCCGACGACCGAATTCATCCTCCCGCGCGACACCGATCTCGGACTGCGGCGCATCGCCAACGGCACCGGCCTGGCCGCCAGCCTGCTGCCGAACGGCGCGCTGTTCGCCCTGTCGCACCAGCTGGATGGCCAGGGCGATCCGGTGCTGGTCAACCAGGTGCTGGGATCGCCGCTGTCCGGCGGCATCGGCCGGGTGCTGTTGCGGCTGGCCGGCGGCCGGGTGGTCGAGGCGGTGGGGCCGACGGCGCGGCTAACGGTCGGCGCCGGTACCGACCGCTTCGTCTGGGCCGGCGAGGCCGAAGGACTGGCGCATCGGGTCACGCTGTGGCTGGCGCCCGACTCGAACCTGTGGCTCTGGCGGGTCGAGGTCGAGAACAAGGGCGCCGCCGCGGTCGAGGTCTCCGCCGTGCTGCTGCAGGACATCGGCCTCGGCAGTCGCGGCTTCCTGATGAACAACGAGGCCTATGCCTCGCAATACATGGACCACCATGTCGCGCGCCACGACCGGCTGGGGCCGGTGGTGATGAGCCGCCAGGCGCTGGCCCAGGGCGGCCGCATTCCCTGGATGGCCCATGGTTGCCTGGACGGCGCGTCCGGCTTCGCCACCGATGCGGCGCAGAGCTTCGGCCCCGGCTTCCGCGACCGCGCCGAGATCACCGGCGACCTGCCGGACGAGAAGCTGCAGCACGAGGTCGCCTGCCCGGCGATCGCTTCGAAGACCGCCAGCCTGGCGCCCGGCGCCACGGCGGGGTGGGGCTTCTTCGGCCTGTTCGTGCCGGACCACAAGGCGGCGTCCGACGATGGCGACCTGGCCGTGGTCGACCAGGCGCTGGCGGCCGCCGGTGGCTTCCGCCCGGCGGAGGTCGTGCTCGAGACCCCGGTGCGCGGCCTGCTGCAGAATGCGCCGCCGCTGGTGGCCGAGGATCTCGACGCCGCCGCGCTCGACCTGCTGTGGCCGTCGCGGCGGCTGGAGGAATGGGACGGCGGCGTCCTGCAATCCTTCTTCGTCGATGATGGTGGCCTGAACCGGCACGTCGCCCTGCGCGCCAAGGAGCTCGGGCTGCGCCGCCGCCATGGCGCGCTGCTGCGCTCCGGCGCGGCGCTGCTGCCGGAGGATGGCCTGCTCTGCGCCACGGTCTGGGCGCATGGCGTCTTCGCCGCCCAGCTGACGGTCGGCAACACCTCGTTCCACAAGCTGTTCTCGGTCTCGCGCGACCCCTACAACATCACCCGCAGCTCCGGCCTGCGCATCCTGGTCGATGGCGGCGAAGGGTGGCGCTTGCTGTCGGTGCCCTCGGCCTTCGAGATGGGCTTGGCGGAAAGCCGCTGGATCTACCGCTTCGGCGGCCGCGTGGTCACGGTCCGCGCCGCCGTCTCCGGCGCCGACACCGCGATGCAGTGGCGGGTCGATGTCGAGGGCCGGCCCTGCCGCTTCCTGGTGCTGGGCCATCTCGTGCTCGGCGAGCGTGAACTCGAACAGGCCGGGCGGGTCGCGATCGATCCGGCCGCCAAGCGCTTCACCTTCCGTCCGGACCCGGACTGGCTGTGGGGCCAGCGCTATCCCGACTCGGTCTACCATCTGGTCACCCCGACGCCGGAGGCGATCGAGGCGATCGGCGGCGACGAGCTGCTCTATGCCGACGGCCGGGGCCGGCGCGGCGGCTATATCGCGTTGCGCACCGGGTCGGTCTCGGGCTTCGGCTTTGCCGTCACCGGGTCGCTGACCGATGCGGCCGCGGCCACGGCGCTGGCCGACCGCTACGCTGCCGGGGTTCCGATCGCGGAGATGCTGGGGTCGGCCGATGCCCATTGGGCCGAGGTCACCCGCGGCCTGCGGATCCGGGGCGGCGGGGCCGAGGGCGAGGCGCTGGACGCCGCCTTCCCGTGGCTGGCGCATGACGCCATGATCCACCTGACCGTGCCGCACGGGCTGGAGCAGTACACCGGCGGCGCCTGGGGCACGCGCGACGTCTGCCAGGGCGCGCTGGAGTTCCTGCTGGCGCTGGAGCACGACGCCGCGGCCAAGGAGGTCCTGCGCAAGGTCTTCGCCCAGCAATACGCCGGCCGGGGCGACTGGCCGCAATGGTTCATGCTCGAACCCTATTCGCCGATCCAGGACCGCCACGCCCATGGCGACGTCATCGTCTGGCCGCTGAAGGCGCTGTGCGACTATGTCGAGGCGACCGGCGACCTCGCCTTCCTCGACGAGCCCATCGCCTGGCGCAACGAGGAGGACTTCACCCGCACCGAGCGGCAGGACCCGGTCTCGGCCCATATCGACCGCATCGTCGCGGTGGTGAAGGACCGCTTCATCCCCGGCACCCATCTGCTGCGCTATGGCGAGGGCGACTGGAACGATTCGCTGCAGCCGGTCGACCCCCACCTGCGCGACTGGATGGTCAGCGCCTGGACCGTCGCCCTCCTGATCCAGCAGCTCGGCCGCTGGGCCGCGGTGCTCGACCATGCCGGCCGGTCGGCGCAGGCGCGCGAGATCGAGACCCTGGCCGGCGCGATGCACTGGGACCTCCAGCGCCACCTGATGCGCGACGGGGTGCTGGCCGGCTATGCCGTGTTCACGCCCGAAGGCACTGTCGCCGAGCTGCTGCTGCACCCCAGCGACACCCGTACCGGCCTGACCTATTCGCTGCTGCCAATGAAGCGGGCGCTGATCGCCGGCCTGTTCGCCGGCGAGGCGGTGCCGCGCCATCTCGCCATCATCCGCGACCATCTGATGTTCCCGGACGGCGCCCGGCTGATGGATCGGCCGGTGGCCTATCACGGCGGGGTCGAGCAGCTGTTCCGCCGGGCCGAATCCGCCGCCTATTTCGGCCGCGAGATCGGGCTGATGTACACCCACGCGCATCTGCGCACCGGCGAGGCGCTGGCGGCGCATGGCCAGGCCGATGCGGTGTGGCGGACGCTGCTGCTGGCCAATCCGGTGGCGGTGACCGACATCCTGCCGAACGCGACGCCGCGCCAGCGCAACGCCTATTTCAGCTCCAGCGATGCGGCCTTCGCCGACCGCTATGCCGCCGGCACGGAATGGCAGCGGGTCAAGGACGGGACCATCGCCGTCGATGGCGGCTGGCGGGTCTATTCCAGCGGGCCGGGGCTCTACACCAACCTGCTGCTGCGCCATGTCTTCGGCCTGCGCCGGAATTTCGGCGACCGGGTGTTCGACCCGCTGCTGCCCCCCGGCCATGACGATCTGGCGGTGGAGCTGGCGCGGGGCGGCGAAACCCGGCGCTACGGTCCGGCCTGAACAGCAGCGTCGGTCACAGCCGAATCGTCGGCCTCGATGATCTGCGCACCGAAGCTGTGGCCGACGCGGCGGAGGCCGATGTCCTGCAACTGATGGTCCGTCATTTCCAGCAGGCGCCGCTCATCGCGCCGCAGCCGGCGGTGCTCGGCGATCGACCGGGCCATCGCGGCGACCGCCGCGCCAAGACGACCGAAGTAAGGTCTGCTTCGAGGGGCGGGGCTGGAAGTCCTGTCGACACGATGGGTCGTCTGCACGCTGTGGTAGCTCATGGGATTATCCTCCGAAATCGGCCATGCAACTTCGGTTGCGGCCTATCTTTTCGGGGCCCAATCTTGCTCCGCTGCGCTACGCCACGATTTCCGGGGCTGGATTCTCGGCTACTTTTGCAATCAATTTAGCTCTTGTTTTCGGATCGGGGCCTTCCCATTCCGTCACCGGCCTGGTCGAAGAACAGGTACCAGGTCAGCGCGATCTCGTCGGTGCCGGGGTCGATGGCCTGGTACAGGAAGCGGTCCCAGCCGCCCAGGACGAAGCCGCAGCGCTGGTAGAAGCGGCAGGCGGCGACGTTGGTGGTCTGTGTTTCCAGCATGATGCCGGGCAGGGTCCGTGACCGGGCCCAGGCGATGGCGGCGTCGATCAGCGCCCGGCCGATGCCCGATTTCCGCGCCGCCGTGTCGACCAGGATCTCGTCGACGCAGGCGAAGCCGTTCCAGCTCTTCGACAACGCCACCAGCCCCGCCGGCCGTCCGTCCGCCCGGGCCAGGAACGCCGCCCGGTCCCGCCGGCCGACATAGCCGGCATAGTCGGTCTCCTCATAGCGCTTGGTCCGCGGCGGCAGCGGCACGGTGGTGAAGCTCGGGACGTCGCCCGCGGCCGCCAGGACCAGCCGCGACTCGATGACGAAGCTGCCGTCGATCGTTCTGGCCTCGGCCAGAGTGCGGGCCTCGATCGGCTCGATGGTGATGGTCATGCGGCCTCCCTCGAATCGTCCCGATCCTAGCCGATCGGGCCGCGGCCCATCGCCCGAACGCAATCTCGCCACAGTCCGGCTATTTAGTAGACCGACTGATCGATTAAAGATCGAGGCAGGCCGGATGTCGGCCGGGAGAGGGATATGGGCAAGCTGGGGCTCCGGCCGCTGCCGCAGGGCATGGGCGTCGCGGCATGGCTGGTGCGGCACCGCGGCGAAGGCCGCCGGGCCGGGGCCGTTGCCGTGATCGCGGCGCTGGCGCTGGTCGCCGTGACCGGGACGGCGATCTGCATGGTCGACGCCATCAGGCATCTCGGGCCGTCCTTGCGGGCCGGCAATGACGGGCGCGACTGCTGCCGCTGCCGGCCGCACGGCCGTCTCGACTCGGCGGCTTCGCATTTGCGCTTTAAGTAGACCGACTAGTCGATTAATAGAATGACCAGACGCGACCCGCACCAGGAGTGGGCCATGACCAACCCGGCAAGTCGTCCGCTGCTGACCGAGACCGCAACGCCCGCCCCGACGCCGCGGCCCCGGCGGGGCTGGCTGGCCGCCGGGGCCTGCGGGCTGGTGCTGGCTGCGGCGGCCGGTCTCTTCGCCGTGATGACCGACGCCCGCGGCACCGCGCCGGCGGCGGTGGCGGACGGGCTGCGCCTGCCCGTGGTCACCGTGGTTGCGGCCCAGCGCCGCCCGATCGAGCGGGTGCTGTCGCTGACCGGCACCGTGGTGCCGCGCGAGGAGATCGCGATCAGCGCGGCGGTCGACGGCCAGCGCATCGCCGAGGTGCTGGTGGAGGAGGGCGACCGGGTCGCGGCCGGCCAGGTCATCCTGCGGCTGGAGACCGACCTGCTGACCGCGGCGCTGCATGATGCCGAGGCCGCGGTGCTGCGGGCCGAGGCCGGGCTGGCGCGCGACCAGGCGATGCAGGTCGAGGCTGCCGCCAATTTCCAGCGCAGCGAGAAGCTGCGCAGCTCCAGCGCCTTCAACCCGCAGGACTACGACAAGCGCCACGCCGCCGCGATCTCCGCCGACAAGGTGCTGGAGGTGTCGCGGGCCGAGCTGGCCCAGGCCCAGGCCAAGGTCGACGAGGCGCGCGCCCGGCTTGGCCGGGCCGAGATCCGCGCCCCCACCGCCGGCATCGTCGCTGAACGCGCCGCCCGGGCCGGCGCCATGGCGGGGTCGGAACCGCTGGTCAAGCTGATGCGCGAGGGCGAGGTCGAGCTGGAGGCCGAGGTGCCGGAGGCCGACCTGCCGGCCCTGGCGGTGGGCCAGTCCGCCCGCATCACCGTCACCGGCTTCGACGATGCGGTCGACGGCCGGGTGCGGCTGGTGGCGCCGAAGGCCGACCGCGACAGCCGGCTGGGCCGCGCCCGCATCACCCTGCCGGCCGACCCGCGGCTGCGGCCGGGCGTGTTCGGCCGGGCCGCGGTCATGGTCGAACGCCGCGACGGCGCCGTCACCATCCCCGACCGTGCGGTGATGCAGCGCGACGACCGCGGCGACAGCAGCGTGCTGCTGGTCGACAGCGGCGGCGCGCTGTCGCGCCGGGTGGTCACCGTCGGCCTGCGCCGCGACGGCCGGGCCGAGATCCTGTCCGGGCTCGATCCCGGCCAGCGCGTCGTGCTCGGCGCCGGCGCCTTCCTGCGCGAGGGTGACCGGGTGACGGAAGCGGCGGAGGAGGAGGCGGTTCGATGAGCTCGGGCATCTCCTCCTGGTCGATCCGCCGGCCGATCCCGGTCATCGTCCTGTTCGTGCTGCTGACCGTCGCCGGCTGGTGGTCGTTCCTGCACCTGCCGGTCAACGCCAACCCGAAGCTCGAATTCCCGATCGTGACGGTGACGGTCACCCAGGCCGGCGCCGCGCCGTCGGAGCTGGAGACCCAGGTCACCCGGCGGGTAGAGGGCGCGGTCGCCGGGCTGGCCGAGGTCCGCCACATCACCTCGACCATCAGCGACGGCGTGTCTGCGACCGTGGTCGAGTTCCGCATCGGCACCGACCCCGACCGCGCCACCACCGATGTGCGTGACGCCGTCACCAACATCCGCAGCGACCTGCCGCAGGCGATCGAGGAGCCGATCATCGCCCGGCTCGACGTCGAAGGCGGCGCCATCCTGTACTACGGCGTCAACGCGCCAGGCCTGTCGACCGTCGACCTGTCCTGGTTCGTCGATGACCGCATCGCCCGCGACCTGCTGGCGGTGCCGGGGGTGCAGAAGGTGCAGCGCATGGGCGGCGTCGCCCGCGAGATCCGAGTCGACCTCGACCCCGACCGACTGGCGGCGCTCGGCGTCACCGCCGACCAGGTCAACGCCCAGCTGCGCAGCACCAATGCCGACGTGCCCGGCGGCCGTGGTGAGATCGGGGCGCGCGAGCAGGCGATCCGCACCCTGGGCGGCGCCGACACGGTCGAGGACCTGGCGGCCACCCCGATCGCCCTGGCGAATGGCCGCTGGGTGCGGCTGGCCGATCTCGGCGCCGTCACCGACGGGGCCGGTGAGATCAGGGCCTCGGCCCGGCTCGACGACGCGCCAGTGGTCGGCTTCGCGGTCTACCGCGCCAAGGGGGCCAGCGACACCGTGGTGGCCGACGGCGTGGCGCAGCGCCTCGCCGAACTCCAGGCGCAGACGCCCGGCGTCACCATCAGCGAGATCGCCTCGACCGTCGAATACACCCGCGACAGCTACAACGCGGCGATGACGGTGCTGATCGAAGGCGCGCTGCTGACCGTGCTGGTGGTCTTCGTCTTCCTGCGCGACTGGCGGGCGACGCTGATCGCGGCCCTGGCCATGCCGCTGTCGATTCTGCCGGCGTTCTTCGCCATGGACCTGCTGGGCTTCACCCTGAACAGCATCAGCCTGCTGGCGCTGACCCTGGTGATCGGCATCCTGGTCGACGACGCCATCGTCGAGATCGAGAACATCGACCGCCACCTGCATCTCGGCAAGCGGCCGTACCAGGCCTCGATCGACGCCGCCGACGCCATCGGCCTCGCGGTGGTCGCCACCACACTGGCCATCGTCGCGGTGTTCGCCCCGGTCAGCTTCATCGGCGGCGTCATCGGCCAGTACTTCAAGCAGTTCGGCCTGACCGTGGCGGTGGCCGTGCTGGCCTCGCTGCTGGTGGCCCGGCTGCTGACGCCGCTGATGGCGGCCTACATGATGCGGCCGAAGCCGGCGCCGGCCGGGCATGGCGACGCCGCGCCGTCCCGCCTGGCCGGCGGCTATGCCCGCTTCCTGCACTGGACCCTCGACCACCGCCGCACCACCCTGGGGGCGGCCGGCGCCATCTTCGCGGTGTCGCTGCTGCTGGTGCCGCTCCTGCCCACCGGCTTCCTGCCGGTCAGCGACAGCAAGATCTCGAACCTGCAGGTCGAGCTGCCGCCCGGCGCCACCCTGGCCGACACCGATGCGGTGGCGCGGCGCATCACCGCCGTGCTGCGCCAGCGGCCGGACGTCGACCACGTCTTCACCACCATCGGCGGGGGCGGCGGCGCCGCGGCGGCCGATGCCACCGCCTCCGGCGGCGACGTCACCAAGGCCAACCTGGTGATCGTCCTCAAGCCGCGCGGCGAACGCCAGGTCACGCGCAAGCAGTTCGAACTCTCGGCGCGGGACGCGCTGGCGCCGATCCCCGACATCCGCTTCACCTTCCTCGGCGAGGGCGGCGGCAAGGACGTGTCGATCGTCCTGACCGGCGACGACCCGGCCAAGCTGACCGCCGCGGTCCAGGCGCTGGAACGCGAGATGCGCGCGCTGCCGCAGCTGGCCAACGCCCGGTCGACCGAACCGCTGCCGCGGCCGGAGATCCGGATCCGGCCGCGGCCGGACGAGGCGGCGCGGCTGGGCGTCTCGGCCCAGGCGATCGGCACCGTGGCCCGGATCGCCACCATCGGCGACACCGACGCCAATTCGGCCAAGTTCAACCTGGGGGACCGCCAGGTGCCGATCCGGGTGGTGCTGGACCGCGCGGCGCGCAGCGACATCGAGGCGCTGCGCCAGCTGCGCGTGGCCGGCGGCCGCGGTGCGGTGCCGCTGACTTCGGTGGCCGAGATCGGCTTCGGCGCCGGCGACGCCGAGGTTGAGCGCTACGACCGCCGCCGCCGGGTCTCGGTCGATGCCGACCTCAACGGCGTGCCGCTGGGCACCGCCCTGGCCGCGATCGAGGCGCTGCCGTCGCTGGCGCAGCTGCCGGACGGGATCGAGCGGCCGCCGGTCGGCGAGGCCGAATTCATGGCCGAGATGTTCTCCAGCTTCGGCAAGGCCATGCTGGCGGGCGTGCTGATGGTGCTGGCGGTGCTGGTGCTGCTGTTCCGGGACTTCCTGCAGCCGGTCACCATCCTGATCGCGCTGCCGCTGTCGGTGATCGGCGCCATCCTGGCGCTGCTCGGCTACGGCGCGGCGCTCGACCTGTCCTCGGTGATCGGCTTGCTGATGCTGATGGGCATCGTCACCAAGAACTCGATCCTGCTGGTCGATTTCGCGATCGAGGGGCGGCGCGCCGGGCTCGACCGGCGGGCGGCGCTGGTCCAGGCCTGCCTGGTCCGGGCGCGGCCGATCATCATGACCACCATGGCGATGGTCGCCGGCATGATGCCGGCGGCGCTGGGCATCGGTGCCGATGCCGGCTTCCGCGGGCCGATGGCGGTGGCGGTGATCGGCGGGCTGGTCACCTCGACCGTGCTCAGCCTGGTGTTCGTGCCGGCGGTGTTCACGGTGATGGACGACATCCGGGCCTGGCTGGCGCCGCGGCTGGGCCGCCTGACCTCGGTCACCGGCGCCGACCGCGCCGCCGCCGAACCCCGCGCGGCCGAGCCGGCGGAGTAGGGGGCGGCCGCAAGATCCGGGTTGCCGGCTCCGGCCGCCCGGGGCCTGATGCGGGGATGATGTTCAGCGATCCCATCCTCCCCGTCACCGCCGGCCTGATCGACACGCCGATGGGCCGCATGCTGGCCCTGGTCGATGCCGCCGGCGCCCTGGTCGGCCTGGATTTCGAACGCGACGATGGCGGCCCGACCGCCGGCCAGCGCCAACTGCGCCGGCGCGGGCTGGAGGCGGCGCCGGCCGGTCCCGACTCGCCCGGCCTCGCCCGCGTCCGGGCCCAGCTCGACGAGTACTTCGCCGGCCGGCGCCGGGCGTTCGACCTGGTCCTGGCGCCGCTCGGCACGCCGTTCCAGCACCGGGTCTGGGCCGCGCTGTGCGCCATCCCCGGCGGCGTCACCCTCAGCTACCGCGACCTGGCGCTGCGCCTGGGCGAACCGCGGGCGATCCGCGCCGTCGGCACCGCCAACGGCGCCAACCCGATCGCGGTGGTGGTGCCTTGCCACCGCCTGATCGGCAGCGACGGCAGCCTCACCGGCTATGCCGGCGGCCTGCACCGCAAGGCAGCGCTGCTCGAACTCGAAGGCGCGCGGCCGCCATCCCTGTCTCTCGCCGGCTGACCGCTCGGGAGAATCGGAGGGTGGGGACGGGTGACCGAGGGCTGAAACGCCCTCGCTTCACAAGCCAAGGCTGTGGTTCAATCCCGCCATGACCGACGCCCCACGCTTCACGCTGCACCACGCCCCGCGCTCCCGCTCCCGCCGCATCCTGTGGCTGATGGAGGAGACCGGGGTGCCCTTCGCCATCGCGCCGCACGACCTGAGCAAGGCGACGCACAAGGACCCGGCCTATCTCGCGCTCAACCCGGCCGGCAAGGTGCCGGCGCTGGTCGACCGCGGTCCGGCCGGCGACTGGTCGCCCGGCGTGGTGGTGACCGAGAGCGCGGCGATCTGCGCCTATGTCGCCGACGCGCTGCCCGAATCGGGGCTGGCCCCGGCGGTCGGCTCGCCCGAGCGCGCGGCCTACGCCACTTGGCTCGGCTACTGCCCCTCGGTGCTCGAACCCGCCTTCGCCGATGCGGTGTTCCCGCGCGGGGTCGAGGCACCGCCCAGCGCGCTGGGCTGGCCCAGCTTCGCGCTGGCGCTCGAACGGGTGGAAAAGGCGCTGCAGGCCGGTGGTCCCTATCTACTGGGCGCCCGTTTCAGCGCCGCCGACGTGCTGATCGGGTCGCTGCTGCAATGGCTGCAGGCCTGGGGCAAGCTGCCGGACTCCGCCACGATCTCCGCCTATCTCGCGCTTCTGGCCACCCGCCCGGCCGCGCAGCGGGCCAGGGCCCGGGACGAAGCGGCGACCGCGGCATGAAGCCCATCGCCTTCGCCGCGGGCGCCTTCGCCGCCGGCCTGATGCTGGCTTCCGCCGGCTCAGCCCGAGCCGCCGAGACCGCCCATCCCTGCTCCGCCGATGCCGTGACCCATGCCCGCGCGCTGATGGCCTTCCATTTCGGCGAGGGCCTGCCGGACTTCCAGGTTGACGACACCGCGAAGCTGACCGGCACGGTCAAGGCGCTGCGCGGCGAGGGTCGCTTCGACGTGCTCGAGGTTTGGGCCTACGTCATCAAGACCGAGTACCGCATGCATTTCCTCTACGCGCAGATCCCCGGCGACTGCGTGCTGATGGGGCAGGAGATCCTGGAGGCCAGCGATCCCTACTGACGCCATCCGGCTCCGCCCCGCCGTCGCGGCCGACGCCCGAGGCATCGCCGAGCTGCATGTCGCGGTGTGGCGCGACACCTATCGCGACCTGGCGCCGCCGGAAGCGGCCGGCGCTCTCGATGTCGACCGCCGCGAGGCCCGCTGGGCGGCGATCCTGGCCGACCCGGCGCAGATCGCCCTGGTGGTGGAGGTCGACGGCACCCTGGCCGGCTTCGGCCTGGCCGGGCCGCCGGGCGATGCCGCCTTCGGCGACCGGGGCGAGGTGAAGTATCTCTATGTCGGGCGCGACTTCGCCCGTCGCGGCCTGGGCCGCCGGCTGCTCGCCGCCATGGCGGCGGCGCTGGGCGCGCGCGGCTATGCAGGGTTCGGCCTCGGCGTGGTGGTCGGCAACGACCCGGCGATCGCCTTCTACGAGGCCCAGGGCGGCCGCCGCATCGGCGCCTACACCGATCCCGGCCCGCTGTGGCGGTCGCACAACCTGCTCTACGCCTGGGACGACCTCACCGCGCTGGCGGCGCAGGGATAGGCCGGACAGCCCCCCGACGCCGGACAAGAAAAAAGCGCCCGTCGGAACGGGCGCTTTTTCCCTAGGTCCCCAAGTCAGGGATCAGACGGCCTTGAGGTTCTCGGCCGACGACTTGTTGCGCTTCGGGTCAAGCTGCTCCTCGTAGGAGATCTTCTGACCCTCGTCGAGGCCGCGCAGACCCGCGCGCTCGACGGCAGAGATGTGGACGAACACGTCCGGGCCGCCATTCTCCGGCTGAATGAAGCCGAAGCCTTTGGTGCTGTTGAACCACTTAACGGTGCCGATCGGCATCGCTCGCCTCCCAGAAAGAAGTGGCGCCGCGCGGGAATGCGCGTCGCATCAGTCGGTCACCGGGAAGGCAGCGATCCGTGGCCGCAAGGGCGTGGCAAGCCGGCCATCCGAACCAGAATGACCGCACATAAATGGGCGCGTTTTGCGCGGATGGCAAGCATAAGGGCAAAGGCGTGTTCGAGATAGGTCCGTCATCGCCCGATTTGGGGGGCGCCGACCGCCTCCAGCAGGCCCCCGATCGACGCCTTGAACCTGCCGATGAAGAGATCGACGATCCCGCTCGACCGGCTGGTGATCTCGACATTGATCCGCCGTTTGTCGGCGGGGTCGACCGCCTTGCGCACATAATCCTTCTTAGCCAGCTCGTCGATCCGGCGGACTGTGGTCGAATACGGGGCCTCGATCAGCCCGCACAGCTCCCCGACCGGCACGCCGCGGCGGCCGATCAGGGTGCTGCGGTGCAGGAACATCAGGATCTGGAAGTAGTCGACGCTCATGAACTCGTCGCCCAGGGCCTCGCCCAGCGATTTGACGATGTCGAGCGAGACGTCGATGACGGCGACGGCGCTGCCGGTCACCACGGCGTCGGCCCGGCCGGCCTGGTGGATGCCGTCGGCCATCTCCTCGCGGTGCAGGGCCAGCATGTCGGCGTGCTGGACCAGGATCTCCTGGCTCAGATCGGTCATGCGGTTGAGGGTGGAATCGATCCGCCCGACCTTGCGCCTGAAGCCCGCCAGGACGGCGATGGTGCGCCGGATCAGGCGACGGATGGTCTCGCCGCCGATCCGGCAGTCGTAGAAGCTGTGGCCGATCAGGTCGATGTTGAGCTCGGCGTCGGTGAGCAGGTCGCGGTCGCCGAGGACGATGAGCTTTCGCCGGCCGCCGCGCAGCGCCGCGAGGATGCCGCGGGCGAAGGCGGCATCGGCCGGGTCGGGCGCCGAGCCGAGATGGATGACGACCAGGTCGGGATCGACCGAGCGGATCTGCGGCATGAATTCGCCGGCGATCGGCATCTCGAACAGGTCGGCGAAGGCCTGGTTCTCACTGCGCATCAGATCGAGGTCGGACGGCCGCCGGCCATAGAGCACGGCGAGCCTGAGCTTGCCCTTCGTCGCCACGCTCACGCTGCTGCCGCGAGTGTTATCCACGGGAACCGCCTGCATTCGTCGTCATGGTCGTCGTGCCCGCATCCGGCCACCCGTCCCGTCCTCAGAAGGTTGCGGTGACGATGACGAGATCGGTGTAGGTGCCGGCGGCCGGCGCCACGGCGATCGGGGTGGTCAGCTGGGCGCAGACCTGGTGGTTGTTGATCGCGCTGACGATGGTGCCGGTGCTGGCCAAGGGCGAGGCCGTGGTCCAGGCCGAGTTGCAGCCCGGCTGGAACAGCTGGTAGGGCAGGAAGTTGGTGCCGTTCTTCATCCGCCGAGTGCCGGCGTTGACGTTCTGGCCGTTGTCGACCGTGATGCTGTAGGGCGTCTGGTAGGTGCAGCGCATGCCGACATTGCCGAAGGCCCGCACCCCGGTCGAACTCGCCTGCGCCGCCGTGACCGATCCCCAATTGCCGAAATCGACGTTCTGAAAGTTCTCGAACTGGCAGTTCTTGGGGACGATCGAGGTCACGGTGAACGAGGTGGTGATGGTTCCGGTCGTGCTGGTCAGGCCGGCCTCGCAGCTGGCGTTGCCGGCATTGAACAGATATTTGGTGATCAGCTGGTAGGTGTCGGTGTAGGTGCCGGGCCGAACGCGATCCTGCTGCTGCCGGTCGAGATAGCTCAGCGTCAGCGTGTTGGTGCCGTTGATGTTCGTCGTGGTGCCGCCGCCGACGACATACAGCTTGATGCCGCCGGTCGACTGGCTGCCGCCGCCGTCCCGGGCATAGCGGCGGTTGAACTGCTCGGTCATCTGCCAGGCCAGCCGCGAATCGGTGTCGCGGGTCTGGTAGAAGGCGTAGTCGCTCGGGCCGACCTGGTTGCCGGTGGCCCGGATATAGGCGCACAGCCGGACATCCGTGAACGCCGTGCGGCCCGAGCAGTTGTAGCTGACCTGCCCGGTCGCCGTGGCCGATGCGTTCGGCACGATGTCGACCGTCGTGGTGCCGAAATTGGAGATGTTGGTGACCGTGCAGGTCTGCGCCTGGGCGCCGGCCGACGCGAACAGCAGCACGATGGCGGCGGACAGCGCGAGGAGCAGCGGACGAAGCAGCGCGGTCATGGCTGGGGCTTTCCGGAATGCATCAATAGGCGACGGTGAGGCGGACGAGGTCCCGGTAGGTCGCCGGCTGTCCCCGGGCGGGCGGCACGGCGCGGGCGTAGACCGGGATGGTGACCGGGACCCCGGTGCCGTGGCCCGGCAGCGTGTCGATGCCCGGCCGGTCGCCCCAGACGCTCAGGCGGCCGGGATCGCTGTACAGCTGGTACGGCATGGCGGGGGCGCCGCGGCCGGGCGCCGACAGGCGGCGGCCGGCCTCGGTCGCGCCGCCGCCGGCGTCGAGGGCGACGAGGTAGGGCAGGCCGGCGGAGCAGTCGATCGCGACCGCGGCGGCGCCGTCGACCGTCCGGTCCCCGGGCTTCCAGGCGGGGAAGGCCAGCGCCGCATCCTGGTCGACGCTGCAGGCGGTGCGGATGGTGATCTCGATCCGCAGCGCCGAGAGGCCGGCGATGCGCGGCGACCGGACCACACCCGTATCGCTGCGGTTGTCGCCGGGCAGGCCGCCCAGGCCGTTGGTCTGGGTGGCCCCCTGCGGCACCAGTGGCGTCGGGATGCCCTGGGCCCGGGCGGCCGGCAGGGCCAGCCAGGCGACCGCTATGACCAGGGCAAGCGCGGTGCCAGCCAAGGTGATGAGATGCGAGGTGCGCATGGATCCTCCTCTCAACGGCATGGGACGGGGCCGATTTCGGGCTGGGCGCCCGGCACCGACTGGTAGTCGAAGCTGGCGCGGCAGCTGCCGGCGGCTTCGGGCAGGGTGACGGTGACGCTGTTCCGGCCGGCCAGGCCGGTCAGCCAGGTGCGGCCGTCATAGCCGGCGACGGTGGCCTGGTCGGTGCCGTCGAGCTGGACCACGGCGCCGACCGGCAGCGCCTTGCCGTCCGGCCCGGTCAGGCTGACGATCGCGGCGTCGACCTTCCTGACCCCGAAATCGACCACGGCGCCGGAACGGTCGGCCGGGACCACCACGGTCTGGGTCGCGTCCGGCTGCAGGTCGAGCGCCAGGTTGGCCGGATCGATCGAGATCGTGTTGTTCTGGTACGACTGCAGATAGGGCACGAAGGCGCGGCCGCCGGAATTGGTGGTGGCGACCCGGCGGTTGTTGAGCGAGACGTCGACATTGGGGCCGCCGGCCTTGACCACGGCGAAGGCGTCGTCGACCCGGTTGGCCAGGAACACCCCGCCGCCGGCGGCGACGATCGAGCCTTCGACCGTGCCGGTGACGCGGCCGAGGTCGCCGGACTGTTCGAGCGATCCGGACATGTAGGCGACGGCGGCGCGGTAGTTGACCGAAGCGGCGCGGTTGCCGGTGCCGTCGACGGCCTCCTGGTCGCGGACCGACCAGCCGAGCGAGCCTTCCTCGAGCCGGGCCGACTTGGTCAGGCTGGTGTCGAAGCTGGTGCGGTTGCCAGTGCGCGAGACATTGGCCGAGCCGGTGATGTCGCCGCCCAGGGGAATGGTGACGCCGGCGAAGATGCCGTAGTTGCTGCGGTCGTCGAAATCGCCGTAGCCGGTGACGTAGACCGAGACGTCGTCGAACACCGTCCGCGACCAGGAGGCGGTGAGGATGCTGGAATCGCCGTCCTTGCCGGCGCCGCGGATGCGGGAATAGCCCAGGCTGAGCGAGGACGGGTCGAAGCCGAGCGGGAAGGACAGGCCGACGCGGTCGACCTCGCGGGCCCGGGCCGAGATCGGGGCGTCGTTGTTGTGGCGGCGGTCGACCACCAGGCCGATGTCGTTGTAGTCGCCGATCATGCGGTCGGCGCCGACATAGAAGGAATAGCCGTTGCGCGAGACCTGGTAGAAGGCCGAGACCTTGCCGCCGGTCTCGTCCCCATCCTTGCCGCCGTATCGGCTGCCGGTCAGCGAGGCGTTGACGGCGCCGTAGGGGCCCATGCTGGCGACGAAGCCGGCGCCGCCATTGACCAGGCCGCGGGTGGCCTCGACATGGCTTTCCAGGGTGAGCCAGTCGTCCAGGCCGTAGCGCATGCTGGCCGACCCGGCGAGGCTGCGGTCGTATTTGAACGAGCTGTCGCCATAGCCGAGACGGACGAAGCCGAGTTCGGCGGAGAAGTCGAAATAGCCGGCGCGCAGCATGTCGGGCGCGAAGAAGTAGGAGCGCTGGGTGACGACCTCGCGGCCCAGCGCATCCTTCATGACGATGCGGGCGTCGCCGCCGCCGCCGAGGAAGGGCAGGCCGGTGAAGTCGAACGGCCCGGCCGGGACCTCGCCGGAGAACACCTTGATGTTGTTGAGGTAGAGGTCGAGCGTGGACGGGACCGAGGCGGTGCCGCTGAGGTTGGGCACCGGGCTGGTCACCAGGTCCGGCCGGATGTCGAAGTTGCGTTTGATCTGGATGCCGCCGAGCCGGTAGGACGAGTTCCAGGACAGCGAGCCGGAGATGGTGTCGCCGACCTGGTAGACCAGCAGGTTCTCGGGGTCGGTGTAGCGCCAGGTGCTGTCCAGCCGGGTCAGGCCGTTGCTGCGATCGTCGAGATGGTCGAAGGCGTTGACCCGGGCCAGCGCGGTGTTGGAGAGGATGCCGTAGGGCGTCAGCAGCCGGGCGTCGAAGCTGCCGCTCAGCGTGCTCGACGTGCTGCCGCCGCCCCAGTCGTACTGGGACGTGCCGTACAGCGTGTAGTTCATCAGGAAGCCGAGGTCGGACCGCACCGCGGACAGGTCGACCGGCCGGCTGCCGGCGCCGACATCGACGCTGGTGGGCACGCGGGCGTCCTCGGGGGCGGTGAAGACCACGATCTGCCTGGGCTCGTCATAGCGCCAGGTGACGCCGGCCAGGCTGTCCAGCGGGATCAGCCCGGCATCGTCGACGGTGCCGATCTTCGGCTTGATGCCGGCGGTCTGCAGGTCGCCGGGGGTGGCGGCCAGGTGGCCGTTCGGCAGGCGCTTGAAGGTGGCGAGGGTGCCGGTCGAGCGGTCGTTGACGGTGACGCCGAGCAGCAGGTCCTGGCTGTCGCCGGACATGTCCTGGGGGGACACGTCCTGGGGCGCCGGCACGTCCTGCGCCGCCGCCGGTGCCGCGGCACCGGTGGTGGCGAGGATGGCGAGCAGGCAGCAGGCGGCGATGCGCGACTTAACGGCCCGCGACGGTCGCCGTCTGGTTGACTGCATAGTCGTCCCCGTTGGCCGTGATGTTGACGCTGCTGCCGGGCTGGATGCGCTGGGCCCCGGCGGCCGCGGTCCAGCGCTTGGTGCTGCCCGGCAGGACGTAGCCGTTCAGCCCCTGGCCGAAGGAGACCCGGCCGGCAGGGGAGGCGACCGTCAGATTGGCGATCTTGGCGTGGCGGTTGCCGGTGTTGGTGGCCTCGACCACCAGGCCGCTGCCGTCGCGGCGCACGTCCCAGCGCAGCTCGGCGCCGGCGCTGCGGTCGGCGAAGAACACCGGGATGGAATAGCGGATGACCAGGTTGACCGCGTCGGCCGGGCGCCGGACGTTGACATCCGGCAGCTCGTCGACCAGCAGGCGATAGGTCTCCTCGCCGGCGGTGACGGGCGCCGCAGTGCGGGCGACGCGGATGGTGTAGGTGGTGCCCGGCTGCAGCGTGGCGGCCGGCGGGCTGGCCACCACATCCTTGGCGGGCGCCAGTTGGTCGTCGCCGCCGGTCTGCGTCCAGCCGTAGACACGGACCTGGACGTTGACCGGGCGGTCGCCGTTGTTGCGGAGATTGACGGAAGCCGCCTGGGCCGGCGCGGTCAGGTCGACGGTGACGGGCGACACCTGGAGGGATGCCGCCCGACCGTCCTGCGCGAAGACCAACCCAGGGACAACCGCGAGTAGCGCGAGAAGACGGCGCATCGGGGTGTCCTCAGGGTCCGGATCAGTAGGTGACGGTGATGGTGACGGTGTCGGTGTAGACGCCGGCCGTCGGGGTGGTCTGCGGCGGGACGCGGCCGAACACCTGGCTGCTCTGCACCGTGCCGTCGGCGGTCTTGGAGACGACGTTGCCGCCGGCGCCGGTGGTGTTGCCCCAGACCGTGGTGCGGGCCGAATCCTGGTACAGCTGGTAGCTGACGAATTCGGTGCCGGTCTTCATCCGACGGGTGGTGACGTCACCCGGGGTGGCGGGGTTGGTGCCGGCGTTCAGGCCGATCTGGTAGGCGGTGCCGTTGGTGCACTGCACCTGGATCGAGCCTTGGCCGCTGGTCGAGGTCTGGCCGTCGACATTGCTGTTCAGCACGCCGTGGCTGCCGAAATCCAGGATGGCGTCGCCAGCGCCGGTGCCGCCGCTGCCGGCATTGACCTGGCATTCCTTGGTGATGGTGATCTTGACCTGCAGATTGCCGGTCGCGGTCGCGGCATCCGCGACGGTGAACCACCCGGTCGCGGCCAGGGCGGCCGCGGCGAGGATCGGGGTAACAGCCTTCATTATCCACTCCAGAGATGTGTTGTGACAGCCCGGGCTTCTTGACTGCCCGGTTCAGCCCGCATCCCCCTTTGGCCGCGCCGGCGCCGCGAGAAAGCAGGGCCGGCTGGACGAGTCGTGCGATCTGAAATGTGCGGTCCATGCGGCCCCCGGTTCCCCCCGGCAGCGCATTGGATCCGATTTATAATAAATTTTAGGTAATTTTGATCAAAGTCGGCAAGTAGGAATTTCCGGCGTTCCGAAGAAATGTTCCCAAGAAAATCGTCATAGGAGAAAATTCTTTTCCGAATCAAAGAGATGGATCAGGCGACCGGGCGTCCGCCTTACGGATCTGCAAAGCCGCCGCGCTTGTGGAGGGGGCGGCGTCCTACCGCGTTATGCAGCGACCTGGCCGATCCATCGATGCCGCGCCGAATCACCTGCTGCGGCGATGATGCCGGTGCCGTGTCGTCGGGCTCGCCGTCCGCCGCCCGTCCTGATATCGGTGCGGGATCACCGGGCCGGCGCGCCGCCGCACCGGAAGCGGATGGCGCAGTCCATCGGGGGGCGGATGGGATGCTCGGTACGATCGGGGCTTGGCTGGACTGGATCGGCGTGGCCGTCTTCGCCCTCACCGGGGCGCTGGTCGCCGCGCGCCGGCAGGCCGACCCGATCGGCTTCGCCATCCTTGCCACCACCACCGGCATCGGCGGCGGCACCCTGCGCGACCTGCTGCTCGGGGCCGGCCCGGTTTTCTGGATCACCGATCCGGTCGACCTGCTGATCTGCGTTGGCGTCGCCATGGTGGTCTTCTTCGGCCACCCGACCTTCCCGATCCGGGCCGGGGACGGCCGCCGCCGCCGGGTCATCGTCTGGGCCGATGCGGTCGGCATGGCGCTGTTCGCCGTGACCGGGGCCGAGAAGGCGCTGGGCGCCGGGGCGCCGGCGGTCTCGGCGATCGTGCTCGGCACCATGACCGCCACCTTCGGCGGCATCATCCGCGACGTCATCATCGGCCAGGTCACGCTGATCGTCAGCGGCGAGATCTACATCACCGCCGCCGCCTTCGGCGCCACCGTCTACGTGCTGGCGCGGCTCACCTTCGGTGATGCCCTGCTGGCCGCCTGCCTCGGCGCGGGGGCCGCCTTCGGCCTGCGGGCGCTGGCGATCGGGCTCGGCTGGTCGCTGCCGCGGTTTCCGCCGTCGCCGCCGGATCCGCCGCCCGCCTGATCGCGGAACCGGCCGCGCGGCCTCGCCATTGTCCAGGCATGGCCACGCCATCCCTGAAGACCCTGGCGGCCCAGGCGCGCCGTTGCGAGCGCTGCCCGCTCTACCGGGCCGCGACGCAGACGGTGTTCGGGGAAGGGCCGGCGGATGCGACGATCGTCTTCGTCGGCGAGCAGCCGGGCGACCAGGAGGACCGGCAGGGCAGGCCCTTCGTCGGCCCGGCCGGGACCATCTTCGACAAGGCCCTGGCCGAGGCCGGCATCGCCCGCGACCGGGTCTACGTCACCAATGCGGTCAAGCATTTCAAGTTCGTGCCGCGCGGCAAGCGCCGGCTGCACAAATCCCCCGACAGCTATGAGATCGACCGCTGCAAATGGTGGCTCGACCGCGAACTGGCGGCGATCCGGCCGTGTCTGACCGTGGCCCTCGGCGCCACCGCGGCGCGGGCGCTGACCGGGCGGCCGGTCACCATCTCCCGCAGCCGCGGGCAGGTCATCGATCTCCCGGACGGCCGGCGCGGCCTGATCACCACGCATCCGTCGGCGCTGCTGCGGATGCCGGGCGCGGAGGCGCGGCAGCGGGCCTATGCCGAGTTCGTCAAGGACTTGGCCCTCGCGGCCGATGCGATCACAGTCTAGCGGCGGAACCGACCTTCACCCGTCCATTCCCCGGAAGAGACGAACAGAAGAGGAAAGCGATCATGGGAAACGTCTACGCCATCACCGAGCTGGCCGGGTCATCCGAACTGGGCCTCGAGGATGCGATCCAGGGCGCCATCGCCACCGCGTCGAAGACCCTGCGCAATCTCGACTGGTTCGAGGTCAAGGAGATGCGCGGCCACATCAAGGACGGCAAGGTCGCCCATTACCAGGTCGTGGTGCGCCTCGGCTTCCGCTACGACGACAAGCTGCCCGGCACCGCCCCGCTCGGCTGATTGCCGCGTCGCCGGCCGGGCTGGTTCAGGCCAGCCGGTCAGTGCAGCCCGGCCAGCATCGCCGCCGCGACCCGTTCGGCGCCGTGGCCGTCGCACAGCGCGGCGGAGGCCAGGGACAGCCGGTGCAGCCGGTCGGGGTCGCCGAGGAAATCCGCGACCGCGTCCCGGATCGCGGCATCGTCCAGCGCCGCCGCGTCGCCGGCCAGGGCGACGATGCCGGCTTCGTCCAGCGCCTGGGCGGTCGGGCGCTGGTTGTCGGCCAGGATGAAGGCTAGGGTGGGCAAGCCCAGGCAGCACCGCTCCCAGCTGCTGCTGCCCATCGCGCCGATCGCCGCATCCGCCTCCAGCATCGCCTGCGCCATGTCCTCCAGCCCGACATGGCAGCGCAGGCGCGGATCGGCGGCGGCGATGGTCCGCACCCAGGCGATGCTCGGGGCGGTGGGGCCCAGCACGATGTCGGCGCGGGTGAAATCCGGGATGGTCGCCAGCGCGGTGCAGACCCGGCCGGTGATGCCGCCGACATCGGTCAGGCCGAGGGACACCAGCAGGGTCCTGGCCGGCGAGGGGCTTTGCCGCCGCTCCAGCGCCGCCGGCCGCAGCGCCGGGAAATCCGGCCGCAGCAGCGCGTAGTCCAGGCCGATCATGCGCCGGCAGCCCGCCGGCAGCAGCGGGTCGTAGGCGGCGGGATCGGTGCCGAAATTCTGGTTCAGCAGCAGGTCGCACCGATGCGGCGCCGCGACCAGGTCGTCGATCACCAGGACGCGTCGCGCCGCGGCGGCGACCGCCTGTTCCTCGGGGGCGGTCCAGCGGTAGAGGTCGCAGACCACGACATCCGCGCCATCCGGCCATTCCGACCGGATCGCCGCCACCGTCTCCTCCGGCCCGGGGCCGACGATGCGGACCGTGGCGGAATCGAGGGCCGGCACCGTCGCCGGCGCCGCCGCGTTGACCAGGAACAGCGAGTCCGCCCCGCGATCCGCCAGCGCCCGGGCCAGCGACAGGCAGCGCATGCCATGGCCGCCGCCGATCGCGGCCGACGCTTCCAGCCGGAAGGCGATGCGGGGCCTGCCCCGACCGGCGTCAGACGGCACGGCCATCCAGCGCCTCCGGCCGCTTGATCTCGATCTCGACGAAGGCGACCGGGTGCGGCGATCCGTTCATCACATCGTGGCGGATGCCGGCGGGGCGGCGGTAGGACTGGCCCTCGGCCAGCGGCACCGCCGTCTCGGTCTCGCCATCGTGGATCCGCAGGGTCCCGGCCTTCAGCATGACGACGAAATAGGGATGACCGTGCTCGTGCCATCCGGTGGCGGCGCCCGGTTCGAAATCCCACCGTGTGATCCGGACGACATCATCGTCCTGCTGCACGGTCGGCGTCGCCCGCGGCGCGCTGTGGAAGGCCATGTCATCCCCCAATTCCGGGTCGGTCGCATCGGCCGCCACACTGCCGGCTGGGGCGGGTGTGAAGCAAGCGATGGCGGCGCCGGCGCGATGCATGGCGGTGTCGTTGTCAGCCCCGGTCGAAAGAGGCTAGACAGGACGAAACCTTCGGGAGAGGCGGGGATGATGCGGGGATCGGCACGGGGTGGCGCCGCGATGGTGGCGGCGGTGCTGGCAGCGGGCCTCGCAGGTCCGGCGGCGGCCGAGACGGTGTCGGTGCTGACGCCCTACCTCTCCGCGGTCGCGACCGGCGAGATGGTCGAAACCCTGAAGGCCGACGCCGCGGCGCGCGGCTGGACCGTCTCGGTGGTCGACACCGCGGGCGATTTCGGTGCCCTGGCCAGCCGGGTCGAGGATGTGGTCAACGCCCGCACCAGCGCCATCGTGCTGGTCTCGCTCAACCCGGCGCAGATCCAGGACCAGGTCGGCAAGGCCGCGGCCGCCGGCATCCCGGTCTTCACCATCGACGGCGCCGCCGGGCCGGGCGTGACGCTGAACGTCACCTCGGACAACCACGCCCTGGGCAAGGCCATGACCGACTACCTGTTCGGCCGGCTGGGCGGCCACGGCGCCATCGTCCGCTTCTTCTTCTCCGCCCATCCCGGCGTGCATCAGCGCGAGATTGCGCTCGACGAGGCGCTGCAGGCCACGCCGGGCATCCGCCAGGTGGCCGACCACTACGTCCAGGTGCCGGGCCAGATCGACGACAGCCGCAACGCGATGGAGGCGATGCTGGCGGCCAACCCGGCGCCGGGCGCGATCAACGCGGTCTGGGCGGCCTGGGACGAGCCGGGGATCGGCGCCCTGCTGGCGCTGCAGGCGGCCGGGCGCAGCGACATCGTCATCACCGGGATCGACGGCAACCCCCAGGCGCTGGACCTGATCCGGCAATGCACGCCCTTCATCGCCACGGTGCGGCAGAACTTCGCCGACATGTCGCGGATCACGGTCGAGCAGATGGCCAAGGTCTTCGCCGGGGCGGCGCCGGATGCGGCCGAACTGTACGCCCCCGGCACGCTGATCACGCGCGAGAGCCTCGGCGTGACCTGCCCGTGACCCTGGCAGCCGGGCGGAGGGTGGGACATGCGGGCTGAGGCGCCGACCCGGCTGGTCGAGCGCTTCGGCACGCCGGCGGCGCTGGCCCTGATCGCGCTGGGCTTCGGCCTGGCGCGGCCGGACGCCTTCGCCACCGCGGCCAACCTGCTCGCCGTCACCCAGCAGATGGCGATCCTGGCGATCGTCGCCACGGCGGCGACCTTCGTCATGGTGATCGGCGAATTCGACCTCTCGGTCGGCTTCGTCGCCTCCCTGGCCGGCGTGCTGGTGGTCAAGCTGCTCGCCGCCGGCTTCGGCGTGGCACCGTCGATCCTGCTGACGCTGGGCGCCTGCGCCGCGGTCGGCGCGGTCAACGGGCTGGTGGTGCACGGGCTGCGCGCACCGTCCTTCATCGCCACCCTGGCGATCGGCACCATCGTCTCCGGCCTGGCCTATTGGCTGTCCGGCGGCGCCAGCCTGTTCCAGGGCATCCCGGCCGGTTTCACCGTGCTGGCCCGGGCCGCGGCCGGGCCGGTGCCGGTGCTGACGCTGTGGATGCTGGCGGTGCTGCTAGCCGCCGGCGGCACCCTGGCCGCGACCGTGTTCGGCCGGCGGCTGATCGCGATCGGCAGCAACCGCGAGGCGGCGCGCCTCTCCGGCGTGGCGATCGGCCGGCCGATCGTCGCCGTCTTCGCCATCGCAGCGGGGCTGTCCGGCCTGGCCGGGGTGCTGTTGGCGGCCCGGCTGGGCAGCGTCCAGCACACCATGGGTGAAGGCCTGCTGCTGCCGGCCTATGCCGCCGTGTTCCTCGGCATGACCGCGTTCCGCGGCGGCCGGCCGAACATGCTCGGCACCGCCGTCGGCGTCGCCATCATCGCGGTGCTGGCCAACGGGCTGACCATCCTCAATGTCGAACCCTTCTTCCAGAAGATGGTGACCGGCGCGATCATCATCGCCGCGGTGATGTTGCGCCGCTTCGGCATGGCGGCGGCCCGATGAGCGTCCTCCTGGTCTTCGATCTCGGCAGCACCGCGCTGAAGCTGGTTGCCTTCGCCGAGGACGGCCGCCCGGCGCAGCAGGTCGAAGTGCGATACCCCACCCGGGCGACGCCCGATGGCGGGCAGGAGCAGGATCCGGAGGATTGGTGGAACGCCGCCTCCGCCGCCTGCTCCTGTCTCCCGGCAGCGATGCGCGATTCGGTCCGGGCGATCGCGCTGGTCGGCACCATGGAAAACCTGGTGCCGCTCGACGTCGATGGCCGGCCGGTGCGGCCGGCGCTGCTGTACAGCGACGGGCGCAGCAGGTCGGTGTTCCCGGCGATCCGCGACCGGCTGCTGGCCACGGGCAGTGCGGCCGTGCTGGGCAACGCGCCCGGGCCACTGAACACGCTGTGCAAATTCCTCTGGCTGCAGCAGGCCGAACCGGAGGCGGCACGGCGGGTCGCCACCATCCTGCCGGGGGCGAAGGATTATCTGGCACTGCGCCTGACCGGCGAGATCGTCACCGACCCCACCGCCGCCACCACGGTGGGGCTGATGGACCTGGCGCGGCGCGACTGGTCGGCCGTCCTGGTCGAAGCGGCCGGCCTCGATCCGGCCCTGCTGCCGCCGATCCGGCCGGCCGACACGGTGATCGGCACCTTGCGGCCGGACGCGGCGGCGGCGCTCGGTCTGTCCCCGGGCTGCCCGGTGGTGAATGGCTGCGGCGACGCCGCAGCCTCGACCGTCGGCGCCGCCGCCGACGGCCAGCTGCATGTCTATCTCGGCACCAGTGGTTGGGTCGCGCGCAGCCGGCCGCTCGATCCCGCGGTGCCGCCGCGGGCCTTCACCACGCTGGCGCATCCGCGGGCCGGCTGGGCGCTCGAGATCGCGCCGCTGCTCACCGCCGGCGACGCCGCCGGCTGGTTCGGCCGGATCGCCGGGGCCGATCTGGCGGTGCTGGACGCCGAGGCGGCGGCGGCGGATGCGGCACCGCCGGAGACGCTGTTCCTGCCCTATCTCAAGGGTGAACGCTCGCCCTTCGTCGACCTGGCGCTGCGCGGCGCGCTGCTCGATCTCGACATCACCCAGGGCCGCGGCGCCCTGCACTATGCGGTGCTGGACGGGGTGGCGCTGGCGCTGCGCAACAATCTCGACGCGATGGCGGCGGTGCCGGGCCCGATCCGGCTGACCGGCGGCGGCGGCGCCAGCCGGATCTGGCCGCAGCTGATCGCCGACGCCTGCAGCCGCACGGTCGAATGCGCCGACCTGCCGACCGCGACCACGGCGATGGGCGGCTATCGCATCGCCGCGGCGACGCTGGGCTGGCCGACGCCGCCGGATCGGATCGGCGCCGTCCATCGGCCGCGGCCGGAGCGTGCGGACCGCTCCGCGCGTCGGCTCGTCCGGTTCCGGCGTGCGACCGACGAGGCCCGGCGGCGGGCCGCCGGCGACTAGGCAAAGCAAGACTGGGCAAAGAAAAGGGCCGCCCCACCGGGCGGCCCTGCTGATGCGCAGATTTCGGCTGGGTTACAGCACGAAGTCGGTCGCGGCGAAGTTGATCGAACCGTCGGCATGGATCGTCAGATCCGCCACGCCATCGCCATTGACGTCGGCCTGGATGGTGGTGTTGCCGCCGCTGATCTCGTAGCGCAGCTCCCCCGCCACATGGCTGAAGGCCGAGTTGCCGATGAAGTTGAAGGTCTGGTCGCCGGCGACGCCGCTGTTGGCGTCGACCGCCGCCAGGTCGATCTTGTCGCCCTGGTTGGTCGCGAAGTCGACGATGCGATCGGCGGTGGCGCCGGTGCTGTCGCTGACCGAAGCGTAGATGAAGTGGTCCGCCCCGGCGTCGCCGACCAGCGTGTCGCGGCCACCGCCGCCCCGCAGCGCGTCATCGCCGTTGTAGCCGCGCAGCGAGTTGGCGTTCGCATCGCCGATCAGCACGTCGCTGAAGTTCGAACCGCCGAGGTTCTCGACATCGATCAGGATGTCGCCCTGGGCATGGCCGCCGATGCCCTGGCCGGTGGTCAGGTTCACCTGCACGCCGGCATTGCTCTCGTAGTAGTAGGCCGTGTCGATGCCGGCGCCGCCATTGAGGGTGTCGGCACCCAGGCCGCTGCGCAGGTCGTCATTTCCGGCGCCGCCGCTGAGCACGTCGTTGCCGTCGCCGCCGCGCAGCTGGTTGTTGCTGGCGTCGCCGGTCAGCGTGTCGGCGAAGTGCGAGCCGATCAGCTTTTCGATGCCGCTCAGCGTGTCGCCCTGGGCGTCGCCGCCGATGCCGGTGCCGGTCGAGAGGTCGACGCTCACCGCGGCCGAGGACTTCTCGTAGCTCGCCGTGTCGCCGGTGCCGGCGCCGCCGTTCAGCACGTCCGCCCCGGCGCCACCGACCAGGTAGTCGTCGCCTTCGTTGCCGTTGAGGATGTCGTTTCCGGCGAGGCCGCCAAGCTGGTTGGCCTGGGAGTCGCCGGTGATGACGTCGTTGAAGGCGGAGCCGGCGACGTTCTCGACATTGACGATCGAATCGCCGGCTGCCTCGCCACCGGTGTTGATGTTGGTGGCCAGGTTGACGGTCACGGCGGCGTGGGAGTTCGAATAGTAGATGGTGTCGATGCCGGAGCCGCCGTCGATGGCATCGGCGCCCGCGCCACCGACGATGGTGTCGTTGCCGCCGGCACCATTGATCACGTCGTCGCCGTTGTAGCCGTTCAGGGTGTTGGCGTTGCCGTCGCCGGTCAGCTTGTCGTTGAAGATGCTGCCGGTCAGGTTCTCGATGGCGATCAGCACATCGCCCGAGGCGTGGCCGCCGGTGTTGATGCCGGTGCTCAGATTCACCGAGACGGCGGCGTTGGAGTTCGAGTAGCTGGCCGTGTCGCTGCCGATGCCGCCATCCAGCGTGTCCCCGCCGGCCCCACCCACCAGGGTGTCGTCGCCGTTGCCGCCCGAGAGGATGTTGACCGCGGCGCTGCCGATCAGCAGGTCGTTGAAGCGCGAGCCGATGACGTTCTCGATGGCGATCAGCGTGTCGCCCTGGGCATCGCCGCCGGAACCCGTCTCGCTGGTCAGGTTGACGGTGACGCCCGCACTCGACTCGACGTAGTTCGCGGTGTCGATGCCGGTGCCGCCATCCATCCGGTCGGCACCCGCGCCACCGATCAGCAGGTCATTGCCGGCGCCGCCGAAGATGGTGTCGTCGCCGGCCAGGCCGGCCAGCGTGTTGGCCGTGGCGTCGCCGGTGATGCTGTCGGCGAAGGCCGACCCGACCACGTTCTCGAAGCCGAGGCTGACCAGGTCGCCGGTGGCGTCGCCGCCGTTCGACAGGCTGATCAGGCCGAGCAGGCCGGGTTCGAGGCTGACATTCACCGCCGCGGGAGAGGTCTGGTAGCTCAGGGTGTCGAGGCCGTCGCCGCCGCTCAGCACGTCGGCGCCGCCCTTGCCTTCGATCACGTCGTTGCCGTCACCGCCGCTGATAAAATCGATGATGTTGCCGCCGGTGAGGACGTCGTCGTTGCTGTCCTCGAGATTGATGCCCAGCAGCCCCAGGAGGTCCAAAGATAGTGCCATAATCGTTCTCCGCTATCGCGTTCTAGTACCGTGACCTAGCGCTGCCGGCAGACGGCGCCGCTTCTCGACCTACGATCACAAAATCATCGCTGCTACACAACTTAAAGGATCATGACAAAAGGAGGAGGTCTGTTTGCTTGGACAAGATTTGCAGGAGCTTTGATTATCAGATTGCGATTTCTCGGTGAAAAATTTCTGCAGAGTATTTTATAATTTCTGGTGAAAGGAATATTATTTCGTGAAATGCCATGGCAGGAGAAAATTGTCTCATGCGGGAGCGGCTTCGTTGCGAAGTGCGAATGGATGGCGGGCCTGAGCTCCGGAAGCATCCAGGGCGGGAAATTTAATTTCCGAAACTGAGCGCTATATATCTCTTAAATGCGCTTTCTGCATATGCGCCATGCGGGCGTCACATGCCATAGTATGGGGCCGAACGGCGTGATTCGCGGGCTGTCCCCCAGGTTTCCATCATGAAATCCCCCGGAGGCGACGCCCCAATTCCACGGATACACGCGAATCGGGTGCTCAGCGCGACCGGCAGGGGCCGGTGGAACCGCGGATGATCAGCTCGGTCGGGAGGGTCACGACCCGCTCCGCCGGCGCGTCGCCCACAATCAGGAGGTGCAGCATCATCATCGCCTGTTCGCCCATCGCCAGCCGCGGCTGGCGGACCGTGGTCAGGGGTGGATCGAACGCCTCGGCGAAGGGTATGTCGTCGAATCCGGCGACCGAGATGTCCTGCGGCGCCCGCAGCCCGGCCGCGTGGATCGCGCTCAGCACACCCATGGCGGCTTCGTCGCTGGCGACGAAGATCGCGGTCGGCGGTTCGGGCAGGGCCAGCAGGGCCCGGCCGGCGGCCGCCCCGGACGGCACCCGGAAATCGCCCGGGGCGACCAGGTCGTCCCCGGCCGGCAGCCCGGCATCGCGCAGCGCCGCGCGCCAGCCGTCCAGCCGGTCGCGGGCGATGGCCTGGTCCAGCGGCCCGGTGACATGGGCGATGCGGCGATGGCCCAGGCCGATCAGGTGCCGGGTGATCTCGGCCGCCGCCGCCCGGTTGTCGATCCGCACGATCGGCAGGTCGTGGCCGGGCACGGGTTCGGAGGCCAGCACGATCGGCACCCGCCGCACGGCAGGGTCGTCGAGGTCGGGGATCCGCCCGGTCAGCACGATCATGCCGTCGGCCCGCCGCGACAGCACCAGCCGCAGATAGTCGCGCTCCTGCGCCGGGTCGTCGTCGGTGTTGCCCATCAGCACGTTGAAGCCCAGGCGCCGCGCCGTCCGCTCCACGCCGCGGAAGATCTCGGGGTAGAACGGGTTCACGATGTCGCGGACCAGCACCAGGATGGCGCCCGCCTCGTGCCGGCGCAGGCCGCGGGCCAGCAGGTTGGGGGTGTAGCCGGCCTCGGCCACGGCGCGCAGCACCTGGGCCCGGGTCTCCTCGGCCACCATCGCCGGCCGCATCAGCGTGCGAGAGACGGTGGCGGTCGAGACTCCGGCCAACCGGGCGATGTCGCGGATCGTCGGCGTCGCCTCGGGGCGCTGGCCGCTCATGCCTGGCCGATCATCGACTGCCACCGCTGCCCTGGTCCCCGCATCCCGCCCCGCCGGCGACGAGGCCGACGCTGCAACCTGCCGGCAATGGCCGGGCGAATGCAACGGATGGCATCGGCGGGCCCGGCCGCTCCGTCACAGCTCCGGCTTGGCCACCATCAGCCACAGGATGCCCAGCACGGCGGCGAAGGCGGGAAAGCCGAAGGCGAACCAGATGTGGTACAGCCGCCGGTACTCCGGCGGCAGCGCCGCGCCGCGCGCGACGGCATCGCGGGCCAGGTTGCGCATCCGCCATTGCAGCCACACCACCGGCAGCCAGAAGGCCCCGGCGACGAGATAGAGCAGGAGGCTGAGCCCGATCCAGCCCTCGAACAGGGGATAGCCGGCGGTCCGCGCCAGCAGCGCGCCGGTGATCGGCTGGACCACGACGGCGGAGGCGGTGAACAGCATGTCGGCGATCACCACCACCCCGGCGGTGTGGGCGATCAGCGCCGCGTCGCCGGTGCGGTGCGCCATGACCATGAAGAAGGCGATGCCGGCGCCGGTGCCGAACAGCACGGTGGCGCCGATCACATGCAGGGTCTTCAGCAGCTCGTAGGTATCCATCAGCGCTCATCCAGCATCGCCAGGGCGGCCAGGGCCAGCACCGCGCCGGGGATCACCTTGACCAGGGGGCCCAGCGGGTCGGCCCACAGGTCGGGGCGCAGCAGGGTGCCGCCGAGCAGATAGGCGGCGGAGACCGCGACCATGCCGAGCAGCGCCGGCCCGGCGCTGCGCCGGAAACAGGCCAGGACCGCCAGCGTCAGGTCGACCGCCGAGCCGATGCCCACCGTTGCGACGGCCAGCCCGGCCGGCACTCCGGCGTCGCGCAGCACCGCGGCGGCCTGGTCGAGGCGTGCCAGGCCGATCAGGCCGGAGGCCAGCCAGAACAGAATCAGCGCCGCGAAGGCCAACGGCTTGAGGAAGTAGAGCCGGGCGAACCAGCGCTCCTGCACCCCCGACGGCCAGCCGGCCAGCATCTCGGCCAGGGATCGGGGGCGGAGCCCGAGCACCCGCTGCCAGGTCTTGCCGTCGCCGGCGATGCCCATGCGCAGCTGGGCCAGGGCGGTGCTGCGCATCGGGCTGCGCCAGCCCAGCCGGGCGATCGCATCGCTGGCGACGGCCGAGATCCGGGCCAGCCCCGTCGGCAGGCGCAGCACCGGCGCCGGGGGCAGGCCCAGCCAGCCGCGCAGCGCGACCAGCAGCTCGGCCAGCCGCACCGGATCGGGATGCATCAGGTCGAGCGCGATCCGGGCCGGTGCGGCGGGGTCGATGGCGCGGCCCACGGCTTCGGCGACATCCTCGGCCGAGACGAGCTGCACCACGCTGTCGGCATGGACCGCGGGGATGATGCCGGGAAAGCCGGCCAGGCCGCGCAGCAGGGCGGTGCCGCCATAGGCGGCGGGCGCCAGCACCAGGCCGGGGCGCAGCACCACCCAGTCGAGGTCGAGGCCGGCCAGCGCCGCCTCTGCCGCCTGCTTGGTGGCGTTGAACGCGGTCTCGCGCCCGGCGCCGACGGCGGCGGCCGAGACATGCACCACCCGGCGGATGCCCGCCGCGGCGCAGGCGCGGTACAGCGCCAGGGCGCCGTCGACATGCACGGCGCGCAGGTCGTCGCGCGGGCTGTCCTGCAGCGCGCCGGCGCAGTTGACCACGGCGTCGATGCCGGCGAGATGCGGGGCCCAATCCTGCGGCCGCCGCATCGCCGCCAGATCGGCCGCGACCCAGCGCGCATAGGGGAACCGCCGCGCCGCCATCCGGATCTCGCGCCCGGCGCCGACCACGGCATGGCCCTGCCGGTGCAGCCGGCTGAGGACATAGCCGCCGATCAGCCCGTAGCCGCCGATCACCAGAACCCGCATGGATGCTCCGAATCCCCCATCAGCCAACGCGGCCCAAGATGCGGGGGCGTGTCGCCACCTGCAAGCGACGGCGCGGCGGCCTTAGAGACCGTTTGGAAATGCGCTGGCGTGAGTCGGCTGGCGGTGGTTTCGAGAACCGGAGCGCAGCGCACGTTTGGTGCGTGAGCACCGGAAGCGGAGAAACCGCCGTCAGACGGCCGCGCCAGTAGCATTTACAGACGGTCTCTAGTCCAGGCGGGTCTCGATCGCGGTCTTCACCGAATTGGCCAGGAAGCACTGGTCGTGCGCCGCATGGTGCATCGCCTCCTCGGCGGCGCGGTCGGGGGCCGTCCCGGCATAGGTCACGCGCGGGTTCAGCACAACGTGGGTGACGGCGAGCCGGCCGTCGCCGTTCTTCTCCATCACCCCCTCGGCGGTGTCGCTGTAGCTGTCGACGACGAATCGGCGCTTGGCCGCGATCGACAGGAAGGTCAGCATGTGGCAGCTGGCCAGGGCGGCGATATAGGCCTCCTCCGGATCGACCGGCTCCGAGGCCGAGAAGGGCAGCGGCACGACATGCGGGGAGGCCGAGGCCGGCACCTCGACGCCGCCGTCGAAGCGCCAGAGATGCACCCGGCTGTAGCGGCCGTCGGTGAAGGCGATGTCCGGCGGGCGCTGCCACAGCACGGTGGCCTGATAGTGGCTCATGGGGTGTCTCCCGGTTGCAGATCGACGGCTGCCCGCAGATGGGCGGCAAGGGCGGCGATTGCGGCGGCGGAGTCGCCGTCGCGGCAGGCCGCCAGGATACTCTCGTGCTGCGCCGCCATCGTGGCGCGGAAGACCGAGCCCGGGGGTTGCAGGGTGTAGGAGCGCCGGCCCTCGCGGCGCAGCGAATCGACCAGGCGCAGCATCCGGGCATTGCCGCAGGCGGCGTAGAGGGCGGCGTGGAAGGCGACGTCCAGCTCCTCGATCGCCGCCGGGTCCTCCTCCTCGACCAGATCCTCGGCCAGCCGCTCCGCCCGGCGCAGGGCGCGGGCGTCCAGCCGGGGCAGGGACAGGCGCAGGGCCTCGCCCTCGACCAGGATGCGCAGCGCCGCCAGCTCCCGCGCGTCCTCCGCCGACAGGCCGGCGACGGCCAGGCCGCGGTCGGACCGGCGCACCACCAGCCCTTCGGCCAGCAGCCGGTCCAGCGCCTGGCGCACCGGCTGGCGGCTGACGCCGAACCGGGTCGCCAGGATTTCCTGCCGCAGCACCGTGTCCGGCGGCAGGGCCCGGGTTTCGATGTCGTGCCGCAACATGTCGACGATCAGGTTTGGATCCATGGATCCAAACTATCGGTGCGAGCGGAGACCGTCAAGCGGGCGTTCGTCGCAGCCCCTTGCCCGGCGCCGCCGATACTGGGAGGGATAGGGCGAACCGGAGGACCTTGAGCGGCGATGAATGCCTTTTGGACGACCTACTGGCCGCACATCACCCTGGCGCTGAGCATCGTGGTCGGCGTCGGCGCCGCGATCCATGCGGCGATGACCAAGGAGGATGTGCGCGCCGCCACCGGCTGGGTCGGCGTCATCCTGCTCAGCCCGATCCTCGGCGCCTTCATCTATCTGGTGATCGGCATCAACCGGGTGCGCCGCGCCGCGATCGTGCGCCGCCGGCGCCGGGCCGGCGCCGAGGCGGGCGGCCGCGGGCCGGATGCGCAGGCCGCGGATGTCGTCCCGGCCTCCGCCCCGCAATTCGCGTCGCTGCAGCGGGTCGGCGACCGGATCTCGCCCTTCGTGGTGACGCCGGGCAACGACCTGGTGCTGCTCCACGGGGGCGACGAGACCTATCCGGCGATGCTGGCGGCGATCCGCGGCGCGCAATCCTCGATCGCGCTGCAGAGCTACATCTTCGACAACGACCCGGTCGGGCGCGAGATCGCCGAGGCGCTGATCGAGGCGCGCGGCCGCGGGGTCGAGGTGCGGGTGCTGATCGACGCCATCGGCGCGCGCTATTCGCGGCCGCCCATCATCCCGCTGCTGCGGGGCGGCGGCGTGACCACGGCGCGGTTCATGAGCAACATCATCGGGCTGAAGCTGCCCTATGCCAATCTGCGCAGCCACCGCAAGCTGCTGATCGTCGATGGCGAGACCGCCTTCACCGGCGGCATGAACATCCGGGCCGCGTTCACCACCGCCCATGCCGACGGCGAGCCGGCCCGCGACACCCATGCCCGCATCCGGGGGCCGCTGCTGCAGGCGCTGCACGCCGCCTTCGTCCAGGACTGGCGCTTCACCACCGGCGAGCGGCTGTCGGGCCGGGCCTGGCAGGTGCCGGCGCCGCCGGAAGGGTCGCCCGCATCGGTGCTGGCCCGCGCCATCCTGTCGGGCCCGGACCACGACCTCGGTTCCAACCACAGCCTGGTGATGGGGGCGATCGCGGTGGCGCAGGAGTCGATCCGGATCTGCTCGCCCTATTTCCTGCCCGACCAGATCCTGGTCGGCGCGCTGGCCGTCGCGGCACGGCGCGGCATCGCGGTCGACATCGTCATCCCCGACGCCAACAACCTCACCCTGGTCGACTACGCGATGACGGCGCAGCTCGACCAGCTGCTGGCGCCAGGCTGCCGCATCTGGCGGGCGACCGGCCCGTTCGACCATTCCAAGCTGATGGCGGTGGACGGCGCCTGGGCCCTGATCGGGTCCTCGAACCTCGATCCGCGCAGCCTGCGCCTGAACTTCGAGCTGGATGTCGAGATCTACGACCGCGGCATTGCCGGCGAGATCGACGCCGGCATCCGCCGCCGCATCGCCTCGGCCCGGGCCGAGACCCTGGCGACGCTGCGGGCCCGGCCGCTGCTGAAGCGGATCCGCAACCGCGCGGTCTGGCTGGCCTCGCCGTACCTCTAGGACGCTGCCATGCCCTCCGGGGTGGTTCGATTCGTCCATTGCGAATGGTTCGCAGCCATTCGGACGTGCTATGTCTGTTCCATCCTGGGGGGAGTCTCGAAGCGTGACCTGGTTCGACCGGCTGCCGCGGCGTGCCTACCTGCTGATCGGCCTCGGCCTGATCGCGGCGACGGCGGCCATCCTGCTGGCCATGGGCCGGGTGCCGATCTGCACCTGCGGCACGGTCAAGCTGTGGACGTCGGACGTGCTCAGCTCCGACAACTCACAGCACATCGCCGACTGGTACACGCCGTCGCACATCATCCACGGCTTCCTGTTCTTCGGCCTGCTGTGGCTGGTGGCCCGGCGCCTGCCGGTGAAGGCCCGGGCGATCATCGCCATCCTGGTCGAATGCGCCTGGGAGATCGCCGAGAACAGCCCTGTCATCATCGACCGCTACCGCGAGGCGACGATCGCGCTGGGCTACACCGGCGACAGCGTGATCAACTCGGTCTCCGACATCTCCTTCATGCTGCTCGGTTTCTTCTTCGCCTCGCGGGCGCCGCTGTGGCTGACCGTGGCGATCGCCATCTTCTTCGAACTGTTCACCGGCTGGCTGATCCGCGACAACCTGGCCCTGAACATCCTGATGCTGGTCCACCCGCTCGACTCGGTCCGGGCGTGGCAGGGCGGCGCCTGATTTTGCCGATAAGATGATCCGATGCTGAAGCGCTTCTTCGCCTATTACCGCCCCTATCGCCGGCTGTTCGTGCTCGACTTCTCCTGTGCCGTGGTGTCGGGGCTGCTCGAGCTCGGCTTCCCGATCGCGGTGAAGGTCTTCGTCGACAGCCTGCTGCCGAGCCAGAACTGGACCCTGATCGTGCTCGCCTCGGTCGGCCTGCTGGCGATCTACGTCGCCAACACCGGGCTGATGGCGATCGTGACCTATTGGGGCCACATGCTCGGCATCAACATCGAGACCGAGATGCGGCGAAAGGCCTTCGACCATCTGCAGAAGCTGTCCTTCGGGTTCTTCGACAACCAAAAGACCGGCCATCTCGTCGGCCGCCTGACCAAGGACCTCGAGGAGATCGGCGAGGTCGCGCATCACGGGCCGGAAGACCTGTTCATCGCGGTGATGACCTTCATCGGCGCCTTTGCGCTGATGCTCTCGGTCAATCTGCACCTCGCGCTGATCACCGCCGCGATCGTGCCGCTGACCGCCTGGGTCACCACCCGCTACGGCGGCCGCATGACCCGCAACTGGCAGGCGCTGTACGGCCGGGTCGGCAACTTCAACCACCGGATCGAGGAGAATGTCGGCGGCATCCGCGTGGTCCAGGCCTTCGCCAACGAGGACCACGAGCGCCGGCTGTTCGCCGAGGACAACCAGGGCTACCGCCGCACCAAGCTCGACGCCTACCGGATCATGGCGGCCAGCACCTCACTCAGCTATCTCAGCATGCGGCTGACCCAGATGGTGGTGATGATCGCCGGGGCGTATTTCGTGCTGACCGGGCAGCTCAGCGAAGGCGGCTTCGTCGGCTTCCTGCTGCTGGTCGGCGTGTTCTTCCGGCCGATCGACAAGATCAATTCGGTGATCGAGACCTATCCCAAGGGCATCGCCGGCTTCCGGCGCTACACCCAGCTCTTGGACACCGAGCCCGACATCGTCGACCGGCCGGGCGCCGTCGCCGTCTCGGGGCTGACCGGCGAGATCCGCTACGAGGGCATCAGCTTCGGCTACAGCGCCGAGAAGCCGGTGCTGCGCGGCATCGACCTCGCCATCCATGCCGGCGAGACCATCGCCTTCGTCGGCCCCTCCGGCGCCGGCAAGACCACCATCTGCTCGCTGCTGCCGCGCTTCTACGAGGTTCAGGCCGGCCGCATCACCATCGACGGCATCGACATCCGCGACATGACCCTGGCCTCGCTGCGCGGCCAGATCGGCATCGTGCAGCAGGACGTGTTCCTGTTCGCGGGCACCATCCGCGAGAACATCGCCTATGGCCGTCTCGGCGCCAGCGACGCCGACATCGCCGAGGCCGCGCGCCGGGCCCGGCTGGACGGCATGATCGCCGGCCTGCCCGAAGGCCTGGGCACGGTGATCGGCGAACGCGGGGTCAAGCTGTCGGGCGGCCAGAAGCAGCGCCTGGCGATCGCCCGCATGTTCCTGAAGAATCCGCCGATCCTGATCCTGGACGAGGCCACCTCGGCGCTGGACACCGAGACCGAGAAGGCGATCCAGCAGTCGCTGGCCGAGCTGTCGCAGGGCCGCACCACCCTGGTCATCGCCCACCGCCTGGCGACCATCCAGGACGCCGACCGCATCGTGGTGGTGGACGAAAGCGGCATCGCCGAACAGGGCCGGCACCAGGACCTGGTCGCGGCCCGCGGCATCTATCGCCGGCTGCACGACGCGCAGTACGGAATTCGCTGACCGGTCGTTCGGTCAATCGTCAGCCGGCCCAGCCCTTCACCGTCAGCATGGCATCGGCGAAAGCCGCGGGCGCCTCCTGCGGCAGGTTGTGGCCGATGCCTGGGGTGACCACCCGGTGCTCGTGCCGGCCGGTGAAGTGCGGGGCGTGCCCGGCGGTGCCGCCGATCGCCATCACCCCGTCGGCGTCGCCGTCCAAGGTCAGCGCCGGCACCGTGATCGGCGGCTGCGCCGCCAGCCGGCGCTCGACCGCCGCCACCGCAGGATCGCCGTCGACCAGGGCGTAGCGGTGGCGGTAGGAGTGGATCACCACCGCGACGAAATCGGGGTTGTCGAAGGCCCCGGCGCTGCGGTCGTAGGTGGCGTCGTCGAAGCGCCATTCCGGCGACCACAGCCGCCACAGCAGGCGGCACAGGTCGCGCCGGTTGCGCTCCAGCCCCAGCCGCCCACGCTCGCCATGGAAATAGTACTGGTACCAGTAGCGCAGCTCGGCCTCGGGGGACGCAGGCTCGCCCGACTTGGCGATGTTCTGGATGTTGTAGCCGTTGACCGAGACCAGGCCGCGCGCCCGTTCCGGCCACAGCGCCGCGACGATGCAGGCGGCCCGCCCGCCCCAGTCATAGCCGCCCAGCACCGCCGCTTCGATCTCCAGCGCATCCAGCAGCATCAGCAGATCATGGCCCAGCGCCGCCTGCTCGCCCGACCGCGGCGTGTCGGCCGACCGGAACCGGGTCGGGCCGTAGCCGCGCAGATAGGGCACGATCACCCGGGCGCCCTGGGCGGCGAGGCTCGGCGCCACCGCGTCGTAGCTGCGGATGTCGTAGGGGAAGCCGTGCAGCAGCACCGCCGGCCAGCCGGCCGGGTCGCCGGTCTCCTCATAGGCGACGGTCAGCACTCCGGCATCGATCTGCTTCAGCATGGCGGGACTCCTGAACCAACGCGGCATTGGAACACAGACTAGGTCACCCCGGCAGTCGGACCACCCCGCGCATGAAGGTCACGGCCTGGCCGGACAGCAGCACGCGGTCGCCTTGCAGCCGACAGCCCAGCCGGCCGCCGCGGCGCGAGCACTGCACCGCGCTCAGCACCGTCCGCCCCAGCTTGGCCGCCCAATACGGCACCAGCGTCGCATGGATCGACCCGGTCACCGGGTCCTCCGGGATGCCGTAGCTCGGCGCGAAATAGCGCGAGGCGATGTCGGCGCTGGCGCCGCGGCCGGTGACGACAAGGCCGAGCGGGTGCAGCCCGGCGATGCGCAGCAGGTCGGGCACCACCGCCCGCACCGCCGCCTCGTCCGGCAGCTCGACGAACAGGTTCTCGAAGTTGCGGAACACCGCCTGCACCTGGCCACCGAACAGCTCCGCCACCAGCGATGGCGGCGGGTCGGCCGGCTCGGGCGGCAGGGCCGGGATGTCGAGCACATAGCGGTCATCCGTCCGGGTCACCGCCAGCCGGCCGACCCGGGTGTGGAACGCCAGCTCTCCGGCCTCGCCCAGCTCGGCGGCCAGCACATGGGCGGTGGCCAGGGTGGCGTGGCCGCAGAAATCGACCTCGTGCACCGGGGTGAACCAGCGCAGGTCCCAGCCGGCCGCGGCGCGCCGGGCGAAGGCGGTCTCGGCCAGGTTGTTCTCCTCGGCGATCGCCTGCAGCACCGCATCCGGCAGCCAGTCGTCCAGGACCAGCACCGCCGCAGGGTTGCCGCCGAACACCCGGTCGGCGAAGGCATCGACCTGGTGCATCGTCAGCTCGCGCATCGCCCCTCCATCCCCGCCTCCTGCCCGGCCCGGCCGAATTCGCCGTGAAGTGACCTCGGTAACACGCGGATCGGCCCGGGGTGCGGCACCTTTGTCGTGATTTCACCAGGAGGCCGGCCGCCCGGCCAGCCTCGATAGAGGGAGCGATTATCATGGCCGTCATCAATGGCGACAATGGCAACAATATTCTCACCGGTACGGACGACGCCGACACCATCAACGGCTTCGGCGGCAACGACGTGGTCGAAGGCGAGAAGGGCGACGACATCGCCAACCTCGGCGACGGCAATGACAGCTTCGGCTGGGATCCGGGCGACGGCAGCGACTTCGTCGACGGCGGCAACGGCACCGACACGCTCGACTTCGACGGCGCCAATGCCGACGAGAGCATCCTGATCTTCGGCAATGCCGGGCAGGCGACCTTCTTCCGCGACATCGCCGCGGTGACCATGACCCTGGACAATGTCGAGCGCATCGATTTCGCCGCGCTCGGCGGGTCGGATTCGATCACGGTCAACAGCCTCGCCGGCACCGACGTCAAGCTGGTGGCGATCGACCTGGCCGGGACGCCCGGCGGCACCGTCGGCGACGGCGTGGAGGATTCGGTGATCGTCAACGGCGCTGCTGCCGCCGCCAGCGATGTGATCACGCTTTCGCTGTCGGGCACCGGCGCGGCCACGACCGTGCAGGTGAACGGCCTGGCGGCGCAGACGACGATCGGCCATTTCGATGCGGACGACCAGCTCTCGGTCAACGGGCTCGGCGGCAACGACCGGCTCGACGCGCGGGCACTGCCGGTGTCCATGACCCTCGTGCTCGACGGCGGCGAGGGCAACGACACCCTGATCGGTAGCGCCGGGGCGGACGTCCTGATCGGCGGTAACGGCAACGACGTCGTCGTCGGCGCCAAGGGTGACGACACCGCCTTCCTCGGCGCCGGGAACGACACCTTCTTCTGGGCGCCGGGCGACGGCAGCGACACGGTCGAAGGCGGGGCCGGCACCGATGATCTGAGTTTCCTCGGGGCGAATGCCGCCGAGACCATCGACATCTCGGCCGACCACAATCGGGCGACGTTCTTCCGCGACATCGCCGCGGTCAACATGGATCTGAACGACGTCGAACGCATCCAGTTCAGGGCGCTCGGCGGCACCGATCACGTCAACGTCCACGACCTGACCGGGACCGATCTCATCCGGGTCGGGATCGATCTGTCCGGCGCGGCGGATCCGGCGACCGGCGACGGCGCGGCCGACACGGTGGATGTGGACGGTACGGCCGGGGCCGACCGCGTCGCCGTCGTGTCCTCGGCGGTCACCGTCGGCATCGCCGGCCTCAAAGCCGTGGTCGCGATCACGCATTCCGAGACGATCGACCACCTGACGGTCGACGCCGGCGCCGGCAATGACACGATCAACGCCGCGGGCCTGGGTGCCGGCCAGCTTGGCCTGACCCTGGCCGGCGGGTCCGGCGACGACGCGCTGGTGGGCGGCGCCGGGGCCGACATCCTGCACGGCGATGCCGGGCGGGACTTCCTCGCGGGCGGCGCCGGGGCCGACCGCTTCGTGTTCGCCGCGGGCGACACCGGCCTGGGCGGCTCGGGCGACCGGATCAACGACTTCAGCCATGCCCAAGGCGACAAGATCGACCTCTCGGCGATCGATGCCAACACCGCGGTGGCCGGCGACCAGGCCTTCACCTTCATCGGCGCCGGCGCCTTCACCGGCGTGGCCGGCCAGTTGCAGGCCGTCAGCGGAGGCGGCCTGACCGCGGTCAACGGCGACGTGAACGGCGACGGCGTCGTCGACTTCACCGTCGTCCTGACCGGCGCGGTCGTCTTGACCGCGGGCGACTTCGTCCTCTGACCCGGTAAGGGGGCGGCCGCCCGGGCCAACATCCGGGCGGCCGCTGCGTTCGCCTCGAATTTAGGCTATATTGCAACGATCGCCGGTCGGCCGCAGTGGCAGCCGGCGCTCCGATATTGGCGACGTGATTTTCCTGCGGCGCGGCATCGTCCCGCCATTCTGATTGAGAGGAGGGGCCCTCGGCCCTTCTCGGAAGGGGATTTCAGGATCATGTCCACATTCACCGGCACCGACGCCCCGGAAACCATCACGCCCGGCTTCGTGTCCCCCACCGTGACGGCGGTCGGCGGGCAGCCGGCGCCCTCCGCCGAGGCCGATGTGATCTCCGCCGGCGGCGGCAACGACATCGTCGCCGGCGGCCGGGGCGACGATCTGGCCCTGCTGGGCGCGGGCGACGACGTGTTCGGCTGGTCGCCGGGCGATGGCAACGACGTGGTCGAGGGCCAGGCCGGCACCGACACGCTCGACTTCGCCGGCGCGAACATCAGCGAGAACATCGACATCTCGGCCAATGGCGGGCGGGCGCGGTTCTTCCGCGACGTCGCCAACGTCACTCAGGACCTGAACGATGTCGAGCGCATCGAATTCCATGCCCTGGGCGGGGCCGATCGGGTCACCGTCAACGACATGACCGGCACCGACGTGACCCGGGTGACGGTCGATCTGGAAGGCGTGCTGAACGGTGGGGCCGGCGATGGCCAGGCGGATGTGGTGACGTTGAACGGCTCGGCAGCGGCCGAGACTGTGACCCTGGCCCTGTCCGGCACGGCGGTGGTGGCGGTCGGGCTGGCGGCGCAGGCGCTGATCGACCACGCCGAGGCCACCGACCGGCTGGTGGTCAACGGCCTGGGCGGCAACGACCGGATCGATGCCCGGCCGCTGGCGACGGCGGCGATCGGCCTGACCTTCGACGGCGGCGCCGGCAACGACACGCTCCTCGGCGGTGCCGGGGCCGATACGCTGCTGGGCGGCGACGGCAATGACGTCGTGGTCGGGGGGCGCGGCGACGACGTGGCCCTGCTGGGCGCGGGCGACGACATCTTCGCCTGGAGCCCTGGCGACGGCAGCGACGTGGTCGAGGGCCAGGATGGCATCGACACGCTGGTCTTCCGGGGCTCCAACGCCAGCGAGAGTATCGACATCTCGGCCAATGGCGGGCGGGTGCTGTTCCTCCGCGATGTCGCCGCGGTGACCATGGATCTGAACGATGTCGAACGGATCCAGTTCGCCGCGTTCGGTGGCGCGGACCGGATCACCGTGAACGACCTGTCCGGGACCGACGTCACCCGGGTGACCGTCGACCTGGAGGCCGCCCAGAATTCCGGCACCGGCGATGGCCAGGCCGATGCGGTCGGCGTGCTGGGCACCCTCGGCAACGACGTGGTCACGGTGACTTCGTCGGCCGCCGCCGTCGAGGTCACCGGGCTGGCGGCGTCGGTCGTGGTAGAACATGCCGAGGCGGCGCTGGACCGGCTGACGGTCCAGGGGCAGGCCGGCGACGACGTGATCGACGCCTCCGGGCTGGCCGCCGGCCGCATCGGGCTGACCCTGCTCGGCGGCCTCGGCGCCGATGTGCTGATCGGCAGCGTCGGTGGCGATCAGGTCACCGGCGGGGACGGCAACGATGTCGCCCTGATGGGGGCCGGCGACGATGTCTTCGGCTGGTCGCCGGGCGATGACAACGACACGATCGAGGGCCAGGCCGGCACCGACACGCTCGACTTCGCCGGCGCGAACATCAGCGAGAACATCGATATCTCGGCCAATGGCGGACGGGCGCGGTTCTTCCGCGACGTGGCCGCCATCACCATGGATCTGAACGATGTCGAGCACATCGAATTCCATGCGCTGGGCGGGGCCGACCACATCACCGTCAACGACCTGACCGGCACCGACGTGACCCGGGTGACCGTCGACCTGGAAGGCGTGCTGAACGGCGGGGCGGGGGACGCCCAGGCGGATACGGTGATCCTGAACGGCTCGGCCGTCGCCGACACCGTGACCCTGACCCAGTCCGGCACGCAGGTGGTGGCGACCGGACTGGCGGCGCAGCTGGTGGTCGACCATGTCGACTTCGTCGACCAGCTGACGATCAACGGCTTGGGCGGCAACGACCGGATCGACGCGCGGGCGGTGACCACGTCGCCGCTCATCCTGAGGTTCGACGGCGGCGCCGGCGACGACATCCTGATCGACGGCGCCGTGTCCGACCTGGTGCAGGGCGGCGACGGCAACGATGTCGTGATCGGTGGCGGCGGCAGCGACTTTGCCCTGCTGGGCGCCGGCAACGACACCTTCGCCTGGGCGCCGGGCGACGGCAACGACATCGTCGAGGGTCAGGACGGCACCGACGACCTCAGCTTCCTCGGTGCCGCCGTCAACGAGATTCTCGACATCTCGGCCAATGGCGCACGGGCGACCCTGGTCCGCGACGTGGCGTCCGTGACCCTGGACCTGAACGGCGTCGAACGCCTCCAGATCAAGACGCTCGGCGGGGCCGACACCATCCATGTCCACGACCTGACCGGGACCGACATCATCCGGGTCGGGGTCGATCTGGCCGGGTCGAACCCGGCGGCCGGCGACGGCCAGGCCGACACGGTGGCGGTGGACGGCACCGCGGGCGCCGACCGGGTCACCGTCGCGTCCTCGTCCGCCAGCATCGGCGTTGGCGGCCTCAAGGCCGTGGTCGCGATCACGCATTCGGAAACCGGCGACCGGCTGGTCATCGACGGCGGCGCCGGCAATGACGGGATCAACGCCGGGGGCCTGGCGGCCGGTCGGATCGGGCTGACCCTGGCCGGCGGCCTCGGCGATGACGGGCTGGCGGGCGGCGCCGGGGCCGACATCCTGCACGGCGATGCCGGGCGGGACCTCCTCGCGGGCGGCGCCGGGGCCGACCGGTTCGTGTTCGCCGCGGGCGACACCGGCGTGGGTGGCTCCGGCGACCGGATCAGCGACTTCAGCCATGCCCAGGGCGACAGGATCGACCTCTCGGCGATCGACGCCAGCACCGCGGTGCCCGGCGACCAGGCGTTCGCCTTCATCGGCGCCGGCGCCTTCACCGGCGTGGCCGGCCAGTTGCAAGCCGTCAGCGGCGGCGGCCTGACCGCGGTCAACGGCGACGTGAACGGCGACGGCGTCGCCGACTTCACCGTCGTCCTGACCGGCACGATCGGCCTGGTCGCGGCGGATATGGTGCTTTAGCCGGCGACCGGGCGGCTCAGCCCTCCGGGGCCGGGATCAGCCTCGTGCACATGAAGTCGACGAAGGCCCGCAGCTTCGGCGACAGGTGGCGGCTGGACGGCCACAGCAGCCAGAACACGCCCGGCGCCGCCTCATAGGGCTCCAGCACCGGGCGCAGCGCCCCGCTCGCCAGCGTGTCGCGCAGCGCGAAATCCGCCATGTAGATCAGGCCCAGCCCGCGCTGGGCGCCGGAGATCAGCGCCTCGGCGCTGTTGCACACCAGGGTCGCCGGCAGTCGCCAGGGCGGGGTCGCCGGGTCGGTCCGCAGGCCCCATTCCTGCAGCGTGCCGGCGGTCGGGTATTTGTAGCGCAGGCAGGCATGGTGCTCGAGATCGGCCGGGTGCTGCGGCACGCCGCGCCGCTCGAGATAGTCGGGCGACCCGACGATGTGGAAGCGGAACGGCCCGACCCGCCGGGCCATCAGCCGGGAATCGGTCAGCGTGCCGCTGCGGATCACCGCGTCCAGCCCCTCGGCGATGACGTCGACCATGTGGTCGTTGAAGTCGAGGTCCAGCTCGATCTCGGGATAGAGCCGCATGAACTCCGGCAGCACCGGCACCACCAGGTGGTGGAGGGCCGCCGGCACGCTGACCCGCAGCCGGCCGCGCGGCGTCTCCATGGCGTGCTGCAGCTCGGCCTCGGCGTCGGCCACGTCGCCCAGGATGCGCTGGCAGCGTTCGTAGAACAGCGCGCCTTCCGCGGTCAGGGTGATCCGCCGGGTGCTGCGGTGGAACAGCCGGGCGCCCAGCCGCTCCTCCAGCCTCACCACGCTCTTTCCCACTGCCGAGGCGGAGATGCCGAGCAGGCGGCCGGCGGCGACGAAGCTGCGGGTCTCGGCGGCGCGGACGAAGGCGGCCAGGCCGTTCAGGTTGTCCATTGCAAGATCCCGATTGCGGACTGGAATTCCGTTCACAGCGGAATTTGTGCCGGTTGGGCGATCATTACGGCCGGATTATCTTTCATGCAACGCCGCGAGGGAACGCGGCCCCCTCACATCAGAGTTGCCCATGCCCCGGAATCCTGATTCCGCGGCGGCGCCGTCCGCGTCTTCCGCCGGCCATGGCCGGATGGAGAAGCTGCTGGTGCTGGCCGCCGTGTGCCTGTCGCTGCTGGCCCTGCCGTTCAACTTCACCGGACCGGCCGTGGCGATGCCCGCCATCGCCCGATCGCTGGGCGGCGACCCGATCGCGCTGAACTGGATCACCAACGCCTTCATGCTGTGCTTCGGCAGCTCGCTGATGATCGCGGGCGCGCTGGCCGACGGCTACGGCCGCAAGCGGCTGTTCCTGATCGGCCAGGCGGTGTTCCTGCTGGCCTCGCTGGCCCTGACGGTGGTGCACGACCTGCTGGTGCTCGACCTGCTGCGGGCGCTGCAGGGCGGCGCCGGCGCCGGCGCCTTCTCCGCCGGCCTCGCGGCGCTGGCGCAGGAATTCGACGGCCAGGCCCGGACCCGCGCCTTCAGCCTGATCGGCACCACCTTCGGAATCGGCCTGGCCTTCGGCCCGCTGCTGTCCGGCCTGCTGGTCGAGACCGTGGGCTGGCAGGCGATCTTCCTCGGCACCGCCGTGCTCAGCGCCATCGCCTTCGGCTTCGGCTGGCGTTTCATGCGCGAATCGCGCGACCCCGGCGCCGCCGGGCTGGACTGGCCGGGCGCCGCCAGCTTCACCACCGCCCTGTCGCTGCTGACCTATGCCGTGCTGCTGGCACCGGAAGAGGGTTGGGGCAGCGCCTGGGTGGTCGGCCTGCTGGCCGGGACCGTGGCCCTGGCGGCCTTGTTCATCCGGATCGAGACCCGGGCGGCGCGGCCGATGCTGGACCTGACGCTGTTCCGCTTTCCGCGTTTCGTCGGCGTCCAGCTGCTGGCTGCGGCGCCGGCCTATTCCTTCGTGGTGCTGCTGATCCTGCTGCCGCTGCGCTTCGTCGGCATCGAGGGCTGGGGCGGCGTCGGCGCCGGCTGGATGATGATGGCGCTGTGCGGGCCGATGCTGGTGGTGCCGATGCTGGCGGCGCTGCTGACCCGCTGGTTCTCCGCCGGCGTGCTGTGCGGCGCCGGGCTGCTGGTCACCGCCGCCGGGCTGGTGCTGCTGTCCCAGGTGCCGCCGGGCATGGCCGCGGCTGCGATGGTGCCGCCGCTGCTGGTGATCGGCCTCGGTATCAGCCTGCCCTGGGGCCTGATGGACGCGCTGGCGGTCAGCGTGGTGCCGAAGGAGCGCGCCGGCATGGCCGCCGGCATCTTCAGCACCACCCGCGTGGCCGGCGAAGGCATCGCCCTGGCGGTGGTCGGCGCCATCCTGGCCGGCTTCGTCAGGACCGGCCTGGCGACGGTGTCCGGCCCGGTCGACCCGGCGACGCTGACCCTGGCGGCCCAGCGGCTGGCGATGGGCGACCTGGCCCAGGCCGCGGCGACCCTGCCGCAGGCCGGGCCGGCCCTGCTGGTTCAGGCCTATGGCGACGCGTTCCACGGCCTGCTGTTCGTGCTGGCCGCCATCACCGTGGTCTCGGCCGTGGTGGTGTTCGGCTTCCTGTCGCGCACCGTGCCGGTCGCGGAGCCGGAGCTGGTCCCGGCGGCGGAGTGAGGCGGCAGCCTGGGGCCCTCCCCCCACCCTCATCCCGCGAAAGCGGGATCTCGTGACGCTCTCACCGGCGAGAGATTCCCGCTTTCGCGGGAATGACGGCCGAAGGGAAAGCGGCGGGCGTTTCAATGCGGCGGGTGGATCGAGAGGATGTAGAGCGCGTGGATGATGCCCGGGATCCAGCCCAGGATCGTCAGGATGATGTTCAGCCGCAGCTCCGGCCCCGCCCCGATGTCGAGATAGACGGCGAGCGGCGGGCAGAGGAAGGCGAGGACGTACAGCAGCGTGACCAAGGACCGGGCCCGGCAGTGGATCCAGCCCTTGCCTAGTCCCCTCCGCCGCCCGGGGGCAAGGCCGGAGGTGTAACGGAATGTTGCCCGGCGCGGCTGCCGCCTCGCCCGCGGCTCACCCCAGCGTGTCGTAGAGGCGCAGGATCCAGGACAGCTGATAGGCGATGTTCGCGACCATGAAGACGAGATGGAACAACCGGTTGCGCGTGGCGATGGCAATGCCGCACAGCAGCAGATAGCCGGAGATCCGGAGCTCGTATTCATAGCCGAAGCCGCGCAGGTAGTCCGCCCCCTTTAGCAGCGTGTCGAAGACGTCGACCACGAAGGTCAGGGCGAGGATGCCGAAGAACCATTTCCGGCGGGACAGGAAATAGTCCTCGTAGCCGGCATAGTCGGTCAGGTCGTCGGGGAACAGCAGGACGCAGAGCAGGAAGAACAGCGCCGCGTAGAAGATGATGAACAGGTACAGGCCGAAGGTCCAGCTGGCGACCGCGAAGCGGAACTCCCACCACCAGAAATGGGCCACGGCCAGCAGCAGCGACAGGGCCCAGCCGAGATGGACCGGATAGACCCGCTGCCGCCCCGGATGCTGGACCAGCCGGGCGAAGCCGGTCAGCAGCCGGGTGATGCACAGGCCCAGCACGATGCCGATGATGACCCGGATGTGCAGATAGACCTGCGGGTTGGTTGCAACGCTGTCCATGGCCCGCTCCGCCGACTCTCCTGCCGCCAGCCTGCGACATGGTTCCGCGAGCATCAATCCCGCCCGATCGCTTCTGGCACGCCGCTTGCTGACCCGGGACCCGATGGGCGCGGCGGGCGCGCCGGCACGGATGGAAACAGTCGGATGGCGCTGGTGGATTGGGGACGGGGGCTGCTGGGCCTGGTGGTCGCGGCCGGGCTGGCGGCGATGGCGCTGCCGGCGGCGGCGGACGGGCTGGACGACGTGCTGGCCGCCAAGGTGATCCGCATCGCCGTGCCGCAGGATTTCCCGCCCTTCGGCTCGGCCGGGCCCGACCTGCAGCCGCAGGGCTACGACATCGACATGGCCAATCTGATTGCCCAGGATTTGGGCGTGGCGGTCGAACTGGTGCCCGTCACCAGTGCAAACCGGGTGCCCTATCTTCAGACCCACAAGGTCGACCTGATCATCTCCAGCCTCGGCCGCAACGCCGACCGCGAGAAGGTGATCGACTTCACCAGCGCCTACGCCCCGTTCTTCTCCGGCGTGTTCGGCCCGGCCGACGCGGCGGTGGCGAAGGCCGAGGACCTCTCGGGCAAGACCATCGGCGTCACCCGCGGCGCGCTGGAGGACCTGGCGATCTCGAAGGTCGCGCCGGCGGATGCCGACATCCAGCGCTTCGAGGACAACAACACCACCATCGCCGCCTTCCTGTCGGGCCAGACCCAGCTGATCGCCACCGGCAACGTCGTCGCCGCCGCGATCCTGGCGCGCGACCCGGATGTGAAGCCGGAGCCGAAATTCATCCTCAGCCAGTCGCCGTGCTTCATCGGCCTGAACAAGGGCGAGCCGAAGCTGCAGGCCAAGGTCAACGCCATCATCGCCGCGGCGAAGCAGGACGGGCGGCTGGAGGCGATCAGCAAGAAGTGGCTCGGCGCCCCGCTGCCGGGCGACCTGCCGGTCTGACCGCAAAGGCCCCGGCCCCTTGACCTTCCACTTCGCCGACCTGCTCGGCTATGGCGGGCTGATCCTGCGCGGGATCGGCCTGACCATCCTGCTGACCCTGATCGCCATCGCCGGCGGGCTGGTGCTGGGCGTGCTCGGCGCCCTCGGCCGCCGCTCGGGCCATGCGCCCGTGCGGATCGCGGTCGGCGCCTATGTCGAGCTGATCCGCAACACGCCCTTTATCGTCCAGCTGTTCTTCGTGTTCTTCGGCCTGCCGCGGCTGGGGATCCGGCTGGGCAGCCTGGAGGCGGCGGTGCTGGCCATGATCGTCAACCTCGGCGGCTACGCCACCGAGATCGTGCGCGCCGGGCTGGACGGGGTCGGCCGCGGATTGTGGGAGGCCGGGGCCAGCCTCGGCCTGTCGCGCTGGCGCACCTTCCGGCTGGTGATCCTGATCCCGGCGCTGGAGAAGGTGTATCCGTCCCTGGCAAGCCAGTTCGTGATCATCATGCTCGGCTCCTCGATCGTGTCGCAGATCGCGGTGCCCGAACTGACCTTCGCCGGCAGCTTCATCCAGTCCCGCACCTTCCTCAGCTTCGAGACCTATCTGACGGTCGGCGCGATCTACCTGCTGCTCTCCATCGGCCTGCGCCGGCTGTCGGACCTCGTCGCGCGGCGGCTGTTCCGCCATCGCCAGGTGCCGGCATGACCGGCTTCACCACCTGGGACATCCTGCGCAACCTGCTGCTGGCGGCGCGCTGGACCGTGGCCCTCAGCCTGATCGCCTTCCTCGGCGGCTTCCTGGCCGGCGCCGGCATCCTGCTGCTGCGCCTGTCGCACCGGCGCTGGGCGCAGCGGCTGGCCAAGCTGTATGTCCAGCTGTTCCAGGGCACGCCGCTCTTGATCCAGCTGTTCCTGTGCTTCTTCGGCCTGGCGCTGGTCGGCCTCGACCTGCCGCCCCTGGCCGCCGCGGCGATCGCCCTGACCCTCTACGCCGCCGCCTTCCTGGCCGAGATCTGGCGCGGCGCCATCGACAGCGTGCCGCGCGGCCAGTGGGAGGCGGCGCGGGCCCTGGCCCTGACCTGGCCGCAGCAACTGCGCCTGGTGGTGCTGCCGCAGGCGCTGCGGGTGGCGGTGGCGCCGACCGTCGGCTTCCTGGTCCAGGTGGTGAAGGGCACGGCGCTGGCCTCGGTGATCGGCTTCGTCGAACTGACCAAGGCCGGCACCATCATCGTCAACGCCACCTTCGATTCCGCCCGCACCTACGGCTTCGTCGCCCTGTTCTACTTCGCCCTGTGCTATCCGATCGCCCTGGCGGCGGTGGCGCTGGAACGGCGGCTGGCCCGCCCGGGGCGATAAGGGCCGGTTTCCTGCAAAGCCCGTTGCCACGGGGCGCGCTGCGGGACAGCATGCGGGCAATGGCGGGGAGGGGCGGGATGCGCTGGCTTTCGGGGGTTGTGGTCGCCGTGCTGCTTCAGCTCGGCGCGGCGGGGGCATGGGCGCAGCAGGCGACACCCGCGGCGCCGGCGCCGACGACCGAGCAGGCCCCGCCCGCGCCGGTGCAGCAGCTGCTCGACCTGCTGCGCAACCCCCAGGTCCAGGGCTGGCTGGCCCAGCAGCAGCAGGCCCAGCCCGCCGCGGTGGCGCCGGCGCCGATGCCGGGGTCGATGGAGACCGACGAGATCGACATGATGCGGGACCGCACCCGCACCAAGCTGCAATGGTATGCCGAGACCGCGCGCGACCTGCCGGGCATCATGGCCGGGGTCGGGGCCAAGCTCGCCGCCGCCCTGGCGATGATCGGCGTGCTCGGCCTGGTCCTGGCCGTGGCCGCCTTCGTCGGCGTCGGCATCCTGGTCGAATTCCTGTTCCGCCGCCTGACCGGGTCGATCCGGCGCCGGCTGATCCATGCGCCCGGGGCCGCGATCGGTGAGCATCTCGCGGTGTTCGCCGCGCGGCTGGTCTTCGCCGTCGGCGATGTCGTCGCCTTCGGCATCGGCAGTCTCGGCATCTTCCTCGCCTTCTCCTGGCCGAAGGGCTTCGAACTGCTGGTCGTGGCCCTGCTGGCGACGGTGCTGGTCGCCCGTCTCGCGCTGGCGGTGCTGCGGCTGGGCCTGGCTCCCGGCCGGCCGGACCTGCGGCTGATCGCGATCGACGAGCGGATGATCCCCGCGGCCATCCATTGGCTGGTGGCGATCCCGACGGTGATGATCGGCGGCGTCTTCCTGGCCCGGCTGATGCGGCGGTTGGACGCGCCGGAGGATGCGGCGCTGCTGATCCGCGAGCTGACCTCGTTCGTCGTGCTTTGCCTGGTCGTCGCCTTCACCTGGCGCCGCCGGGCCTGGGCGGCCGCGCCGGCCGAAGGGGCGGGGATCCGGCACGATCTCGGCCGCTGGGTGGTCACCGTGGCGATGGTGGTGGTCGCCGTCCTCGTCGCGCTCGGCGCCGTGCGCCTGGCCATGACCGTCTTCGTGGTCGCGCTGCTGCCCTGGGGCCTGCGCCAGATCCGCGAGGCGGCGCGGTCGGTGGCCTCGCCGGAATCGATCGAGGGCAAGGACAAGCCGCTGGCCATGCTGGTCGAGCGGGTGTCGCAGGCGGTGGTCCTGCTGGGCGCGTTGGCCTTCCTGGCCCGGCGCTGGGGCTTCGAATCGATGCAGGCGATGATGGCGGCGGAGGAGCCGGGCGCCATGGTGCTGCGCGGCGCGCTGCGCATCGTGCTGACGCTGATCGTGGTCGACCTCTTGTGGCATCTCGGTCGGGCGCTGATCGACCATCGGCTCAGCCGGTCGACCACCGCCATGTCGCATTCCGACGTGGTGCGCCAGGCGCGGCTGAAGACCCTGCTGCCGCTGTTCCGCAACGCCTATTTCATCACCCTGCTGACCATCGCGATCCTGGTGGTGCTGTCCTCGCTCGGCATCGATATCGGGCCGCTCCTGGCCGGCGCCGGGGTGATCGGCCTGGCCATCGGCTTCGGCGCCCAGACCCTGGTCAAGGACATCGTCTCCGGCGCCTTCTTCCTGCTCGAGGACGCGTTCCGTATCGGCGAATATGTCGAGATCGGCAACCTCAAGGGCACGGTCGAGGCGATCTCGATCCGCTCGCTCAAGCTGCGCCACCAGCGCGGCGCGCTGCAGACCGTGCCGTTCGGCGAGGCCCGGGCCATGACCAACCTCAGCCGCGACTGGGTGGTGATGAAGATGGAGTTCCGGGTGCCGTTCGACACCGATGTCGACCAGGTGAAGAAGATCGTGAAGAAGATCGGCGCCGAGATCGCGGCCGATCCGGTGCTGGGCCCGCATCTGCTCGACGCGCCGAAGTCCCAGGGCGTGCGCCAGATCGAAGAGTTCAACATGGTGGTCGGCATCAAGTTCATGTCGCGGCCGGGCGAGCAGTTCATGATCCGCCGCCAGCTGTACCAGCGCATCCTCGAGGAGTTCGACGCCGCCGGCATCCATCTGGCCCGGCGCGACGTCATCGTGCGCAGCCATGACGGCGGCGAGGTCGATCCGGCCCTGGCCGCCGCAGCGATCGCGGCCACCGGCAGCGGGCCGGCGAAGGGATAGGCCGCGCTTCAACGGTTGAGGTGTGAGAACGCCGCAGGGGCTTGGCGGCCCGTCCGGCATTTGCGACCAATGGGGGCCGGGCCGTGAGCGCCCGGCCAGCAGCGGAGGGCAGGGCATGTCACGGGACCGGGCGATCGCCGGGGCGGCGCGCTATTTCGACGAGGGCGGCTACCGTGCCGATCTCGACCGCCGTATCGGCTTCCGCACCGAAAGCCAGGCTGCCGACCGTGCGCCCCTGGCCGCCTATCTCGAACAGGAGATCGGGCCCACTTTGGCCCGGCTCGGCTTCGCCCTGCACGTCGTGCCCAACCCGGCGGCGCCCGACGCCCCGGCGCTGATCGCCCGGCGGCAGGAGGGCGACGGCCTGCCCGGGGTGCTGTGCTACGGCCATGGCGATGTGGTGCTGGGCGAGCCGGCGCAGTGGCGGTCGGGGCTCGACCCCTGGCGGATCACGGTCGAGGGCGACCGCTGGTACGGCCGCGGCACCGCCGACAACAAGGGCCAGCACTCGATCAACATCGCCGCGATCGAGCAGGTGATGGCCGCGCGGGGCGGGCGCCTCGGCTTCAACATGGCCTTCCTGGTCGAGACCAGCGAGGAGATCGGGTCGCCCGGGCTCGACGCCATCTGCGCCGCGCATCGCGACCTGCTGGCCGCGGACGTGCTGATCGCGTCGGACGGGCCGCGGCTCGACCGCGCCCGGCCGATGATCGCGCTGGGCACCCGCGGCGTGATCAATTTCGACCTGGCCCTGGCGCTGCGCGAGGGCAGCCACCATTCCGGCAACTGGGGCGGGCTGCTGCCAAACCCCGGCACCATCATCGCCAACGCCGTCGCCGCGCTGGTCGATGCCCGCGGCGCCATCCGGGTGCCGAGGCTGCGGCCGCCGGCGATTCCGGACTCGGTGCGCCGCGCCCTGGCCGGCATCCCGATCGAACGGGACGCCGAGGGCGAGACGCTGGCGGAAGGCTGGGGCGAGCCGGGGCTGAGCCCGGCCGAGCGCGTGTTCGGCTGGAACGCGCTGGAGGTCTTGGCCTTCACCACCGGCAACCCGGCGGCACCGCTGAACGCGATCCCGCCGGCGGCGCGGGCGCATTGCCAGCTGCGCTTCGTCGTCGGCACCGATGTGTCGGACCTGCCCGGTACCATCTCCCGTCATCTCGAGGCGCAGGGCATCCATGGCATCGTGGTGACCGAGTCGGGCACGCCGATGATGGCGACGCGGCTCGACCCCGACGACCCCTGGGCGCGCTGGGCCGCCGCCTCGATCGCCGCGACCGTGGGCACGGCGCCGATGGTGCTGCCCAATGTCGGCGGGTCGCTGCCGAACGAGGTGTTCACCGACACGCTGGGCCTGGCGACGATCTGGGTGCCGCATTCCTATGGCGGCTGCCGCCAGCACGGTCCGGACGAGCACCTGCTGGCCCCGATCGCGCGCGAGGGGCTGCAGATCATGACCGGGCTGTTCTGGGATCTGGGTGAGAGCGGGATCCCCAAGACGTAGGTTGGGTTCGCGTTGGCGAACCCAACTGCTCACCTCTTCCTGTCATTGCCCGGCTTGACAGAGAAAGAGAGCGCGGCATTGCTCTGAAATTTTCCTGCCGCCCGTCAGAGCCTCCGGAAGGTGCTGTCGTCGACAAGGGCGCAGAGCTGTTCCCCGAGAAAATAGGCGTGGGTCTGCTTGAACAGTAAGGTGGCCTCGATCTCAAAATCCTCTTCCTGATAGAGGAGAATGCGATCGCCCTCCTTCAGGCCGAGTTGGGCCACTTGGTCCTCAAGTGGCTTGCCATCGTACAGCAGGATCCAATAGCGACCGTCCTCTGTGCCGTCATTGGGTCGCAATAGACCCGCAGCACATCCGCCTCCTGCATTTGCCCTGTCGGCGTTTCCGGTGAGGTCGTCGTTGGGTTCGCGACGCGAACCCAACCTACTCGACTCGCCGCCCCCGCGGCAGCACGAAGCGGTCCACGGCCTGGGCGAAGCCGTCCTCGGCGTTGCTGGCGGTGACGACATCGGCCAGCGCCTTGGCCTCGTCGATGGCGTTGCCCATGGCGATCGACAGGCCGGCGGCGCGGAACATCGGCATGTCGTTCGCGGCGTCGCCGATCACCGCGACCTCCGACGGGTCCAGCCCCACCGCGGCGGCGATGCGGCCGACCGCGTGGCCCTTGTCGGCCTCGGGATGGTTGATGTCGAGGTAGTAGCGCTGCGACCGGCCGGCGATGGCGCTGCCGCCGAGCAGGCCCTGCAGTTCCGCCTCGCAGCGCGCCAGCCTGTCGAAATCGCCGGAGGCGCCGACGATCTTGCCGGCACGGTCGAGATAGGGGTCGAGATCGGCGACGATGGTCGGGTCGAACCCCACCGTGCGCCGTTCCAGAGGGACATACTCGCCGTCCGGATCGGTCGCGATCCACTGGTTGTCGGCGAACACCCAGGGGTCGGCGCCGAAGCGGCGCAGCGTCTCCAGCGCCAGCCGCGCCGCCGCCTCCGGCACCGTCAGCGCCGACACCACGCTCATGTCCGGCCGGAAGATGGTGCCGCCGTTGAAGCCGCCCAGCGGCACGGTCAGGCCCAGCTGCCCGATCAGCCCCGAAAGGCCGCGCGGCGGCCGGCTGGAGACGATCGAGAAGCCGATGCCGGCGTCGCGCAGCCGGGCCACGGCCGCCACCGACGCCGGGGTCACCACCTTGTCCGGGTCGGCCAGCGTGCCGTCGACGTCGGAGATCAGCAGGGCGATGCGCCCGGCGGCGGGCCTGGCCGGGGTCAGTTCAGCGGCAGCCATTGGTACCCGTCGCGCTCCAGCAGCTCATCGGCGCAGGCCGGGCCGTCGCTGCCGGCCGGATAGAGGTCCGGCGGGGTGGTCAGGCCGGCCCACAGGTTCTGGATCGCCTGCACCTCGAACCAGCCGGCCTCGATGTTATCGGCCCGCTGGAACAGGGTCGGGTCACCGGTCAGGCAGTCATAGATCAGCGTCTCGTACCCGGTCTGCGGCTCCGCCTTGAAGTGCTCGGCGTAGCGGAAATCCATCTCGACCTGGCCCAGCCGCATCTCGCGCCCCGGCACCTTGGCGGCGAAGCGCAGCGAAATGGCCTCGTCCGGCTGGATGCTGATCACCAGCAGGTTCGGCGTCGGGGCGTTGACCGCGTCGCGGAACAGCACCGCCGGCGCCTTCTTGAACTGGATCGCGATCTCGGTCCGCCGCACCGCCAGCGACTTGCCGGTGCGCAGGTAGAACGGCACGCCGGACCAGCGCCAGTTGTCGATCGCCAGCTTCATCGCGACGAAGGTCTCGGTGCGGCTGTCCGGCGCCACATCCGGCTCCTGCCGGTAGGCGGCGCGGGGCTTGCCCAGCACGGTGCCGGCGTCGTACTGGCCGCGCACCACCACCCGGGCCGCGTCCTCCGGCGTCAGGTTGCGCACCGCCTCGACCACCTTGGCCTTCTCGGTGCGCACCGCGTCGGCGTCGAAGGAGTTCGGGGCCTCCATCGCCACCATGGACAGCAGCTGGAACAGGTGGTTCGGCACCATGTCGCGCAGGGCGCCGGTGCCGTCGTAGAAGCGGCCGCGCCGCTCCACCCCCACCGTCTCGGCCGCGGTGATCTGGACATGCTCGATATGGTCCCGGTTCCAGATCGGCTCGAAGATGCCGTTGCCGAACCGGAAGGCCATGATGTTCTGGACCGTCTCCTTCCCGAGATAGTGGTCGATCCGGTAGATCTGCTTCTCCGACGCCACCGCCAGCAGCTTGGCGTTGAGATCGCGGGCGGAGGCGAGGTCGGTGCCGAACGGCTTCTCCACCACCAGCCGGCGGAAGGCGGTGTCGCTCTCCTGCAGCAGGCCGGCAGAGGACAGCGCGGTGGCGATCGGGGCGAAGAAGCGCGGCGCCACCGCCAGGTAGAAGATGGCGTTGGCGTGGCCGGTGGCCTTGTCGCGCCCGGCCAGATGCGCTGCCAGCCCCTCATAGGTCGTGGGGTCGGCGAAGTCGCCGGTGAGGTAGTGGATGCCGGCGGCCAGGCGGCCCCAGGCATCCTCGTCGATGCCGCTCTGGGCGTCGGCGCCCAGCGTGTGCAGGGCCTCGCCCAGGGTCTTGCGGAAGCCCTCGTCGTTGTTCTCGACCCGGTCGACCCCGAGGATCTCGAAGCCGGGGTCGAGCAGCCCCTCGCGCATCAGATGATAGAGGGCCGGGGTCAGCAGGCGCCCGGTCAGGTCGCCCGAGGCGCCGAAGATGACGAAGGTGCAGGGCGGCGCGGCCGGGGTGCCGGCCGGCTTCTCGAAGGCGGGAGAGATCAGCGCAGCCATGGATCAGCCGCCCGCCGGCCGCTCGATATGGCCGCCGAATTTGTTGCGCATGGCCGACAGCAGCTTCTCGCCGAAGGTGTGCTCCTGGCGCGACCGGAACCGGGCGTACAGCGCGGTCGACAGCACGTCGACCGGCACCGCCTCCTCCAGTGCCGCCATGATGGTCCAGCGGCCTTCGCCCGAATCGGCGACCGAGCCGGTGTAGTTCGACAGGCTCTCATTCTCGGCCAGCGCCATGGCGCTAAGGTCGAGCAGCCAGGACGACACCACGCTGCCGCGGCGCCACACCTCGGCGACGTCGGCGACGTCGAGGGTATAGCGCTCCGCCTCCGGCAGCTCGGTCGAATCCTTGTTCTTCAGGATGTCGAAGCCCTCGGCATAGGCCTGCATCAGCCCGTATTCGATGCCGTTGTGCACCATCTTGACGAAGTGCCCGGCACCGGCCGGCCCGGCATGGATGTAGCCCTGCTCGGCGCGCGGATCGCGCCCGTCGCGGCCCGGCGTGCGCTCGACCGTGCCGATGCCCGGCGCCAGCGCCGAGAAGATCGGATCGAGATGGTCGACCGCGGCCTTGGTGCCGCCGATCATCATGCAGTAGCCGCGCTCCAGCCCCCAGACGCCGCCGGAGGTGCCGACGTCGACATAGTGCAGGTCCTTCGGCTCCAGCGTGGCGGCGCGGCGGATGTCGTCCTTGTAGAAGCTGTTGCCGCCGTCGATGATGATGTCGCCGGGGCTCAGCAGGCCGGCCAGCGCGTTCACCGTGTCCTCGGTCGGCCCGCCGGCGGGCAGCATCACCCAGACCGCGCGCGGCGCGGTCAGCCCCGCCACCAGGGTCTTCAGGTCCGTCGCCGGCGTCGCGCCGTCACCGGCCAGCGCCTTCACGGCGTCGGCGCTGCGGTCGAAGACAACGCATTGGTGGCCCGCGCGCATCAGCCGCCGCGCGATATTGCCGCCCATGCGGCCCAGTCCGATCACCCCGAGCTGCATACCCTCGATCCTCTTCGTTCTCTTCCGGTGCGGTGGTGCTAGCCTAGCAGCACATCAACGCGTCGATGGTGCGCCCGCATCGCGCCGGTTTCGAGTCTGAATGACAGGGGATGCGGCGATCGGGCGCCGAGGGAGGATACGCAATGGACCGAGACGACCAGACGCCGCCGGGCGCGCCCGGCGGCCCGGCCCGGTGGACGTCCAGCGCCAAGGCCGGCGTCGGCACCGCCCTGACCGGGGCCAGCCGGATCTGGTTCACGCTCAGCCACGGCGTGCTCAACGAGGTCTACTTCCCGCGAATCGACACCGCCTGCGTCCGCGACCTCGGGCTGATCGTCACCGGGCCCGACGGCTATTTCTCGGAAGAGAAGCGCGCCACGCGGTCGGAGATCCGGATGATCGAGGCCGGGGTGCCGGCCTTCCATCTGGTCAACACCTCGGAGGACGGCCGCTACCGCATCGAGAAGACGGTGCTGACCGACCCGCGCCGGCCGGTGCTGCTGCAGCAGATCAGCTTCACCGTGCATGAGGGTGAGCGGGCCGACCACCGGCTGTTCGCGCTGCTGGCGCCGCACCTGGTCAATGCCGGCGCCGACAACACCGGCTGGGTCGAGGACTACAAGGGCACGCCGATGCTGTTCGCCCGCGGTACCAACGGCGTGTCGCTGGCCCTGGTCGCCTCGGTGCCGTGGCGCGCCCGCTCGGTCGGCTATGTCGGCGTGTCGGATGGCTGGCGTGAGCTGTCGGAGCGTGGCGAGCTGAACCAGGCCTATCGTCGGGCCGAGGATGGCAATGTCGCCCTGACCGGGGAGTTCGACCTGGCGGCGGCCGGCGACGGCAAGATCCTGCTGGCGCTGGGCTTCGGCGTGCGGCCGGAGGAGGCGGCGCACCATGCGCTGGCCAGCCTGCAGAACGGCTTCGACGCCTCGCACGACCCCTATGTCGAGGCCTGGCGCGGCTGGCAGGCGGGGCTGGTGCCGCTGGACGGCATCGCCGGCTCCGGCCCCAACGCCTACCGCACCAGCACGTCGGTCCTGGCCGCCCATCGGCCGTTCGGCTTCGCCGGCGCGGTGATCGCCAGCCTGTCGATCCCTTGGGGCTTCAACAAGGGCGACGAGGATCTCGGCGGCTACCATTTGGTCTGGCCGCGCGACCTAGTCGAGACCGCGGGCGGCTTCCTCGCCGCCGGCGCGGTGGAAGAGGCCAAGGCGATCCTGGGCTACCTCGAGGTGATCCAGGAGGCGGACGGCCACTGGTCGCAGAATGTCTGGCTCGACGGCGCGCCCTATTGGGACGGGGTGCAGATGGACGAATGCGCCTTCCCGATCCTCTTGGCCGACATGCTGCGCCGCGGCGGGCACCTCACCGACGCCGAGCTGGAGCGATTCGTGCCGATGGTGCGGCGTGCCGCCAGCTTCGTGCTGCGCAACGGCCCGGTCACCGGCCAGGACCGCTGGGAGGAGGATGCCGGCTATTCCCCGTTCACCCTGGCGGTGGAGATCGCGGCGCTGCTGGCCGCGGCCGACATCCTGGAGCCGTCGGGCGGCGCGGCGGAGGCCGCCTATATCCGCGAGACCGCGGATGTGTGGAACGACGAGGTCGAGCGCTGGACCTTCGCCGAGGGCACCGCGATCTGCACCCGGCTCGGCCTCAAGGGCTACTACGTCCGGATCGCGCCGGTGGAGACGGCGGACGTGGCCTCGCCGCTGGACGGCTTCGTGCCGGTCAAGAACCGGCCGCCGGGGGACGATGCGCGCAAGGCCAGCCTGCTGATCAGCCCCGACGCCCTGGCGCTGGTGCGCTTCGGCCTGCGCGCGGCTGACGATCCGCGCATCGTCGACACGGTGAAGGCGATCGACGCCACGTTGAAGGCCGACCTGCCGCAGGGTCCGGTCTGGTACCGCTACAACGACGACGGCTATGGCGAACACGCCGATGGCGGCCCGTTCGACGGCACCGGCATCGGCCGGCCCTGGCCGCTCTTGACCGGCGAGCGCGCGCATTACGAGCTGGCGGCCGGGCGGGTGGCGGCGGCGAAGGCCCTGCTGGCGACGCTGGAGCAGTCGGCCGGCGACGGCGGGCTGCTGCCGGAACAGGTGTGGGACGACGACGACATCCCGGAGCGCGAACTGGTCCGCGGCCGCCCCTCGGGCAGCGCCATGCCGCTGGTCTGGGCCCATTCCGAGCACATCAAGCTGCTGCGGTCGCTGCGCGACGGCCGGGTGTTCGACCTGCCACCGCAGCCGGTGCGGCGCTACCAGGTCGACAAGGTGGTCGCGCCGTTCCGCGCTTGGCGCTTCAACCAGAAGCGGCGCGCCCTGCCGGCCGGCAAGGCGCTGCGGATCGAGCTGCCCGACGCGGCCATCGTGCACTGGACGATCGACGGCTGGGCGACGACGCATGACGACGCCACCGCGGCGAATGCCTTCGGCCTGCACGTCGTCGACCTGCCGACCGCGGCAGTGCCCAGCGGCACGGTGATCCGCTTCACCTTCCGCTGGCGCGACGGCGATCGCTGGGAAGGCGCCGATTTCACCGTCCTGGTCGATGGCGAGACCGGCGTCGCCGCCAGCCACGCCGGCGGCTGAGCGGCCACGCGGCTTGACGCTGGCGGAAGGCGCTCGCCATGGTGCTGCAGACAAACGAGGGAGAAGCGCCCGTGAAACCCGGCATATTGTCGATCGACGTCGGCGGGACGGGGCTGAAGGCCGCGGTCATCGACGATCGCGGCCGGATGCGGTCGGACCGGCAGCGCGTGCCGACGCCGCATCCCTGCCCGCCGAAGCTGTTCCTCGACACCCTGGCCGCGCTGGTGGCGCCGCTGCCCGCCTTCGACCGCATCGCCATCGGCTTTCCTGGCGTGGTGCGCAACGGCAAGGTGATCACCGCCCCCAATCTTGGCACCGAGGATTGGGCCGGCTTCGGCCTGGCCGACGCGGTGTCGAAGCGGCTGGGCGGCCCGGCGGCGCGGATGATCAACGACGCCGAGATGCAGGGGCTGGCGCTGGCCACCGGCCGCGGCCTCGAACTGGTCGTCACCCTCGGCACCGGGGTCGGCACCGCGGTGCTGCGCGACGGCGAGCTGACGCCGCATCTGGAGCTGGCGCATCACCCGCTGTCCAACAAGGGCAAGACCTACGACGAGTATCTGGGCAACGCCGCCTATGAGAAGGTCGGCAAGAAGCGCTGGAACAAGCGGGTGCAGCGGATGCTGGAGATCGTCGAGATCCTGATGCATCCGGACCGGTTGCATATCAGCGGCGGCAACGCCAAGCGTATCGACTTCGACCTGCCGAAGGGCGTCAGCATCGCCTCGAACGATGCCGGGCTGGAAGGCGGCGCCGTGCTGTGGAAGAAGCCGCCGAAGCCGCGGGCGGGCTGAGAGCGGAAGCGGGTGGCGGCCGGCGCCGCTACCCGGTCCCAGGCGCGGGACGCTATTCCGCGGCCACCCGGCGCAGGTCGCGCGCGGCGGCGACCATGTTGACCAGGGCCGGCCGCACCTCGGCCCAGCCGCGGGTCTTCAGGCCGCAATCGGGGTTGATCCAGATCTGCCGGTCGGACAGCCGCTGCCGGGCGAGCCGGAGCAGCGCCGTGATCTCCTCGACCTCCGGCACACGGGGCGAATGGATGTCGTAGACGCCCGGCCCGATCTCGTTGGGATAGCGGTAGGTCGTGAACGCGTCGAGCAGCTCCATCTTGGAGCGGGAGGTCTCGATCGAGATCACGTCGGCATCCATCGCGGCGATGGCGTCGATGATCTGGTTGAACTCCGAATAGCACATATGGGTGTGGATCTGGGTCTCGTCCCGGACGCCGGAGGCGCACAGGCGGAAGCTCTCCACCGCCCAGTCGAGATAGGCCTTCCAGTCCGACCGGCGCAGCGGCAGGCCCTCGCGCAGGGCCGCCTCGTCGATCTGGATCATCGCGGCGCCGGCCTCCTCCAGGTCCAGCACCTCGTCCCGGATCGCCAGGGCGATCTGCCGGCAAGCTTCGCTGCGGGGCACGTCGTCGCGCACGAAGGACCAGTTCAGGATGGTGACCGGCCCGGTCAGCATACCCTTGACCGGCTTCCCGGTCAGCGACTGGGCATAGCTCCACCACCCCACGGTCATCGAGCGCGGGCGCGACACGTCGCCGTAGAGCACCGGCGGGCGGACGCAGCGCGAGCCGTAGGACTGCACCCAGCCATGCCTCGTGAAGGTGAAGCCGGCCAGCTGCTCGCCGAAATACTGCACCATGTCGTTGCGCTCGAACTCGCCATGCACCAGCACGTCGAGGCCGATCTCCTCCTGCCAGCGGATGGTGCGGGCCGTCTCCTCCTTCAGGAAGCTCTCGTACTGCCCATCGGTCAGCGCGCCCTTGGCATGCGCCGAGCGGGCCTTCCGCACCTCGGCGGTCTGCGGGAACGAGCCGATGGTGGTGGTCGGGAACAGCGGCAGTCCGAAGCGCCGGCGCTGGGTCTCGGCCCGGGTGGTGAAGGCATTGCCGCGCCGGGCCATCGCCGCCGTGACCGCGGCCATGCGGCCGGCCACCGCGCTGTCATGCACCTTCGGCGACGTCCGGCGCGCGGCGGACGCCGCGGCGGAGGACGCCAGCGCGTCGGCCACCGCCCCGTGGCCCTGGGCCAGGGCGCGGCCGATGGTCGACAGTTCGGCCATCTTCTGCACGGCGAAGGCCAGCCAGCTGCACACATCGGCGTCGAGCTCGTCCTCGAGGTCCAGGTCGATCGGCACGTGCAGCAGCGAACAGGATGGGGCGATCTGCACCCGGTCCGCGCCGCGGGCGGCCACGATCGGCTCCAGCCAGCCCAGCAGCGCCGGCAGGTCGGCGCGCCAGATGTTGCGGCCGTCGATCACGCCCAGCGACAGCACCAGGTCGCGCGGGGCCTTGTCGATCGCGGCGGCCAGCTGGCTCGGCGCCCGCACCAGGTCGAGATGCAGCCCGGCCACCGGCAGGGACACGGCTGTCGACAGGTTCTCGCCGAGGCCGCCAAAATAGGTCGCGACCATCAGATTCAGCGACGGCGCCGCCTGGGCCAGCGCGGCATAGGCGCGGCGCAGCGCGGCGCGGGCCGCGTCGTCGAGGTCCAGCACCAGGCAGGGCTCGTCGATCTGCACCCACTCCGCCCCCTCGGCGGCCAGGCGCTGCAGCATTTCGGCATAGACCGGCAGCAGGCCGTCCAGCAGCGACAGCGGGTCCGTCACGCCCTTGCCGAGCTTGAGGAAGGTGACCGGGCCCAGCAGCACCGGGCGCGTCTGGTAGCCCAGCGCCTTGGCCTCGCGGGCCTCCTCGACCGGCTTCAGCGAGGACAGGGCGAAGCGCTGCCCCTCGGCGAATTCAGGGACCATGTAGTGGTAGTTGGTGTCGAACCACTTGGTCATCTCCTGGGCCGGCACGCCGTGGCCATGGGCAGGACCGTGGCTGCAGGCGGCGTCGCCGACATCCGCCTGGGACCCGCGGGCCATGGCGAAATAGGTCGTCAGCGGCACCGGGCCGCCCGCCCAGCCATAGGCGGCGGGGATCGCCCCGACCATGACGCTGGTGTCCAGCACCTGGTCGTAGAAGGAGAAGTCGTTCGACGGGATGACGGTGACGCCGAGCGCGTGCTGGCGCGCCCAGTTGGCGGCGCGCAGCGCGGCGGCCGTCTCCAGCAGCGCGGCTTGGTCGGACTTGCCCGACCAGAAGCTTTCGAGCGCGGTCTTGAGCTCGCGGCGCGGACCGATCCGCGGCGTGCCGAGAGCGGCAACGGGAAGAGAGAGGGAAGACATCGGCTTGAACCCCAAAGATTGGGGGCAAAGGCCGAGCGGACGCGTGCGGCATGTCCCGACGGCGAGCAGCCGGCAGGATCGCAGGCGAACCACCGGGACACCCCGCCCAGGGACGTGCGTGTTCGCGGCAGGTCTCCTGGCTTGCGGGTCGTCGCTCCGGTCCGGCCTTCCCGAAGCCTTCCGGCTTCAGTGACGCAAGATGGACCTCGGCTCGCCGCTCACAGTTGCGGGGGCAGCTCCGGCATCGCCCTGCGGCTCACCGGATTCCCTCTTAGCTCCGGCGCCCGCGAATGGGCCCGGAGAACCACGAACCGGCGGAGTGTGCCCAGGCGGGGCGCGCGCGTCAATGCTGATATAAAGACATCTTTATATCGCCATGTCCCTGGCTGGCGTCCTCAAGCCGGCAGCGGCTCGATGCCCTCGGCCTCCAGCACCGCGGCGGTCAGGTCCTGCTCGGTCATGGTGCAGACGCACAGGATCCGGGCCGGCCGGTCGCCGACGCTGACATAGGCATGGCCCATGGTGCTGTCGAAATAGATCGAATCCCCGGCCTTCATCCGGGTCGGGGCGTACAGCTCGGTGTGCAGGTCCAGCTCGCCCTCCAGCACATAGGTGTACTCCTCGCCGGGATGGCGGATCAGGTCCTCGAACTCGTCGATCGACCGGGCCCGCACCAGCCCGATCATCGGCACCATCTTCTTCCGCGACAGCTCGGCGCAGACATAGAGGTAGTCGTAGGTCCGGGTCTGGATCGCCCGGCCCTCGCCCTGGCGGCTGAGGGCGCGGCGGCCGCGACCGGCCGAGCCGGCGGGGGCGCGGGTGCCGAACAGCTCGGCGATGTCGACCTTCATGCCCTGCGCCAGCTGCAGCAGCTTGTCGTAGGTCAGCGACATCTGGTTGTTCTCGACCTTGGACAGGGTCGAGACGGCAAGGCCGGTCATGGCGCTGACCTGGGCCAGGGTCCAGTCGTTGCGGCGGCGCAGGTCACGCAGGCATTCGCCCAGGCTGGGCTTCGGGTCGGTCATGGTCGCAGGCGATGTGGCCGGGCCGCCACCATAAGCGCCGGCCGGTTTTCGGCGACAGGGAAATGTTCGGGCGGCGCGATGGCTCACGATTTCTGCGAATTGGGCCGGCTGCTGCGTTTCCTGAGCATGAACATCGCCGCTGTGAGGAAAACTCGTCAGATTGTGCTTTTCATGATCACAAAAACATGTCTCACTTTCCGTCAAACAGGCACAAGGGGGCATCATGGCGCGACCGCACGGGCATGGAACGCGGCTGGCATCCTATGATTTCGGGGCGACCACAGTGTTCGCCTGCGGCCTGGACCAGCGTTTCAGCTACTGCGCCTATGTGCCCGAGGCCTATGACGAGCACGGCAGCGACAGCTGGCCGCTGGCGGTGATCGTGCACGGCACCGAACGCGGCATGCAGGCCTATCGCGACGGCTTCGCCGATTTTGCGGAGCGGCATGGCGTCATCGTGCTGGCGCCGCTGTTCCCGGTCGGCATCACCGAACCCGGCGACCTCTCCAGCTACAAGCTGATGCGCGCCGGCCCCCTGCACTACGACGCCGTGCTGCTGGCGATGATCGCCGAGATGCAGGCCAAGTACCGGGTCGCGGGCGACCGGGTGCTGATGTACGGCTTCTCCGGCGGCGGCCACTTCACCCACCGCTTCCTCTATTTGCACCCGGACCGGCTGCTGGGCGCCTCGATCGGCGCGCCCGGCGTGGTCACGCTGCTCGACTTCGACCATGACTGGTGGGTCGGCGTGCGCAATTTCGAGGCGGTGTTCGGCAAGAAGCTGGACCTCGACGCCATCCGCCGCGTGCCGGTGCACATGCTGGTCGGCGGCGACGACACCCAGACCTGGGAGATCACGATCGAGCCGGGCAACGCCTGGTGGATGCCGGGCGCCGGCATCGCCGGGGCCAACCGCCAGGACCGCATGCGGTCGCTGCGCCGCAGCCTGGAGGCGCAGGGCGTCGCGGTGCAGCAGGACACCATCCCGGGCGTCGGCCATGACGACCGCACCATGCTCGACGCGGTGAAGCGCTTCTTCGCCGATGTATTGACCGACCGGCGGAAAGCAGCCTGAGACCGGCCACGGCCGGAGAGACAACCAAAAACGAAACCGACAGGGGGCAGGTATGAAGACGGCAATCGGGGGGCTGGCGCTCGCCTTGGCCCTGGGCTTTGCGGCGGCCGCCGCGGCGCAGGACACGCCGCGTCCGGGCGGCACCATCACCGTGGCGCTGAACGCCGACATCCGCAGCACCGATCCCGGCATCAACCGCGACGGCAACACCGACACGGTGCTGCAGCATGTGGTCGAATCGCTGGTCGGCTACCGCAACGATCTGACCGTCGGCCCGGCGCTGGCCGAATCCTGGGCCGTGTCCGATGGCGGCCGGACCTATGACTTCAAGATCCGGCAGGGCGCGCTGTTCCACAATGGCAAGCCGGTCACCTCGGCCGAGGTGAAGTGGAGCTGGGACCGCCGCTGGGCCGACGCCGCCTGGTCCTGCCGGCGGATCTTCGACGGCACCACCGGGCTGAAGGTCGACGCGGTGGAGACGCCGGACGCGCAGACCATCCGCTTCCGCCTGGCCGCGCCGAACGCGCTGTTCCTGGCGCAGCTGGCCAATTTCCAGTGCTTCGCCAGCGGCACCATCAGCCCCGACAGCCTGAACCCGGACGGCAGCTGGAATACACCGATCGGCACCGGCCCCTACACCCTGGCCGCGTGGAAGCGGGGCGAGGCGGTGACGCTGCAGAAATTCGCCGGCTACAAGCCGCTGTCCGAACCCGGCAGCGGCTATGCCGGCGCCCGCATCGCCTATGCCGACACCATCCGCTTCCAGATCGTGCCCGACCCGTCGACGGCGGAGGCGGCGCTGGCCGCCGGCCAGGTCGACCTGCTGCCCAGCCTGGCGCCGTCGCAGATCGACGAGGTGAAGGCCAATGGCGGCACGGTCGAGACCGCCTCGGGCCTCGGCTGGTCGGCGATCCTGGTGCAGACCAGCGATCCGCTGCTGTCCGACCTGCGGATGCGGCTGGCCCTGGCCCATGCCATCGACATCAAGCAGATCGCCCAGGCCCAGACCTATGGGCTGGCGGAGGCCAACCCCTCCGGCGTGGCCAAGGCCAGCGCCTTCTTCGACGACGGCTTCCTGGCCTGGCCGGACTACGACCCGGCCAAGGCCCAGGCGCTGCTGCAGGAGGCCGGCTACAAGGGCCAGCCGATCACGATCCAGACCAACAAGCGCTATGACGGCATGTACAACAACGCCCTCCTGGTGCAGGCGATGCTGGCCGCGGTCGGCATCGATGCCCGGCTCGAGGTGCTGGACTGGGCGACCCAGCTCGACAACTACACGGCGGGCAAGTTCCAGCTGCAATCCTTCAGCTATTCGGCGCGGCTGGACCCGTCGCTGATGTACGGCATCCTGGTGGGCAGCAAGGCGGACACCCCGACTTCGCAATGGGACGACCCGCAGGCCGCGGCGCTGCTGGCCCAATCGGTGCAGACCGACGACCCGGTGGCGCGCAAGGCGGTGCTGCACCAGCTGCACGCGCTGATGGCGCAGCAGGTGCCGACCCTCGGCCTGTATTACGACGTGGTGGTCGACGCGTCCGGCCCGAAGCTCAGGGGCTACCACCCCTGGGCCGGCGGCAAGCCGATCCTGTGGGGGACATGGAAGGCGGAGTAGGGGGAAAGCCCCCTCACTCCTCCCGGTAGCCGAATCGCGGGGAATTGCCGGTGGCGCCGTAATAGCGGTAGGGCAGGAACTTGCCGGACATCGTCAGCTTCACCCGGTCGCCATTGGGATCGGGAAGGCGCTCCATCTCGAAGTCGAAATCGATCGCCGACATGATGCCGTCGCCGAACTCCTCCTGGATCAGCTCCTTCCAGGTGGTGCCGTAGACCATCACCAGCTCGTAGAAGCGGTAGATCAGCGGGTCGGTCGGCGGCGCCTGGAACGACCCGCGATAGGGCGGCTCGTTCAGCATCCGCTGCTCCGCCGCGGTCAGGCCGAACAGGGTGGCGGCCTCGGCTGCCTGCGGCTTGGTCAGTTTCATCTGGCCCAGCAGGGCGGCGGTGACCAGCACCGGCGAATGGCCGCCGATCGCGGCGGTGATCTCGCGCCAGCTCCAGCCCTTCTCGCGCTTGATGTCCAGGATCTTCTCGGTCAGGTCCTCACGCTTCATCGCGGCATCCTCTCCGATCGGTGGTCGCAAACCGAAGGAGGGGGACGCAAGGGCCGTGCCGGATGCCGGCTTTCAGAAGGCGCGGGTGCCCTCCAGCATACCATGCACGCTGTAGGTCATGATCGCCAGCAGCGCAGTCAGGCCGAGATACAGCACACCGTATTCGATCCGCGCCTCCAGCGGTGCGTTGTAATAGGCCAGCGCCTCGGGGCTGTTGGGGTCGTGGCGCCAAGCCTTCAGCACCTGCGGTGCCGCGATCAGCGCCACCAGCAGCAGCACCGGGCTGGGCCGCCACAGCAGCAGGCCCAGCATGATCGGCGCGCCCAGCAGCCACACCTTCGGCGACAGGATCGCGGTGATCCGGCCGCCATCCAGCGGCGAGACCGGCAGCAGGTTGATCAGGTTCAGGAAGAAGCCGGAATAGGCCACGGCCAGCAGCAGCCGGCTGTCGACCTCGCGCGCCCAGAAGTAGACGACGAAGGCACCCAGCGTGCCGATGAAGGGGCCGGCGAAGGCGACATAGGCCTCGGTCTCGACATCCATCGGCTGCTGCTTCAGCTCGATCCAGGCGCCGATGAAGGGGATGAAGGTCGGCGCCCCGACATCCAGGCCGCGCCGCTTGGCCGCGATGTAGTGCCCCATCTCATGCATCAGCAGCAGCAGGACGAAGCCGGCGGCATAGCCCCAGCCGAAGATGAGGGCGTAGGTCGCCAGCGACAGCAGCATGGTGCCGCCGGTCAGCCCGATCTTGCCGAACTTCAGGAAGCCGACCAGCAGCAGGAGGGTCCGGATCATGGGCAGGGCCTGACGGTGTTCACGCGGTGCCGCCGTCGCGCGGCTTGCGCCGGAACAGCTTGGTCAGCCCGAAGCCGAAGGCGCCGAGCGCGATGATGATGACTTTGGCGAATTTCAGCACGAAGGCGCCGGCGATGGCGATCAGCCCCAGCTTCTTCGCCGCCACGCCGGCCACCAGCGCCGCCAGCCCGTATTCGGCGACCCGGTCGGTGCTTTCGGTGAAATCCTCGTAGCGCTTGCCGGTGGTGTAGCTGACCGAATTGAGCAACTCGCGGGCATATTTCTTCTCGCCCTCGATCGCGGCCGTCGAGGTGACCATGTTCAGGCCGATATAGCCCTCGCGTCCCAGCGCATAGGTCTTGTAGTTGGCCGACCCCTCGTCGGCGGCGTTGTCGGTCTCGACCACCTTGGCCGACCACACCAAGCGATGGGTGGCGGCGTCGTATTGCGGCACCTCGATCCAGCCGGTCACCGCCAGGGGCGGGAAGCCGCGGGCGATGCGGTCCTGGTTGCCGGCCTGGGTGCCGTCCTTCAGGCTGCTCAGCAGCTCGTCGGCATTCCAGTCCTTGGCATCGTCCTCGCGGATGTAGCCTTCCTTGGTGAAGTCGATCAGCGCGTACCAGTCCTCGCCCGCAGCGTCCGACCAGACCATGCCGATCAGGTCCGGATCCGCGTTGCCGCCCCAGGCGTGCCGGATCTGGTTGGCCTCCTGCTTGGGCACGAAGGTGTATCCGGCCGGCAGGGCCAGCGTGCCCTGGTCGATCAGCGGGATGTCCTTCGGGCCGTGCTGGGCGGCCTTGTCGGCGGCGACCCAGGCGGCTTCCTGCTCGGCCTTGATCGCGGCGGCCGGATCGGCCGGCGTCGTGTTCGATGTCGGCGTCTGCGCGGCGGCGGCGCCGGCCCAGGCCAGCACCACCACGGCCGCGGCCACGCGCGGCGAAACAGCGAACCCCATGACTATCCCCCCAATAGCCAGTCCCCCGGGCGCAGGCGGTCTCGCCGCAGGCACAGGGCAATTCCGCCATAAGCAGCAAAGATCATGGCAATTTGAAGCGAATTTCGGCGCGGCCGGCGCCGGTCAGGCTTCGGCGCCGCGCATGGCGGGACGGTGCTTCAGTCTTCGCCCGGGCTGCCGCGCAGGCGCTTCACCGTCCCGCGCTTGCCCTTGGTCTCCAGCCGCCGGATCTTGCTGCCCAGCGTCGCCCGGGTCGGCCGCCGCTTCTTCGGCGCCACCGCCGCGCGTTGGAACAAATCGACCAGCCGGGCCACCGCCTCGGCCCGGTTGCGCTCCTGGCTGCGGTACTCCCGCGCGGTCAGCACCAGCACGCCGTCCTTGGTCAGGCGCTGCCCGGCCAGGGTGACCAGCCGCGCGCGCATGTCCTCGGGCATGTCGGCGCGGTCGATCGGGTAGCGCAGCTGCACCGCGGTCGCGACCTTGTTGACGTTCTGGCCGCCCGGGCCCGAGGCGAGGATGAAGCTCTCCTCGATGTCGCGCTCGTCGATCTGGGTGCGGGCGGTGATGCGGATCATGGTGGTCGGACCCTCGCACGGACGGGGCGCGCTTGTCATGCCCGCGCCGCTGTGCGATCCCGGGTCCGGGCCGGATCGGCCCCAAGGGGGCGACGATGACCATCAGGTTGCGGCACATCGAGGCGTTGCAGGCGGTGCAGAAGGCGGGGTCGATCACCGGCGCGGCCGAGCTGCTGAACGTGTCCCAGCCCGCGGTCAGCAAGCTGCTGCGCCACGCCGAGGACCAGCTGGGCCTGCGCCTGTTCGAACGGGTGAAGGGCAAGCTGGTGCCGACCCGCGAGGCGAAGCTGCTGGAGGTCGAGATCGACCGCACCTTCGCCGGGCTGGAGCGGATCTCCAGCATCGCCGCCAACCTGCGGCGCGGGCGCGAGGGCCATGTCAGCGTCGCCTGCCTGCCCAGCCTGGGCTTCGGCTTCATGACCGACCAGGTGGCGCAGTTCCACCGCCTGCATCCCGGCGTCAGCTTCGACCTGCGCACCCACCACACCCGTGAGATCCTGGAGCTGGTGGCGACCAACAGCCTCGACCTCGCCATCGCGCATGAGCCGGTGCTGCCGCCCGGCATGCGCAAGGTGCCGATCGGCACGTCGCGGCTGGTGCATCTGTCGACCGTGCCGCTGGCGCCGGGCGAGGCGGCCGAGATCACCCTCGACCGCATCGATGTCGACACGCTGATCGGCGTCGACCCCGACACCTCGATCGGCATGACCCTGTCCGAGGCCTTCGCCGCCGCCGGCATCCGCTACGCCCCGCGCAACCTGATCCAGACCTACTACCTGGCGCTGCCGCTGGTGCGCTACGGCACCGGCTCGGCCATCGTCGACGAGCACACCGCCCAGGCCTGGGCGGTGCCCGACGTCGCGGTCCGCGCCATCGTGCCGGAGATCACGCTGCCGATCACGGCGCTGCACCACGAGAACTACCCGCTGTCGCATTCGGCGCATCTGTTCCTCGACCACCTCACCGGGCAGCCGACCCGCCGCACCCGCTCCGCTCGTCGCTGAAGGCAAAGGCTGCGCCGGCGCAGCCTTTGCCTTCAGCGGGGAGATAACATCTGGTGCGGACCGCATAACCGGCGGGAATTTGACAGCGGCTGGAGCGAGGGGCATCACCGAGGGACCCGCCAGACCCCGCAGGATTGCCATGCCCAGCGCCAAGCCCGTCATCGGAGTCACCCTGGATGCCGAGCAGCCGGGCGGCTATTCCTCCGCGCCCTGGTACGCGCTGCGGCAGAACTATTGCGGGTCGCTGGCCGAGTTCGGCGCCGCGCCGCTGGCCCTGCCGCATCTGGTCGACGCGGTCGACCGCTATCTCGACCTGTGCCACGGCGTGGTCGTCACCGGCGGCGGCTTCGATGTCGACCCCGCGCTCTGGGGCGCCAGCTCGGTGCATGAGACGGTGAAGACCAAGCCGGTGCGCACCCAGTTCGAATGGGCGTTGGTGCAGGGCGCCATCGCGCGCGACCTGCCGGTGCTGGGCATCTGCGGCGGCGAACAGCTGCTGGCCGTGGTGCTGGGCGGCACCCTGGTGCAGCACATCCCGGCGGAGATCGAGAACGCGCTGGACCACAGCCCGGAGCGCAAGGTGCACGACCCCGTGGGGTCGGTGGCGGCGCATGAGGTCGCGGTGGCGCCCGGCAGCCTGCTGGCCCGCATCACCGGGGTGGCAAGCTTCGGCGTCAACAGCTCGCACCACCAGGCGGTGAAGTCGGCCGGGCCGACTCTGATCGTCTCCGCCACCGCGCCGGACGGGGTGGTCGAGGCGATCGAACACCCCGGCCAACGCTTCTGCCTCGGTGTGCAATGGCACCCGGAATATCTGCGCGGTGAGGCCGACCGCGCCATCCTTGCCGCCTTCGTCGCCGCTTGCGCCGCCTGAGGATCCGATGACCGATTGTGAAAGCGCCGCCGCGGCGGCCGGGCCGCAGCTGGTCCGGGACCTGCTCGACCAGTTCGAGGGCGAGGTCGGGCCGCAGGATTTCGGCCTGACCTTCCGGCTCTATCCCGGCCGGCTGCGCGACGGCGCCGCCGGCGGCTATTCCGACGGTCCGGTGTTCGGCTATCGCGACGAGGTCGCGGTCTACCCCGCCAGCACCAGCAAGAGCTTCTATCTCGTCGCCTTCCAGCACTGGGTCGAAACCGGGCGGCTGCAGCCGGATGCCGAGGATCTGCGGGCCCTGTCCGCCATGATCCGCCAGTCCAGCAACGACGCCACCACCTATCTGTTCGGCCGGATGACCGGCACCACCCCGGGAGGCCCGCTGCCGGAGGCCGAGATGGCGGCGTGGTGGGACCGGCGGCAGGAGATCCAGCGCTTCTTCGAGGGCTGGGCCTGGCCGGACTTCGCGCGGCTGCGGCTGTGGCACAGCACCTACGAGGATTCGCCCTATGGCCGCGAGAAGGCCGCCCGCGCCCATGGCGGCAACCTGATCGCACCGCGCGCGGCGGCGGCGCTGCTGCACGGCATCGCTGCCGGGCAGCTGGTCTCGCCGGAAGCCTGTGGCCGGATGATGGACCTGCTGGACCGCGAGCCCGAGCGCGACCCGGCGGTGCTGGGGCCGGATTATCGCGACCAGGTCCGCGGCTTCCTCGGCGGCGGCCTGCCGCGCGACATCCGGCTGTGGTCGAAGGCCGGCTGGACCAGCGAGACCCGGCACGACATGGCCTATCTGGAGACCCCGTCCGGCCGCAGCGCCGTTGCCGCGATCTACACCGTCGGCCCCCATATGGCGCAGAACGACCGCTTCCTGCCGGCCTTCGGGGCGAAGCTGCTGGAGTTGCTCGGCCGATGACCCGAATGCCGCCTGCCTGGCACGATGACGACCGCTCGCCCAACTACGCCCATCTCCGGGCGCCCTTCGCCGAGACGCCCTTCGTATTCGACGCCGGGGCGCTTGAGACGCTGTGCCGACTGACCGGCTTCCGGCCGCGCGGGGTAAAAATCCTGTTCGGGCTGCGCGGCTGCGCTCTGGTCGATCCGGCCGAGGTGGGTGCCTGGCGCAATGCGGTGCGGCTGCGTGAGGCACGGCCGGACCATCGTGTGCCGCGCTGCGTGCTCGGCGTCTGGGACCGTCCGGTCGGACGGGTGATCGCCTGGCCCGGCTCGACCGTGCCGAATGCCGACCATATGCGCCGTCAGGCCGCGGCGCCGGACCGGCGGGTGGCCAACATGCTGGCGCCGGGGATGCATCCCTATGTCGTCGGCCCGCACGCGCCGGACGGGCGCCCGGTGGAGGAGGGGGCGTTCCAGCTCGACCGCACCGTCGAGGTGCCGGTGTGGCGCTCGCTCGACGCCGCCGGCTACGACCTGGCCTGCCGCTTCGACATCTGCGCGCCGGAGGACAACATCCACGCCGCCGGCTGGCCGGGCGACGGACTCGAGTTCTCCTCGGCCGGCTGCCAGACCCTGCCCGGCCGGCACCAGCCGCCGGCCGACCCGACCGGCGACTACGCCGCCTTCCGCCGGGCCGCCGGGCTGAGTCCCACACCTGACCTCGCCGAGACCGGCCTCGCTTTCGACTATCTGTTGGTGACCGGCCGGCACCTGCAGCTGGTGGCGGAGCATTGGGCGGTGCCCGGCCTGGCCCGGCTGCTGCCGGGATCGAGCGGTCCTGAGGTGCGGCTGCTGCAGGACGCCCTGGTCAGCCAGGGACGGATCGCGGATTGGGGCTTCACCGCCGGCGTGTTCAACGGCTTCACCGCCAAGGCGGTCTACGACTGGCAGGCCTCCCGCGGCCGGACCGCGGACGGCGTGCTGCGGCCGGAGGAGGCGGAGCTGCTCGGGTTTGTGCTCAAGTGGCCTGGGTAGGTTCGAACGCCTCGTCGAAGAACGCGATCAGCCGCTCGTACAGCAGGCGGCAGTTCTCCGGCTTGACGATGCCGTGGCCCTCATCCGGGAACAGCAGGGTCTCATAGGGAACGCCGCGCGCATCCAGCACCGCGCGCACGATCTCGACCTGCTCCGGCGTCACGTTCGGGTCGGTCAGGCCCTGCACGATCATCAGCCGCCCCTCGATCCGGTCGACGAAATGGATCGGCGAGCGTTCGCGGTACTTCTCCGGCAACTGGTCGGGCGTGCCGCCCATCATCGCCTCGGAATAGGACCGCAAGTCGGGCCGGGTGGTCCAGTAATCGGTGACCAGGTCGGTCATGCCGCAGATCGGCGCCGCGGCCGCGATCACCTCGCGCGGGAAATGGGTGATCGCCCACCACGAGGCATAGCCGCCATAGGACAGGCCGGTGATGCCGACCTTTCCCGGTACTGCCAGCCCGGCATTCATCAGCGCCAGGATGCCGGTGCGGATGTCCTCCTGCTCGCGCCCGCCCCAGCCGTCGGCCTTGATCGCCTCCTGGTAGACGGCGCCCAGGCCGGTGCTGCCGCGGTAGTTCGGCTGCAGCACGTGGAAGCCGGCCCGGGCCAGCACCTGCGGCACCGGGTCGAAGCGGCCGTCGTAATGCATGGTCGGCCCGCCGTGGACATGGATCACCGTGCCCCGGCTGTCACCCCGGGCGCGGTACAGCCAGCCCTGGATGCGCAGCCCGTCGACCGAATGCCACCAGAACGGCTCGGCCGGGCTCAGCTCCGCCGGGTCGGGCACCGACCCTTCCGGCAACGGCGCCAGCTCCTGCACGGCTTGCAGGTCTGGCGCGTCGGCCGAGAGGGTCACGATGCCGGTCGGCGCCGTGGCCCGGCCGCGCTCCACCACCCAGCGGCCATCGGCCAGCGGTGCCACCGGCCGCAGGATGTCGCCGCCGCGGAACACCGGGACATAGGCGCCGGTCGACACCGTCAGGAAGGCCGCCTCGTCCCGCGCCGCGCTGGCCTCGATCACCACCAGCAGGTCCTGGCCGCCATCGGGCTGGCGCGGCCAGCGCAGATGCTCGACCGGGATCTCCGGATCGTCGACCAGCCAGCGCAGGCCGCCGGCCGCTGGGTCGATCAGCCCCAGCCGCTTGTGCGTCGGCGTCTCGGCGACGAAGGCGATGCGCGACCCGTCCGGCGACCACACTCCCTCGGCCTTGGCCGGGCCGCCGGGGTTGTGGATCTCACGGTCCTCGCCGGTCTCCAAATCGTACACCCACAGCGCCCGGCCGCTGGGGTCGTGGTCGTTGCGTAGATACAGGATGCGGCGCCCGGTCGGGTCCAGCTTCGGCGTGATCTTGCAGGACCGGCGGGGTGAGGCCAGCACGCGCTGCGCCCCGCTGGCGAGGTCGTGCTCGTAGAGATGCAGGATGTCGCCGCCCATCCCGGTGGCCTGGTCACGGCTGGCGGCATAGACCAGCCGCCGGCCATCCGGATGCGCTTGCGCATTGTAGATGTAGTAGCCGATGCGATCCGGCAGCAAGGTCTCCGCCGCCCCGTCCAGCCAGGCGCGCTGCAGCCCGACCTGCTCCTCGCCGTCGCGGCGGCGGGCGACGATCAGCGACTGGCTGTCGGGCGCCCAGCTGAAGCTCTCGCAATCCCAGCCGGAGAAGGGCTCGGCCATCAGGCGCAGCGGCGCGTCGCCGGCGGTCGGGGCGATCCAGGGGCCGTTGCCCTCCGCTTTGCCGTTCCACACCCAGGCCACCCAGCGCCCGTCCGGCGAGACGGTCGGGAACAGCAGCCGCGGTGCTGCGATCAGGCGGTCGAGGAAGCCGGCATCGATGGTCATGGCGAAATCCTAACGCAGCGGCAACGCGTCGCGATACGGCCTGCGTGACAGGCTCCGGCTTCAGACGAGCGCGCCGGCCAAATCCTCGATCCGGTGGCAGGCGGCGCGGTGGCCGGGGTCGAAATCGCGCAGGGCCGGCGCCGCCCGGGCGCACAGCTCGACCGCATGCGGGCAGCGGGTGCGGAAGGCGCAGCCGGAGGGTGGGTTGATCGGCGACGGGGTGTCGCCCTGCAGCACCATGCGGCGGCGCTGATGCGCCCGGGCCGGGTCGGGGATCGGCACCGCCGACAGCAGCGCCTGGGCATAGGGGTGCAGCGGTCGGGCGAAGAAGGCGTCGCGGCCGGCGATCTCGGCCTCGCGCCCGAGATACAGCACCATCACCCGGTCGCTGATGTGCCTGACCACGCTCATGTTGTGCGAGATGAAGATCAGGGCCATGCCCAGTTCCCGCCGCAGCCGCATCAGCAGGTTGATGATCTGCGCCTGGATCGAGACATCCAGCGCCGACACCGGCTCGTCGCAGACGATCAGCTTGGGCCGCAGGATGATGGCGCGGGCGATGCCGATGCGCTGGCATTGGCCGCCGGAGAACTCATGGGGGTAGCGATGCGCCAGCGACGGCGACAGGCCGACTTGGCGCATGGTCTCGTTGACCCGGGCGTTGATCTCGGCCCGTTTCATCTCGGGGTGGAAGGTGCGCAGCGGCCGGCCGATGATCTGAGCCACGGTCATGCGCGGGTCGAGCGAGGCCAGCGGATCCTGGAAGATGATCTGCATGTCGCGCCGCCGCGGCCGCAGGTCGTTCTCCGGCAGGCCGGTGACGTCGGCGCCGCTCCAGGCGATGGTGCCGGCGGTCGGTGGGATCAGCCGCAGCACGGCGCGGCCCAGGGTGGACTTGCCGCAGCCGGATTCACCGACGATCGCCAGCACCTCACCGGGGGCGAGGTCGAAGGAGACGTCGTCCACCGCCTTGACCGCCTGGGGCGGCCCGCCGAACAGGCCGCCCGACAGCGGGAAATGGACCTTCAGGTTGCGCACCGACAGGACCGGAGTCACTTCACCAGCTCCATCGCGGCGGCGGGCTGCGGCTGCGTCAGCGGCCGGTGGCAGGCGACGACACGGCCATCCCCGTCACCTGCCGGCAGCAGCGGCGGCATGGTCACGGTGCACGCCTCGACCTTGCGGCTACAGCGCGGCGCGAAGGGGCAGCCCGGCAGGTCGCCCGCGGCGGCGGCGCGGGGCTGGCCGGGGATCACCCGCAGCTCGCCCTCCGCCCCCTCCAGGTTCGGCGTCGAATCCAAGAGGCCGCGCGTGTAGGGATGGGCCGGCGCCGCGAACAGCGGGCCGACCGGCGCCGCTTCCATCACCTTGCCGCCATACAGCACCAGCACCCGGTCGCACATTTCGGCAACCACGCCGAGGTCGTGGGTGACCAGGATCACGGCGGTGCCCAGCTCGCTCACCAGGTCGCGCAGCAGGTCCAGCACCTGGGCCTGGACGGTGACATCAAGCGCCGTGGTCGGCTCGTCGGCCAGCAGGATGCGCGGGTTGCACAAGAGGGCCATGGCGATCATGACGCGCTGGCGCATGCCGCCCGACAGCTCGTGCGGGTACAGCTTCATCCGCTTCGCCGGGTCGGGGATCTTCACCCGGTCCAGCATCCGGGTGGCCTTGTCCCAGGCCTCGCGCTTGCGCATGCCCTGGTGGCGGATCAGCACCTCGGTCAGCTGCGCCCCGATGCGGTGATAGGGGTTCAGCGAGGTCATCGGGTCCTGGAAGATCATGGTCATGGCCGACCCGCGCAGCCGGTCCAGCCCGCGGCGGTCCAGCGCCACCAGGTCCTGGCCCTCGAACCGCACCCGGCCGGTGGCGGCGCCGTTGCCGGCCAAGAGGCCCATGATCGACAGCAGGATCTGGCTCTTGCCCGACCCGCTCTCGCCGACGATGCCCAGCACCTCGCCGCGCCTGACCGCGAAGTCGACGCCGTCGACCGCGGTGGCCGTGCCCCGCCGCATCCGGAAGCGGATGCGCAGGTCCTCGACCTCAAGCAGGGGGTCAGCGTTCATTGGGGTCGAAGGCATCGCGCAGCCCGTCGGCGACGAAGTTCATGCAGAACAGGGTCAGGGCCAGGGCCAGCCCGGGCAGAATCAGCATGTGCGGGTCGGTCTCGATCTTGGCCTGGCCCTCGCTGATCAGCACGCCCCAGCTGGTCTCCGGCGCCTGGACGCCGAGGCCGAGGAAGCTCAGCAGGGATTCGCTCAGGATCACGTCGGGGATCAGCAGGCTGGAATAGACGATCACCACGCCGACGCAGTTCGGCATGATGTGCTTCAGCACGATCTGGCGCTTGGTCATGCCGCCGGCCCGCGCCGCCTCGATGAACTCGCGGTTGCGCAGGGCGATGGCCTGGGCCCGGACGATGCGCGACGGCGTCAGCCACAGCGACAGCACCACGGCGATGATCACGGCGGTGCTGCCGCGGCCCAGCGCCATGCTGATCAGGATGACCTGGAAGATGTAGGGGATGCCGTACAGCACGTCGACGAAGCGCATCATCACCTGGTCGACGAAGCCGCCGAGGAAGCCGGCGATCGACCCCCAGGTGACGCCGATGGCGACGGCGATCAGGGTCGCGACCAGACCGATGATCAGCGACACCTGGCCGCCGACCATGATCCGCAGCAGCAGGTCGCGGCCCAGATCGTCGGTGCCGAAGGGGAAGGCCGACAGCAGGTCCATCGGCGCGTTCATCGCCTCGAAATTGGCGTCGTCGGGGGCGTAACTGTAGAGCAGCGGCCCGCCGAAGCAGAAGATCACGATCAGGATCAGCACGGCCAGGCTGGCGACGGCGGTGCGGTTGGCGCGGAAGCGGCGCAGCGCCTCGCGGAACGGGCTGACGCCTTCGGCGGCGTCCTCGATCGCCGCGATGTTGGCCGCGGCGATCTCGTGCTCGGTCAGGTCGGTCATGCCCGCGACCTCGGGTCCAGCAGGGTCTGCGCCACGTCGGTCACCATGTTGAACAGGATGATGCAGGCGCCGTAGGTCAGGGTCACCCCCATCACCATGGTGTAGTCGCGGCTGATCGCGCTCTCGACGAAATAGCGGCCGATGCCGGGCACGGCGAAGATGGTCTCGATCACCATCGACCCGGTGATCAACGCCGCGGTGGCGGGGCCGAGATAGGCGATCACCGGGATCATGGCGCCGCGGATGGCGTGGTGGGTCAGCACCCGCCATTCCCCGACGCCCTTGGCCCGGGCGGTGCGGATGTAGTTGCTGCGCAGGGTCTCGATCATGGCGCCGCGGGTCAGCCGGGCGACATAGGCGATGTTGGGCAGGGCCATCGCCACCACCGGCAGCACCATCGACCGCCAGCCGCCGTCCCAGCCGGCCACCGGCAGCAGGCTCAGCATCAGCGCGAACACGATCTGCAGGATCGGCGCCATGACGAAGGTCGGCACCACGATGCCGCCCATGGCGACGGCGCTGACCACATTGTCCAGGATGCCGTTGCGCCGCAGCGCCGCGACCACGCCCAGAAACACGCCTGCGACGGTGTACAGCAGGGTGGCCCACAGCCCGATCTGCAGCGAGATCGGCAGGCCGTGGCCGATCAGCTGGGTCACCGTGTATTCGCGGTAGTACATCGACTGGCCGAAATCGAGATGCGCGATGTCGCCCAGGAAGCGCAGGTACTGGCGCCACAGCGGCTCGTTCAGATGGTACTGCTCCGCCATCTTGGCGATCAGGGCGGCCGGCAGCTTCTTGTCGTCGTCGAACGGCCCGCCGGGGGCGAAGCGGACGACGAAGAAGGTGATCGTCGCCAGCGCGAACAGCGTCGGCACGCTGCCCAGCATGCGGCGGAGGACGGAAAAGACCATCGGCCCTGGCTGCTCCCCTGTGGCCGAGGGGACGCGGTGTTCCGCGCCCCCTCGGCTCCTTACTTCTCGATGCTCAGATATTTCGACATCGGATGGCCGATCGGGTTGTCGCCCCAGCCCTTGACGTAGGTCTGGACCAGGATGTTGTCGGTGGTCACCGCGATCGGGATGAAGACGTACTGGTCCAGCATGCGCTGCTCGGCCTGGCCCAGGATCTGGTAGAACTTGGCCTTGTCCGACGCGGTGGCGTTGGCCTGGTCCATCAGCTTCTCGTACTCGTCGTCCTTCCAGTGATAGCTGGGCGTGCCGGTGTAGCGCAGGGCGTCCAGCCAGGTCTTGGCCTGGGGATAGTCGCCACCATAGCTGTCCATGCAGACCTGCCAGTCGCCGGTGTGCAGCTTCTCCAGCCAGGTCTTCACCTCGGTCAGGTCCAGCTTGGTGCGGACGCCCAGATTCTGCTTCCACATCGCGGTGATGCCCTCGACCCGCCGCTTGCTGGCGGCGCTGGACGGGCCGATGATCTCGAGCTCCAGCGGCTTGTCCGGGCCGTAGCCGGCCTCCGCCAGCAGCGACTTCGCCTCGGCCAGCCGGTCCTCCTTGCTCATCCCGGCCTCCTGGACCTTGCCGGGCTTGTAGCTGGAATCCTGGTTGATCGAGAAGGTATACATCGGCAGGTTGCCGGCCTTCTCGATCCGCTCCTGCAGGAAGTCGCGGTCGATGCCCAGGGCCAGCGCCTTGCGCACGCGGATGTCCGACAGCGGGCCGGCATCGGGCTGGAAGCTGAGGTACTTCATGCCCAGCGTCGGGTTCTGGTGCAGCTCCTGCGGGCGCTCGGCCTTCAGCTTGTCGATCTGCTCCGCCGGCACTGCCATGGTGCTGTCCAGCTCACCGGCCAGGTAGCGCTTCAGCTCGGTCGAGGTGTCCTCGGTGACGTGATAGACGACGGTGTCGATCTTGACGTTCGCCGCGTCCCAGTAGTTCGGGTTCTTGACCAGGACGACCTTCGACTGCGGCACGTAGTCCTTCAGCATGTAGGCGCCGTTGCTGACGAACATCTCCGGCCGGGTGTAGTCCAGCTTGTTGCCGGCGGCCTGGTAGCTGGGCAGGTGCACCGGCGCCGTGGTGTGGAAGTCCAGGATGTAGGGCGCATCCGGCATCGGGTATTCCAGCGTCAGCACGACGGTCTTGTCGTCCGGCGCCGTGGCGCCGACCTGGGACGCATCGGTCAGCTTGCCGTCGTTGAACTGCTTGCCGTTCTTGATCGGCAGCACCGCGGTCAGATAGTAGGCGTGGGCCGACCCGATCGCCGGGTCCAGGCTGCGGATCACGCCGCGCACGAAATCGGCCGCGACCATCGGGTCGCCGTTCGACCATTTCAGCCCGTCGCGCAGGTGGAAGGTCCAGGTCAGGCCGTCGGCGCTGGTCTCCCAGCTCTTCGCGGCACCCGGCTGCGGGTTGCCCTGCGGGTCCAACACCAGCAGCGCCTCGAACAGGTCGGCGATGATGTAGTTCTCGCGCGCGCCCTGGTTCATCTGCGGGTCCAGGGTCGACGGCGCGCTGCCGAAGCCGCGGTTCAGCACCATCTCGGCCGCCGCCGGTCCTGCCAGCGCCATGCCGGACACCGCCAGGCACAGGGCAAAGGCGGCCGCCCTCTTGTTCAGAAACTTCATGCCATCCCCCAGACTCTGTGATTCCCCTCGCATCGAGGCGGCGTCGTCGATCCCGGCCCGGCCGGTCCGACCCTTGTTTGCCTTCCTGCCCCGTGCGACCGCGGTAACGTTACCCCCCGCGGCAGCGATTTGGGCAGGCCGCCGCCATGACTGACAAGTCCCGAAAGTGACGGGGGCCTGAACTTCAGGTTATCGCCGCTCAGATCTCGCCGGCGCGATGGCAGGCGACCCAGCCGCCCGCCGGGTCGGGCCGGAGCGACGGGGCCGCGCCGCGGCACAGGTCGCGCGCATGCGGGCAGCGCCCGGCATAGGCGCAGCCCTCGGGCGCGGCGCCGGCCGGAGCGGTCGGCGGCGCGGCTTCCCGGCGCCGCCCGGACCCCGGGATTGCGGCCAGCAGCGCCCTTGTGTAGGGGTGGCGCGGCGCGTCGAACAGGGCGCGGGTCGGCGCCAGCTCGACCAGCCGGCCGTGATACAGCACCCCGACCCGGTCGCAGAGATAGGCGACGACGGACAGGTCGTGCGAGATGAACAGCATCGACAGGCGGCGGCGCGCCTTGATCTCCTGCAGCAGCGCCAGGATCTGGGCCTGGACCGAGACGTCGAGGGCGGAGACCGGCTCGTCGGCGATCAGCAGCTCCGGCTCCAGCGCGATGGCGCGGGCGATGCCGATGCGCTGGCGCTGGCCGCCGGAGAACTGGTGCGGGTGGCGGTCGGCCACGGCGGGGTCCAGCCCGACCGCCTGCAGCAGCTCCGCCACCCGGTCGCGCCGCTCCGCGGCCGGCAGGCGCAGATGGGTGCGCAGCGGTTCGGCGACGATGTCGGCGACGCGCCAGCGCGGGTCGAGCGAGGCGTAGGGGCTCTGGAACACCATCTGCACCCGCCGCCGCTCGCGCCGCAGGGCGGCGCCCGACAGCGCCAGCCAGTCGCGGTCCTGGAAGCGGATGCGGCCGCCGCTGGGGTCGATCAGCCGGGCGATCATCCGGCCGATGGTGGATTTGCCGCTGCCGCTTTCGCCGACCAGGCCGAAGGTCTCCTGCCGGCCGATGGCGAAGCTGACGCCGTCGACCGCGCGCACGCCGGCCGCCATGCCGAACCACCGACCGGGCAGGGGGTAGTGCTTGGCCAGGTCCTGGACCTCCAGCAGGGGGGCGGCCAGCAGCGGCGCGTCGGCGGCCGGTTCAGGCCGCGCGGGGGCAGGCGACGGCATGGCGCGGCTCCTCCGGGATCGGCTGCAGGGCGGGGACGGCGTCGCGGCAGGCGGCGACGGCCTGGCCGCAGCGCGGATGGAACGGGCAGCCGACCGGCGGCCGCGCCAGGTCGGGCACCGTGCCGGGGATCGGCCGCACCACCCGGCCCGGCGCGTCGATCGACGGGCGGGATGCGATCAGCCCGGCGGTGTAGGGGTGGCGCGGCCGGGCCAGCACCTCGGCCGTCGGGCCACTCTCGACGATGCGGCCGGCATACATCACCGCGACGTCGTCGCAGGTCTCGGCGATGACGCCGAGGTCATGGCTGATCAGGATCACTGCGGTGCCGTGCTCGGCCTGCAGCCCGCGCATCAGCTCCAGGATCTGGGCCTGCACCGTGACATCAAGGGCGGTGGTCGGCTCGTCGGCGACGATCAGCGCCGGGTCCAGCGCCAGGGCGCAGGCGATGACGATGCGCTGGCGCATGCCGCCCGACAGCTCGTGCGGATAGGCGCGGCGCCGGCGCTCGGCCTCGGCGATGCCGACCCGCTCCAGCAGGGCCACGACCCACCGCTCGACCTCCCGCCGCGCCAGCTTCGGCCGGTGCCAACGGAACAGCTCGGCGATCTGTTCGCCGATGGTCAGCACCGGGTTCAGCGTCGCGGTCGGGTCCTGGAACACCATGGCGATGCGGTCGCCGCGCAGCCGGCGCATGTCGCGTTCCGGCAGCCCGACCAGGCTGCGGCCCTCGAAGCGGATGTCGCCGCCGGCGATCCGGCCTGGTGCCTGGACCAGCCCCATCAGCGCCTGGCCGACGGTCGACTTGCCGCAGCCGCTTTCGCCGACCAGGCCGAGGATGCGGTTGCGCTCGAGCGACAGCGACACCCCGGCCACCGCCCGCACCGGCCCGCGCGGCGAGGCGTAGTCGACCCGGAGGTCGTCGATCTCCAGGAGCGGCGCGCTCACCGTTCCGCCCTCGGGTCGACCCAGTCGCGCAGGAAGTCGCCGAACAGGTTGATGCCGACCGAGGTCATCAGGATCACCGCGCCCGGCCCCAGCACCATCCAGGGCGCGTCGTACAGGAAGTCGCGGCCCTCGCTGATCATCTTGCCCCAGGACGGGGTGGGCGGCTGCACCCCGAGGCCGAGGAAGCTCAGCGCCGCCTCGGCGATGATCACCAGCGCCACATCCAGCGTCGCCAGCACCAGGATCGACGGGATTACGTTCGGCAGCACATGACCCAGCACGATGCGCCAGCCCGGCACGCCGATCGACCGTGCCGCCTCGACGAACTCCATCTGGCGGATGCGCAGCGCCTCGCCGCGCACCACCCGGGCGAAGTTGACCCACAGCGCGATCGACAGCGCCAGCACCACGGTCCAGAAGCCGGGGCCCAGGATCGCCATGATCATCAGCGCCAGCAGCAGGAAGGGGAACGCCAGCTGGAAGTCGGCCAGCCGCATCACCACGCTGTCGACCGCGCCGCCGGCATAGCCGGCGACGGCGCCCAGCAGCGACCCGACGGTGGTGGCCAGCGCCACCACCAGGGCGGCGACGGCGATCGAGGTGCGGGCCCCGACCACGACGCGGCTGAAGATGTCGCGGCCGAGATTGTCGCCGCCCAGCAGGTGGCTCCAGTCGCCGCCCGTGGCCCAGGCCGGCGGCAGGAAGCGCCATTCCAGCATCTGCCGCGCCGGGTCGTGCGGCGCCAGCAGCGGCGCCGTCGCGGCGACGGCCAGGATCAGCCCGACCAGGACCAGCCCGGTCAGCCCCTTGGGGCTGCGCAGCAAGGCCCGCCGGAACCGGCCACGTTCCACGGCGGGTGCCCGCTCGGCGGGCATGGGCAGGGCGCTTTCAACCATGGCGCATCCGCGGGTCGATGACGCGGTACAGGATGTCGACGATCAGGTTCAGGGCCACGAACAGCACCGCGGCGATCAGCACGGTCGCCTGCACCAGCGGATAGTCGCGGGTGGTGATGGCCTGCACCGACAGCCGGCCGATTCCGGGCCAGGCGAACACGGTCTCGATCACGATCGCGCCGGACAGCAGGGCGCCGAGCTGCAGCCCGATCATGGTGACAACCGGGATGATGGCGTTGCGCAGCGCATGGCGCAGGGTGACGGCGCGCGGCGGCAGCCCCTTGGCGCGGGCGAACTGGACATAGTCCTGGCGCAGCGCCTCGATCATCGCCGACCGAGTCAGCCGGGCGTTCACCGCCATCAGCCCGAAGGCGAGCGAGATCGAGGGCAGCAGGAAGTACCGTGCCTTCTGCCACAACAGGTCGAAGCGGCCGTCCAGCAGCGCCGTCGGCACCGCGGCGACCAGCGACCCCTTGTAGCCCGAGGCTGGCAGCCAGCCGAGCTGCACCGAGAACAGCAGGATCAGGAGGATGCCGAGCAGGAAGGAGGGGGTGGAGACGCCGAGCACCGCGACCACGGTGCCGGCATAGTCGACCGGCCCGTCGCGGCGCAGCGCCGTGGCGACGCCGATCGGGATGGCGGCCAGCAGCGACAGCAGCATGGCCCAGAAGGTCAGCTCCGCCGTCGCCGGCAGCCGTTCCAGGATCAGCTGGGCGGCCGGCACCCGCTGGCGCAGCGACAGGCCGAGATCGCCCTGCAGCGCGCCGCCGAGATAGGCCAGGTACTGCTCGACCATCGGCCGGTCCAGGCCCAGCTGGCCGCGCAGCCGGGCCTTGTCGGCCTCGGTCATGCCGGGGTTGCCGGCGGCCATGATGTCGACCGGGTCGCCGGGCACCAGCCGGGTCATCGCCGACACCACGAAGACGATGCCGGCGATGACGATCAGCGCGTAGCCGATCCGCTTGACGATCAGCGGCAGCACCGCCGCGCCTCAGCTCTCGATCCAGGCGCGGTCGGCGGTGATGTCGCCGTCGCTGCGCAGCACCGCCCCCTTCACCGTGGACGCCAGGGCGGCGAAGGCCAGCGGCTCGTACAGCGGCGCCCAATAGGCCTCGCGCATGATCAGGGCCTGGGCCTCGTCCAGGATGGTCTGGCGCCTGGCCTCGTCGAATTCCACCCGCTGCGCGTCGATCAGCTTGTCCAGCTCCGGGTCCTTGCGGAAGTTGCGGTTCAGCGACCCCTGGCTGTGGAACTCCGGGTACAGGATGTCGGCGTCGGTATAGCCGTAGCCGGTGAAGACGATGTGGTGCTCGCCCTTGCCCGACAGCACCGCCCATTCGCCGGTCGGCAGCGACTGGATCTCCAGCTCCACCCCGATCTCGCGCAACTGCGCCTGCACGATCTCGGCGGCGCGCCGGATCGGCGGCGTGTCGGCGGTGATCATGCGCAGCTTCAGGCCGCTGCCATGGCCGGCCTCGGCCAGCAGCGCCTTGGCCTTGGCGGGATCATAGGGATAGCCCTGGGTCTCCACCGCCTTGGAGTAGCCGGGGATGGTCGACGCGATCGGGCCGTGCGCGACCACGCCGTTGCCGTCCAGCGCGAAGGCCAGCACCTTCTGCGCGTCGATGGCGTGGCTGATGGCGCGGCGCATGCGGATGTCGTCGAACGGCGCCATACCCTGGTTGAAGGCCAAGGCGCGGATGATCTGTGCCGGGCGGGACAGCAGCTGGACCTCGCCGTCCTGGCGCAGCCGGCGGACGGCGTCGGCCGGCACCGCCTGGCCGGTGGCCAGCGCGTCGATCTCGCCGGTCTCCAGCGCCGCGATCCGGGTCGAATCCTCCGGGAAATACAGCAGCTGCAGCCCGTCCGGCGCGGCGACGGGCCCGCATTTGTAATCGTCGAAGCGGGCCAGGGTGATGCCGCTGTCCGGCGCCCAGCCGGTGAAGCGGAACGGGCCGCAGCCGACCGGGTTGCGGCCGAACTGGTCGCCCAGCTTCTCGACCGACTGGCGCGGCACGATCCCGGCGTAGGAGCTGGCGATGCCGATCCAGACCGGCACGAAGGGTTCCTTGAAGCGGTAGGCTACGGTCAGCCGGTCCACCACCTCGGCGGTGTCGAACGGGCCCATCAGGAAGGCGGCGGGGGCGGCGGTGGCCGGGTCCATCATCCGCCGCGTGGTCCAGGCGCAGGCCTCGGCATCGGCCGGACTGCCGTCATGGAAGGTCACGCCGTCGCGCAGATGGAACAGGATGGTCTTGTTGCCGTCGCTGAACTCCCAGCGTTCGGCCAGGCCGGGTACCACCTTGCCCTCGGTGTCGATCCGGGCCAGCGGCTCGTAGATGAAAAGGTTGGTGTAGTCCGAGATCGACAGCGCGGTCTTGTGCGGGTCCAGGCTGTCCGGCTCCTGGTCGCGGCCGATGCGCAGCGTGCCGCCCCGGCCCTCGGCGCGGGCGGCCTGGAATGGCACCCCTGACAGGGCCGCGGCGCCGGCCAGCGCGCCGAAGCCGGCCAGCACCTGCCGCCGGCCCAGCGCGTGGCGCTGGGCATGGGCGTAGGTGAGGGACAGGAAGTCCCGCGGATCCATGCGATCGAACGCCATGTGATGTTCCCCCGTTCGAGGTGCCCGACGCGACTTCAGCGCGTGCGGGCCATGTGCAGCCGCTTGGTGCGGTCGTCGTTCAGCACGATGCCGTCGGCGACGCTGCGGATGGTGAACTCCCAGCCGCCCGCCTCGGCCGCGCCGGGCTTCGGCGGCGTGTCGGCGGTGGCCCGGCGCGGCACGGCCAGGTGCAGGTCGGGCGCGCGGGCCTCCAGCGCCGTCTCCCACACCCCATGCGGCGTGCGCAGGCGCAGCACGGTCTCGCCCTGATCCTCGCCGATCTCGGCCTCGAAGCCGGTGGTGGCGTCCCAGTAGCGCCCGGCCAGGCCGGGGGCGATCGGCAGGGCGGTGTCGGACAGGCGGCGGAACCGCTGAGGGCGGCCGAACCAGCGTGTGTCGACATCGCCGTCGTCGCGCGGTGTGAACTCCAGCGGCACGATGCCCCGTTCCGGCATGAAGGCGCCGTCGCCGACCTGCTCGATCGGCATGCCGCTGTTCATGTTGCTGACGAAGACCGGCTGCCCGTCCTTGAGCGCGACCCCGAACACGTCGTCGCCGCCCTCGGCCCGGTACAGGCCGACGGCCCGGGTCAGCCGTTCGGTCGCCGCCGTCGTGCGCGGCGGGCCGACCTCCTCGCCCAGCGCCAGGTCGAGGATGCGACGGGCCAGCGAGAACGGGCCCATATCGTCGGTGTTGCCGAGGATGACGACGCCGATCCCGGCCTCCGGGAAGCGCACCGATTCCGACCGGCCGCCGGCGACGCCGCCGCCATGGCCGATGCTGGACAGGCCGCGGTAGCGGCAGGTGACCAGGCCGAGGCCGTAGGGCGAGGGGATGCCGTCGATCGCGGCGCCCGGCGCCGACATCCGGGCGATCATCTCCGGCGTGCCGACCTTCGGCGCGTCGAGATTGGCCAGCCAGAGGGTCATGTCCTCCAGCGTCGAGACCATGCCGCCCTCGCCGCCCAGCACCACGCCCCATTGCGCCTTGTGCCAGCCGCCGTCGGGGCCGCGGGTGTGGTGGTCGGCCAGCCGCGGCAGGATCTCGGAATCCCAGCGCATCAGCCGGGTGTCGCGCATGCCGAGCGGGCCGGTGATGCGGTCCTCCAGCAGCGCGTTGAAGCTCTTGCCCGAGACCTGCTCGACGATCTCCGACAGCAGGAAGAAGCCGGTGTTGCAGTAGATCAGGCTCTCGCCCGGCCGGAAGTTGACGGCCTTGTGGCCGGCGATGATCCGCCGTGCCCCGGCCCGGGTTGAGGGCGCGCCGATATCCAGCCCGCCCAGGGTCATGATCTCCAGGAAGTCGCGCAGGCCGCCGACATTGGCGGCGAGGTGGCGCAATGTCACGGTCTCGGGGAAGTCCGGCAGCCACGGCAGGTGGCGGCGGACGTCGTCCTGCATCGACAGCTTGCCCTCGGCCTCCAGCATCAGTGCCAGCAGCACGGTGAACTGCTTGGTCTGCGACCCGATGCGGATGACGGTGCGCTCGTCGATCGGCACGCCATGGGCCAGGTCGGCCATGCCGTAGCAGCCGCGGTGGATCTCGCGCCCGTGCCGCAGGACGCGGACCGAAGCGCCGGGTGAATCCGGCCTGGTCCAGCGCGCGAACAGCGCATCGACGCGCGTGTTGAAGTCGGGTGGCAGGGGGCGGTCATGGGTCATGGCATCCTCCCGGAGAAGCAGATGTCAGGCGAAGGGGTTCTCGACGCGCGGCCAGAACGGCACGCGGCGCTTGGTGAAGGCGATGTCGCCGAAGCTGGGCGGGATGGCGCCCGGTGTGGTCACGTATCGGATCTCGGCCGCGATCGGGGCGAAGCCGGCGTAGAAATGCTGGGTCGACTTCACCACCACGATCGCCTTCTGCGACAGGTCGATGCCGAAGGCGGTGTAGGCGTCGGGCCAGAAGGTCTGACTGCGCAGCGTCACCAGCACCAGGTCGACGCCGTTCGCCGCCTGCACCCAGACGCCGCGGCCCAGCGGCGACTTCTCCTCGCCCAGCCCGGTCTGGAACAGGGCCGGCAGCACGCGCTTGACGGTGATGCGCAGATCGACCGGGTCGCCCGAGGCCGGGCCGCATTTGCCGCCGATGCGCAGGTCGAAGCTGGCGCCCTCGCCGGCCTCCTCGCACAGCGCCACCGCCTGCGGGTCCCAGTAGCTGCCGCTGACCACATTGCCGATGCCGCGGTCCAGGATGCGGCGCAGGATGAAGGTGCTGTCGCCCGGCGCGCCGCCGCCGGCATTGTCGGCGACATCGGCCAGCACCACCGGGCCGTGCGGCGCCGCCAGGGCGCGGTCCAGGGCCTCGTCCACCGTGTCGTGCGGCGTCGCCGTGGCGTGGCGCAGGTCCCAGATCTCCTGGCCCAGCCGCTCGGCCAGGGCCCGGGCCCGGCCGCGGTCGCCATCGGCCACCACCAGCATGCGGGCGCCGACCTCCTCGACGTCGCCCCAGGGGAAGCCGTGGCTGAAGGTGACCGACAGGATGCCGTCGCGGCCCTCCAGCGCCTGCATCCGGTCGACGAAGCCGCGCATCGGCTCGACCGGGGTGCGCCACATCCCGACCATGCGGCAGTCGTACAGCGCCATCACCGGCCGCACCTCGCCGCGCCGGGCGCGCAGGCACAGCTCGTACAGCTCGACCGCGCGGGGGGCGAGGTCGACATGCGGGTATTCCTTGAAGCCGATGACCGCGGTGGCGTTGTCGATCATGCGGTCGGTCAGGTGGCAATGCAGGTCGAACTCCAGCCCCACCGGCACGTCCGGCCCGACGATCGCCCGCACGCGCTCCAGCGTGTCGCCCTCGCAGTCGTCATAGCCGTCGGCGACCATGGCGCCATGCATCAGCAGCAGCACGATGTCGACCGGGCCGGCCTGGCGCAGATCATCGAGGATGTCGTCGCGCAGCGATTCGTAGAGGGCGCGGATGGTGCGGCCGGCCGGCTGGGCGAAGGCCGAGACGCTCTCGACGATCTCATGCCCGTCGCGCTCGGCCAGCTGCCGCCAGGTCTTCTGGCAGATGGTGTCGGCGGCGGTGTCGTCCAGGCTGGCGTCGCGCCGGCGATAGCTCTCCGGCGCATAGAAGCTGGCGGCGCCGGTCGGCAGCGGCGAGAAGGTGTTGGTCTCCGTGACCAGGGCGGCGATGAAGATCTTCACTTGCGGGCCTCCATCTGGGTGGTGTCGGCGGCGAACCGCCCGGGCGCCAGGGCCGCGGCGGTGACGCCCAGCGCGGCGAGGTCGTCGGGCACGGTGTCGCCGTTCAGCAGGGCGGCGCCCAGCCGGGCCATGGCCGGCGCGGTCTGGAAGCCGTAGCCGCCCTGGCCGGCGCACCAGAAGAAACCGGGGGCAGCCGGGTCGAAGCCCAGCACCGGGGTCTTGTCGGCGACGAAGCTACGCAGCCCGGCCCAGCGATGCGACAGGCGCCGGATCTGCAGCGTGGTCGCGCCCTCGATCCGGTCGACCGCGATGGCGATGTCGATCTCTTCCGGCTGCGCGTCGCAGGGCGGGCTCGGCGTCTCGTCGGCGGGGGATCCCAGCAGCTTGCCGGCATCCGGTTTGAAGTAGAAGCGCTCGTCCAGGTCGACCATCGCCGGCCAGTCGTCGATGGCGTGGCCGGGCGCGTCGAACAGGAAGGCGGTGCGCCGCTTCGGCACCAGCCCGACCGGGGCGATGCCGGCCAGGGCGGCGACGGCGTCGGCCCACGCGCCGGCGGCGTTGACCACGATGCCGGCCTCGACCGGCCCGGCCGCGGTCTCGACCCGCCAGCCGCCGCCCGGCAGCGGCCGCAGCGCCGTGACCTCGGCCCCGGTGCGGACCAGCCCGCCCTGGCGGCGCAGGCCGCGCAGCGACCCCTGCAGCATGCCGTTGGTGTCGAGGTCCAGCGACTCCGGCTCGAACACCGCGCCGGCGATCCGGTGCGGCTGCAGCACCGGCATCCGGGCCGCGGCCTCGGCGGCGTCCACCCGGCGCACGCTGGGGGCCAGCCGGCCCAGGATCCCCGCCTGCCGGTCCAGCGCCGCGTCCTGCCCTTCGACCCCGACATGCAGCGTGCCGCGCGGCCGGGTCAGGGTGAAATCAGCGAAATCGGTCGGGGGTGCCCGGAAGAAGCCGCGGCTGCCGGTCGACAGCGCCCGCACCGTGGCGTTGCCGTAGGTCTCGGAGAACAGCGCGGCGGACCGGCCGCTGGAGTGGTAGCCCGGCTGGATCTCGCGCTCGAGCAGCAGCACCCGCCGCCCCGGCGCAACCGCCGCAGCCAGCGACGCCCCGGCGATGCCTCCCCCGATCACGGCGACGTCGACGACGTCCATCCCGCAGCCTCCCTGTTTTCAACAGCCTGGAGGTCTATGAGTGTATATGTCAAATAAAATATCGGATCGGAAAATTCATGGTTCTTGCGATAAGAACCGCTGTCGACATACGCTGGTCATCCTTGTCGCCACCTCCGGTCCGTGCATGTCCACTCAACCCAAGCTCGGGGAATGCCTGAAGGCGCTGCGGCGCCGGCATGGCTGGACGCTGCAGGATGTCAGCACCCGGACCGGGGTTGCGGTCTCGACCCTGTCCAAGGTCGAGAACGACCAGATGTCGCTGACCTACGACAAGCTGCTGCAGATCAGCGAAGGGCTGGGCATCAACCTGGCCGAGCTGCTGGCGACGCCGGCGGTGGCCGGGGAGACGCTGGCCCGCCGCTCGGTCAGCCTGCCCGACGAGGGGCTGCTGCAGGTCACGCCCAGCTACGACTACCTCTACCTGTGCACTGAGATCCAGCGGAAGCGGATGGTGCCGGTGATCGCCCGGGTGAAGGCGCGCAGCCTGGCCGAGTTCGGCCCGCTGGTGCGCCATTCCGGCGAGGAGTTCATCTACGTGCTGGAGGGCGCGATCGAGGTGCACACCGAGCACTACGCCCCGGTCCGGCTGGACAAGGGCGGCAGCATCTACCTCGACAGCACCATGGGCCACGGCTATGTCGCGGTGAGTGATGGCGAGGCCACCGTGCTCGGCGTCTGCTCCAGCCCCGAGCCCGACCTCGAAGGCACGCTGCGCTCGCTGTTCACGATCTGAAGCCGCCCGCGGTAACGTCGCTGCGGGAGCGGTCGAACAGGACCTTCGACAGACCGGCCCTGTCCATGCAGACTCCGGGCCAGCCGCTGATGGCTGCCACGGCGCGACCGGACCGGCAGCAGGTCCGGCCGCCGGCACAACGAGACAAGTCGATATGCCCATAAAGATACCCGATGACCTTCCCGCCCGCGCCACGCTCGATGCGGAAGGGGTCATGGTGATGCGCGAGGCGGATGCGGTGCGCCAGGACATCCGGCCGATGCGCATCGGCCTGCTGAACCTGATGCCCGACAAGATCAGGACCGAGGCGCAGCTCGCGCGGCTGCTCGGCGCCACGCCGCTCCAGGTGGAGCTGACGCTGGTCAAGATGACCCACCACGTGCCGCGCAACACGCCCAGCGAGCACATCATCTCCTTCTACCGTGACTGGGAGGACATCCGGGCCGAGAAGTTCGACGGCTTCATTGTCACCGGCGCCCCGGTGGAGACCATGCCGTTCGAGCAGGTGACCTATTGGGACGAGCTGCGCCGCGTCTTCGACTGGACCCAGACCCATGTGCACAGCAGCTTCAACATCTGCTGGGGCGCCCAGGCGGCGGTGCACCATTTCCACGGCATGCCGAAATATCCGCTGCCGGAGAAGGCGTTCGGCGTGTACCGCCACCTGAATCTTTCGCCGGCCTCGCCCTATCTCAGGGGCTTCTCCGACGATTTCGCGATCCCGGTGTCGCGCTGGACCGAGGTGCGGCGCGAGGACATTCCGCCGGAGAGCGGGATGAGCGTCCTGATGCAGTCCGACGAGGCGGGCCTGTGCCTGCTGGACGATCCGCGCCATCGGTCGCTGCACATGTTCAACCACATCGAATACGATTCCAGCTCGCTCGGCGACGAGTACTTCCGGGACCTGGCGGCCCGCAAACCCATCGCCATCCCGCGCAACTACTTCCCGAAGGACGACCCCACCCGCCAGCCCGAGAACCGCTGGCGCAGCCACGCCCACCTGCTGTTCGGCAACTGGATCAACCGGCTGTACCAGACCACGCCGTTCGACACGGCGGAGATCGGAAACCCCTGAGGCCAGGGGCCATCGCCGCCTTCGCGATGGCCCCGACCCGCCGCGCCTACATCGTGGCGGTGGCGCTGTAGCCGAACAGGAACATCAGGAATTTCGACAGGTCGACCGCATCCGTCGCCTCGTAGCGGATGGTGTAGGTGTCGACCTGGGTGATGAAGCGCAGATAGGCCAGGTGCTCGACCGGCAGGCGGTGGCGGAACCGGACCTCCAGCGCCATCGGCGCTTTCAGCCGGAACGGCTTGGCCTCGCCGATCCGGGCGATGGCGCGCTTCACCCCCTCGCGCACCGCGGCATGGGCCACCGCCGGGGTCAGGCTGCGCGCCGACCGGGTGCTGTGCGCCCATTTCACCGTGGTGGTCTCGATGTCGCCGACGATGTCGCGGATCTCGGCCACCGCCACGTCGTCGCCCGAGGCGTAGATCACCGGCACGCCAAAGTGCCCGGCGATGGCGGCGTTCAGCCCCGCCTCGTTCAGCACCTGGCCATTGACCCGCACCTCCTGGAAGGCGCTGCCGCTCAGCGTGTGCGACAGCACCCCGCCGCGATTGCTGGCACCGGCGTGGTAGCCGATCAGCAGGGCGCCGGCGAAGTCCCCGACCTCGACCCCCTGCATCATGGTCAGCGGCCGCGGCCAGCTGCGCACGATCTGGGTGTAGTCCGGCAGCTTCTCGATCTTCAGGCTCTCGCCATTGCCGTGGGAATCGCTGACCACGATCTCGGTCGCGCCGGCCTCATGCGCGGCCTCGCAGGCGGCGACCACGGTGTCGGTCATCCAGTCGCGCGCCCGCTCGTATTCGAAGCCCTCGGGGGCAAGGTGGTCGCGGGTGACCACACCGACGATGCCTTCGATGTCGGCGGAGATGTAGAGACGCAATCTTCCCTCCCATGGCTGGTTTCCGGAAAGGCTAAGGGCAATCGGATTTATCGGATAGGGGAATTTTTAGCGGATCATAGAAACAATGGTTATGTCGGGGCCGCAAGTCCCTTGCCGCCACGGCACCGGCGATGCTTTTCTCGCCGGTACGACCCGATCGCGCCGCCGCCAGCCTTCCGGAGACCCGTCCCGATGTCCGATCCCGCCCTCGACCTCCGGCGTCCCTTCGGACCGGCGGAGGCCGAATCCCTGTTCCGCACGGCCTGGGGCATCGACGCCCGGGCCCAGGCGCTGGCGGGCGAACTCGACCAGAACTTCCTGATGACCGCGGCGGATGGCGGCCGGCATGTGCTGAAGCTTTACCATGCCGGCGCGGATGCTGCGGTGCTGGACTTCCAGGATGGCGGCCTGCTGCATCTGGCCGACCGCGACCCGTCGCTGCCGGCGCCGCGCCCGGTGCCGGCCCAGGACGGGCGCCTGACCGTGCCGGTCGCGATGGCCGACGGGTCGACCCGCCTGGCCCGGGTGCTGGACTGGCTGCCCGGCCGGCTGATGGGCGAAAGCCGGCCCTACGGCCCGGCGCTGCTGCGCTCGCTCGGCGCCTATCTCGGGCGGCTCGACCGGGCGCTGGCCGATTTCTCCCACCCGGCGCAGGACCGGCCGCTGCGCTGGGCGATCACCGCCGCGCCGCAGGCGCGCGAGCTGCTGCCCCACGTCGCCGACCCGGCGCGGCGGGCCAAGGCGGAACGGATCCTCGACCGCTACGACGAACGGGTGGTGCCGCTGCTGCCGGGGCTGCGCCGGCAGGTGGTGCATCACGACGCCAATGACTGGAACGTGGTGGTCGGGCCCGACGGCCTCTGCGCCGGGGTGATCGATTTCGGCGACGCCGTCGCCAACCCGCTGGTGGCGGAGCTCGCGGTCGCCTGCGCCTACGCCATGATGGGGCAGGACCGGCCGGTCGAGGCGGTGCTGCCGCTGGTCGCCGGCTACCACGCCGCCAACCCGCTGACGGCGGACGAGCTGTCGGTCCTCCTCGACCTCATCCGCGCCCGGCTGGCGCAGAGCGTGTGCATGTCCTCCTGGCAGCACGCCCGCGACCCCGGCAACGACTATCTCCTGATCAGCCAGAAGGACGCCTGGGCCTTGATCGACCAGCTCGACACCGTCAACGACGCTTTCGCCGCCTACAAGCTGCGGGCCGCGGCCGGCCTGCCGGCGCATCCGGCCAGCCGGCGGGTGCTGGCCTGGCTGGCGGCCAACGCCGACCGCATCGGCCCGATCTGCCGCCACGACCTGACGGTGGCCGAGAACGTCGTGGTCCTGGACTGGACCCAGGGCAGCGCCGACCTGACCTCGCTGGACGGGCTGGACAGCGTCGACGCCAAGACCGAGGTGGTGCTGGCCCGCATCGCCCGGGCCGGCGCCCAGGTCGGCATCGGCCGCTATGCCGAGCCGCGCGGCGTCTACCAGACCGACGCCTTCAAGACCGACACCGGCGAGCGGCGGACGATCCATCTCGGCATCGATGTGTTCCTGCCGGCGGATGAGCCGTTCCTGGCACCGCTGCCGGGCCGCGTCCATCTGGTGACCAACAACGCCCAGCCGGGCGACTACGGCCCGCTGGTGATCCTGGAGCACGAGACCGGCGACGGCGACGTGTTCTACACCCTCTACGGCCACCTCGCCGACAAGACCCTGACCCATCTCAAGGCCGGGGACCGGGTCGAGACCGGCGACGTGATCGGCTGGAACGGCGCGCCGCCGACCAATGGCGACTGGGTGCCGCATCTGCACTTCCAGTTCCTGCTCGACCTGATGGGCCGCGGCGCCGACATCGAGGGCGTGGGCCGGCGCAGCGACATGGATGTGTGGGAAAGCGTCAGCCCCGACCCGAACGCCATCCTGGGCATCCCGGCCGAAGTCTCGGTGCGGCTGCCGCGCGGGCATGAGGCGCTGCTGGAGCAGCGCCGGCTGCATCTCGGCCGCTCGCTGTCGGTGTCCTATGCCGAGCCGCTGAAGATCGTGGCGGGCGAGGGCCAGTACCTGATCGATGAGACCGGCACGGCCTATCTCGACATGGTCAACAATGTCGCCCATGTCGGCCATTGCCACCCCCGGGTGGTCGCGGCCGGCCAGGGGCAGATGGCGGCGCTGAACACCAACACCCGCTACCTCCACGACAACATCGTCGACTTCGCCCGCCGCCTGACCGCGACGCTGCCGGACAGCCTCTCGGTCTGCGTCTTCGTCAATTCGGGGTCGGAGGCCAACGACCTGGCGCTGCGCATGGCGCGGGCCGCCACCGGCCGCACCGACACCGTGGCGGTCGACGTCGCCTATCACGGCAACCTCAACTCGCTGGTCGCGATCAGCCCCTACAAGTTCGACGGGCCCGGCGGCAAGGGCCGGCCCGAGGGCACCTGGGTGGCCGAGATGCCGGACGGCTATCGCGGCCGACTGAAATACGGCGAGCCGGAGCTCGGGGCCCGCTACGCCGAGGACGTCGCCCGCCAGTTCGCGGCGGCAGCCAAGGCCGGCCGCGGCGTCGCCGCCTTCATCGCCGAATCGATCCTGTCCTGCGGCGGCCAGATCGTGCTGCCCGACGGCTATCTGAAGGCGGCCTACGCCCATGCCCGCGCCGCCGGCGCCCTGTGCATCGCCGACGAGGTGCAGGTCGGCTTCGGCCGGGTCGGCAGCCACATGTGGGCGTTCGAGACCCAGGGCGTGACGCCCGACATCGTCACCATGGGCAAGCCGATCGGCAACGGCCATCCGATCGGCGCGGTGGTGACGACGCCGGAGATCGCCGCGGCCTTCGCCAACGGCATGGAGTATTTCAACACCTTCGGCGGCAACCCGGTGTCGTCGGCGATCGGCATCGCCGTGCTCGACGTCATCCGGGACGAAAGGCTGCAGGCCAAGGCGCGGCGGGTGGGCGAGCGGATGCTGGCCGGGATGCGGGCGCTGCAGGCGAAGCATCCACTGATCGGCGACGTCCGCGGCCTCGGCCAGTTCACCGGCTTCGAGCTGGTGCGCGACCGGGCGACGCTGGAGCCGGCGAAGGCCGAGGCCAAGCAGCTGGTCGAGGGCATGAAGCGGCGGCGGATCCTGCTGTCGATCGACGGACCGCTCTACAACGTCATCAAGATCAAGCCGCCGATGGCCTTCGGCGAGGCCGATTGCGACCGTTTCCTGGCGGCGCTGGACGAGGTGCTGGCGGAGATCGGCTGAACGGCGCCGGGGGGACAATATCGGTCGTAAGTCGGGCTTGGGCGACCACCCCCCTCTCCGCTAGGGTTTCGCCTGACGAGTCTCGAGGAGCCGGGAAGATGAAGACGCGAGCCGCCGTAGCCGTCGCCGCGGGGAAGCCGCTGGAGATCATGGAGGTCGATCTCGAGGGTCCGAAGTTCGGGGAGGTCCTCG
>NZ_JAVDPW010000017.1:0-102540 GCF_031453975.1 Inquilinus ginsengisoli
GCCGCAAGCCCTCTGGCCGATACCCTCCACGCCTTGCTGGTCGACCTGCCGCTCGCGCTGCGACTGACCATCACCTTCGACAACGGCACCGAATTCGCCCTTCACCATCGCCTGCGCGACCTGCTCGACATCCAGACCTTCTTCTGCGATCCGCACGCACCCTGGCAGAAAGGCGGCATCGAAAACGCCATCGGACGACTGCGACGAGACCTGCCAAGGCGAACCGATCTCTCCGGCCTCCAGCCCCTCGATCTCATCCGCATCGCCAGACGCTACAACCACACCCCTCGGCAATGCCTGGACTTCCGCACACCTGCCGAGGTCTTCTCCTCACTGTTGCACTTCAAATGTGAGTCCACATCCCCACTTCCGCGGGGATGACAGGAACGGTGAGGTTCGGCAAGGTCTTGCCTGTGCGGGAGTAACCCGCAAGGCGCGCGCTCTCAGGCCGCCGCGGCCCCTCGGGCGATGAAGCCGGCATTGGCGAAGCCGGGCTTGGCATAGGCCAGCGGATGCCCGGTCAGGGGATCGTCGATCCGGCCGCCGGCGGCGTGCAGCACGGCATCGGCCGCCGCGGTGTCCCATTCCATGGTCGGGCCGAAGCGGAGATAGAGATCCGCCTCCCCCGCCGCGATCAGCACGATCTTCAAGGAACTGCCGAGCACCCGTCGCTCGGCGACATGGCGGTCGGCCAGCGCCGCGTCCAGCCGGGGGTCGTCCCGGTGCGACCGGCTGGTCAGCACCACCATCCCACCCTCCGGCGGGGGACGGACGGCGATCCGTTGCGGCGCCGCATCGCCCTGTTGCTGCCACGCCTCGCCGCCGGCCGCCCAGAAGCGCCGGTCGAAGGCCGGCGCCTCGACCACGCCGAGCACCGGCACACCGTCCACGACCAGCGCGATGTTGACCGTGAACTCGCCGTTGCGGCGCAGGAACTCCTTGGTGCCGTCGACCGGGTCGACCAGCCAGAAGCACTTGGCCGTGGGCGGAACGCCCTGGGCGGCGCATTGCTCCTCGGCCACCACAGGCACGCCCGGCATCAGGGCCCGCAGCTCCGGCACGATCAGCGCCTCCGCCGCATGGTCGGCGGCGGTGACCGGGCTGCCGTCCTGCTTGCGGATGCTGGCGCCGTCGAACCCGTTGTAGATCTCGAGCACCACCTGCCCGGCGCGGCGGGCGAGGTCGACCAACGCCTCGATCGGCGGCAAGTCTGGCGGCAGGGCTTGCCTGTCGGTCATGCCGCCTCGCGCAGCGCCGACCAGCTTTCCTCCAGCGCCACGTCGAAGCGGCGCAGCATCTCCGCCACCCCGGCCTCGTCGATGATCATCGGCGGACAGAAGCCGATAAGGTCGCCCGGCATGGCCCGGGTCAGCAGGCCGTGCGCCTGGGCCCGACGGACCAGCCCGGCGCCGATGCCGCGGGCCTTGTCGAAATTGGTCCGGGAGGCCTTGTCGGCCACCAGCTCGACCCCGGCGATCAGGCCCAGGCCGCGCACCTCGCCGACCAGCGGATGATCGATGTAGCGGCGCAGCCCCTCCTGCAGCGCCGTGCCGACGCGCCGGACCCGGCCGACGATGTCCATCTCGTGGTAGATCTTCAAGGTCTCCAGCGCCACCGCCGCCGCGACCGGATGGCCGCCATAGGTGTTGCCGTGGCCGAACATGCCGTGCTTGTCGCTGCCGGCCACCAACGCCTCATAGACCGGGCCCGAGACCAGCGTCGCCGCGATCGGCAGGAACCCGGCCGACAGCTGCTTGGCCACGGTCATGATGTCAGGGCGGATGCCGAAGGTGTCGCAGCCGAACCAGTTGCCGGTGCGGCCGAAACCGCAGATCACCTCATCGGCGATGAACAGAACGTCGTGGCGGCGCAGCACCGCCTGCACCTTCTCGAAATAGGTCCGCGGCGGCACGATCACGCCGCCTGCGCCCATCACCGGCTCGGCGATGAAGGCGGCCACCGTCTCCGGCCCCTCGGCCTGGATCGTGGCCTCCAGCTGTTCGGCGAGGCGGGTGGCGTAATCCTCTTCGCTCTCGTCCGGTTCGGCGCCGTGATAGTGGTGCGGGGTGTCGACATGCACCACCCGGCTGACCGGCAGGTCGAACCCATCCTGGGCATAGGCCAGGCCGGTCAGGCTGCCCGACATCACGGTGACGCCGTGATAGGCCTTGCGCCGGGCGATGATCTTCTTCTTCTCCGGCCGGCCCAGCGCGTTGTTGACGTACCAGGCGATCTTGACCGCGAGGTCGTTGGCCTCGGATCCGGAATTGACGAACAGGGCGCGCTCCAGCGGCTTCGGCGCGATCGCCATCAGCGCCTCGGCTAGGTCGACCAGCACGTCCGGCACTTTGCCGCCGAAGGCGTGGTAGAAGGGCAACTGCCGCATCTGCCGCGACGCCGCCTCGACCAGCCGCTCCTGGTCGAAGCCGAGCCCGGCGCACCACAGCCCGGCCAGGCCTTCGATATATTCGCGCCCCTCCTCGTCATAGACGTGGATGCCCTTGCCGCGGCTGATCACCAGCGGCCCGCTCTCGCGATGGGCGCTGAGATTGGTGTAGGGATGCAAGAGATAGGCGACGTCGCGCGCGGCGGTGGAATTGGGGATCACGGGCGGCGTCCTCCGGCTGTTCGTTGGTGTCCGCCATGGTTACCGAAAGGTAAGGCATCCGTCCCGGGCGTTTCGCGCATGGCAGGGGAAAGGCGCGGGGACGCCACGGCGGCCGCTAGGGGGGGTTGCCGCCCGGCGAGATCGCCAAATCCGTCGCCGCCGGCAGACGCGGCGACACCAGCCGCAGCGTCTCGGCAATCCGGCGGATCACAACCGCGGCCGCCGAGACGCGGCGCAACGCCGGCAGTTCCACCGCCATCCAGGACAGGTAGGCCACCGGCAGAGTGACAAGCACCATCAGTGGGAAGAGCTGCGGCCACAACAGCCCGGGCCACAGGCTGGCCAGGATCTGGCCGAGTGGCCAGTGCCAGATATAGGTGGCATAGGACAGCTCGCCGACCCGACCATAGCCAAGAATCCGGCCTTTCGGAACCAGAGCGAGCCAAAGCGCGCCCATGGCGCAGGCCAGGATCGAGGTCAGCTCCGCCCACGCCGTGCCCCGCACCAGCACGGTCAGGCCGCCGAACACTGTGACCAGCCAGAGGGACAGCGGAATCCAGCGGCGGTAGTGATAGAGCGCGACGCCGATCATGAAGCTGATACCGAAGCCGGCCATGGCGTCGACGGGGACGATCAGGCGCGCGTTCGTGCCGAAGGTGACGGTGAGATAGAGACCGGCAACGGCGGTCAATGTCAGCGGCAGTCGCCGCGGGTGCAGCCATCCGGCAGCCCACAGCAGCGCCAGCACAATATAGCAGAGGATCTCGTAGAGCAGCGTCCACAACGACGGATTGACCAGGATCGGGTACGGAGCGGTCTCGAACACGCCAGGCAGGTCGGGCACGAACAGCCCGCTCGCGGCCTTCGGCAAGAAGAGCCACGTGTCCAGCCGGCTGAAATAGCCAAGGACCGGCAGGTTGGTCATAAGCGGCCCGATCACGAAGACCATGATGGCGGAGAACAGCAGCAGCGGCGGGAAAATCCGCATTGCCCGGGCCGCGGCGTAAGCGCTGAGCGAGGCTCGCTTCTCCAGGCTCATCGCCACCATGATGCCGCTGAACAGGAAGAACAGCCTCAGCGCGTTCTTGCCCATCAGGATCAGTGTCGCCACGAAAGCAGGATCGTACTGTTGATAATAGGGTTTCAGACCGCTGATCTCGATCGAATGGACGAAAATGATGAACAGCGCACCGATCATGCGGCACAGATGGAAGTTGTTCTGCCGCGGCTCCATCGCCTTCTGCAGTGTCCGCAAGCGGGCCTCCATGGCGTCCGGCGCCGTCGCTGCGGACGACCGGCATCGCGTCGACCCTCTTCTGCAGGCGACGTGGCCCCGCCCCGCAGCCATGCGCGTCGACATACGTGGCTGGTCGATCAAGCATCCGGCACGACACGATTGTTGATCAAGGCGGCCACAAGGCGAGGAGGACTACCCGAAGGACGGAGGGCCCGGCCGTCTCAGCCCTCATGCGCCTCGTGCCGGCGGCCGAGGGCGACGGCCAGAGTCAGGGCCAAGCAAGGAGTGGCCGACAGCGAGCGGAAGGAGTCGATCTCGCCTTCATGCACCACGAAGCAGGCATCGGCGATCGGGTAGACCGGGCTGAGGTCGCTGTCGGTGATGGCAACGATCGGCACGCCGGCGGCTCGGGCCCGGCGCGCCACCTCCTGCACATCGGGGGCGTAGCTGCGGAAGGTGACGACGAACAGCGCGTCGCCGGGGCGGATCGCCCGCGCCTGCTCCGCCAGCATGCCGCCGAAATTGTCGAGCAGGTGGACCGGCCGATCAAGCTGGGCCAGCAGATAGGACATGTAGACCGCGATCGGGAAGGACCGGCGCTGCGCCGCCAAGTGGATGCAGTCCGCCTGGGCCAGGATGTCGACCGCCCGGGCGAACATCACCGGGTCGACATCGCCGCGCAGCCGCTCCAGCGCGCCGATCGATGTGTCGATGAAGGCGTTGAGCGGACCAGATTCCGTCTCCGCCTCGCCGAAGCGGGCGTCGAGGGTGCGGATGCGGACGTCGTAGCTGGGCATCCGTTCGACCAGCTGGGCCCGGAACAGGCGCTGCATCTCGGAGAAGCCATCGAAGCCCAGCGCCTGGGCGAAGCGCACCAGGGCCGAAGGCTGGACGTCGGCCCGGGCGGCGATCACCGCCACCGTCTCCAGCGCGATCACGTCGGGATGGGCCAGGGCGAATTCGGCGATGGTCTTGAGCCGCTTGCTGAGACCGGGATAACGGGCCGCGATCGCCGCCCGCAGCGCCTCGAAACTGTCCGGCGCCGCCTCGACCATGTCCGCATCCATCCCCGCCATGCGCAGCGACCCCGTTCCAAATGTTCCAACTCCTGGAACAATAATCCCGGAATCCCTACGCGGGAAACCGCCATTCGCCATGGCCGGGCCATCGGAGAGGTGGTATAGACCAGTCGGCGCGAGACACGAGCGGGCTGACGCGGCCGGCACGGCTTGCTAGCGTCCCGCGCCACCATCACCGGGACCAGGGCATGGCGACACGCATCCATATCGGCGTCGACGGCGGCGCGACCGGCACCAGGCTTCGCGCCGTCGATCCGGACGGCCGCATCCTCGGCGAGGGCACGGCCGGCCCGTCGAGCCTGACGCTGGGCGTCGACGCCGCCTGGGCGCAGATCCGGATCGCGCTGGCCGCCGCCGGCATCGCCGAGGCGGATCACCCCGACACCACCGTCGCCTGCGGACTGGCCGGCACCGGCCGGCCGGAAAAGCGCGCCGATTTCCGCGCCAAGGCCCCCGGTTTCGCCAGGCTGCGCCTGTGCTCCGACGCCCATGCCACGACGCTGGGCGCCCATGCCGGCCGGCCCGGCGCCGCGATCGCGCTGGGCACCGGCACGGTCGGCAGCGCCCTGTTCGCCGATGGCGGCACCCGCCAGGTCGGCGGCTGGGGCTTCCCGGTCGGCGACGAGGGCAGCGGCGCCTGGCTCGGCCTCAAGGCACTGGGCGAGGCGCTGCAGCTGCTGGATGGTCGTAATGTCGAGCCGTCAGGTGGCTCGGCCCTGCACCGGGCGATGTACGAGACCTGCGGCGCCACCGCCCCCGAGCTGCTGTCCTGGACCTACCAGGCGCCCTCGACCAAATACGCCACCCTGGCGCCGATCGTGGTGCGGCTGGCCGAGCAGGGCGACCCCGCCGCGGTCCGGCTGATGCGGGCCGCGGGGCGCGAGGTCGACCGGCTGGCCCGCGCCCTGGACCCCGACGGCGTCCTGCCCTTCTGCGCCGGCGGCAGTCTGGCGGCACCGCTGCGCCCCTACATGGACCCGGCGATCACGGCCCGGCTGCGCCCGCCGCAGGGCGACGCCCGCGACGGCGCGGTGCTGCTGGCCCGGTCCCTGGCCCCCGGCGAAGCCTGGAGCGACGCATGAGCAAGATCCTGGAAGGCCGCATCCTGACGCCCGACGGCTGGGTCGCCGGCCGGCTGCATTTCGACACCCATATCCGCAGCGTCGAGCCGGTTCCGGGGCTCGAAGGCCCGCTGGTGATCCCGGGCTTCATCGACCTGCACTGCCATGGCGGCGGCGGCGGCGACGCGATGGAGGGCGAGGAGTCGGTCCGCACCCTGGCCCGCACCCATGCCCGGCACGGCACCACTGCGCTGCTGGCCACCACCATGACCTCCCCGGTCGAGGAGATCGGGCCGGCGCTGGACGGCGCCAGCCGGGTCGTCGCCGGCCGACGCCCGAACGAGGCGCGGGTGCTGGGCGTGCATCTGGAAGGCCCCTTCATCAGCCCCGACCGGCTGGGCGCCCAGCCGCCCTATGCCATCCCGGCCGACCTCGCCCTGATGGCCCAGTTCTGCGACCGCGCCGACATCCGGGTCATCACCTGGGCGCCGGAGGCCGATCCCGACGGCAGCCTGCAGGCCTTCCTGGCGGCGCGCGACATCCGGGTGCAGCTGGGCCATTCCTCCTGCGACTACGAGACGGCGGCCGAGGCCTTCGCCCGCGGCGTCGACGGCGTCACCCACATGTTCAACGCCATGACCGGGCTGCATCACCGGGCGCCCGGCATCGTCGGCGCCGCCCTGGCCCATGCCGAGCATGCCGAGCTGATCCCCGACCTGCTGCACGTCCATCCCGGCGCGATCCGGGCGGCGCTGCGGGCGATCCCGTCGCTCTACGCCGTCACCGACGCCACCGCCGCCTCCGGCATGCCGGACGGCGACTACCGGCTGGGCCGCTACACCGTGCGCAAATGCGGCAACGGCGTGCGGCTGGATGACGGCACCCTGGCCGGCAGCTGCCTGACTATGGACCAGGCCTTCGCCAACCTGGTCTCGATCGGCCTGGCGCCGGAGGAGGCGTCGCGCCGCACCGCCACGCTGGCCGCCGACTATCTCGGCTTGGCCGACCGCGGCCGCCTGACGCCCGGCGCCTGGGCGGACATCGTTGTTCTCGACGCCGATCTGAAGATCCGCAGCGTCCATGTCGAAGGAGAGTCCATTGACCTCGATCATGCTTGAGGAGGCGCGCGAGGCGCCCGCCCGCATCGCCGAGCTGCTCGCGGCCGACGGCGACCTCTATCGCGACCTGGCCGTCCGGCTGCGCGCCACCCGGCCGCGCTTCGGCGTCACCATCGCACGTGGCAGCTCCGACCACGCCGCCACCTATGCCGCCTACCTGCTCGGCAGCCGGCTCGGCGTCGTCACCGCCTCGCTGCCACCCTCGCTCGAGACGCTGGGGCACAGCGACCTGGACCTGAAGGGCAGCGTTGCCATCGCCGTGTCGCAGTCCGGCCGCAGCCCCGATCTGGTGACGCCGCTGCGCCGCGCCCGCGAGCGCGGGGCGCTGACCATCGCGATCCTGAATTCGACCGACAGCCCGGCGGCCCAGGCCGCCGAGATCGTGCTGGACCAGCATGCCGGGCATGAACGGGCGGTGGCCGCGACCAAATCCTACATCGCCAGCCTGGTGGCGGCCGCGCGGCTGGTCGCCGAATGGGCCGAGGATGCCGAGTTGAAGGCCGCGCTGCAGCGGCTGCCCGAGGCGCTGGAAGCGGCGACGCGCTGCGACTGGTCGGCTGCGGTCGAGACCCTGGTCAAGGCCGACCGGATGATGGTGGCGGGGCGCGGCCTGAACCTGGGCGTCGCCCAGGAGAGCGCGCTGAAGTTCAAGGAGACCTGCATCCTGCAGGCCGAGGCGATGAGCGCGGCCGAGATCATGCACGGACCGAAGGCGCTGGTCGAAGCCGGCTACCCCGTGCTGGCCTATGCCCCCAACGACGGCGGGCGGGACAGCGTGCTGAAGATGGCGGCGGAGTTCCGCGGCCTCGGCGCCAACGTGCTGCTGGCCGGCGCGCCGGGGGTCGAGGGCGCCACCCTGCCGCTGCCGCCGCCGCTGCACCCGGCGCTGGACCCGATCCTGGCGATCGGCGCGTTCTATCCCTTCGTCGCCAGCCTGTCGGTGGCCCGCGGCCTGTCGCCCGACGCGCCGCGCAACCTGAGCAAGGTGACCGAGACGGTCTGACCCACCGATTCGGCCCGGATCCCGCTGATCATCCCGGACGGCCCACCAGGGCCGATCCGGGATATTTTTTGGCCCCGCCGCCTCGCCGGCGGATGGGAAACGAAGCGGAACGGGGCGAAAATCCGGCTTTGTAACAAAGTGATTCACGCCGGACCCGCAATCGCTTTACCTTCTGCCCAAAGCGCGGGCATCCGGCCCGCCGATATCGAAGTGGGGAGATTCGCATGAGCAGAGTCCGCAGCGGGACGTTCGCCTCGATTCTGGCGCTGACCACGATCCTGGGCGGGTCGGCCGCCTGGGCCGACGTGACCATCGGCGCCGGCTTCGTGCTGAGCGGCGGCAATGCGCCCTATGGCCTGCAGGAGCGCCGTGGCGTCGAAGCCGCGGTCGAGGCGATCAACGCCGCCGGCGGGGTCAACGGCGAGAAGATCAAGGTGGTGTTCGGCGACGATGCCGGCGACCCGCGCCAGGCGGTGCAGGTGGCCAACCAGATGGTCAATGACAAGGTGGCCGCCGTGATCGGCCACACGCTGTCGGGTTCGACCGTCGCCGCCGCCGCGGTCTATGACGAGGAAGGCGTGATCATGATCACGCCGTCGGCCACCGCCGTGGACCTGACCGAGAAGGGCTACAAGACGGTGTTCCGCACCGTCGTCCGCGACGACCAGCAGGGCAACGTGGCCGGCGCCTACATCGCCGCGCACTTCAAGGACAAGAAGATCGCCTTCGTCCAGGATGCGACCACCTACGGCAAGGGCCTGGCCGACGCCACCAAGGCGGCGGTCAACGCCGCCGGGGTCAAGGAAGCGGCCTATGAGACAATCACGCCGGGCGAGCTCGACTACTCCGCGACCATCTCGAAGCTGAAGGCCGGCAATATCGACGTCGTCTATTACGGCGGCCTGTACAACGAGGCCGGGCTGCTGCTGCGGCAGATGCGCGACCAGGGGCTGAAGGCGCAGTTCATCTCCGGCGACGGCCTCTACGCCCAGGATTTCTGGTCGATCGTCGGCCCGGCCGGCGAGGGCGTGCTGCTCACCGTCGACCAGCTGCCGGAGAACAACCCGGCGGCCAAGGACGTGGTCGCATCGCTGAAGGCCAAAAACATCGACCCGGCCGGCTACACCCTCTACGCCTACGCCGCGGTCCAGGTCTGGGCCGAGGCGGCGAAGAAGGCCGGCTCGACCGACCCCGCGAAGGTTGCGGCCGCGATGCATGACGGCAGCAGCTACAAGACCGTGATCGGCGACATCGCCTATGACGCGAAGGGCGACCGCATCAAATCCGACTACTCCCTGTTCCGCCGCGTCGGCACGGCCTTCGAGCCGGCGAAGTAAGCAGCAGTCTCGATCGCTGCGGAGACCCAGGGGCCGGCCTTGTGCCGGCCCCTTTTCTACGGCTTCTGCCGCAGCAGCCGTTCGTCGACCAGGAAGTCGACGCCGCGCAGCCATGCCGTGTCTGTGTCGCCTCGAATCTGGCCCTGGACATGGGCCACGTACTGCCCACTGCGCAGGTCGGCAATCCGGAGATCCATCGTCGAGATCAGGGTGGAGACCTTGTGCACCGTGGGCAGCACCGCCAGCTCCGCCCCGCTTTTCCGCGCCACATCCAGCCAGCAGCCGCCGCAGCCGTATCGCGGCGCGGTCGCCGCGACCTCGGCGGCGAGAGGCGCGAGGTCGACCGGACGATAGCGGCCGGACTGCTCCAGCTTGCGGGCCAACTGCGCGGTGGCCAGTGCGATACGCGCGCCGTGATCGGGCGACGCCGCCTCGCCGCTGGTGTCGGCCAGCTCGAACGGGAACACCGCCACGGTCGCCGGCGTCTGCGCCCCGGCCGGCCCGGCGGCCAGGACGACGATCAGCAGCAGCCACCGCAGTACCATCCCCGGCCCTCCGCCTTTGCGACCGGACCAGCCTAGGCCGCGGCTGCGGCATCGGAAACGCGACTTACGGACGAGGCGCGGTCTTTACGCCACGCCGCGCCCGCCTTACATCGGCGTGATGCCGCCCTCCCCCAGATCGCTTTTGCTCGCCCTCGCCGCCGGCTTGGCCCTGGCCGCGGCGGGCCCGGCCGCGGCCCAGTCCGCCTCCGCGCCGACGCCGAAGGAGGCCAGCCCCGGCCTCGACCCCACCCTGCTGGGCTCGGTGCTGCAGCGGGCGGCGGCGCTGCCGCGGCTGCATGCGCTGATCATCGCCCATGACGGGGTGACGGTGGTCGAGCGCGCCTTCCACGGGCCGGGGCTGGACCAGCCGGTCAACATCAAGTCGGCTTCGAAGACGGTGATGTCGGCGCTGGTCGGCATCGCCATCGAGCACCGCGTCTTCACCGACGTCGACCAGCCGATCGCCCCGATCTTCGCCGGCTTCCTGCCGCCCACGCCGGATCCGCTGCTGGGCCGCATCACCATCGACCATCTGCTGTCGATGCGGGCCGGGCTGGACCGCACCTCCGGTCCCAACTACAGCCGCTGGACGCAAAGCGCGGACTGGGTGCGCTACATCCTGGCCCGGCCCTTCGTCGACCAGCCCGGCGGGGGCATGCTGTATTCGACCGGCGACACCCACCTGCTGTCGGCGGCACTGACCCGGGTCACCGGCCGCAGCACCCTGGCGCTGATGCGCGACTGGCTGGGCGGCCCGCTGGGCATCGCCATCCCGGCCTGGCCGCGCGACCCCCAGGGCATCTATGTCGGCGGCAACGACATGCGGCTGTCGCCCCGCGCCCTGCTGCGCCTGGGCGAGCTGTACCGGCATGACGGCATGGTCGGCGGCCGCCGGGTGCTGCCGCAGGGCTGGGTGCAGGCTTCGTGGACGCCCCGCACCCGGTCGCCCCACACCGGCCATGCCTATGGCTATGGCTGGTTCATCACCGCGGCGCGCGGCCATCCGGTCTATTACGCCTGGGGCTTCGGCGGCCAGATGCTCTATGTCGTGCCCGATCTGGGCCTGACCGTGGTCATGACCTCGAACCCGGCGGCGCCGTCGAACGACGGCTACGTCCAGGACCTGCACGGGCTGCTGGCCGACGGTATCGTGGCGGCGGCGGAAGCGGCCGGGAAGCCGGCGATCTAGGCTGGTACCGGACAACGAAAAAGGGCCGATGCAATGCACCGGCCCTTCGAAACCTTGCCGAGGATGAGGCTTACGCCTTTTCCTTGCCCTGCTCCTGGGGCTTGTTGTCGCGACGCTCGGTGATGCGGGCGGCCTTGCCGCGGCGGTCACGGAGGTAATAGAGCTTGGCGCGGCGGACGGCACCGCGACGCACGACCTCGATCGAGTCGATGCGCGGGCTGTACAGCGGGAAGACGCGCTCGACGCCCTCGCCATAGCTGATCTTGCGCACGGTGAAGTGGCTGTTCAGGCCGGCGTTCTTGCGGCCGATGCAAACGCCCTCATAGGCCTGCACGCGCTCGCGCGTGCCTTCGATGACCTTGACGTTGACCTTGACCGTGTCGCCGGGCTGGAAGTCCGGGACCTTGCGGTCGGCGGTGAGCTTCTCGATCTGCTCCTGCTCGATCGTCTGGATGATGTTCATGGCTCTAGTCCTTCTTGTTCATTGGTGTCGCTTCGCCAATCGCTTGGCGATCTCGGCCCGGGCGCTTTCGGACGTGGCTCCCGCCGCCCTGCTCCCTCTCGGGATGCGCGGCGAGGTATCGCTGCCAGAGGTCCGGGCGTCGCTCCCGGGTGATGCTTTCCGCCTGGTCCAGGCGCCAGCGCCGCACCTTGCCGTGATCGCCGGAGACCAGGATCTCCGGCACCGCGCGCGGTGCGCCGTCAACGCCTGTCCACAGGGCCGGCCGGGTATAGTGCGGATACTCCAGGAGCCCCGCCCCGAACTCGTCCCCGAAACTCTCCTCCCCGGCGCTGTCCGCGTTGCCCATGACGCCGGGGAGCAAGCGCACCACGGCATCGATCAGGGCCAGCGCGGCGACTTCGCCGCCGGACAGGATGAAATCGCCCAGGCTGACCTCCTCCGCGCCTTGCGCGTCGAGAAGCCGCTGGTCGACCCCTTCGTAGCGGCCGCAGAGCAGGACGATCGCCTGTTCCGCCGCCAACTCCCGCACCAGCGCCTGATCCAGCAGCCGGCCGCGGGGGCTCAGATAGATCAACCGCTCCCCCGGCCGCCGCACCGCCTGGATGGCGGTGTCGAGAACCTGGGGAAGCATGACCATGCCGGCGCCGCCCCCGAAGGGGGCGTCGTCGACCGAGCGGTGCTTATCGCGCGCGAAACCGCGAATGTCCACCGATTCCAGCGCCCAGTCGCCCCGCGCCAGCGCTTTTCCGGCCAGGGACTGGCCGAGCGGCCCCGGAAACATCTCCGGGAACAGCGTCAGGATGCGGGCGGTCCAGGCCATCTCAGACCTGGTCGTCCGGGCCGGGTTCGCCTGCCGGCGGCGGCTCCGCCGGTTCCAGCAGCCCGACCGGCGGGTCGATCACCACGCGGCGGCCGGCGATGTCGACCACCGGCACCACCGCCAGGGTGAACGGCACCATGATGGTGCCGCCCTCGGCCCGCGCGACCTCCAGGAACTCCCCGGCGCCGAAGTCGAAGACGGCGCGGATCGTGCCGAAGCGCGACCCGTCGGCGAGTTCCATCGTCAGGCCGATCAGGTCGGCATGGTAGAACTCGTCCTCCTCCGGCTCCGGCAGGGCGGCGCGGTCGACATAGAGCCGCACGCCGCGCAAGGCATGGGCCGCGTCGCGGTCGGCCACGCCGTCGATGCGCGCGATCCAATGGTCCTTGGCCCAGGACAGCAGATGCAGCGCGAAGCGGCGCGAGCCGGCCTCGTCCGAGACCGGGCCGTAGGCGGTCAGGTCATCCGGCGCGGCGGTGAAGGGCTTGACCTTCACCATGCCGCGGACGCCGTGCGCCCCGGTGATCTGGCCGACGCAGACCTTGGCAGGTTGGGACATCGCGGAGGCTCCGATTGCGGTCCTCCCCCGCCCTTCCACTCCTGTCATGCCACGGCTTGACCGTGGCATCCAGGGGCAGCAAGAGCTGCTTTTGGTGGCCCCTGGATTGCCCGGTCAAGCCGGGCAATGACAATGAAAGAACGAAGGGGAGAAGGCGCTCGGATCAGCCCTCGGCCGGAACGGCAGCGGCGGCGTCGGCAGCGGCCTTGGCGCGCTCCTGGGCCTTCGCCTTCGGGGCGGACTTGGACGGGGTCTCGCGCCAGGTCGGCATCGGCGCCAGCTCGGCCTGGCCGAGGAACTTGGCGACGCGCTCGGTCGGCAGGGCGCCGACCGACAGCCAATGCTTGATGCGCTCGGCCTTCAGCACCAGACGCTCCGGATGATCCTTCTCGAGCATCGGGTTGTAGGTGCCGACCTTCTCGATGAAGCGGCCGTCGCGCGGGCTGCGCGTGTCGGCGATGACGATCGAGTAGAACGGGCGCTTCTTGGCGCCGCCACGGGTCAGGCGGATCTTGACGGACATTACGGTACTCTCCTCAGGGTCAATCTATCGTTTTGCACGGGGGTGGCCGGACGAAGTGCGGCCGCCCCTACATCTTGAAGCCGGGCGGCAGCATGCCTGGCGGCAGCTTGGGCATGCCGCGCATCATCCCGGCCTTCCCCAGCTTCTTCATCCGCTTCATCATGTCCGCCATCTGCTGATGCTGTTTCAGCAGCTTGTTGACATCCTGCACCGTGCTGCCGGAGCCGGCGGCGATGCGGATCTTGCGCTTGGCGTGGATGATCTTGGGGTTGCGGCGCTCGACCGGCGTCATCGACGAGATGATCGCCTCCTGCCGCTTGATCATCTTGTCGTCCAGGCCGGCGGTCTTCATCTGGTCCTTGATCTTGCCGACCCCGGGCAGCATGCCCATCAGGCCCTGCAAGCCGCCCATCTTGCGCATCTGGCGCAGCTGGGAGGCGAGGTCCTCGAGATCGAACTCGCCCTTCTGGATCTTAGCGGCGAGCTTCTCGGCGTCTTCCTTCTCGATCGTCTGCGACGCCCGCTCGACCAGGCTGACGACGTCGCCCATGCCGAGGATGCGGTTGGCGATGCGGTCGGGATGGAACAGCTCAAGCGCGTCCATCTTCTCGCCCGTGCCGATCAGCTTGATCGGCTGGCCGGTGACGGCGCGCATCGACAGGGCGGCGCCGCCGCGGCTGTCGCCGTCGACCCGGGTCAGGACGATGCCGGTGACGCCGACCCGCTCATGGAAGGTGCGGGCGACGTTGACCGCGTCCTGTCCGGTCATGGCGTCGGCCACCAGCAGGGTCTCGGTCGGCTTGGTGGCGTCGCGGATGGCGACCACCTCAGCCATCAGCTCCTCGTCGATGGCGAGGCGGCCGGCAGTGTCGAGCAGGACGACGTCGAAGCCTTCGAGGCGGCCGCGCTCCAGCGCGCGGCGGGCGATGGCCAGCGGCTCCTGCCCCGGCACGATCGGCAGGGTGGTGACGCCGATCTGCTCGCCGAGGATCTTCAGCTGCTCCTGCGCCGCCGGGCGCCGGGTGTCCAGCGACGCCATCAGGACCTTGCGGTTGTCGCGGTCCTTCAGGCGCAGGGCCAGCTTGCCGGTGGTGGTGGTCTTGCCCGAGCCCTGCAGGCCGACCATCAGCACCGGCACCGGCGGCACGGCGATCAGGTTGATCGGGGTCGGGGCGTTGATGTCGGGCATCTCGCCGGGCGTGCCGCCCAGCATCTCGATCAGGCAGTCATGGACGATCTTGATGACCTGCTGGCCCGGCGTGACCGACCGCAGCACCTCATGACCGACCGCGCGCTCGCGCGCCTTGTCGATGAAGTCCTTGACCACCGGCAGGGCGACGTCGGCCTCGAGCAGCGCCACGCGCACCTCGCGCAGGGCGGCGCCGACATCGGCCTCCGACAGCGCGCCGCGCTTGCGAAGCCGGTCGAAGATGTCGCCGAGACGGCCGCTCAGTCCTTCGAACATGATCGCCCTTACGAATCCCGCGATCCCAAACGGAAAAACGCCAGTGCGCGACACTCGCGAACTGGCGGCACCCCTTGGGGTCTCGCTGCGGGCCAATCCCGCAACGGTGGGTCTTTTAGGCGGGGGACGCGCCGGAGTCAACCAAAGCGGCCAGCGACCCCTTCCCTACCGCTGCCCGTCGTCCCGGCGCAGCACCAGGATGAAGCCGTCCTCGCCCGGCAGGCCGCGGCCGGCCTCGGAAGGGACGGCGCCCTCGACCGGCACCGGGTCGACGCGGTCGAGGAACGCCTCCATCGCCGCCACCGACCAGTTCCAGATCGTCTTGTCCCGCGGCACCGCGCCGATCGCGTCGTAGAAGCGGCGCGCGCCGTGGTTGACGGGATCCATCTCCCAGCGCACCCGCATGTCCTGGGACACGCCCTTGTCGGCCAGCGCCCGCATCAACTGCCGGCCGACGCCCTGGCTGCGCGCCCGCTCGCGGACATAGACGTCGTCGACGCGGATGAAGTCGCCGCCCGCCCAGATCGAATAGTCGATGGTGTAGCTGAGATAGCCGACCACGCCGCTGCCATCCTCGGCGATCAGGCCGCGAAAGCGCGGCGGCACCTCGGCCAGCGCCTCGTCGAGATCGGCGCGCTGCGCCGTGATCGCCGCGGACTGGCCGGTGTGGGCCGCCAGCTCGCGCAGCATGTCGAGCAGCATCGGCACATCCGCGGCCACCAGCGGCCGCACGCTCAGGTCGCACATCACAGAGCCTCTCCCACCTTCCCAAGGGGTTCGGGAGGGGCCGGGGCATGGGCGGACCTCGCCCTGACGCCAGCTCGCCGCCCGGGGACACCCCGCCCGGTCACACGCAATCCTTCGACGGCAGGTCTCCTGGCTCGCGGGTCGCCGCCTCGCACCCCCTTCCCGGACCGGCTCCGGTGGCTTCGGGTACAGACTCGCCGCCTACAGTTGCGGGGGCAGCGCCGGCATGACCCCAAATTGGGGAGTGACCGGCTTCCCTTTTTCACCCCGGTCTCCCGGGGCACCGTCGGCCGCCATGCTACCCGGCGGCCCCCGCCCTGTCGATCACGCAGGCCTTAGGCCTCGCACCCATGGCCGCGATGATGCCATATGGAGGGGGAGAGACTTGGGAGTGGGCGATGGACGGGCTGCCGTTCTGGAAGATGCATGGGCTGGGCAACGACTTCGTGGTGCTGGACGCGCGCGAGCGGCCGATCACGATCCATCCCGACCAGGCCCGCCGCATCGCCAACCGGCACCGCGGCGTCGGCTTCGACCAGCTGCTGGTGATCGAGCCGACGCAGACGCCGGGCGCCGATGTGTTCATGCGCATCCTGAACGCCGACGGCACCGAATCCGGTGCCTGCGGCAACGGCACGCGCTGCGTCGCCGCGCTGGTCATGGCCGACACCGGCGCCGAGACGCTGGCGGTCGAGACCCGCGCCGGCCTGCTGGAATGTCGCACGGCACCCGGCGGCGTCACCGTCGACATGGGCCCGGCCCGGCTGGGCTGGCAGGACATCCCGCTGGCGCATGAGGCCGACACGCTGCATTTGCCGGTGTCGTCCGGCGCGCTGTCGGACCCGGTGGGCGTGTCGATGGGCAACCCGCACGCCATCTTCTTCGTGCCCGACGCCGAGGCGGTGCAGATCGACGGCGTCGGCCCGGTGCTGGAGCACGACCCGCTGTTCCCCGAGCGCGCCAATATCGGCGTGGTCCAGGTGCTGGGCCGCGACCGGCTGCGCTACCGGGTGTGGGAGCGCGGGGTCGGCGTCACCCAGGCCTGCGGCAGCGGCGCCTGCGCCGGCGCCGTCGCCGCCATCCGCCGCGGCCTGGCGGACCGTACCGTCTTCGTGGTGCTGGACGGCGGCGACCTGCTGATCGAGTGGCGCGAGAGCGACGGCCATGTGCTGATGACCGGCCCGGCCGAGACCAGCTTCGCCGGCATCCTGTCGCGCGACCTGCTGGACGCACCGAAAGACGCGTAGCCCATAGGTTGGGTTCGCAAGGCGAACCCAACGATCATCAGAGCAGTGGCGAGATGTTGGGTTCGCCGAGGCGAACCCAACCTACTGAAGGGCCGCCAGCAGCGCCGCGATCGCCGCCCCTGGCGCCGGCGCGCGCATGACGCTGCCCATCACCGCAATGCCGGCGAATCCGGTGGCCAGGAGCCCTGCCGCCAGATCCGGTTCGACGCCGCCGAGCGCGATCACCCGTCCGGGATGGCGGCGGGCGATGGCCCCGGCCTCGGGGGGTGACAGCGCAGGGACATAGCCCGGCTTGCTCGCCGTCGGCGCCACGGGCCCCAGGGTGACGTAGTCGGCGCCGGCCGCAATTGCGGCCGCGACCTCCGCCCCGGAGTGGCAGGAGGCGCCGATCAGCGCGGACGGCCCGAGCCGATGCCGTGCGGCACCCGGGTCTCCGCCGGCCGCGAGATGCAGCCCATCGGCCTCGGCCGCCGCCTCCAGGTCGGCATGGACTGTGACGATAGCTCCAACCGGCTGCGCCAAAGCCGAGATCCGGCGCAGCAAGGCGCGCCGCTCCGCCTCCGGCAGGTCCTTCTCGCGCACACTGACCCAACGGCAGCCGACGGCCAGCGCATCCGCCACCACCCCTTCGAGCGGCCGGGCCGACTGGCTGCGGTCGGTGATCAGCAGCAGCGCCGGCGCCGGCAGCCTGGTCACGTCCCGATCAGGCCGAGCTGCGGGCTGGAGGGGTCGGCGAGGTGGCGCTTGGGGATGCGTCCGGCCAGCGCGGCCAACCGCCCGCCCTCGACCCCCGCCCGCATCGCCCGGGCCATGCGCAGCGGGTCGCGCGCCTTGGCGATGGCGGTCGACAGCAGCACGGCGGAACAGCCCAGCTCCATCGCCAGCGCCGCGTCCGAGGCGGTGCCGATGCCGGCGTCGAGCACCACCGGCACCGACAGGCGGTTGCAGATCATCTCGATCGCATGCGGGTTGGAGACGCCGAGGCCGGAGCCGATCGGCGAGCCCAGCGGCATCACCGCAGCGCAGCCGGCATCGGCCAGCCGTAGGCAGGTGACGAGGTCGTCGTTGCAGTAGGGCAGCACCACGAAGCCGTCGCGCACCAGCTCATCCGCCGCCTCGACCAGCTGGGCGACGTCGGGATACTGGGTCTCGCGGTCGCCGATCAGCTCCAGCTTCAGCCAGTTGGTGCCCAGCGCCTCGCGCGCCAGCTGCGCCGTCAGCACCGCATCCCGCCTGGTCATGCAGCCGGCGGTGTTGGGCAGCAGGCGCCAGCGGTCGCCGACCAGGTCGACCAGGCTTTCGGCATAGCCTTCCAGGCTGATGCGGCGGATCGAGGCGGTGACGATCTCCGCCCCCGACGCCTCGATCGACTCAAGCATCAGCTGCCGGTTGGGATAGCCGGCGGTGCCGATCAGGAGGCGCGACTGCAGCGCCACGCCGGCAATGATCAGGGGATCCTGCATATCCATTTTCTCCTCAGCCGCCCTGGCCCCTAACCGCCCTGAAATGGGCGGACGATCTCGACCCGGTCGCCGGCCGCCAGCTGCCGCTCCGGCCAGCGCGCCCGCGGCAGTACGGCGTCGTTCAGCGCCACCGCCGTGCCGCGCGCCGCCGGGTCGATGCCCTTGGCCAGCAGCAGGTCGAGGATGCTGATTCCGATGACGGCTTCGACCTCGCCGTTCACGACCACGTTCATTGCGCCGCCTCCGCGACCCGGGTGAATCGGTCGATGCGGAACGGCTCGGCCGCCGCCGGCAGCCGGCCCTCCAGGATGAGGCCGGCCATCGCCTCGACCGTCGCCGGCAGCAGCAGGATGCCGTTGCGGTGGTGGCCGGTGGCGAGCACCAGCCCCTCGACCGCCGACGGGCCCAGGATCGGTGCGTCGTCGCGGCTGCCGGGCCTGAGGCCGGCCCAGCTTTCGACCACCGGCAGTTCCTCGATCCCCGGCAGCACCCGCCAGGCGGCGTCGAGCAGCGACAGCATTCCGCCGGCGGTGACGGTGGTGTCGAAGCCGCGCTCCTCCACCGTGGCGCCGATGATCAGGCGGCCGTCGAGGCGCGGCACCAGATAGGCCTTGCCGGCCCACAGCACGTGGCGCAGCAGCGGCGCCGCCGGGTCCATCTGCAGCGCCAGCATCTGGCCCTTGACCGGCCGCACCGGCGGCAGCGCCTCGCGCGGTATGCCGGCGATGCCGCCGGACCAGGCCCCGGCCGCCAGCACCACCACATCTGCCGGCCGGACCGTGCCGGCGACCACCACGCCGGTCGCCCGGCCGCGATCGGTGACGACGGCGTCGACCGCAGCATGGTCGTGCACCACGCCGCCGGCCCGGCGCAGCGCCTCGGCCAGGGCCGGCACCAGCCAGCGGTTGTCGACCTGGTGGTCGGCCGGGCTGTGCACCGCGGCAGCCAGGCCGGGGCGCAGCATCGGCTCGCGCTTCAGCAGTTCGGCCCCGGTCAGCCTTGTCAGATTGACCCCGAGCCGGGTCTGGAATTCGGCGGAGAAGCGCAGCTCCGCCGCATCGTCGCGGGTCAGGGCCACCGCCAGCGTGCCCTCGTCGCGATAGCCGATGGGCAGGCCCGAGGCGGCCTCGACCTCCCGCGCGAAACCGGGCCAGAGCGCCTGGGCATGGCGGCAGAAGCCGAACAGCGCCTCCTCGCCCGGCTCGGCCTCGAGGCCGGCGGCGAGCATGCCGGCGGCGGCCCAGCTGGCCTCGCGCCCGACCGGCCCGCGGTCGTAGACGTCGACCGGGCAGCCGGCCCGGGCCAGGCGCCAGCCGATGGCCAGACCGTTGACTCCGGCGCCGACGATGGCGACGCGCGGTTTCGCGCCGCGCAGCGGTGGCGTGTCGGGAAGATCGTCCCGATAGCGGGACGGATTCGGAATGCCGTTCACCTCAGGCTCCCTCCGCTGGCATGATCCAGGTCAGGTTCGATGGGTATGATCTCAGCCCGCCGTAACGGTGGGCACCCCAGCCGATGCCGCCATTTCAGTCCCGGTTGCGGGCGGGTGCAACCCTTTTCTGCAGGCGCCCCTGACCCGCGCCCGCCCGACTTACGAAGTTCACATGCGGCGTGGTAAGAAGCGCGCATGACAGAACAGACCAACGACAGCGGCGCAGGGGCGCCGAAAAAAGGGTGGTTCACCCGACTGAAGGAGGGGCTCTCGCGCTCCTCCGCCAAGCTGACCGAAGGCATCAGCAGCATCTTCACCAAGCGCAAGCTGGACGATGCCACGCTGGAAGAGCTGGAGGAGCTGCTGATCCAGGCCGATCTCGGCCCCGCCACCGCCGCCAAGCTGACCGCCGAACTGGCGCGCACCCGCTTCGGCAAGGAGGTCTCGGATGACGAGGTCCGCCGCGCCTTGGCCGACCATGTGGCGCAGATCCTGCGCCCGGTCGCCAAGCCCTTGATCCTGTCGCCCGACCGCAAGCCGCAGGTTGTGCTGGTGATCGGCGTCAACGGCACCGGCAAGACCACTACGATCGGCAAGCTGGCCAAGCAATGGCGCGAGGACGGCCGGTCGGTGATGATCGCCGCCGGCGACACCTTCCGCGCCGCCGCGGTGCACCAGCTGCAGGTGTGGGGCGAACGCTCCGGCTGCCCGGTGGTCACCGCCGCCCCGGGCGCCGACGCCGCCGGCCTGGCCTTCGACGCGCTGACCCGGGCGAGGGCCGAGGGCCGCGACGTGCTGCTGATCGACACCGCCGGCCGGCTGCAGAACAAGGACACCCTGATGGCCGAGCTGGCCAAGATCGTCCGCGTCATCAAGAAGATCGACCCGACCGCGCCACACAACGTGCTGCTGGTGCTGGATGCCACCACCGGCCAGAATGCCCACAATCAGGTCGAGGTGTTCCGCGACATGGCGGCGGTGACCGGGCTGATCGTGACCAAGCTGGACGGGTCCGCCCGCGGCGGCGTGCTGGTGGCGCTGGCCGAGCGCTTCGGCCTGCCGGTGCACGCGATCGGGGTCGGCGAGAGCATCGACGACCTGAGGCCGTTCGACCCCGACCAGTTCGGCCGGTCGCTGATGGGAGTCGAAGCATGAGCCAGAGCCTCGCCCCCCAGACCTTCGCGCCGGAGCTGTTCCACGACGCCCCCGCAGCGGTGGCCCGGCTGCACGCGATCTACGACGCCCAGACCAGCCTGCTGCGCGACGCCTTCCGCGACTACACCCGCGGCGAGGAGCCGCCGGCGCGGATCCGCGCCTGCTACCCCTATGTCGAGGTCACGGTCCAGGATTTCAGCCGGGCCGACACCCGCCTGTCCTACGGCTTCGTCGACCGCCCGGGGACCTTCCGCACCACGGTGACGCGGCCGTCGCTGTTCCACCGCTACCTGACCGAGCAGATCGGCCAGCTGATCCACAACCACCATGTGCCGGTCGAGGTCGGGGTCAGCGACACGCCGATCCCGGTCCATTTCGCCTTCCCCGACGGCATGCATGTCGAGGGCGATCTGACCCGCGAGCGCATGCTGCACATGCGCGCGGTGTTCGACCTGCCGGACCTGGCGCTGATGGACGACAGCATCGTCAACGGCACCGCCGTGACCCCGCTGGACCAGCCCGACCCGCTGTCGCTGTTCACGGCCCCCCGGGCCGACTATTCGCTGTTCCGGCTGAAGCACTACACCGCCACCGGCTGCGAGCATTTCCAGAACTTCGTGCTGTTCACCAACTACCAGTTCTACATCGACGAGTTCGTGCGCCACGCGCATGAGCTGATGCAGGGCGACGGCGGCGGCTACGACGCCTTCATCGAGCCGGGCGACCGCGTCACCCTGCCCGGCGGCCGCGCCCGCGGCGCCCCGGCGGCGCGGCTGCCGCAGATGCCGGCTTACCACCTGACCCGGCCGGACCATTCCGGCATCACCATGGTCAACATCGGCGTCGGCCCGTCCAACGCCAAGACCATCACCGACCACATCGCGGTGCTGCGGCCGCATGCCTGGATCATGCTGGGCCACTGCGCCGGCCTGCGGAACACCCAGAAGCTGGGCGACTATGTCCTGGCCCATGGCTATGTCCGCGAGGACCACGTGCTGGACGCCGACCTGCCGGTGTGGGTGCCGGTGCCGGCCCTGGCCGAGATCCAGGTGGCGCTGGAGCATGCCGTCAGCGAGATCACCGGCCTGTCCGGCTACAGCCTGAAGAGCGTGATGCGCACCGGCACGGTCGCCACCATCGACAACCGCAACTGGGAGCTGCGCGACTACAGCGAGCCGGTGCAGCGCTTCAGCCAGAGCCGGGCGATCGCCCTGGACATGGAGAGCGCCACCATCGCCGCCAACGGCTTCCGCTTCCGGGTGCCCTACGGCACGCTGCTCTGCGTCTCCGACAAGCCGCTGCATGGCGAGCTGAAGCTGCCGGGCATGGCCGACGCCTTCTACAAGCAGCAGGTCGGCCAGCACCTGCAGATCGGCATCCGCGCCATGGAGCGGCTGCGCGAGTTGGGGCTGGAACAGCTGCACAGCCGCAAGCTGCGCAGCTTCGCCGAAGTCGCGTTCCAGTAAGGCCATGCCCGAGGACAGCGGTTCCCCCAAGGCCAGGATGGACCGGCCGCGGATCGGCGTCGGCGCCGTGGTCTGGCGCGACGACCGGCTGCTGCTGATCCAGCGCGGCAAGGCGCCCCAGGCCGGGCAGTGGAGCATTCCCGGCGGCAGCCAGGAGCTGGGCGAGACCCTGTTCGAGGCGGCGCTGCGCGAGACACTGGAGGAGGCCGGGGTCGAGGCCGAAGCGGTCGGCATCCTGACCGCGGTCGATTCGATCCACCGCGACGCCGATGGCGGGGTCGAGTGGCACTACACCATCATCGACGTCGAGTGCGAATGGCGGTCCGGCGAGCCGGTGGCCGGCGACGACGCCGCCGCGGCGCGCTGGGCGACGCTGGAGGAGGCCGATGCGCTGATCGAATGGCCGGAGCTGCGGCGGGTGCTGCACCTGTCGGCCCGGCAGCGGCACCAGCGCCAGCGGCGGCAGGGCCAGGTGCGGCTGAAGCCGCGGCCGGACCTGATGCGGCTGATGCGCACCCCGCTGGGCCGGTTGGTGGCCCGCCCCTGGTTCGACGGCATGTCCCTGGCCCTGCTGCGCGGCTGGTTCCTGCCGGCGTCGCGCAGCCTGGCCGCGGCGATCGCCGCCGAGGGCGACCTGCACCGCTTCTGCGCCGAGCTGGAGATTGCCCCCGAAGTGCTGGGCAAGCGACCGCTCTGGCTGGGCCGCACCCTGCGCGACATCTCCCGCCTGACCGAGCAGCACCGCCAGGCCGACGCCGAATGGCAGCGCCTGCTGTTCTCGACCACCGCGCCGCTGGCCGATGTGGTGGCGGCGGAGGAAGCGCGGCTGGATGCGGCCTCGGCCCTGACCACCAGTCGGCTGCGCTTCGCCCTGTTCGGCAACAACCGCAAGATCCCGGCCTGCCGCTGGGCGATCCCGACGGTGGCCGAAGTCGACGACCGGCACGGCGCCCGGCTGGCCGATTCCGAGAACGCCTACCGGCTGCCCGACCTGCTGCCGGTGATCGAGGAGACCCGGCGGCTGCCGAGCGAGCTGGGCACCGACCACTGGGTGACCTTCCCGTCGCCCGAGCCGGCGGTGGCCAGCGCCTGCTGGGCCCGGGTGTTCACCCCGGCCGATGTGGTGAACCCGCCGACCGTGGTCCATCTGCACGGCGTGTGCATGGAGCCGGACCATCTGCGCGGCCCGCTGACGGAAATCGAATCCCTGGTCCGGCGCGGCCTGCGCGTGGTGCTGGTCGAGGCGCCCTGGCACGGGCGGCGCAAGCGTCACGGGTCCTACGCCGGCGAGCCGATGGTGGCGTCGACCCCGCTCGGCGCGCTGGACCATCTCTCGGCCGCGGTGCGCGAGGTCGCGATCCTGACCCGCTGGGCCCGCCAGACCAGCACCGGCGCGGTGGGCTGGAGCGGCATCAGCTTCGGCGCGCTGACCGCGCAGCTGGCCGCCACCCACAGCGGCAGCTGGCCGGCCGCCTGCCGGCCCGACGCGCTGCTGCTGTTCACCACCTCGGAGGGGATCGAGGACATCGCCTTCGGCGGGTCCTTCGCCCGCGCCTTCGGCCTCGACCGCGCCCTGGCGGCGGCCGGCTGGGACGAGGCGGCGCTGAGCCGCTGGCGGCCGCTGACCGACCCGGTCGGCCGGCCTGAGATGGACACCGGCAACGTGTTCATGGTGCTGGGCAGCAAGGACGACGTCACCCCCTTCGCCGGCGGCCAGGCCATCGCCCGACGCTGGGGCGTGCCCGAGGCGCAGGTCCATGTCCGGCCGCAGGGGCACTTCTCGGTCCCGGCCGGGCTGATGGTCGACGGCGCCCCGATCGCCGATTTCGCGGAAAGGCTGCTGGCGCTGTGAGCCCGGGTCCGATGACCCCGGGCCTGCTGATCGTCACCGGCGGCGGCCGCGGCATCGGCGCCGCCATCGCCCGCCGCGCCGCGCGGGACGGCTGGGCGGTGTGCGTGAACTACCGCAGCGACGCGGCCTCGGCCGCAGCGGTAGCGGCGGAGATCGCCGGCGCCGGCGGGCAGGCCATCGCCGTGGCCGGGGACACTTCCGTCGAGGACGACATCCGGGCCCTGTTCGACCAGGCCGAGGCCGCTTTCGGGCCGGTGCGCGGGCTGGTCAACAACGCCGGCATCACCGGCCGCAACGGCCCCCTGGCCGAGCTGGAGGCCGACACACTGCGCCGGGTGGTCGACGTCAACCTGATCGGCCCGATCCTGTGCGCGCGGGAGGCGGTGCGCCGCTTCCGCGCCGCCGGGACCAAGGGTGTGATCGTCAGCCTGTCCTCGGGCGCGGCGCAGAGCGGCAGCCCGGGCGAATACGTCCACTACGCCGCGACCAAGGGTGCGGTGGAGAGCTTCACCCTGGGCCTGGGCCGTGAACTGGCGGCCGAGGGCATCCGGGTCAACGCGGTGTCGCCGGGCATGATCCGCACTGGGATCCACGAGCCGGGGCGGTTGGACCGGGTGACGGCGCGGATCCCCGCCGGCCGGCCGGGCGAGCCCGAGGACGTTGCCGAAGCGGTGGCCTGGATGCTGTCCGACGCCGCGCGCTACACCACCGCCACGGTGCTGAAGGTGGCGGGCGGACTCTAAGGCGATCCGGCGTGCCAAGGTTTTGCCTTCCGGCGCGCGCAGGATCGGGGACCGATCGGGCGATGCCGGATCTGTCGGCCGGGTCGGCGATCTGATACTGGACGGACACCCGGTGTGGCCAGCCGCACCCGGTGGGACCGGTCCAACGGTCGAGGCAGGTTGAGGGAGGAATGATGGTGCGGCGCGGTTTGCTTCCCATGGTGCTGCTGTTGAGCGGCCTTGGCATCCAGGCAGCCCAGGCGAGCGGGGATTTCGGCTGCTCGCTGAGCTGGTCGCTCAAGCGCGATCAGCTCGACGGCTGCAACAGCCTGCCCTTCCTCAGCCCGGCGAATGACAGCCGGGTCAATCTGCGCCTGCTGCTGGCCGACCAGGGCCTGGAGCCGCTGCCGGACCAGCCGGTCTCGCAGTTCGACGAACAGATGGGCTACGGGTTGGTGCCGTTCTCGATCGACCGATTGTCCGGCCCGCAGGACGGCAGCCCGACCGGCGACAGCGCCGACGGCACCACCGATGGCACCACGGTCGTCGAGACCCCGGCCGCCCCGAGTGCCGCCGACGCCGCCGCCGCGGCGCTGGCCGATCTCGCCAAGCAGATCGGCGTGACGCCCGAGGCGGCCGGCACCGCGACCGCCGACACCGCGGCCAACCTGTTCGCCAGCGGCGAGGGCAGCCGCTGCGCCAGCAATGACGACGCCACGGCGCGGACCTTCCTGGAACAGCTGGTCGCCAGCACCGAGCTGCCCGACGCCGAGCGCAAGGCCCTGGCCCGCAGCCGGCTGGCGCTGCTGGGCGCCTGCACCTGGGACCCGGCGCAGCAGGCCGCGATCGCGCCCCAGGGCGTCCAGTCGCCGCTGGGCAAGCAGTTCGCCGACTACCTGCAGGGCGCCATGGCCTTCTATGCCGGCGACTTTCCCGCGGCGACCCGTGCCTTCACCGGCCTCGCCGGCAGCGGCCGGGCCTGGCTGAAGGAGACCGCCGGCTACATGGCGGCGCGGACCCTACTGAACCAGGCTCAGGCGAACAGCTTCGACGACATGGGCTATCCCAAGCTGGAGAATGTCGACCAGCCGACGCTCGACGCCGCCGAGAAGGCCTTCGACCAGTACCTGCAGGCCTATCCGTCCGGCCTCTATGCCGGGTCGGCCCAGGGCCTGCTGCGCCGTGTCGCCTGGCTGCGCGGCGACCGGACGAAGCTGGCCGCCGAATACGCCTCGCTGCTGGCCCGCCCGAACACGCCGCCGCAATCCCTGCCGCTGGACGCGCTGGTGCAGGAGGCCGACAACAAGCTGCTGACCCAGGTGGCGCCGGCCGACGTCACCGACCCGCATCTGCTGGCGGTGCTGGACCTGATGCAGATGCGCCACCGCGACCCCGGCGCCGACGGCACCGCCTTCGCCCTGGCCGACCTGCAGGCGCAGAAGCCGCGCTTCATCAGCGATCCCGCGCTGTACGCCTATCTCGTCAGCGCCTTCCACTTCTATGTCGAGGCCGATCCCGACAAGACCCTGCAGGGTCTGCCGGACGCGCTGCCGACCAGCGCGCCGGACTACCTGGAATTCAGCCGGCAGACCCTGCGCGGCTTCGCCCTGGAGGCGAAGGGCGACTGGGTCGGGGCGCAGGATCTGTGGCTGAAGCTGATGCCGCTGGTGCAGCAGCAGCCGCTGCAGCGCGCCCAGCTGGACCTGGCGCTGGCGATGAACTACGAGCGCAGCGGCCGGCTGGCCGCGGTGTTCGCGCCGGACTCGCCGATCCAGACCCCGCAGATCCGGCAGATCCTGCTGCGCAACCTGGCCGGGCCGGCGCTGCTGCGCCAGCAGGCCAAGGCGGCCGGCGCGCCGGAGACCGAGCAGGACACCGCCCTGTTCACCCTGCTCTACAAGGACCTGCTGCGCGGCCATTACCGCGATTTCGGCAGCGACCTGGCGCTGCTGCCGGACCCGCTGCCGGAGAAGCCGTCGGTGCCGTGGGACCAGTCGCTGTCCCTGTTCCACTGGGACGGCAAGACGGCGGAATCCGACTACACCTGCCCGTCGATCCGCGATATCGCCGCCACGCTGCAGCGCAACGCCGGCAGCCCCGAGGGACTGAACTGCCTGGGCGAGTTCATCCTGCGCAACGGCCTGGACTCCTATGCGCTGGACCACCAGCCGGACGCGCAGGACCTGGGCGGCACCGCCACCGAGTTCCCGGGCAAGGTCTATTCCCGGCTCGACGGCTACATGCAGGTGATCGGCGACAGCAAGGCCGGCCGCAACGACCGCGCCTACGCCCTGTACCGCGCCATCAACTGCTTCGCCCCGAGCCAGAGCAACGGCTGCGGCCCGCAGGACATCCCGACGGCCCAGCGCAAGCAGTGGTTCCAGACCCTGAAGTCGCGCTATCCCAACACCAGCTGGGCCAAGACCCTGAAATACTACTGGTAGGCGATGCGATTCCCGGCGCGCTGGGCGCTGGCCGCAGCGCTGCTGGCCACGATACCGCTGGTCTCGACGCGGTTGGCGGCCGCGGCCGGCGTCGACGCCGCCGCGCATGACGCCTTCTGGCTGTGGGCGGGGGTGGCGCCGCAGCCGGTGCTGGCCCGGGCACGGACCCTGTATATCCTGCAGGGTCAGGTCGACCCGCCGCGCCGGGGCGGCCATGGCCCGGCGCGGATCATCGCCCAGGGCATCGCCGTGCCCCGGCTGCGCCAGGGCGAGGTCTGGCTGGCCTACCGCGCCCACACCCTGCGCTGGCCGGCGGAGATCCTGCCGGTCATCCTGTCCCAGGCCCGGCGCTGGCGGCAGGCCGGCAACCCGGTGGTCGGCATCCAGATCGACTTCGATGCCCGCACCCGGCACCTGCAGGACTACGCCGCCTTCCTGCGCGACCTGCGCGCCAAGCTACCGGCCGAATACCGCTTAAGCATCACCGGGCTGATGGACTGGGGCAGCAACGCCAGCCCGGACGCGATCAACCAGCTGCAGGGCGTGGTCGACGAGGTGGTGATCCAGACCTATCAGGGCCGCCACACCATCCCGAACTACCGCGCCTACCTGCCCCGCATCGCCCGGCTGACCTTGCCGTTCAAGATCGGGCTGGTGCAGCACGGCGAGTGGGAGGCGCCGGAGGGGCTGGAGGACAGCCCCTGGTTCCGCGGCTACGTCGTGTTCCTGCTGGATCCGTGAGCGCCGCCGTCGAACAGCGCCAGCCCGAGGGCGATCCTCCGGCCGCCACGACCACAGGGTGGCGGGAAGGGCGGGATTGTCATCGGTCATTGGCGATTCTCCGTGTCCCGAATCTGGCGTATGAACCGGGGCCAGGAAGGCTTCACAAAGGGACGGGCCCCCATGATCCGACGCATCGCCTGCGGCCTCGCCCTGCTGGGCGCGCTGGCCGCCCCCGCCATCGCCTATGACGACGCCACCGAGGCCCGGATCCGGACCCTGGTCGACACCGGCATGCAGTACTACTGGTCCGGCGGCGACGTGAAGAAGGCCGAGGCGGAGGTGTTCAAGGGCATCACCCTGCACGGCCGCTACGACGTGGTCGAACAGGCCTTCGCCGAGGCCTCGACCCTGGCGCCGGAGCGGCTGGACTTCCGCTACGCCGTGGCCTCGACCCAGATCATCCAGAAGAAGATCCCGGAGGCCGAGGCGACCTACCAGGAGATCACCCGGCACGACCCGCGCGCCACCGACGCCTATGCCTGGATGGCGGCCCTGGCCCGGGTGCGCGGCGATGCCGATGCCGCGGCCCTGGCCGACATCGCCCTGGCCGGGCTGGACCGCGCCCAGGCCCTGCAGTACCGCGCCCGCTTCGCCCGCACCGAGGCGATCCTGGCCGATCCACCGACCCTGGCCGTCCCGGCCCTGCCGGGCAAGCCGGTGATCCTGGTGCTGGGCTATGCCCTGGCCAAGGACGGCACCATGCAGCCGCCGCTGATGGACCGGCTGGCGGTGGCGCTGAAGGCGGCGCAGGCCAACCCGACGGCCCGGCTGATCGTCACCGGCGGCCAGCCCCAGGCGGGCGTGACCGAGGCCGACCTGATGACCCGCTGGCTGGTCGAACAAGGCGTCGACCGCGACCGCATCATCGGCGAGGACAAGGCCAAGGACACCGTCGGCAACGGCCTGAACGCGGCGTCGCTGATCAAGCGCCATGGCGGCGATGCGGTGATCCTGGTCACCAGCGCCAGCCACATGCGGCGGGCACGGGTGGTGGTCGAGGAGTCGCTGGCCCAGTACGGGCTGGCGCTGCCGGTGGTGCCGGCGATCGCGCTGGACGCCCCGTCGCTGGAGGAGGCCGCGAAGGTCAGCCCCGATGAGCGGCTGGTGGTCTATCGCGACCTGATGCGGACCTCGGGGCTTTGGGCCTATCCGGGGCTCCAACAGTAGGCCCTTCCGTTCTCGTCATTCCCGCGAAAGCGGGAATCTCTTCGCGTCCGGAGTGGACAGAGATCCCCGCTTTCGCGGGGATGACGATGAATCGAGTATAGCTGTCCGCTCCATCCGCAGAGCCCTCTCCATGTCCTCCGACCTCGCTGCTATCAGGCGCGCCACGCTGATCGGCGGCACCGCCGTGCTGATGTGGGCGACGCTGGCCCTGCTGGTCACCTGGGCGCGGGCGATCCCGCCGTTCCAGCTGACCGGCATGGCCTTCGTCATCGCCTTCCTGATCGGGCTGGTGTGGATGCGGGTGCAGGGCCGGTCACCGCTGGCCGCCGCGCGCCAGCCGCCGGCGGTGTGGCTGCTCGGGATCGGCGGGCTGTTCGGATACCACCTCGTGTTCTTCGTGGCGCTGCGCCTGGCACCACCGGTCGAGGCCAATCTGATCAATTACGCCTGGCCGCTGCTGATCGTGCTGTTCTCGGCCCTGCTGCCCGGCGAGCGGCTGCGCTGGTGGCATCTGGCCGGCGCTGCGCTGGGGCTGGCCGGCGTTGCCGTGCTGATCGGCGGACGCGGAGTCGCTTTCGACCCGCGCTTCGCCCTGGGCTATGGCGCGGCCGCCGTCTCCGCCATGATCTGGGCCGGCTATTCCGTGCTCAGCCGGCGGATCGGCGCGGTGCCGACCGAGACCGTCGGCTGGTTCTGCGGCGGCACCGCGCTGCTGTCGCTGCTGTGCCATCTGGCGCTGGAAGAGACGGTGGTGCCGGATGCCGCGGGCTGGGCGGCGATCGTGGCGCTGGGGCTGGGGCCGGTCGGCCTCGCCTTCTTCGTCTGGGACCATGGGGTGAAGCGCGGCGATATCCGCGCGCTGGGCGCCTTCGCCTATGCCGCGCCGCTGCTGTCGACCCTGCTGCTGATCGCCTTCGGCCAGGGGGCGCTGACCGCGTCCGTCGGCATCGCCTGCGCCCTCATCGTCGGCGGCGCCATCCTGGCCGGGCGCGACCTGTGGGCCCGCCGCGCCCAGCCGGAGTCCTTTGCGAAGTCCTGAACCTGTCCCGGACCTCAGGACGCCTGCGACTGGAGTGTCATGCGGAGAGCACGCTGTCGTCCGACCTGCAGCATCGCGATGCTGGCGAGAATCAAGACCACAGCCACCACCTCCAACGGGCCGACCTGCTCGCCGGCGGCCCAGCCGATGAGCAGCGCGACCACCGGCGTGATGTAGGTCGAGCCCGAGGCCGCGACCGCGCCGAGCTGCTGCAGCAGGAAATAGTAGATGAGGAAGGCGGTTCCGGTCCCCAGGACGCCCAGCCCGATCGCCACGCCGACGGCGGCATGCCAATCCTGGAGGATGCGCCCGATGCCGGTAAGGTCGGTCACCAGGAGCAGCACCGGCAGCGCCAGCCCGATCTGCCAGGTCGAAAGCGCGAGCGGCGGCAGGTTGGCCGGCGACAGGAAACGGCGGACATAGACATAGGACAGCCCCAGGATGATGGCGCCGCCCAGCATCCAGAAGACCCCCAGAAGGTCGATCGAGTTGCGCGCCCCCTCCCAGGGACGCGAGATCAGGACGATGCCGGCAAAGCCCGAGACGACCCCGGCCGCCATCAGCCCGTTGAGTTTCTCGGTCCGCAGGAACAACAGCGAGGCGATGGCGGTGAACAGCGCGATCGACCCGCCCAGAACCCCCGCGATGCCGGACGGCAGCAGCGCCGTCCCCTTGACGATGGCGAAGTAATAGAAGGCGGTCGCCACCACCGCCATGACGAAGAAATGCGGCAGATGCTTCAGCTGGCTGCGCTCGATCACCCCTTTGCGCCAGGCCACGAACGCCAAGGGCAGGAAGCCGAAAAACACCCGCAGCAGAGTGATCTGCGCCGGGCTGATCAGTTCGGAGGCCCATTTCATGTAGGTGAAGTTCGACCCCCAGATGAGGCCGAGAACGACAAAGGCGATGTAGGTCAGTTTCATCGGTTGTGCCCTGCCGATCGGGCCTTGAAGGCGGCCCCGCCGGCAGTATTGCCGATCCGGCCACACCCGGAGAGAATGGGTGCGTCAACCGGCTATGATCGGTGCGACACCTTCAGGGGGATCGGGATGGGCGAACGCCGGCCGGCCGGGTCGAACCGGGAAGCCCCGAGATTGTCCGTCGGGTTCATCCTGGCGCGGCACTTCACCCTGAACGCCTTCGCCAACTTCGTCGATGTCCTGCGGCTGGCGGCGGATGAGGGCGACCGCAGCCGGCCGATCCGCTGCGAGTGGCGCGTGCTGTCCGACACCATGAGCCCCGTGGCGTCCAGCAGCGGCGTGGCGGTTGCACCCCATGAACGGCTGGGCGATCCCGGCGCCTTCGACTACATCGTGGTGGTGGGCGGGCTGATCGACCAGACCTTCGATCTCGACCCCCAATACCGGCAATACCTGCACCGGGCCGCGGCCGCGAAAGTGCACCTCGTCGGCGTCTGCACCGGCGCCTTCATCCTGCACCGCGCCGGTCTGATGGACGGCTATCGCTGCTGCGTCAGCTGGTTCCACCACACCGATTTCCTGGAGCAGTTCGACGGCCTCCAGCCCGTGTCGAACCAGATCTTCCTGGTCGACCGCGACCGCCTGACCTGCCCCGGCGGCGCCAGCGCGGCCCATCTGGCCGCGTTCCTGGTCGAGCGGCATCTCGGCAAGGCACCGGCGGCGAAAAGCCTGCACATCATGATGATCAACGGGGCGGAGGCGGGAGAGACACCGCAGCCGAGCCCGGCCCTCGATGTCCAGACCAGCGATCCCTTCGTCCGGAAGGCCCTGCTGCTGGCGCAGCAGAGCCTGGATGCACCGCTCGCCATCGGCCAGATCGCCCGGCATCTGGGCATCACCCGGCGCCGGCTCGAACGGCACTTCGCGACCGCGCTCGGCAGCTCGCCCCGGGCGGCCGTCATGGACATGCGGCTGTCGCTGGCGCGCCACCTGGTGGAGACGACCGACAAGCCCTTCGCCGCGATCGCGGTCGAATGCGGCTTCTCCGACTCGGCGCATTTCAGCCGGAGGTTCCGCCATCGCTTCGCGAGCACGCCGGGCGATTTCCGCCGGTCGCGGCTGGTGCGACACGACGGAATCGCCTCGGCCTAGGTCAGCCCAGCTCCGGCCGCCAGTCCGGCGCTGCCAGGGTAAAGCCTTCGAAGCGGAAGGCGGGAGCGACGACGCAGCTGACCAGGGTCCAGTCGCCCAGGCTGCGCGCCGCCTGCCAATGCCCCTCGGGCACCACGGCCTGGAAGCGGTCGTCCGCCATCAGGTCGGGGCCCAGCCGGACCGTCTCTCCGGCCTGTCCGGTCTCGGCGATCGACAGCGCCAGCGGCGCACCGGCCTGCCAGATCCAGATCTCCGGCGCATCGACCGCGTGCCAGTGCGACACCTCGCCGGCCTGCAGCAGGAAGTGGATCAGCGAGGCCCGGCCGCGCCCACCTTCCGGCGGCGGGTCGCGCCACAGCTCGACATAGTGCCCGCCCTCGGGATGCGGCCGCATCCCGAGCTTGGCGATGATGCCCTGCGGCGTCATCCCGGCGGATCCGCTCATGCCTTGACTTCGGTCGTGGCGTAGGACGGCCGCTGGGCGAAGGCCGCGTGCCAGGCGGCCAGCCGCGGATGGCCCTCGCGCCAGCCCCAATCGCCGAAGCGCAGGTCGAGATAGCCGAGCGCGGCGGCGGCGGCGATCGAGCCGATGGTCGGCGCGCCGTCGAGCTCCGCCGCATCCGCCTCCATCCGGTCGAGCGCGCGCCGGATCTTGGCCTGCTGGCGTTCGACATAGGGCGCGTGCTGCCGCTCCGCCGGGCGCAGCGACGCCTCATAGCGGATCAGCAGGGCGGCGTCCTGCAGCCCGTCGGCCAGGGCCTGCCAGCGCAGGGCCCGCCACCGCGCCGGGCCGGCGACCGGGAACAGCTTCGGGCCGTCATGCAGCGTGTCTAGATATTCGCAGATCACCGGGCTGTCGTAGAGCGGGCCGAATTCGGTCTCGAGCACCGGGAGCTTGTTCAGCGGATTGTGCTCGGACAGGCCGCTGGCCGGGTCCTCGGTGCTGGTCGTCACCACCTCGATCCGGTCCTGCAGGCCGGCTTCGAAGGCAACGATGCGCACCTTGCGGGCGAAAGGCGAGAACGGACTGTACAGGAGCTGCATGATCGTCCTTGGTCGAGGTCAGAAATTGTCCTTGCGCCGGCGGATCTCGGCGAAGACGGCGACGGGTTCGGCGCCGGCCATGCCGACCGCGGCCTGGAGGTCGGCGGCATCGGCACGCAGGAACGGGTTGGCCAGCTTCTCGCGGCCGAGCTGGCAGGGAATGGTCGGCGCGCCGCTGCTGCGGGTGTCGTCGACATCCTCGGCATAGGCCTGCAGCACCGGGTTGGCGGGGTCGACGGTCAGCGCGAAGCGCGCGTTGGACTGGGTGTATTCATGGCCGCAATAGACCCGCGCCGTGTTCGGCAGGGCGCGCAGCTTCTGCAGGCTCGACCACATCTGCTCCGGCGTGCCTTCCAGCAGCCGGCCACAGCCCAGCGCGAACAGCGTGTCGCCGCAGAACAGCGCCCCCGCCTCCTCGAACCAGAAGGCGATGTGGCCGGCGGTGTGCCCGGGCACTTCGATCACCGAACCCCGCGCGGCCCCGATCATGACATGGTCGCCCTCGGCCACGCCGCGGTCGAGGTCGGGGATGCGGTGCGCCTCCGCCGCCGGGCCGACGATCGAGGCGCCGTAGCGCTTCGCCAGCTCGTGGTTGCCGCCGACGTGGTCGCCGTGATGGTGGGTGTTCAGGATCCAGTCCAGCCGCCCGCCCTTGGCCTCGAGCTTCGCCGCGACCGGATCGGCCTCGCCCGGGTCGACGACGCCGACCATACCGGTCGACTCGTCCTCCAGCAGATAGGCGTAGTTGTCCTTGAGGACGGGGATCAGCGTGACGCGAAACGAGGCCATGCGTGCTCCTGGACGGACGGGGCGGGAACGGGTGGCAGCATAGCCGCTCCCGCCGCCCGCGGCGACCCCGTCAGGGCGCCAAATTGCCGCCGGTCACAGCACGATGTCATCAAGGCTTTCGATCACGGTCACCACGGGCGCGGCCGCGACCACGCCGCGGCCGCGCGCCCGGCGCGCCGGGGCCGTCCGGTCGTCGGCGGCCTTGAGGTCGCCGAAATCCAGCCCGGTGCGGCTCTCCAGCTCCGCGATCGGCAGCTGGTACAGCCGGAACTGCTCCAGCCCCAGCGCCTCGATCCGGTTCAGCAGGTCGTCCTGGGTCAGCAGGAATGCCTTGGCCTTCAGCGCCCCGGCCTCGACATAGGCGACGATCTTCCAGAAGTCGCGCGGGATGGCGACGCCGCGATAGACCGGGTCGTCGTCGCGGAACACCGGGCCGCCCAGCGCGGAGATGCGCAGGTGCTCGACCTCGACCTCCTCCAGGATCGCGTTCTCCAGCAGGCCCCACAGCCCGTTCAGGCCGGACTGGTTGTAGGCCTCGTGCTGCGGCGCGATGTTGGTGAAGTAGAAGGATTCGCGGTTGGCCCGCGCCGCCTCCTCCGGCGGGCCCCACACCAGGTCCTGGCGCCGGGCGATGTGGCCGCGGTCGAGGCGGTTGGCGACGTAGAGCGCGTCGTCGGTCTGCCACTTGGCGTCGACCAGCGGGTCGAGCACGAATTTCAGCCCGCTGCGGCTGAGCAGCCTGATCTGGCCGCCGTCGATGTTCCAGGCCACCCAGCGGGCCAGCCGGCGCGCCTTGCTGAGGGCCAGGGAGTAGTGGGTGTGGCGGATGGTCGTGGAATCGCCGACCTTCACCGCGTCCGCGGCCTGGGCCCGCGACATCACCGGCACCGCCACGGCCGTGCCGAGGAAGCCCGGATCGTAGCCAGAGGCGGCGGCCATCGGCACGGCCAGCGCCCGCTCGGACGGCGCGGGCTCGATCTCCAGCTTCTTGAACACGCTCTCGGCGGCGCAGGCCAGCGCGAAGTCGCCCTCGCCGGCGTCGGCGGCGTCGGATTCGCCGCCGAAATGCAGGCCCAGCATCACGCCGGTCGGCCGGCCCTGCGGATCGAAGCCCAGCCAGGCGGAGCCGGAATCGCCGCCCTTGCTGATCTCGTCCTCGGCCGCCGGATGGTCGGGGTCGGGCCCGATCTCGAAACCGCCGATCTTCTTGGTCCCGACCGCGTCGCCATAGAACAGCTTCACCGTGGTCTCGATCCGGGTGACGATGCCCCAGGTGACGCCGGTGGTGCGGCCGGACTTGACCACCCGGTCGCCGAGCTCCGGCTTGCCCAGCCGGTCCACCGCGACGCCGAGGCCGAGGATCTCGGGGTCGATCCCGCGCCCTTCGATCCGGGCGATGGCGCAGTCGCCGGCCAGGCCGAGATGGCTGCGCACCAGCACCCCGGCCTGGTTGTCGTCGACCCGGTTGTCGTCGAACGGGCCGGGCTGGACGATGTCGTCGCCGAGCTTGCCGCCCTCGCCCTGCAGCACATGCCAGTTCGACAGGATGTGCGGCCGCCCCTCCTGCCGGTCGTAGACGATGCAGCCCAGCGTGCCGGCGGTGCCTTTGGGATGGCTGATGCTGATGCCGGGCACCAGCGGGTCCTGCCGCCGCTTGCGCGGGTCCTTCGCCGTCTGCGGCACCAGCTGCCAGGACGGCTTGTAGCGCCGCTCGATCACATCGGTCGGGACCTTCACGCCATCGACGGTGATGCTGGCCGGCAGCGGCGGGATGCCCTCCTCGACCAGCGCCTGGGGCGCGATCTTGCGGCCGACGGTGAACTGGATGCACAGCTCGCCGGTGGGCTTGCCGCCCGCCATCTTGCTGCCGATGCCGACCGAGGTGACGTTGGGATGGTCGAGATACGCGTCGGCCGCCTCCCGCACCGCCTGTTTCAGCCGCTCCGGGTCGATCTTGCGCGGTGCGGGCTTGCGGGCCATGGCGCAACTCCTGAATATCAGTGTGTGCGAACAGCTGGGACGCGGCGGCGACGCCCGGTCCGGGCCGGCCGCCGATGAGGTATTGTATCCTGAGACAGGCTTCGGGACGACCGGCGGATGTACAGCGACGTCATCGATCTGCGTGAGTTCTACGACACCAGCCTGGGGCTGGTGGTGCGCCGCATGGTGCGGCGCCAGATCCGCACGCTGTGGCCGGACACGCGCGGCCAGATCATCATCGGCCTGGGCTACGCCACCCCGTTCCTGCGCCCCTTCCTGGGCGAGGCCGAGCGGGTGATCGCCTGCATGCCGGCCGAACAGGGCGTGACCCATTGGCCGCCGGACGGGCGCGGCCTGGTGGCCCTGACCGAGGAGTGCGAGCTGCCGCTGCCCGACATGTCGGTCGACCGGGTGCTGCTGGTGCATGGGCTGGAGGCGACCGAGCAGCTGGGCGAGTTGATGCGCGAGATCTGGCGGGTGCTGAACGGCAGCGGCCGGCTGCTGGTGGTGGTGCCGAACCGGCGCAGCCTGTGGGCGCGGTCGGACCGCACCCCGTTCGGCCACGGCAAGCCCTATTCCGCCAGCCAGCTGAACCAGGCGCTGCGCCAGCACCTGTTCGTGCCGGAGCGGGTGGCCCGGGCGCTGTGGCTGCCGCCGACCGGGTCGCGCTTCCTGCTGTCGACCGCCGGGGTATGGGAAGAGGCCGGCGCCCGCTGGTTCCAGCGCGTCTCGGGCACGGTGATGGTCGAGGCGTCGAAGCAGATCTACCAGCTGTCGCGCGGCAAGAAGGTGCGCGCCGGGCGGCCGGTGCTGGTGCCGGTCGGCGCCCCCCAGACCGCCCTGGGCATGCGCCGCGACGGCGACGAGCCGGGCTGAACCAGAGCCCCGTCAAGCCCGCTGCAGCAGGAAGACGCCGGTCTCGCCGATCCAGTTGGCCCAGTCGCCCGGCGCCATCGGCACCGCCTTGCCGGAGCGGTGGACCACCATCGCCCGTTCGATCCGGATGCCCATCGCATCGCACAGCGCGACGAAGTCGGCGATGGTGCAGTGATGGATGTTCGGGGTCTCCCACCATTGGTCGGGCAGCCCCTTGGTCACCGGCATCCGGCCGCCATGCAGCAGGGCGAAGCGGACCCGCCAGTAGCCGAAGTTCGGGAAGCTGACCAGGGCGCGGCGGCCGATCCGCACCAGATGGCCCAGCGTCGCCTTGGGGTCCTTCATCGCCTGCAGCGTCTGGCTGAGCACGACATAGTCGAAGGCAACGTCGGGATAGTCGGCGAGGTCGGTGTCGGCGTCGCCCTGGATCACCGACAGGCCGCGGGACAGCGCCACGCTGACCCCCGCCGGCGAGATCTCGATGCCGCGCGCATCGACCCGCTTCTCGCGCCAGAGATGGGACAGCAGCGCGCCGTCGCCGCAGCCGACGTCGAGGACACGGGTGGCGGGCGCCACCATGTCGGCGATCAGCCGGAGGTCAGGGCGCAGTTCGAGGCCGTCGGGCAGGGGCAGGTCGCGCGGCATCAGCGGGAGGCCACCAGGCGCTGGCCGAGCCCGCGATGCTCGGCCAGGCCTTCGAGGAAGCCGCGCATCACGCGGTGGAATTCCGGCTCGTCGAGCAGGAAGGCGTCATGGCCCTTGTCGCTGGCGATCTCGACGAAGCTGACATTGGCGGCGACGGTGTTGAGGCCGTGGACGATGGCCCGGCTTTCCGCCGTCGGGAACAGCCAGTCCGAGGTGAAGGACACCAGGCAGAACCGCACCGGCGTCGGCTTGCCGCCCGGCCGGAACGCATCCGCCAGCACGCCGCCATGCTCCGCGGCCAGGTCGAAGTAATCCATGGCGCGGGTGATGTAGAGGTAGGAGTTGGCGTCGAACCGGTCGACGAAGGTCATACCCTGGTGGCGCAGATAGCTTTCGACCTGGAAGTCGGCGTCGAAGCTGAAGCCCAGCCGCTGCCGGTCCTGCAGGTTGCGGCCGAACTTGCGGTGCAGCGCCGTCTCGGACAGGTAGGTGATGTGCGCCGCCATGCGCGCCACCGACAGGCCGCGGGTCGGCCGGATGTCGCGCGCTGCGTAGTCGCCGCCATGCCAGTCCGGGTCGGCCATGATGGCCTGGCGCCCGACCTCGTGGAAGGCGATGTTCTGGGCCGAGTGCCGCGCCGCCGTCGCGATCGGCAGCGCCGCGAACACCCGGTCGGGATAGGCCGAGGCCAGCTGCAGCACCTGCATCCCGCCCATCGACCCACCGATGACGCAGAACAGCTGGTCGATGCCGAGATGGTCGACCAGCAGCATCTGCGCCCGCACCATGTCGCCGATGGTGATCACCGGGAAGGTCAGGCCGAAGGGCCGCCCCGTTTCCGGATCGGTCTCGGCCGGGCCGGTGGTGCCCATGCAGCCGCCCAGCACATTGGCGCAGATGATGAAATAGCGGTCGGTGTCGATCGGCAGGCCGGGGCCGATCAGCATGCTCCACCAGCCCGGCTTGCCGGTGACCGGGTGCGGCTCGCACACGAACTGGTCGCCGGTCAGCGCGTGGCAGACCAGGATGGCGTTCGAACGGTCGGCGTTCAGCGTGCCGTAGGTCTGGTAGGCCAGGGTGAACGGGCCGATGGTGGCGCCGCTGTCCAGTGGCATTGGCCGGTCCGCCGCCAGCTGCACCCGCCGGCCGGGCAGATTCGGCCGCGTCGACGAGGCGGCTGAGCTGTGGATGTGAAGCGGGGCGACCATCGGGTGCGGCCAAGGATTTCAGGACGCGATAGCTAGAGTCCGGGGTTCCGGCATGTCAATGCTTCGATGCATAAAACCCAAGATGTTTCCTTTGCTTTCGCACCCTCCCCGTTCTACACCTGATCCCCTTCAGCCCGGCAGGTTTCAGCCCCTTTTCAGACGATGCCAGACACCCCCCAGACCCTCGAATCGTTGCGCCGGCAGATCGACGAGATCGACGATGCGATCCATGACCTGATCATGCGTCGCGCCGGGGTGGTCGGGGATATCGCCGCGACCAAGAGCAGCGACCGGGTGGCGATGCGGCCGGGCCGCGAAGCCACGATCCTGCGCCGGCTGGCCGCCCGGCACGAGGGCGCCTTCCCGCTGCCGGAGCTGACCCGGATCTGGCGCGAGCTGATCACCGGCTTCACCCGCATGCAGGGCCCCTTCGCCATCGCCGTCTATGCGCCGGAAGGCCACGACGACCTGTGGGACCTGGCGCGTGACCACTATGGCAGCCACACCCCGATGACCCCGGTGGCCGCGCCGATCCAGGCGATCCGCGCCGTGCACGAGGGCACCGCGACGCTGGCCGTGGTGCCCTGGCCGGTCGAGGCCGACGGCGACCCCTGGTGGCGCATCCTGTTCTCGGACGATCCGCGCACGCCCCGGATCGTCGGCAGCCTGCCCTTCGTGGTCACCGAGCGGCACCGCGACGAGCCGCTGGCGCTGGCCGTCGCCCATATCGAGCCGGAGCCGACCGGCGACGACCACGCCATGATCGCGGTCGAGGTCACCGGTGACATCAGCCGCAGCCGGCTGAAGCAGACCTTCGAGACCGTGGGGCTGCCGCCCGTCGCGTTCTGGACCCGGCAGGCCCGCACCGCCGAGGATCCGGTCATCCACCTGGTCGACGTCGCCGATTTCGTCGCCATCGACGACAGCCGGCTGCTGCGGCTGGCCGAACGCCTGCAGGAGGACCTGGCTCCCCGCATCCGCCTGATCGGCGGCTTCGCCACCCCGATCGCCATCGGCCGCCGGAGCTGACGAGACTATGACGACCATCCAAGCGCCGCGTCCGCGCCCGGGCCTGCTCGACATCGATCCCTATATCGGCGGCGAGGCCAATGCCGTGCCGCATCCGCGGCTGGGCCGGACCATCCGCCTCGCCTCCAACGAAGGCGCCTTCGGCCCCAGCCCGCAGGCGACCGCCGCCTATCGCGAGCTGGGCGGCGAGATCCACCGCTATCCCGACGGCGGCGCCTGCGCGCTGCGCGAGGCCCTGGCGGCGCGCTTCGGCCTGGACGCCGGGCGCATCGTGGCCGGCGCCGGCTCGGACGAGCTGATCGCCCTCCTGGCCAAGAGCTATGCCGGGCCGGGTGACGAGGTGCTGTACAGCCGCCATGGCTTCCTGATGTATCCGATTGCCGCCAAGGCGGTCGGGGCCACGCCGGTCGCGGCGCCGGAAGCGCAGCTTCACACCGATGTCGACGCGCTGCTGGCACGGGTGACGCCGCGCACCCGCATCGTGTTCCTGGCCAACCCGAACAACCCGACCGGCTACCTGCTGCCCCGGGCCGAGGTCGAGCGGCTGCACGCGGCGCTACCGTCGGACGTGATCCTGGCGCTCGACGCGGCCTATGCCGAATACATCGACGATCCCGACTACAGCGCCGGCGCCGACCTGGTCGACCGGGCCGGGAACGTCGTGATGCTGCGCACCTTCTCTAAGATCTACGGCATGGGCGCGCTGCGGCTGGGCTGGGCCTATGCCTCGGCCGGCATCACCGACATCCTGCATCGCGCCCGCGGGCCGTTCAACGTCAGCGCCGCGGCGCAGGCGGCGGGTGTGGCCGCGCTGGCCGACCGGGATTTCGTGGCGAAGAGCGTCGCCCACAACGCCGAATGGCGGCGCTGGACCGCGGCGGAGCTGGCGAAGCTCGGCCTTGCGCCCCTGCCCTCCGCCGGCAACTTCCTGCTGGTCGATTTCGGCGACCGCGACGCCGAGGCGGCGCGCCAGCACCTGAAGGGCACCGGCATCCTGGTCCGCCAGATGGGCGGCTACGGCCTGCCGTCCTGCCTGCGTATCACCATCGGCACCGAGGACGAGATGCGGGCCGTGGTCGAGGCGCTGGCCGAGCATCTGCGCGGCCGATGAGTCCCGAGGCGACAGGCGCGGAACCGGCCGCGCCGATCTTCCGCCGGCTGACGCTGCTGGGCATCGGGCTGATCGGATCGTCGGTCGCGCGCGCCGCCCGCAAGCACGGGCTGGCCGGCGAGATCATCGGCCATTCGCGCCGGCAGGAAACGCGCGACGAGGCCATGGCGCTGGGCTTCCTCGACCGGGTCGAGGCCGATCCCGCGGCCGCCGTGGCCGGCGCCGATGCGGTCATGATCTGCGCCCCGATGGGCGCCTATGAGCAGCTGGCGAAGGCGATCGCCCCGGCCCTGGCGCCCGGCGCCGTCGTCACCGATGTCGGCTCGGTCAAGGGCATGGTGGCGAAGACCATCGCCCCCTACCTGCCGGCCGGCGTGCACCTGGTGCCCGGCCACCCGATCGCCGGCACCGAGCATTCCGGCCCCTCGGCCGGCTTCGCCGAGCTGTTCATCGACCGCTGGTGCGTGCTGACGCCGGAGCCGGGCGTCGACCCGCAGGCGGTGGCCAAGGTCGAGGCGCTGTGGCGTGGCATGGGCATGATGGTCGAGAAGATGACCGCCGAGCACCACGACCGAGTGCTGGCCATCACCTCGCACATCCCGCATCTGATCGCCTACACCATCGTCGGCACCGCGTCGGACATGGAGGAGGCGACCCAGGCCGAGGTCATCCGCTTCTCCGCCGGCGGCTTCCGCGACTTCACCCGCATCGCCGGCTCGGACCCGGTGATGTGGCGCGACGTGTTCCTGACCAACAAGGACGCGGTGCTGGAGGTGCTGCAGCAGTTCACCGAAGACCTGGTCCGGCTGCAGCGCGCCATCCGCCGCGGCGAGGGCGACACGCTGCAATCCTGGTTCACCCGCACCCGCGCCATCCGCCGCGGCGTCGTCGACGCCCATCAGGAGGAGATGGAGCCGGAAAAGGCCGCGCGGCTGACCAAGGACGACTGAGGGCCCGTTACGGGGCCCAATGCACCTCGGGCAGCTTCGCGACCTGCATCGGGCCGAACGACACCTTGCCCTTCTCGATCGTGATCGGCGCCGTCACCGTGCGGGTGCCGTCCGCCGCCGGCTGGCCCGCCATCAGGTCGAGCCCGACCTTGGCGAAGCCGGCATCGCGCGCCTTCACCACCCCGGCCTGCTGCAGGTCGTCGATCACCGGGCCGTAGCCGCGGATCTTCGCCGTCAGCGTGCCCTGCGGCTGCAGCTTGTCGTCGAGGTCGAGGGTGCCGTCGGCATCGATCGTGAGCGGGCCCCAACGCAGCGCCATCTGGTCGACCCGCAGCTTGCCCCCGGCGTCGCGCCAGGCGGTCAGCTGGGCCGCGGTGGCGGCCTTCGGCAGCACGCCGAGCACGGTCAGCCGCGCCGCCAGCATGTCGACCCGCCGGCCCAGCGTGGCCAGGCCGAGATCCGGCGTCTCCACCCCCTCGATGTCGAGCGACAGCGTGGCGCCGGCCCCGGCCTCTTCCGGCGCCCGGTCGACCGACCCGTTGATCCGCGCCACCGGCAGCGGCGCCTGCAGCAGCCCGCCCGACAGCTCGACCTGCGCCAGGGTCAGCTGCAGCCGCGTCGGCTGGCCGTCGGTTCCCATGCGGGCGCTGCCGCTGCCCGACCCCTTGACCAGGGCGGTCAGCGCCGGGCTGCCCGGCAGCGTCACGTGCTGCGGCGGAGCGATGGCGAAGCCGATCTCCGGCAGGGTCCAGGGCTTGACCGTGGCGACCAGCCCGGCGGCGTCCCAGGCCAGGCCGTCGATCCGGCGCAGGCTGGGCGCCTGCGATTCGACGGTGAAGGTGAAGGGGAAGCCGTCGACCTTGAGCGTGCCGGGATTTACCGTCATTCCCGGCGGCGGGTTGGCGGCGGAGGCCTGCGCCTGCGCCTGCACCTTGCCCGCGGCCCAGTACCAGCCGCCGGTCCAGCCGGCGGCGATCAGGGCGACGAGGGTGGCGGGGACGGCGACGATGCGGCGCATGGAGGATCCCGGGCGGTTTCACAGGCGGGCACGAGGCCGCGCCGCGGCCGCCCTGTCAAGCCGAAGCCGCAGAACGCGACACGAAGCCTCTCCCCTTCGCAGCTGCAAAACGCTACATCTGGTGGATGGCCGATGGTCATCACGACTGGAAGACACCGAACCTGCCGTTGACACCGGGCGAACCGCTCTGGGTGTTCGGCTATGGCTCGCTGATGTGGAATCCGGGCTTCCCGCATCTCGAGCGGCAGCCGGCGGTGCTGCACGGCTATCACCGCCGCTTCTGCGTGCTGTCCCACCGCTACCGCGGCACGCCGGAACGGCCGGGGCTGGTGCTGGGGCTGGACCGCGGCGGCTCCTGCCGCGGCATCGCCTTCAAGGTCGCGCCGGACGACGTCCCGGCGGTGGTGGCCTATCTCTGGGACCGCGAGATGGTGACCGGCGTCTACCGGCCGAGCCTGAAGCAGATCCGGCTGCCGGCCGGCCCGGTCACGGCCTGCTGCTTCCTGGCCGACCGCCGCCATCGCCAGTATTGCGGCGCGCTGGACGCCGAGCAGACGGTGGCGATGATCCTGACCGGCGTCGGCATCAGCGGGCCGAACCGCGACTACCTCTTGAACACGGTCGAGCACCTGCACGAACTCGGCATCCGCGACGCCGCCCTGTCGGCCCTGGCGGACCGGGTGGCGGCGGAGCCGGCGGTCGAGATCGCCTGACGCGCGGTCAGCCGCAGCGCGAATAGCCGCAATTCAGGCAGGTATCGCAGCCCTCCTGCCGGATCAGGGTCGGATGGCCGCATTTCGGGCAGGACCGGCCCGGCGGCCGCGCCGGTGCCGCGACCGCCTCGGCCGTCACCTCGACCGCGACCTCCGGCACCAGGCCCTCCGGCTTTTCCAGGAAGCCGGTGGCGATCATGTGCCGCTCGATGGTCTCGCCGATCGCGGCCAGCAGCGAGGGCACGTAGCGGCCGCCCATCCACTGCCCACCGCGCGGGTCGAACACGGCCTTCAACTCCTCGACCACGAAGGCGACGTCGCCGCCGCGGCGGAACACGGCGCTGATCATGCGGGTCAGCGCCACGGTCCAGGCGTAGTGCTCCATGTTCTTGGAGTTGATGAAGATCTCGAAGGGCCGGCGCTGCCCATCCTGGACCGTGTCGTTGAGGGTGACGTAGATGGCGTGGTCGCTGTCCGGCCAGCGCAGCTTGTAGGTCTCGCCCGGCAGCACCTCGGGCCGGGCCGCGGGGGCGCCGGGCGCCGGCGTCTCGGCCCGCACATCCGCCGTCCTGGGCCGCGCCTCCAGCACCGCACCGGTGATCGCGTTCGGCCGGTATGTGGTGCAGCCCTTGCAGCCCAGCGCATAGGCCTGGGCATAGATGTCCTTGAAATCCTCGAAGGCGAGGTCTTCGGGGCAGTTGATGGTCTTGCTGATCGAGCTGTCGATCTGGCGCTGTGCCGCCGCCTGGATGGCGAGGTGATCGGCCGGCGCCAGGGTCTGGGCGTCGACGAAATGGTCAGGCAATGGCGCGTCGGCGCCGTGGATCTCGCGATACAGGCGGTAGGCGAAGTTCTCCACCGTCTCGGCCCGGCGGGTGCCGTCGGGCAGCAGCACGTTGCGGGTGTGGGTCCATGCGAACACCGGCTCGATGCCCGAGGCGACGTTGCCGGCGAACAGCGAGATGGTGCCGGTCGGCGCGATCGATGTCAGCAGGGCGTTGCGGATGCCGTGCTGGGCGATCAGGGCGCGGATGTCCTCGGGCAGCTCGACGACGCCGGGGGCGGCCAGGAACCGGTCGCGGTCGAACAGCGGAAACGCCCCCTTCTCCGCCGCGATCTCCGCCGAAGCGCGATAGGAATGGCGCTTGATCGCGCCCAGCCAGTCCTCGACCAGCGCGGCCGATTCGGGCGACCCGTAGCGCACCCCCATCATCAGGAAGGCGTCGGCCAGGCCGGTGACGCCGAGGCCGATGCGCCGCTTGGCCTTGGCCTCGGCCGCCTGCTCCGGCAGCGGGAAGCGCGAGACGTCGACGACATTGTCCATCAGCCGGATGGCGACCGGCACGATCTCCGCCAGCGCGTCATGGTCGAAGGCGGCCTGCGGCGTGAACGGGTCCCGCACCAGCGTCGCCAGGTTGACCGAGCCAAGCAGGCAGGCGCCATAGGGGGGAAGCGGCTGCTCTCCGCACGGATTAGTGCTTTGAATTTGCTCGCAATATTGCAGGTTGTTCTGGGCGTTGATGCGGTCGATGAAGATCACGCCCGGCTCGGCCGAATCATAGGTCGAGCGCATGATCCGGTCCCACAGCTCGCGCGCCGGCAGGGTGCGGAAGACGCGACCGCCGAAGACCAGGTCCCAGGGTGCGTCGGCCTCGACCGCCGCCATGAACGGGTCGGTGGCCAGGACCGAGAGGTTGAACATGCGCAGCCGGCCGGGAGTGCGCTTGGCCTCGACGAAATCGACGATGTCGGGGTGGTCGCAGCGCAGCGTCGCCATCATCGCGCCGCGGCGAGAACCCGCCGACATGATGGTCCGGCACATCGCGTCCCAGACATCCATGAAGGACAGCGGGCCCGAGGCGTCGGCGCCGACGCCGGCGACCAGCGCCCCCTTCGGCCGCAGGGTCGAGAAGTCGTAGCCGATGCCGCCGCCCTGCTGCAGCGTCAGCGCCGCCTCGCGCAGATGGGCGAAGATGCCGGACATGCTGTCCGGCACCGTGCCCATGACGAAGCAGTTGAACAGGGTGACGTCGCGCCCGGTGCCGGAGCCGGCGAGGATCCGGCCGGCCGGCAGGTAGCGATGGCCGCGCAGGATGCCGAGGAAGCGTTCGGTCCACAGCGCCGGATCCGATTCGCCCGCGGCCACCGCGGCAGCGACGCGGCGCCAGCTGTCCTCGACGGTCAGGTCCACGGGGGTGCCGTCCGGCCGCTTCAGCCGGTACTTCATGTCCCAGATCTGGGTCGCGATATCGCCCGGCTCGGCCACGATGGACCTCCCGCAGAACGGCATACCCCCAAAGGATGGGGGTATGCCCGGACCGGGTCAACCAGGGTTCGTGGCAGCCCCCAGGATACCGCTATTCCAGCCCGGCATAGATCGCGGCGCGCATCTCGGCGACGAATCGGCCGTTCATGCCCTCAGGCGCGGTGTTGGTCAGGCCGACGACGCTGAGCCGCTTCGCCGGGTCGACGAACCAGCTGTGGCCGTAGACGCCGCCCCAGCGCCAGGTGCCGGCGGTCATCGGCACCCCGGCCACCGCCGGGTCGGTCACCAGCGCGAAGCCGTAGCCGAAGGTGGTGCCCGGCGACTCCGGCATCGCCAGCCCGGGGATCTGGCTGGTGGCCATGGCCTGCACTGTTTCCGGCCGCAGGATCGGCGCACCGCCACGGCGCAGCGTCTCGAGGAACACCAGGAAGTCGCCGGCGGTGCCCGCCATGCCGGCGCCGCCGGAGGGGTAGGAGGCCGGGTCGAAGATCCGGCCGGGCGCGAAGCTGAGCCCGGCGAAAGGCCGCGTCGCGGGGATGACGTGGGTCTCGCCCATCCGCACCGGCCCGGCGTCGTCATCGGCATAGGCCGCGGCCAGGCGCGACCGGTCCGGCGGGGCGAAGCCGGTGTCGTTGAGCCCGAGCGGTTCGGTGATCCGGCGACGCACCAGGTCCCCCAGGCTTTCGCCGCCCGCCCGCTCCAGCGCCGCGCCGAGCACGTCGAGCGCCACCGAATAGGACCAGGCCGAGCCCGGGGCGAAGGCCAGCGGCGCCGAGGCGATGCGACGCAGATTCTCGGCGAAGGACCGGCCCGGCGCGTCGAGCCCATCGGAGACGCCGGCGCGGTGATAGGGGCCGTCCGGCGGCTCGGCGAAGCTGTAGATCAGGCCGGAGGTGTGGGTCAGCAGGTGGCGGATGGTGATCATCGGCTCGCTGTCGTCGGCCAGCTTAGGCCGGAAGTCCGGCAGGAACTTCGTCACCGGGTCGGCCAGGGCGATCCGCCCCTCCTCGACCAGCCGCAGCGCGGCGGCGGTGACCATCGGCTTGGTCAGCGAGGCGTAGAGGAACACCGTGTCCTCACGCACCGGCCGCCCGGCCTCGCGGTCGGCCAGGCCGGCGGCGCGGCGATACACCAGCCGGCCATCCTGCGCCGCCAGCACCACCGTGCCGACGATGCGCTTTTCCGCCAGCGCCCGGTCGATCGCGGCATCGATCCCTCGGGACAGGGCCGGATCGGCGGTCGGCGCGGCATCCAACAGGCCGGTCGTCATCGCAGGACTCCATTTTCGGATGGATCGCCACGAAATATGATCGCAGAGTGTTCGTCAACCAGATTTTCAGACCGATCGCTATGAAAACAGATCCGCCGCGACCCCGCGGCCGCCCCCGGGGCTTCGACCGCGACGCCGCGCTGGACCGGGCGCTGCCGGTGTTCCGGCGCCAGGGCTATGAGGGCGCGTCGGTCGCCGACCTGACCGCGGCCATGGGCATCACCACACCCAGCCTGTACAGCGCCTTCGGCTCGAAGGAGCGGCTGTACCACGAGGTGCTGGACCGCTACCGCGCCGACCCACAGCGCGCCGCCCCCTGGGCGATGGCGGCGGCGACGGCGCGCGAGGCGATACAGTTGATCCTGGAGGGCTCGGCCCGCGACTTCAGCGATCCGGCCCAACCGCCCGGCTGCATGATCTCGACCGCCGTCCTGACCTGCGCCCCGGAGAACCGGCCGGCGGCGGCAGCGCTGGCGTCGATGCGCGGCAACACGGTGGCGCGCCTGCGCAGCCGCTTCGCCCGCGCCCTGGAGGATGGCGAGCTGCCGCCCGGCACCGACCCGGACGAGCTGGCGCGGTTCTACGGCGCCATCATCCAGGGCCTGTCGGTGCAGGCGCTGGACGGCGCCACGCACGAGGACCTGCTGAAGATCGTGCGTCGGGCGATGACCGCCTGGCCGGGCCCCTCCGGACCGGCTAATCCGGCAGCGTGACCGGTTTAGCGGCGGCCAGGGGCGCTCGTAGGCGGTCGGGGTCGTCGTAGCGCCACAGCGACAGGCCGGCGCAATGCTCGACCCGGTCGGGCATGCCGTAGCGGGCGACCACCGCATGCAGGTTCAGCCCGTCCATCAGGATGAAGGCGAAGGCCGGCGCGCCGGCATCGCTGGCCCAGTCTTGCCCGGCCCAGTCCTGGTTCATGATCCAGTGATAGGGGGCGCCGTTGCGCGCCACCTGGGCCGGCTGGATGCGGCGGCCGGAATGCAGCAGCAGCGGCTTGGCCCACCAGTAGCTGGCGAGGCCGGCGATCGGTTCGGCCGGCGCGAGGCAGGCGAGGACCGGCGGCGGCTGGATCCTCGCCGCCAGCTGGTCGGGACGGGCCCACAGCGCCGCGCCCACCACCAGCAGCACCGCCAGCCCGGCGCCGATCAGGCTCAGCCCGGGTCGCGGTCCGACCCGTTCAGCGGCGAGATGGGCGAACCACAGCGCGGTCAGGAACAGCCAGGGCTGGAAGTAGCGCAGGAAGGAATCGTCGCGGAAGATGCCGAACAGCACCACCGCCAGCAGGATGGCGAGCGACGCGACGGCAGCGAAGACCGCGATCCGGTCCGCCGCCGCAATCTCGCGGGTACCGGCCGCCAGGCCGCGCAGCACCGCGACCGCGCGGATCACCGGCAGCAGGGCGAAGGCGATCAGGCCGAGATTGACCGCCAGCTCGGCCATGTCCCCACGCCACAGCACGCCGCCGAGGCGGGACAGGCCGTAGCCGATGCCGAGATCCAACTGGCGGCGATAGATCCCGTTCAACGGGTTGATCCAGCCCTGCAGCAGGAAGGCCGCCAGGGCCGCAGTGCCGACCACGGCCGCGGCCGCCAGCGCGGCGTGACGGGTCTGCGGCGCCCAGGCGCAGAGCAGCGCCAGCCCCAGGGCCGGGACGGCGGCATAGGGCAGGACGAAGCTGTCCGACAGCACCCCGGCGAGGAGCAGAGCGGCGAGCCCGGCCAGCGGCCAGAGGCCGGGCCGGTCGAGCTGGCGCAGCAGCAGGGCCAGCACCGCGGCCGCGATCAGGATGGCGCCGAAATGGAAGGTGGTGACGAAGGGGTAGACCAGCCAATAGAGCGCGTAGAAGCCGGCGAGGCCCCAGCCGAAGGCGAAGAGCGCGGCCAGCAGCATGGCAAGCGCGGTCAGGACCAGCGGCGCCGAGCGGCCGCCGGCGGCGCGGTGCATGGCGATGCCGAGCAGCAGGTAGAGCCCAAGCTGCAGCGCCGCGTTCAGGCCGATCGCCTGCTGGAAATCCGCCGCGGCCAGGTCGGCCAGCCCGTAGACCAGCATGTCGGGGAAGACATAGGGGCCGGGCGTCAGGTGCCAGCCGCGCAGCGCATCCAGGCCGCGATGCAAATCGTCGAACAGCGCTGGAAGGTACAGGGCGTCGGCATTGTCCAGCAGATCGGCGGCGCCGGGCAGGCGCAGCACCAGCGCCGTGGCCAGCAGCGACAGGCCGGCGACGGCCAGGAGCAGCGAGAGCCCGTCCAGCAGCCGCCCTGGCGCGATCGGGGTCAGGCCGGGGCGGCCGCGTTGGTCGGGCGCACGGTCGGCGGGCCACCGGCGGCGACCGACAGGCGCTCCGACGCCGCCTCCAGCTCATCCTCCAGCCGCCGCATCATCTCGTCTCGCTTCAGCCCGGCGGGGATCGGCGGCAGGAATTCGACCGTGATGGTGCCCGGTCGCTTGCGGAAGGCGCGGCGGCCCCAGAACACGCCGGAGTTCAGCGCCATCGGCACCACCGGCACGCCCAACCCCTCATAGAGGGCGCCGACGCCGATGCGATACGGCCGCCAGGTGCCGGGCGCCGTGCGGGTGCCCTGTGGGAAGATCGCGATCGGCCGGCCCTCCGCCACGCGCGGCCTGGCGCTCTCGATCATCACCTTGACCGCCCGGCTGCCGGCGCCGCGGTCGACCGGGATCATGCCGGTGCGCACGAGGTAGCGGCCCCACACCGGCACCTTCAGCAGCTCCGCCTTCAGCACGATCGCCGGGTCGCCCAGCAGCAGGTGCAGCTTCAGCGTCTCCCAGGCCGACTGGTGCTTGGCGGCGACGATGCAGGCGCCGGCGGGCAGGTTCTCGCGCCCGACCACGCGGTAGTCGATGCCGAGCACCGTCTTCTCCAGCCAGTGCACCACGCGCAGCCAGACGAAGATCCAGGCCATCATCGTGCGGTGCGACAGGAACAGCGACGGCAGCAGCGCGAAGCAGCACACCGCCGTCCAGCCGAAGAAGAGCAGGTTGAAGAGGGCCGAGCGCAGGATGGTCATGGCTTCCGCTATATCCCGCCAAGGGTGACGCGCGCCAGCGCAACCAGGAATTTATTGTATTCGGAGACGATCAGCCGCGCCGTGCCGGGCCACGCCCACCAGCGTTCGAGATGCACCGTCCCGGGGTCGACCGGCTGCCGCCGGATCTCGATCTCCGGCATCGCGGCGCGGAATTCCAGCATGGCGCGCGGCATGTGGTAGTTCGAGGTGACCAGCCGCAGGCTGTGGAAGCCCCGCGCCCGCATCCATCCCGCCGCCTCCTGCGCATTGCCGATGGTGTCGTCCGCGGCGTAGCCGAGATCGACGCAGCAGCGCAGCGAATCATCGGTCGGGCCGAGGGCGAACAGCTCCTCCAGCCGCACGTCGCGATGCACGCCGCTGACCAGCAGCCGCTCGGCCACGCCGCGCGCCAGCAGGTCGAAGCCGACGCGCAGCCTTTCGCTGCCGCCGGTCAGCACGACGATGGCGTCGGTGTGGTCGGGGTCGACCTCGCCGCCGCGCTCGGCCTGCGCCACGAACCAGCCGAGGCCGAGCGCCCAGGCCGCGGCGAGGACGAGCAACACCAGCAGCGCCCGGTGCAGGCGGCGGCGCCAGGGCCGGGGTTTGACGGGCGGATCGGCGGTCATCGACATCGGACGAAAGATTGCTGTGGCACCGGGCCGGAAGCGACGGCGCCCGGACAGGAAAGGGACGGATCGTGGCAAGATTATGCGGCGGCGTCATTGCCTGGATGAAGCGGCCGGCGCCATGCCTCCAAGTCGTTCCCGTCACTCACAAAATTGCCTCGGATGATATAGGCATCGGCGGATCGGCATGCGATAACGCGGCATGATCGTCACCTGCCCCAGCTGTTCGACCCGTTATCTCGTCGACCCGGCGGCGATCGGCCATGACGGCCGGCGCGTCAAATGCGCCCGTTGCGGCCATTTGTGGCGCGAATCCTCGGTCGAGGTCATGGCGGCGGCAGCGGCAGCGCCGCATTCCGTGCTGGTCGGGCCGGCGGCGGCGCAGGCCGCCCCGGCCGCGCCCCCCGGCCAGATCCGCAACCTGCCGGCGGTGATCGCGCCGCGACGCCGCGACGGCCCCGCCGTCGGGCTGGCCCTGGCGGTGCTGCTGATCGGCGGGCTGGCCGGGGTCGGCTATTTCGCGCGGGAATCGATCGTCCGCTTCTGGCCGCCGGCGATCCGGCTGTACGACACCATCGGCGTGCCGGTGGCGGAGCCGGTCGAGACCGGGGCACTGGGCCAGGGGCTGGTGCTGCAGGAGCTGCAGGTCCGGCGCATCGCCGGCGCCGGGCTGGAGCAGGTGGTGGTCACCGGCCGGGTCGAGAACCGCGCCCTGGTGACCCGCCCGGTGCCGCCGATCGAGGTGCGCCTCCTGGATGGCAGCCGCACGGTCGTGGCCCGGTCGCCGCTGACCGTCGCCACCTCCACCCTGGCGCCGGCGCAGTCGGTCGACGTGGTGGCGACGATCGAGACCACGCCCGACGCCGCCACCCGGATGGAGATCGGCACCCAGGCCGCGACGGCGCCGTAGCCAGCCTAGATCGTGGTGGCCCGCAGCGTCGCGGCCCAATGTGCGAGCCGGTCCTTCAGCGCCCGGTCGCGCACATAGGCGATGTCCTCGTCCTCCAACTGCTCCAGGACCGCGAAGCTGAACGCCTCGGGGCCATGCGCGCGCCAGGCCGCCTGCAGCGAGCGATGCGGGTTGCTGCCCTGGCGCAGGGTGAACCAGAGACGGTTCTGGATGGTGGCCAGGTCGGGCGCCCGGCCGACCCAGCATTCGCCCAACGGTTCGCAGCGGACCGCATAGATGCCGGCCGCGACCTTCCGTTCCTTATAGGCATCCACCGCTGCCTTGCGATCGTCGCCCTTCATCCAAGCACCCCACGAACTGATGCCGGATCCCTACCCCGGGACGGCAGGAAACGCAATATCACCCGGGTAAATTAACGCGATCTCCTCAGCCTTGGATGAAGCCCAGCAGGTCGCGGTTGAATCGGTCCTTGTCGGTCAGGAACAGGCCGTGCGGGGCGCCGGGATAGATCTCGAGCCGGCTGCCGGGGATCTCCGCGGCGACGGCGCGGCCGCAGAGATCGGCCGGCGCCAGCTGGTCGGCGTCGCCCTGGACGACCAGCGCCGGCACCCCGATGTCGCGCAGGTCGGAGCGGAGGTCCACGGTGGCATTGGCGCGCTGGCAGCCGACCGCCGCCCACAGCGCGGTCTGCAGCGCGAGGTCGAGGCCCCAGCGCGCCAGTTCTGGCGAGCAGTCCCGGCCGAACAGCGCCGTGGCGTTGGCGGCGTAGTAGGCCGGGCGGTCCGCCCGCATGCCGGCGATGGCGTGGTCGAACACGGTCTGTCCGGCCGCGTCGGCGGGCAGCGCCAGGGCGGGACAGGGCGGCAGCGGCGCCGCCAGCACGATGCGGGCCACTCGCCCGGGGCCGTGGCGCGACAGGCAGCGTGCAACCTCTCCCACCGCCATGGAATGGCCGACCAGGGTGGCCTCGCGCAGGTCGAGCGCGGCCATCACCGCGACGAGGTCGTCGGCCAGGGTGTCGAAATCATAGCCGTCGCCCGGGTGGTCGGACCGGCCATGGCCGCGCCGGTCATAGGCGATGCAGCGCAGCCCGGCTTCGGCCAGATCCGTCATCTGGTACTCCCAGATGTCGGCATTCAGGGTGAAGCCGTGGATGAACAGGACGGGCCGGCCCCGGCCGATATCCTTAACCCGAAGCAGGGTGCCGTCACGGGTCTCGATCATGGGTCGCTCTCCAGTGGTCTAGCCGGATCAGAGCCCATGTGAGGGCACGAAAGCGATTACCCCGGGGGTAACGTCGACGTTACCCCGGAGGTAACGCCGATCCACGTGCCGATGTGACGACAGGACTCAAGGTCATTTCACCTAAGTGAAAATTTCCGCTGCCCGTCTGCTCCTGTCGAAAGCCGCAGTTTCCTTGGATCGTTGCTGTAGCCACAGCAAACCCGGCGTTATCGCCTCGCAAGCCTCCCGGAAAATGGGCTTGACAGTCTCTCGGCCTCCCGGTCAGGCTTCTTTCACAAAAATGAAAATCTGCCACCTGACAGGGGGTGAGATCGATGCTGATGCGGGCCATGCGATCGCCGGCGCCATCACCCGAGGCCGCGCCCCGGGCGCACAGCCTGGCCCTGGCGCGGCTGTCCCGCAGCTACGGCCCGATCCGCGCCGTCGACGACGTGTCGCTGGACATCCCGAGCGGTGAGTTCCTGACCCTGCTCGGCCCCTCCGGCTCGGGCAAGACCACCCTGTTGATGATGATCGCCGGCTTCGTCACGCCGACCGCGGGGCGGATCGCGGTCGACGGGCGCGACGTCACGGCGATGCCGCCGGAGAAGCGCAACTTCGGCATGGTGTTCCAGGGCTATGCCCTGTTCCCGCACATGACCGTGGCCGAGAACATCGCCTATCCCCTGCGGGTGCGCGGCCTGGGGCGGGCCGAGATCGCCGCCAAGGTGGCCGCCGCCATCGCCCGGGTGCGGCTGGACGGGTTCGACGACCGCCGCCCCCGCCAGCTGTCCGGCGGCCAGCAGCAGCGCGTCGCGGTCGCCCGCGCTTTGGTATTCGACCCCGACATCGTGCTGTTCGACGAGCCGCTGGGCGCGCTGGACCGCCAGCTGCGGGCCGAGATGCAGCTGGAGCTGAAGACCCTGCACCGCGACCTGGGCGCCACCTTCATCCTGGTCACCCACGACCAGGACGAGGCGCTGTCGATGGCCGACCGTGTCGCGGTGATGGAACGCGGCCGGCTGGTCCAGGCCGGCGCGCCGGACCAGCTGTACGAACGCCCGCGCAACCGCTTCGTCGCCGAGTTCCTGGGCAAGAGCAACTGCCTGGCCCTGCGCATGGCCGGCCGGGACGGCGCGTCGATCCGGCTGGAGAGCGCCGGAGCCAGCGTGCTGCATCACGGCCCGGAGACACCGGCGCCCGGCCGCGCCGTGCTGCTGGCGCTGCGGCCGGAGAAGCTGCGGGTTTCGGCGCAGGAGCCGCGCGAGCTGGCCAACCGGGTGCCCGGCCGCATCCTCGACATCGCCTATCTCGGCGCCACAAGGCAGGTGGTGGTCGAGACCGACGCCTTCGGCCCGCTGACCGCGACCGGCTTCGCCTGGGAGGCGGCGCCGGACCTCGGCCTCGGCGCCACCGCCTGGGTCAGCTGGGCGCCGGAGGCGACCGTTCTCATCGAAGACGAGGCCGACACGCAAGCGGCCCGCGAACACTGAAACAGGGGCAGATCATGACGGCATCACGGTATCGCGCGGATCTCGCCGCCATCGCGGCGGAGCGGTTCGCGGACGGACACATCGACCGGCGCAGCTTCCTGGCCGCGCTCGGCACCCTCGGCGTCGTGCCGCTGCTGGTCTCTGGCCCGGCCAAGGCCGCGGCGCAGGAGATTGTGGTGGTGAATTTCGGCGGCGACGCCGTGCCGGCCTGGGGCAAGGCCTGGGGCGAGCCCTTCAGCAAGGACAGCGGCATCAAGGTCACGGTGCTGGGCGCCGAACCGACGCCCGGCGCGATCAAGGCGATGATCGACAGCGGCAATGTGGTGTGGGACTGCACCGACGCCGACGGCTTCTACCTGCCGATCCTGAGCAAGCAGGGGCTGATCCAGCCCTATGACTACACCAAGGTCGACAAGGCCAAGGTGCGGCCGGAATTCACTTTCGAATACGGCTGCGCCGCCTACATGTATTCGACCGTCAACGCCTTCAGCCTGGAGAAGACCGGCGGCAAGACGCCGAACGGCTTCAAGGACTACCTCAACTTCAAGGACTTTCCGGGCAAGCGCGCGATCTACAAATGGCTGGTCGGGTCGCTGGAGGCGGTGCTGATCGGGTCGGGGGTGGAGCCGGACAAGCTGTACCCGCTCGACGTCAAGAAGGCCTTCGCCATCATCAAGGACAACCGCGACCAGTTCCTGCTGTGGGGCGGCGGGGCGGAAAGCCAGCAGCTGTTCCGCGACGGCGAGGTGGCGATGGGGCCGATCTGGTGCACCCGCGCCTCGGTGCTGGACCGCGATTCCGGCGGCAAGATCACCTGGACCTGGGACCATGGCATCGTCGCCCCCGGCGTGCTGCCGGTGCTGGTGAAGAACCCGGCCGGCGCCGCCGTGTTCGACTTCATCGCCTCGACCCAGACGCCCGCGCGGCAGGTCGAGCTCCTGAAGCTGCTCGGCAACGGCCCGGCCAACCCGGCGGCGAGCGCCAGCCTGACGCCGGAGCTGCAGAAGATCGACTGCGGCTACGAGCCCAACTTCAAACGCCAGATCCCGATCGACAGCGCCTGGTACGCCGAGAACTACGACACCGTGCAGAACGACTTCCTCGACCTGATGGCCGGCTGAGCAATGACGGCAGCACCCGCCACCCTGGCCGGACCACCCCCTGCCGTCGCGCGGCGCCGCACGCCGGCGTCGGCCTGGGCGCTGGTGCTGCCGCTGATGGCGGCGCTGTTGCTGCTCTATCTGGTGCCGCTGGCCAACATCCTGTGGATCAGCGTCACCGATCCCGCGCCCGGCCTGGGCAACTACCAGCGGTTGGTCGATTCCGACGCGATGCAGCGGGTGCTGTGGACCACCTTCCGCATCGCGGCCTGGACCACGGTGTGCGCGCTGCTGCTCGGCTACCTCGTCGCCTATGTCATGCTGAACGCGACGCCGCGGCACCGGCTGTGGATCACCGCCTTCGTGCTGGTGCCGTTCTGGGTGTCGGTGCTGGTCCGCGCCTTCGCCTGGCTGACCCTGCTGCGCAGCGGGGGGTTGGTGAACGGGGCGCTGACCGGGCTGGGGCTGGTCACCGACCCGCTGCCGCTGGTGCGCAACGAGTTCGGCGTGCTGGTCGGCATGGTGCACTACATGGTGCCCTACGCCGCACTGCCGCTCTATGCCGGGATGAAGGGCATCGACCCGGCGCTGGGCGCGGCGTCGCGCTCGCTCGGCGCCGGGCCGCTGCGCACCTTCCTCGAGGTGTTCCTGCCGCTGTCCCTGCCCGGGATCTTCGCCGCCGGGCTGCTGGTGTTCGTGCTGTCGCTCGGCTTCCTGGTCACGCCCACGATCCTGGGCGGCGGCAAGGTGGTGATGATCGCGGAATATGTCCGGCTGCAGATCTTCCAGACCGTGCGCTGGGGCGTCGGCACCATGATGGCCTCGGTGCTGCTGCTGTCCGTGCTGCTGCTGCTCGCGGCGCTGTCGCGGGTGGTCGATGTGCGGCGCCTGTTCGGGGGAGGGGCCTGATGCGCTGGTCCGTCCTGGTCGCCCTGTGCTGGGCCGTCCTCTTGTTCCTGATGCTGCCGACCCTGGTGGCGATGCCGCTGTCGGTGACGCCGAACCGCTATCTGTCGCTGCCGACCGACGGCATCTCCTTCCAGCATTACGAGACCCTGTTCGGCGACCCGGTCTGGCGGTCGGCGATGCTGCAGAGCCTGGGCATCGGCCTGGCCGTCACCGCCCTTTCGGTGACGCTGGGCACGCTGGCGGCGATCGGGCTGTGGCGGCTGTCCTCGGCGCTGGGCGAGCTGGCCCGGATGCTGGCGCTGGCGCCGCTGATCGTGCCGCCGGTGGTCTCCGCCCTCGCCTTCTACCGCTTCTTCGCCGATCTCGGCCTGCTCGACAGTTTCGCCGGGGTGATCCTGGCCCACACGCTGCTGGCCGCACCCTATGTGCTGGTCACGGTGTCGGCGGCGCTGGCCGCGGTCGACCCGCGCCAGGACCAGGCATCGCGCTCGCTCGGCGCCTCGCAGTCCCAGACCATCCGCTGGGTGATCCTGCCGCAGATCCTGCCCGGCATCCTGGCCGGCGCGGTGTTCGCCTTCCTGACCTCCTGGGACGAGATCGTGGTGACTCTCTTCATCGCCGCGCGGGCCGTCTACACCCTGCCGCGGAAGATGTGGGACGGCATCAACGACCAGGTCGACCCGACCATCGCCGCGGCGGCGACGGTGCTGTTCGCCGTCACCCTGCTGCTGGTGATCCTGCAGATCCTGCGCGCCGGCCGGGAGCCGGCGTCTTCCGACCGAGAGGTTGTGCGATGATCGAGACGAGCCCGGCCGAAACGGCGCCGGAAGGCTTCACCTGGACCCTGCCGGCGGCCTGGTACCGCGACCCGGAGCGCTACGAGCAGGAGCGCACTCGCATCTTCGCCCGGAACTGGATGCTGTTCACCTGGTCGGGCCGGCTGAAATCCCCCGGCGACTATGTCACCGGCACCGTCGCCGGCTATCCCGTCTTCGCCATCCGCGGCGAGGACGGCCAGGTCCGCGCCTTCCACAATGTCTGCCGCCATCGCGGCGCCCAGCTGCTGACCAAGCCGGAGGGCCAGTGCCCGCGGCTGGTGGTCTGCCCCTATCACAGCTGGAGCTACACGCTGGACGGCAAGCTGAAGCGGAACCCCGATTTCGGCTCGGCCGCCGCCTTCGATCCGGAGGAATGGGGCCTGTTCCGCATCGCCGCCGAGGAATGGCGCGGCCTGGTGTTCCTGCGGATCGAGCGCGAGGGCGAAAGCCTGCGCGACTGGCTGGGCCCGATCGACGCCCTGGCCACCGACTATCCGCTCGAGCAGCAGCACTGGTTCGCCGAGAAGAACCGCGACTGCGAGGTCGACTGGAAGACCTACGGCGAGAACTACCTGGAATGCTACCACTGCCGGACCATGCATCCCGGCCTGTGCGCGTCGCTGGACATGGACCGCTACAGCATCGACGTGCATGGCGATGCCGGCATGTTCCACCTGCACGCGCCGAAGCGCGACGGCGGGCTGACCCGCGGCGTCTACTTCTACCGCTTCCCGTTCCTGATGCTGAACCTCTACGACTGGGGCAGCTCGATCGCCACGATCGAACCGCTGGGCCCCGGCCGCCTCCGGCACATCAACTGGTACTTCTTCACCGATGTCTCGCCGGAGAAGGCGGAGGAGAACCGCCAGTCGATCGCCTGGTCGGCCCAGATCGTCAGCGAGGACCTCGACATCATCACCGGGGTGCAGCGCAACCTGAACGCCGGGATCTACCAGCGCGGCCCGCTGTCGCCGAAGCATGAGCACGCCGTGCTGGGCTTCCAGGACATGGTCCGCCGCGGCATGGATGCCCCCGCCCCGCGCCACCGCGCCGCCGCCGAATAGCCGCCCTTTCCGGAAAGACCGATCGCACCATGACCACGACCTCGATCCCCCAGGGCAGCAGCACCACGGCCAAACGCTACGACGCCATCATCATCGGCGCCGGCCACAACGGCCTGGTCTGCGCCAACTACCTCGCCCGGTCCGGCCTGAAGGTGCTGGTGCTGGAGCGCCGCCGCGTGCTGGGCGGCGCTGCGGTGACCGAGGAGATTGCGCCGGGATTCCGCGCCTCGATCTTCTCCTACCTGATGAGCCTGCTGCACCCGCGCATCATCCGCGACTTCGAGCTGAAGAAGCATGGGCTGGAGGTGCTGCCCTGCTCCGACATGGTCTCGCCGGTCGGCGGCGACGACTACATCCTTTTCTCCGACGACATGGCCAAGACCCAGGCCAGCTTCGCCAAGTTCTCGAAGAAGGACGCGGCGATCTATCCGGAGTTCGACCGCTACCTGCAGGAGGCGGCGCAGGTGGTGCGCAAGCTGCTGTGGGAAACGCCGGTCGACCCGGCGCGGCGCGACTGGCGCGGCTTCCGCGACGGCGCATCGATGCTGTGGCGGCACCGCAAGATCGGCCGGAAGATGTACCGCATCGCCGACATGCTGAGCATGAGCGCCTACGACTTTCTGCGCGAATGGTTCGAGGACGACCGGGTGATGGCGGTCCTGGCCTATTACGCCTCGATCGGCACCTTTGCCGGGCCGAAGACCCCGGGATCCGCCTACGTCATCATGCACCACATCATGGGCGAGCATGAGGGCGCCGGCGGCTGGGGCTTCATCAAGGGCGGCATGGGCGCGATCACCCAGGCGCTGGCCTCCTACGGCCGCACCATCGGCGTCGACCATGTCACCGAGGCGGAGATCGCGGCGGTGCGGCTGACCGGCGACCGCGCCACGGCGGTGACCACGACCAAGGGCGACACCTATTCGGCCCGGGTCATCGTCTCCAACGCCAGCGCCAAGACGCTGTATCTCGACATGATCGGCGAGGCTCATCTGCCGGCCGAGGTGCTGCGCGAGATCCGCGGCTACCGCAGCTTCTCCACCGCCTTCAAGATGAACATCGCCTGCGAGCGGCCGCCGCAATACCGCATCCTGGACAAGGTGCGGGCCGAGGGGGCCTTGGGCAATTTCAACCATCCCACCTACATGCACATCGCGCCGGACATCGACTATCTCGAGCGCGCCTATGACGACGCCAAATACGGCTGGTATTCCAGCCGGCCGTTCCTGACCCCCGTGGTGCCGACCATCGTCGACGACACCCTGGCGCCGCCGGGCAAGCATGTCGTCAACCTGTTCGGCGGCCACGCCCCCTACACGCTGAAGGGCGGCGACTGGGCGACGGAGAAGGACAAGTTCCGCAAGACCGTGTTCGACACGATCGAGGACTACGCCCCCGGCTTCTCCAACGACGTGATCGAGGCCCAGCTGCTGGTGGCGCCGGACATCGAGCGCATCGTCGCCCTGCCCCAGGGCCACATCTTCCATGGTGAGCTGTCAACCGACCAACTGTTCTTCCAGCGCCCGGTCTCCGGCTATGCCGACTACCGCACGCCGTTCCGGGGGCTTTACATCTGCGGATCGTCGATGCATCCGGGTGGCGGCGTCTCCGGCATCCCCGGCCACAACGCCGCGCGCGAGATCCTGCGCGACGTCAAGGCCAGGCGGGCGTGAAGCCCGACGGCATGAAGGTGGGGCGATGACCGAAGGCGAACACTCGGACCTGGAAGCGGCGGAGGCCGAGGCGCCGCCGTCCGGCGACCCGGTCGACACCATCGGGCCGCAGATCCGCGAGCTGCGGCAGCAGCGCGGCCTGACCCTGACCCGGCTGGCCGCCACCACCGGCCTGTCGGTCGGCCACCTCTCGCAGGTCGAGCGCGGGCTGTCGACGCCGACCATCCGCCAGCTGCAGCTGATCAGCAGCGCCATGGGCGTGACCATCGGCTGGTTCTTCCGCGACCCCGAACCGCGCGACGACGAGGACCGCGTCGTGGTCCGCGCCGGGCGGCGCAAGGTGCTGGACATGGGTGGGCTGGGCCTGACCGACGAGCTGCTGGTGCCGCATCTCGACGGCCAGCTGGAGCTGCTGCTGTGCACCATCCAGGCCGGCGCCGGCAGCCCGGACGCCTACACCCATGAGGGCGAGGAGGCCGGCTTCATCCTGTCCGGCGCGCTGGAGCTGTGGGTCGACGAGAAGCTGTACGTGCTGGGCACCGGCGACAGCTTCGCCCTGGCCAGCACCCGGCCGCACCGCTACCGCAACCCCGGCCCCGGCATCACCCAGGTGATCTGGGCGATCACCCCGCCCAGCTTCTGAGGGTGGACGCCGGCGCTCCATCGTCGCAAACCGATACGGTATTGCCTGGCGCGAAGCTTTGTGCATACATAATCGCTCAGATCGACAATGAACGTGCACAATAGACGCGCAGGGAGGCAACTTTGGACACGAAGCCCGATGCATCGCTGTCCGAGCGGATCCGGCTGGCCCTGACCGACGACATCTCCACCGGCCGCCTGGCGCCGGGGACGGTGCTGGACGAGGCGCAGCTGGCCGAGACCTACGGCGCGTCAAGAACCCCGGTGCGCGATGCCGTCCGCCACCTCGCCGCCGCCGGGCTGGTCGAGGTCCGGCCGCGCCGCGGCATCGTGGTACTGCCGATGACGGTCGAGACCCTGTCCGAGATGTTCGAGGTCACGGCCGAGGTCGAGGCGATGTGCGCCCGGCTGGCCACCAACCGCATGACCGCGCTGGAGCGCGGCAACCTGGCAGCGCTGCATGAAGCGTCGGAGGGGCATCTGAAGGCCGGCGACATCGCCGGCTACGATGCCTTCAACCTGGAGTTCCACGAGGCGATCTACCGGGCGACCCACAACGCCTTCCTGGTCGAGCACGCCCTGCAGCTGCGGGCCCGGCTGCTGCCGTTCCGGCGGACCCAGCTGCGCTATGCCGGCCGGCTGGTGCAGTCGCGCATCGAGCACGGCCAGATCCTGAAGGCGATGACCCGCGGCGACCCCGACGAGGCCGCCTTCGCCATGCGCGAGCACATGCTGAACGCCGGCAGCGCCCTGGCGCGCTTCCTGGCGCCGCCGCCCGCGACCGACTGAACCACGCCGCATCGCGCGGCATATAGCGGGACGGCGCAAACCGCCGCCCGCGCCGAAGACTCATATCTCGGACTCAAGGGGAGGAATCGCGTGTCCGCGCAGATCGCATCCATCATCGGGCTGGTCGTGATGTTCGTCGTCGCCACCGCCCTGCCGATCAACATGGGCGCCCTCGGCTTCGCCCTGGCCTTCCTGGTCGGGACGGTGTTCACCGGCATGTCGGCCACCGCCATCCTGGCCGGCTTCCCGGGCGACCTGTTCGTCACCCTGGTCGGCATCACCTACCTCTTCGCCATCGCCCAGAACAACGGCACGGTCGACTGGCTGGTGCATTACTCGGTGCGGCTGGTCGGCGGCCGGATCTCGGCGATTCCCTGGGTGATGTTCGCGGTCTCGGCCGTGCTGAGCGGCATCGGCGCGGTCAGCCCCGGCGCGGTCGCCATCATCGCCCCGATCGCGCTGCGCTTCGCCGCCCGCTACCGCATCCACCCGATGCTGATGGGGCTGATGGTGGTGCATGGCGCCCAGGGCGGCGGCTTCTCGCCGATCAGCATCTATGGCGGCATCACCAACCAGGTGGTGCAGCGCGCCGGCCTGCCGGGCGACGAGATCGTGCTGTTCCTGTCCAGCCTGGCGTTCAACTTCCTGATCGCCCTGGTGATCTTCTTCGTGTTCGGCGGCCACCGCCTGGCCCTGCGGCGCCCGGGCGACGACCTGGAGGCCACGGTCGACGCGGCGCAGCCCGACACCTCGGTCGCGGTGCGCGGCCATGGCGGCACCCCGGCGGCGCCGGCCGGGCCGCGGCCGGGCGCCGTGATGCGCGAGGGCGCCGACGACCATGTCGCGCTCGACCGCGAGCAGGCGCTGACCCTGACCGGCCTGGTGGTGCTGGCGGTCGCGTCGCTGGCCTTCAGCCTGAATGTCGGGCTGGTGGCGATGAGCGTCGCGGTGGTCCTGGCCCTGGTCTGCCCGAAGGGGCAGAAGGGCGCGGTCGACAAGGTCAGCTGGTCGACCGTGCTGCTGATCGGCGGCGTCATCACCTATATCGGCGTGCTGCAGAAGGCCGGCGCGGTCGACTATGTCGGCGGCGGCGTCTCGGCCATGGCCATGCCGCTGCTGGGCGCGCTGCTGCTGTGCTATGTCGCCGGCGTGGTCTCGGCCTTCGCCTCCTCGGTCGCGGTGCTGGGCGCCACCATCCCGTTGGCGGTGCCGCTGCTGACCCAGGGCCATCTCGGCGTCCCCGGCCTGATCGCCGCGATCGCGATCTCGACCACCATCGTCGATGTCAGCCCGTTCTCGACCAACGGCGCGCTGGTGGTGGCCAACGCACACGGCATCGACCGCGACGCCTTCTTCCGGCAGATGCTGATCTACAGCGGGATCGTCGTCGTGGTCGGGCCGCTGCTGGCCTGGCTGGCCCTGGTGGTGCCGGGGATGTTCTGACCGGCCTGAACTGGCCGGCCAGAATTCATCGACCGACCGGTCAGGAAATGCCGAAGCGGCCGCGCCAGCGCTCGATGTCGTTCACGGTGACGTTGCCGCCGCACAGGATCAGGGCCAGCCGGGCGTCGCGCGGCAGCCGGTCCTTCAGGCGCAGCGCCGCGGCCAGGGTGCAGCCGGCGGCCGGCTCGGTCACCACCTTGGCCTGTTCGATCAGCATCTGCACGCCGCGCACCGCATCCGCGTCGGGCACCACCAGCACCTCCTCCACCGCGTCGCGCACGATCGCCAAAGTGCGTTCGGACACGGACGGCGCGCCCAGAGTGGTGGAGATCGAGGTGATGGCCGGCAGGCGCACCGGATGCCCGGCCGCCAGCGCCTGGCTCATCGCGTCGGCGCCCTCGGTCTCGACGCCCCAGATCCGGATGTCGGGCCGCAGCGCCTTCACCGCGGTGATGACGCCCGAGATCATGCCGCCGCCGCCGATCGAGGCGATGATGTCGGTGGTGTCGGGCGCGTCCTCCAAGAGCTCCAGCCCCATGGTGCCCTGGCCGGCGATCACCCGGGGGTCGTCGAACGGATGGATCATGGTGCGGCCGGCCGCGCCCTGGCGCTCGGCCTCGGCGAAGGCGGCGGAGATGTCGTCCACCAGCACCACCTCGGCGCCCTCGGCGCGGGTGCCGGCGACGTAGTTCTGCGGCGTCGCCTTGGGCATGACCACGACGGCCTTGAGGCCCAGGATGCGGGCGGCATAGGCGACACCGAGGGCATGGTTGCCGCCGGAGACCGCGACCACGCCGGCGGCGCGTTCGGCCTCGTTGAGGCTGAGCATGGCGTTGAAGGCACCGCGCGGCTTGAACGAACCGGCATGCTGCAGCAGCTCCAGCTTGGTCACGACGGGCAGGCCGAGCGTGGCCCGCAGCAGCTCGCGCGGCACGGTCGGGGTGCGCAGCACATAGGGGGCGATGCGGGCGCGCGCCTCGCGGATGGTCTCGAGCGTGATCGCGGTCACGATGGTCCTCGTCCTGGCGGAAGCCGGGCCCGGACGGCCATCGGCTGGGGGCTGCGACCCGGAACCGAGCGACTCAGAACTGGCGCAGCAGCCTTTCGATATAATCCCGCTCCGGCGCCGGACGCGAGCGGTCGTTGAGGCGCTGGCGCAACTCGTCGAGGATGGCGCGGGCGCGCTCGGTGTCGAATTTGGTGGGCAGGCCGACATCGCCGTCGGTGGTGCCGCCGCTGTTGGTCAGGGGCCGGCCGAGCGGATCCTGGTTCTCGAAATTCTGCCCGTTCTGGCCCCGGCCCGCCATGCCGGGCTGGGCCGTCATGCCTTCCATCATCTGCTGCGCCATGCCCTGCAGCCCCTGCTGCAGCTGGTCCAGCGCCTCGGTCTGCGACGGCACCGCCCCTTCGGGGTTGCCCTGGGCCAGCGCGTCGCCCGCCTGCTTCATCGCCCGTTCGGCGCGGCCGAGCGGCATCGGGATATCGCCGCCCATGTCGCCGAGCTCGCGCATCACCTCGCCCAGCGCGCGGCGCAGCGCCTCCTGGGTCTGCGCGTTCTGCTCCGGCGTGCCCGGCGGCGGCTGGCCGGATTCGCCCTCCTCGCCGCCCTGCTGCGACTGCTGCTGGCGGAAGGTCTGGTCCAGCAGCTGGCGCTGCGCATTGGTCAGCTTCTGCAGGTCCTTCATCAGGTTCATGGCGCGCTGCTGGGCCTGGGCCTGTTCCTGGCTCATCGCGCCCATGCGCATGTTTTCCATCATGTTCTGCATCTGCGACAGCATCTGCCGGGCCTGGTCCTTGGCGCCGGATTCGGACAGCTGCTGCATGCGGTCGATCATGTCCTGGAACTGCTTGCGGTCCATCACCTGCGCGTCCGGCGGCAGCTGGGTCTCGGTCATCTCGCCGCGCCGCATCTTGTCCTGCATCTGCTCCGCCATCGCCTGGAGGTAGCGGTCCATGGCGCGGCGCAGCTCGTCGGTCAGCTGCCGGATCTCCTCGTCGTTGGCGCCGCGCTCCAGCGCGTCGGCCAGCCGCTGCTGGGCGTCGCGCAGCGACCGCTCGGCCAGCGACATGTCGCCGTCCTCGATGCGCAGCGCGGTGTCCCACAGCAGGTCGCGCAGCGGCGCCACCGGCGGCGGCAGCGCATCCTGGGCGAAGAACAGCCGCCGGGCGGCGGTGCGCAGGGCCAGGAACACCACCTTGTCGTCGTAGTAGCGGTCCGGCCGCTGCGACAGCGTGTCCAGCGTCTCGGCCACGCTTTCGGCCTGGTCGGGCTGCAGCGTCAGGATTCGGCGCTGGTCGATGATGGCGCGGGCGACCGGGTGGTGGAATTCGCGCTCCGGCAGGGTCACCCGCTCCGGCGCGGTCACCGCGGTCTGGCCCGCCGCATCGGTTGCGGTCAGCACGATGTCGACTGCCTGGCCGGCCCAGGGATGCGGCGTCAGGTCCTGGTAGCTGGTCGACTTGACCTCGCGCGGCCAGCGCCCTGGCACCGACAGCGGGATCACCAGCGGCGTCGCGTCCAGCACCGCCGGCGCGCCCGGGGCCAGGGTCACGGTCGCGGTCAGCAGGGCGATGCCGTAATCGTCGGTCGCGGTGGCGTCGAGCCGCAGCGCCTGGCGTTCGGTCGGCTTCGGCTTCTGGCCGAAGGCGATGGTCGGCGGCGCATCGGGCAGGATCTTGACCGGCCAGTCGCCCAGCACGGTGCCGCCCTGGCTGACGGTCAGGCGGTCGCCCGCCGTCACCTTGGCCTGCAGCTCGAAGCTGCCGCCGTCGATGGTGGCGAAGTCGGTCTTGGCCCCGGCGAGGCTGAGGCTGGGCGTCGAATCGCCGCCGGCGACGCGGCCCACCAGGGCGCTGCCGACCGGGATCTCGATCGGCCCCGTGGCCGGGCCCGAGGCGCCGTTGGACGGCCCCGCGACTTGTCCCGCGGTCAGGTAGATCGGCGGCCGGCCGGTGTAGGTCGGCGGGGTGACGAACAGGTCGAGCCGCGGCGCGGTCGCCGCAGCGGCGCCGAACAGCCCGGGCGTCACGGCGCGGCCGAGCCGCGGCCCCCAGTCGCCGCCGGCGGCGACGAAGGCCAGGGCCAGGCCGATCACCACCAACCCGCGCAGGGCGAAGCGGTCGGTCTCCGCGTTGCGCGGCCGCGGCAGGCCCGGCCGCAGCGCCCGCAGCTGGGCGGCACGCAGCAGCTGGTGGCGCTGCCACAGGGCGCGGCTGAGCGCGTCGGTGGTGCCGGTCGCCTGGGTGTCGTGCAGGCCGGTCAGCGGCCGATGGTCGATGCCGCTGTCGCGCTCCAGCCGCCGCCGCGCGGCGAAGCCGTCGGGCAGGCGCAGGCGCCACAAGGGCCGGCTGGCCAGCACCAGTCCCGCGGCGAAGCCGGCCAGGATCAGCGCATGCAGCCAGCCCGGCAGGTCGGGCAGCAGGTCGAAGCCGGCGATGACGAGGAAGGCGCCCAGCACGGTGACGGCCGGCCAGGTGGCACGCCACACCACCTCCCAGGCCGCAGCGGCCCAGGCCAGCGCGATCTTGACGCGCGGCTCGGACGGCGCAGCCGTCTTGGGAGACTCGCTCGGGTTCCGGGCCACCTCTCCTCAAACCTCCGTCATGCCAGCCAGGGCGGCAGGCTCTCTCCAGCGACCATCTCTTCAAATGTGGGCCGTTTTCTGACGATGGCAAAGTGGTCTTTGTCGACCAGCACCTCCGGCACCAGCGGCCGGGTGTTGTAGGTCGACGCCATCACCGCGCCATAGGCGCCGGCGCCGGTGAAGGCGACCAGGTCGCCGGCGGCCAGCGGCGGCAACGCCCGGCCCTTGGCGAAGGTGTCGCTGCTTTCGCACACCGGGCCGACCACGTCGAATTCGGCCTCCACCGCGCCTTCCGCCGGCTGGCGCAGTGGCACGATGCCGTGCCAGGCGTCGTACATCGCCGGGCGGATCAGGTCGTTCATCGCCGCGTCGAGGATGACGAAGTTGCGGGTCCGGCCCGGCTTGATGAAGATCACCCGCGACAGCAGGACGCCGGCGTCGCCGCAGATCGACCGCCCGGGTTCGACCATCAGGCTGCAGCCGAGGTCGCCGACGGTCTCGCGCACGATCCGGGCGTAGTCGGCCAGCGACGGCGCCGCGTCGCCCTTGTAGGAGATGCCGATGCCGCCGCCGAGGTCGAGCCGCTCGACCACATGGCCGGCGCCGCGCAGCTCGCGCACCAGCTCGGCCAGGCGGCGATAGGCGTCGCGATAGGGCGACAGGTCGAGCAGCTGGCTGCCGATATGGGCGGCGATGCCGACCGGGCGGACGCCCGGCAGGATGTGCGCCCGCTCGAACGCCGCGGCCGTGTCCTCCAGCTCGATGCCGAATTTGTCGCCCTTGCGGCCGGTCGAGATCTTGGCGTGGGTCTTGGCGTCGACGTCGGGGTTGACCCGGAACACCACCACCGCGTCGCGCCGGACCCGGACCGCGACCTGGGACAGCAGTTCCAGCTCCTGCAGCGATTCCACGTTGATCTGGTGGATGCCTGCCAGGAGCGCCGCCTCGAGGTCCTCCGCCGTCTTGCCGACGCCGGAGAAGACGATGCGGTCGGCCGGGCAGCCGGCGGCGAGCGCCCGCTGCATCTCGCCGGTCGAGACCACGTCCACCCCGGCCCCCTGGCGCACCAGGGTGCGCAGCACGGCGAGGTTGGAATTGGCCTTGGCGGCGAAGCAGACCGACATCGGCAGGCCGGCCAGCGCGTCGACATAGGCGCGATAGTTCGCGACCAGCGCCGCCGAGGAATAAACATAGGCCGGCGTGCCGACCTGGGCGGCCACGGCGGCGAGATCGACGTCCTCGGCGAAGAGGGCGCCGTTGCGATAGGAAAAAGCGGTCATGTGGAGGGATAGCCCCGCGGGTAGGCCGACGTCTTGGGGTCGGGTGCGCTGACCGACGCCGCCTTCTTGCCGCAGGCGACGAGGCCGAAGGCAAGGGTGGCGGCGAGGAGGAGACGCAGGAGGACGGACGGTTTCACAGGAAACGCTCCTTTGCGGTGCGGACGGCCTCGCGCACCCGGTCGGGGGCCGTGCCGCCGAAGCTCTTGCGGCTGGCGACCGAGGCCTCGGCCGTCAGCACGGCGTAGACGGCATCGGTGATGCCGGCATGGACCGCCTGCATCTCGGCCAGCTTGAGGTCGGACAGGCCGCAGCCCTTGTCCTCGGCCAGCTTCACCAGATGGCCGGTGATGTGGTGCGCCTCGCGGAACGGCACGCCCAGGGTTCGCACCAGCCAGTCGGCCAGGTCGGTGGCGGTCGGGAAGCCCGCCTCGGTGGCCCGGCGCATCGCCTGCGGGTTGACGGTCCAGCTTTCGACCATGCCGGTCAGGGCCGCCAGGCACAGCATCAGCGTGTCGTCGGCGTCGAACACCGGCTCCTTATCCTCCTGCATGTCCTTCTGGTAGGTCAGGGGCAGGCCCTTCATCACCGTCAGCAGGGCGGCCAGGCCGCCGAAGACGCGGCCGGTCTTGCCGCGCACCAGCTCGGCCGCATCCGGGTTGCGCTTCTGCGGCATGATCGAGGAGCCGGTCGAGAAGCCGTCGGACAGGCGGATGAAGCGGAACTGCGGCGTCGACCAGAACACGATCTCCTCCGCCAGCCGCGACAGGTGCATGGCGCAGATGCCCGCGGTGGCGAGGTAGTCGAGCGCGAAGTCGCGGTCGGACACGCTGTCGAGCGAATTGGCGGTCGGCCGGTCGAAGCCCAGCGCCGCGGCGGTCATGTGCCGGTCGATCGGGTAGGGCGTGCCGGCCAGGGCGGCGGCGCCGAGCGGGCATTCATTGGCCCGGGCGCGGGCATCGGCGACGCGGCTGCGGTCGCGGCCCAGCATCTCGACATAGGCCAGCAGGTGATGGCCGAAGACGATCGGCTGGGCGACCTGGAGATGGGTGAAGCCGGGCAGGATGGTGTCGGCATGCGCCTCGGCCTGGCCGATCAGCGCGGCCTGCAGCGCCTGCATCCCCTGGTCCAGCCGGTCGAAGGCGTCGCGCACCCACAGGCGGAAATCGGTCGCCACCTGGTCGTTGCGGCTGCGCGCGGTGTGCAGCCGGCCGGCGGCCGGGCCGATGATTTCGGTCAGCCGCGACTCCACGTTGAAGTGGATGTCCTCGAGCGAAGTCTTGAATTCGAACCGGCCCTCGGCGATCTCCTGCTCGATCTGGTCGAGGCCGCCCGTGATCGCCGCCGCGTCTTCGGCGGGGACGATGCCCTGGGCGGCGAGCATTGCGACATGAGCGCGCGACCCGGCGATGTCCTGCGCCCAGAGCTTGCGATCGAAGCCGATCGAGGCATTGATCCGCTCCATGATCGCAGCCGGGCCGGCGGCGAAGCGGCCGCCCCACATGGGATTGGTGCCCTTGTCGGGCACGACGGGGGCGGCAGGCTGGGTCGGATCGGGCATGGGGAGCGGACCGGATGAGCAGAAGAGGAACGATCGCCGGGGGCGTGGCCGGCCTGGTGCTGCTGCTGGCGGCGGGTGCGGCCTGGTGGACGCAGCAGACCCCGGAGGGCCGGCCGCCCCTGGGCGGCGCCGTCGCCAGTTTCGTCCTGGCCGACCGGACTGAGCCGGCCCCGGAGATTACCTTCTCCGACGCCGCGGGCAACACCCTTCGTCTCGCCGACTTCAAGGGCAAGGTGGTGCTGGTCAATCTGTGGGCGACCTGGTGCGCCCCCTGCGTCAAGGAGATGCCGGCGCTGGACCGGCTGCAGGCCAAGCTGGGCGGGCCGGATTTCGCGGTGCTGGCGCTGTCGATCGACCGCGAGGGGCTGGCCAAGGTGCAGCCCTTCTTCGCCCAGAACAAGATTGCGGCGCTGGCCGCCTATCTCGACCCGGCCGGGCGGTCACCGGCGCTGTTCGGCGCCCGCGGCCTGCCGACCACGTTGCTAATCGGCCGCGACGGCACCGTGATCGGCCGCCAGGAGGGCAGCGCCGCCTGGGACGAGGAAGCCGCCATCCGGCTGATGCGGTACTATCTCGATCTCGGGAAGGCCAAGTCGGCCTGAGACGCGGTCTCGCGGCGGCGACGGCTCAGATCGGTCTCTCAGAGGGGCGTGGCGCCCACATAGAAACCGAGCAGCAACATCACGCCATAAACCCAGATAATCGTGCGGAGCATCATGACCTTTGTCCTCGGGCTCTAGGCCCGAAGACAGATGTACGCCGTCCATCGTGAAATCACTGTGACCGCGGTCACGGCTTCGGCCGCTGGGCAGGATTGTCCCGTGCGCAGCCTCATGATATACATAGAGACATGTATATCATGGTGATATCATGCGTGTAGCCAAATGGGGGAACAGCCTGGCGGTGCGGCTGCCCGCCGCCGTGGTCGAGGCGCTGAGCCTGAAGGAGGGCGACGACGTCGAGATCCACATCGCCGCCGACCGAACCTTCCTGGTGGACCGGGACCGCAGCCGGAGTGAGGCGCTCGACCGGCTCCGCGCCCTGCGGCGACCCCTGCCGCCCGGGTTCCGCTTCGACCGCGAGGAGGCCAATGGCCGCTGACGCGTTCCTGGACACCAACATCCTGCTCTACGCGATCGCCCAGGACGACAGCCGCAGCGCCATCGCGGAAGCGCTCCTCGCCTCCAGCGGCGTGATCAGCGTGCAGGTGCTGAACGAGTTCGCCTCCGTCGGCCGCCGCAAGCTCGGGATGTCCTGGGACGAGATCGGCGAGGCGCTGTCCGCGATCCGCGCCCTGTGCCCGCCGGTCGTGCCGATCACGGTCGAGACCCATGACGCCGCGCTCGGGATCGCCGCACGGCTGGGCCTCAACCTCTACGACGCCTTCATCGTCGCGTCGGCGCTGCAGTCGGGGTGCCGGACGCTGTTTTCCGAGGACATGCAGGACGGCCAAAGCATCGACGGCCTGACAATCAGGAACCCGTTTGCCGCGTCCTGAGACTCTTGATCTGTCATGCCCGGGCTTGACCCGGGCATCCAGAAACTGTCGACATCTGCTGGATTGCCGGGTCAGGCCCGGCAATGACCGGTAGAGAGTCAGAGAGGTGCACCCGATGATCCTCCCCCGCCGCTCGCTGCTCTACGTCCCCGGCGCCAACGCCCGCGCGCTGGAGAAGGCCCGGACCCTGCCGGCCGACGGGCTGATCCTCGACCTCGAGGATTCGGTGGCGCCGGAGGCCAAGGCCGAGGCCCGCGACCGGGTGGTGGCCGCGGCCCAGGCCGGCGGCTGGAGCCCGCGCGAGGTGCTGATCCGCGCCAACGCCCTGGACACGCCCTGGGGCATGGACGACCTGGCCGCCATCGCCACCAGCGATGCCGACGGCGTCGTGCTGTCCAAGGTCGAGCGGCCGGAGACCGTGCGCGAAGCCGGGGCGGCCCTGAGCGCGGCCGGCGCCCCCGACAGCCTGGCCCTGTGGTGCATGATCGAGACGCCGCTGGGCGTGCTGAACGCCGCCGCCATCGCCGGGGCCACGCCACGCCTCGCCGGGGGGCGCGTGGCCGGGCTGATCCTCGGCACCTCGGACCTGGCCAAGGACCTGCGCGCGGCGCATGAGCCGGGGCGGCAGCCGCTGCTGACCGCGCTGGGCCTGTGCCTGCTGGCCGGGCGCGCCTACGGGCTGGCGGTGATCGACGGCGTGCATCTCGACCTCGAGGACGAGGCCGGCTTCGCCGAGTCGTGCCGCCAGGGCGCGGCGCTGGGCTTCGACGGCAAATCGCTGATCCACCCCAAGACCATCGCCGCCGCCAACACCGCCTTCGCCCCGACGGTCGAGGCGGTGGAGAATGCCCATCGGGTGATCGCCGCCCATGCCGCGGCCCTGGCCGCCGGCCGCGGCGTCACCGTGGTCGACGGCCGGCTGGTCGAGGCGCTGCATGTCAGCGAGGCGGAACGGCTGGTGGCGCTGGACCGCATCATCGCCGAGCGCGTCCGGGGTTAGCGTCCGGGGCTAGTTGAGAACCACTCGCATCTACTTGATAAACCAGGGCAGTTCGTTGACTTGCTGCAGTGCGGCGCGTAAGTCACTGACGACCCGTTCAGGCTCGTTCGCGACTGGCCGCGCCGTGTCTGGATGCCCTTTTTGCGCATCGGAGTAAGTCCGCATGTCCGCCTCCGAGGCAGTTCCTCAGAAACGGCCGAGGCCCCTGTCGCCCCATCTGCAGATCTACCGCCCGCAGATCAGCAGCGCGCTGTCGATCTTCCACCGCATCACCGGCTGCGCCCTGGCCGTCGGCTCGGTGCTGCTGGCGTGGTGGGTGATCGCCGCCGCCGCCGGCCCCGCCGCCTTCGAGAACGCGCAGTGGTTCCTGGGCTCCTGGCTCGGCATCCTGATGCTGTTCGGCTGGTCGGCGGCACTGTTCTACCATCTCTGCGCCGGCATCCGGCACCTGGCCTGGGACGCCGGCTATGGCTACGACCTGCCGACGATGCAGAAGACCGGCTACGCCGTGCTGATCGCCACCGGCGTGCTCACGGTGCTGGCCTGGATCGTCGGCCTGGTGGTGTGGTGATGACGACCAAGGACACCTCCCTCCGCACCCCGCTGGGCCAAGCCCGCGGCCTGGGCTCGGCCAAATCCGGCTTCCTGCACTGGCGCACCCTGCGCGTCACCGCGCTGGCGCTGATCCCGCTGACCATCTGGTTCGTGATCGCGGTGATCGCCCATCTCGGCGCGCCGCTGCCGGAGCTGCGGGCCTGGATCGGCCACCCGATCAACGCCGCCCTGTTCATCCTGTTCATCGCCATCGGCCTGCATCACGCCGCCAATGGCGTGACCGAGGTCTACGAGGACTACGTCCACGGCCACCACACCAAGCTGATCGCCGACCTGGCGACCAAGGGCCTGGCCCTGTTCCTGGGGGCGGCCATGATCGTCTCCGTCCTCAAGATCGCCATTCTGGGATAACCCCATGCCTGCGTCCTACACCATCATCGATCACCACTACGATGTCATCGTGGTGGGCGGCGGCGGCGCGGGTCTGCGCGCCACCTTCGGCATGGCCGAGAAGGGGCTGAAGACCGCCTGCATCACCAAGGTGTTCCCGACCCGCAGCCACACCGTGGCGGCCCAGGGCGGCGTCTCGGCCGCGCTCGGCAACATGGGGCCGGACGACTGGCGCTGGCACATGTACGACACCATCAAGGGGTCGGACTGGCTGGGCGACCAGGACGCGATCGAATATATGGTGCGCGAAGCGGTCCCTGCGATTATCGAACTTGAGCACTACGGCATGCCCTTCAGCCGCACGGCAGAGGGCAAGATCTACCAGCGCGCCTTCGGCGGCATGACCACCGAATACGGCAAGGGCCGCGCCTACCGCACCTGCGCCGCGGCCGACCGCACCGGCCACGCCATGCTGCACACCCTGTATCAACAGGCGTTGAAACATGACGCCGAGTTCTTCATCGAGTATTTCGCGCTCGACCTGATCATGGACGACGAGGGCGTGTGCCGCGGCCTCATGGCCTGGAACCTGGACGACGGCACCATCCACCGCTTCCTCGGCCACCAGACGGTGCTGGCGACCGGCGGCTACGGCCGGGCCTATTTCTCCTGCACCTCGGCCCACACCTGCACCGGCGACGGCGCCGGCATGGCCGCCCGCGCCGGCCTGCCACTGCAGGACATGGAGTTCGTGCAATTCCACCCCACCGGCATCTACGGCGCCGGCTGCCTGATCACCGAGGGCGTGCGCGGCGAGGGCGGGTACCTGACCAATTCCGAGGGTGAGCGCTTCATGGAGCGCTACGCCCCCTCGGCCAAGGACCTGGCGTCGCGCGACGTGGTCAGCCGGTCGATGACCATCGAGATCCGCGAGGGCCGCGGCGTCGGGCCGAACAACGACCACATCCACCTGCATGTCGAGCATCTCGACGCCGACATCATCCACCACCGCCTGCCGGGCATCGCCGAAAGCGCGAAGATCTTCGCCGGCGTCGACGTGACCAAGGAGCCGATCCCGGTCCTGCCGACGGTGCACTACAACATGGGCGGCGTGCCGACCAACGTGCATTGCGAGGTGATCAACCCGACCGCCGCCGACCCGAACCGGGTGGTACCGGGGCTGATGGCGATCGGCGAGGCCGCCTGCGTCTCGGTGCACGGCGCCAACCGCCTGGGGTCGAACTCGCTGCTCGACCTCGTGGTGTTCGGCCGCGCCGCCGCGATCCGCTGCTCCGAGATCATCAAGCCGGGCCAGACCCACAAGCCGACCCCGGCCAATGCCGGCCAGTTCGCGCTCGACCGCCTCGACCGCCTGCGCCATGCCAAGCACGAGGTCCGCACCGCCGACCTGCGGCTGGAGATGCAGCGGACGATGCAGAACGACGCCGCCGTGTTCCGCACCGGCCAGACCCTGGCCGAGGGCTGCGAGAAGATGGACGTCACCTGGGACAAGCAGAAGGGCCTGGGCGTCGAGGACAAGTCGCTGATCTGGAACTCGGATCTGGTGGAGACGCTGGAGCTCGAGAACCTGATGATCAATGCGGTGTCGACCATCCGGTCGGCGGTCAACCGCGAGGAGAGCCGCGGCGCCCACGCCCGCGAAGACTTCGCCGACCGCAACGACGTCGACTGGATGAAGCACAGCGTCATCTGGATCGACGAGGCCGGCAAGACCCGCATCGACTATCGCCCGGTCCATCTCCAGCCGATGACCAACGAAGTCCAGAGCTTCCCGCCGAAGCCGCGGGTGTACTGAGGACGACATGGCCGAATTCACCCTCCCCCGCAATTCGAAGGTCCAGCCCGGCAAGACCATCCGGGTTCCCGGCGAGATCAAGACGCCGCGGAGCTTCAAGGTCTATCGCTGGGATCCGGATACCGACGAGAATCCCCGGCTCGACACCTACGAGATCGACCTGTCGCGCTGCGGGCCGATGGTTCTCGACGCCATCATCCACATCAAGAACGACATCGACTCGACCCTGACCTTCCGGCGGTCCTGCCGCGAAGGCATCTGCGGGTCCTGCGCGATGAACATCGACGGCACCAACACCCTGGCCTGCCTCAAGCCGATCGAGGAGGTGAAGGGCGACGTCAAGATCTACCCGCTGCCGCATCTGCCGGTGGTGAAGGATCTGGTGCCGGAGCTGACCCACATCTACGCCCAGTACGCCTCGATCAAGCCGTGGCTGCAGACCGAGACCCCGCCGCCGCCGGACCGCGAGCGGCAGCAGAGCCCGGAGGAGCGCGAGAAGCTCGACGGCCTCTACGAATGCATCCTGTGCTTCTGCTGCTCGACCAGCTGCCCGAGCTACTGGTGGAACGGCGACAAGTATCTCGGCCCCGCGGTGCTGCTGCAGGCCTATCGCTGGATCGCCGACAGCCGGGACGAGATGACCGGCGAGCGGCTGGACGCGCTGGAGGACCCGTTCCGCCTCTACCGCTGCCACACCATCATGAACTGCACCAAGACCTGCCCGAAGGGTCTCAACCCCGCCAAGGCGATCGGCGAAATCAAGAAGCTGATGCTCGAACGCGCCGGCTGAACCACGCCGATCCACCTCAAAACGTCACAAAAAAGCGCTGGTGACCCCGGCGCTTTTTTCATATCACCCGCCCAGTCTGCCAAGACCCGTCCACCTCACGGAGCGATCTTGAACGCACCACACACTCGAGGAGTGTTTCCCTAAATGACCCATCCCGCGCGCACACCCTTCACCGGCCGCATCCTGATGGTCGGCTTCGGCTCGATCGGCCAGGGCGTGCTGCCGCTCCTGCTGCGGCACCTGACCCTGACCCCCGATCGCGTCACCATCGTCACGGCGGAGACGAGAGGCCAGAAAGAGGCGGAGCTGTTCGGCGTCCGCTTCATCCATGAACCGGTCACGCGCGGCAACTACCGGACCCTGCTGGAACCCCTGTTCGGCCCGGGCGACGCCCTGGTCAACCTGTCGGTCGACGTCTCCTCGGTGGCGCTGATCGAACTGGCGCGGCAGCACGGGGCGCTCTACATCGACACCTGCATCGAGCCCTGGCTCGGCGGCTACACCGACCCCGATCTCGGCCCGGCCGACCGGTCGAACTACGCGCTGCGCGAGGCCGCGCTGGCGCTGGGCCGCGCCCCCGGCGCGCCGACCGCGGTGGTGACCCATGGCGCCAATCCCGGCCTGGTCTCGCATTTCACCAAGCGCGCGCTGCTGAACATTGCCGCCGCCACCGGCTTCGAGCCGCCGGTGCCGGCCGACCGCGCCGGCTGGGCGACGCTGGCGCAGACGCTCGGGGTCAAGACCATCCATGTCGCCGAGCGCGACACCCAGGTGGCCCGCTTCCCGAAGAAGCCGGGCGAATTCGTCAACACCTGGTCGATCGACGGCTTCGTCGGCGAGGGCTGCCAGCCGGCCGAGCTGGGCTGGGGCAGCCATGAGCGCCACTTCCCGGCCGATGGCCACCGCCACGAGAAGGGCAGCCAGGCAGCGATCTGGCTGGCCCGCCCCGGCGCCGCGACCCGGGTGCGGACCTGGACCCCGCTGGCCGGGCCCATCCACGGCTTCCTGATCACCCACAACGAGGCGATCTCGCTGGCCGACTACCTCACGGTCGGATCGGGCACCCAGCCGGAATACCGGCCGACGGTGCACTACGCCTACCACCCGTCCGACGACGCGGTGCTGTCGGTGCATGAGTTCGCCGGCCGCAACTACGAGCTGCAGCCCGAGAAGCGGCTGATGATGGACGAGATCATCGAGGGCATGGACGAGCTGGGCGTGCTGCTGGCCGGCCATGCCAAGGGCGCCTACTGGTACGGCTCGCGCCTGACCATCGGCGAGGCGCGCGAGCTGGCGCCGCACAACAACGCCACCAGCCTGCAGGTGACGGCGGCGGTGCTGGGCGGGCTGGTCTGGGCGATCGAGAACCCCGACCGCGGGCTGGTCGAGCCCGAGGAGATGGACCATGAGCGGGTGCTGGAGGTGGCGGCGCCCTATCTCGGCGAACTCGCCGGCGCCTTCACCGACTGGACCCCGCTGGACGGCCGCGGCCAGCTGTTCCCCGAGGACATCGACACCGAAGACCCCTGGCAGTTCAAGAACATCCGGGTGGTGTGAGAAAACGATCGGGTAGGTTGGGTTCGCTTTGGCGAATCCAACACCTCTTCATGCACTGACGTCGCGATGTTGGGTTCGCCGAGGGCGAACCCAACCCACAGCCGGACGCTCGACGCCTCCCCCGGAGTCAGCCCAGGGATGCGCCGTCCCACCCTGGAATTTCGCCGGGGCTTGGGCTAAGCACGCTGCGACATGCCCGACATTGCCGCGCCAGACGACGAACCGCTCGCCCTCTATCGCCGCCGGATCGCCGACGGCGCGCTGCGGGCCGATCCCGCCCAGGCCGCGGCGGCCGAGAAGCTGCAGCGGCTGCACCGGCAGCTGCGCAGCTACACCCCGCCCGATCCCGAGGCCGGCAACGGCCTGCTCGCCAGGCTCGGCTTCGGCCGGAAGAAGCCGGCGGCCGACCCGCCGCGCGGCCTGTACTTCTGGGGCGGCGTCGGGCGCGGCAAGTCGATGCTGATGGATTTGTTCTTCGAGACCACGCCGGTGCCGCGCAAGCGCCGGGTGCATTTCAACGCCTTCATGCTCGAAATCCACCAGCGCATCCATGAATGGCGTCAGTCGGGGGCCGCCGCCGAGGGTGACGCCGACCCGATCCCGCCGCTGGCCCGCCGCGTCGCCGCCGAGGCCTGGCTGCTGTGCTTCGACGAATTCCACGTCGTCGACATCGCCGACGCCATGATCCTGGGCCGGCTGTTCCAGGCGCTGTTCGGCCTGGGCGTGATCGTGGTCGCGACCTCGAACTGGCCGCCGGACGACCTGTACAAGGACGGGCTGCAGCGCGACCGCTTCCTGCCCTTCATCGCCATGATCAAGAAGAAGCTGGAGGTGGTGCAGCTGGATGGCGGCCGCGACTACCGCCTCGACCGGCTGCGCGGCCGGCCGGTCTACCACTCGCCGCTCGGCGCCATGGCGCACAAGGCGCTGGCCGGGCTGTTCGCCGACCTGACCGACGGCGCCGAGGGCCAAGCCGTCACCCTGCCCGTCCCGGGCGCGCGAACCCTGGAGGTGCCGCGCGCGGCGAAGGGCGTGGCGTGGTGCGACTTCGACGCGCTGTGCGGCCGGCCGCTGGGCGCCGCCGACTACCTGACCCTGGCCGCCGCCTTCCACACCGTGATCATCGAGGGCGTGCCGCGCTTCACCGAGGCCCGGCGCAACGAGATGAAGCGCTTCATCGTGCTGATCGACAGCCTGTACGAGGCCCGCCGCCGGGTGGTGATCGCCGCCGAGGCCCCGGTCACCCAGCTCTATGCCGGCGACAGCCACGCCCTGGAGTTCGCCCGAACCGAAAGCCGGCTGATGGAAATGCAGTCGGTCGACTACATCGAGGCGAAGAAGGCGGCCTGACGGCCGCCCCTCCCCTGCCGACGGATCTCAGGCCGGTTCGGCCGCCGGGAAATCGGTGCTGCGGGTCACCTCTTCCCAGCGGTTCATCTCCTCGATCAGCGCGTCCAGCTTGGTCTGGGCCCGCAGCAGGGCATCGCTTCCCAGCAGCAGGTGCAGCGGCGGATTGTCCGACCGGACGGCCGCGAGGATCGCCTGCGCCGCCCGGTCGGGATCGCCGAGCTGCTTCCCGGCCATGGTGTCGAATGCGGCCGCGCTGCGCCCGACGCTCGCCGCATAGGCCGCGCCCTCCGCCTCGCTCTTGCGGATCGAATGCGTCGACAGGAAGTCGGTCCGGAAGGCGCCCGGCGCCACCGCGGTCACCTTGATGCCGAGCGGCGCGACCTCCTGCGCCAGGCCCACGCTCAGCCCTTCCAGGGCATGCTTCGCCGCGCCGTACAGGCTGGAGCCGGGACCGGGAGCGCGGCCCGCGATCGAGGTGATGTTGACGATGTGGCCCGCCCCTTGAGCCCGCAGATGCGGCAGGGCCGCGCGGATGATGCGGAACGGCGAGAACACGTCGACGTCGAACAGCCGGGCCACATCCGCGTCATCTGCCTTCTCGACCGCGCCGAGCAGGCCGTAGCCGGCATTGTTGACGATCACGTCGACGCGGCCGGCCAGGGCGAAGGCGCGTTCGACCGCCGCCTCCGCCGCGGCGCCGTCGGCGAGGTCGAGGGCCAGGACATGCAGCGTCCCCGCCTTGGCCGAAAGATCGGGCGCGCCGCTTCGGACGGTGCCGATGACGGTGTCGCCATCCGCCAGCGCAGCCTTGGCCAGCGCCAGCCCGAGGCCGCGGGAAATGCCGGTGATGAACCAGGTCTTCATAAGAGGTCTCCTTTGTGCGACCCCTGAAATAGGCCCGGCCGCCCGCCTTCAGAATGCACGCCGCTCTGACAGCGCTTGTAAGCTGACCTTAAAAGCGGTTGATTGGGCCATGGATCCCCTGTTGTCGGGCAGCGACTACAACCAGCTGCGGGCCTTCGTCGCCGTCGGCGACCTGCTGAGCTTCAGCCGGGCGGCGGAGATGCTCGGCGTCTCGCCCTCGGCCCTGAGCCAGATGGTGCGCGGCTTCGAGGAGCGCGTCGGGGTGCGGCTGCTGAACCGCACCACCCGCAGTGTCGCGCTGACCGATGCCGGCGAGAACCTGCTGCACCGGGTGCGGCCGGTGGTGGCGGAGCTGAGCCAGGCCATCGGCCAGGTGCGGCGCTATCGCGAGCGCCCGGCCGGCACCGTGCGGATTCACGCCTTCCGCTCGGCCGCGGAGAGCTTCATCCAACCGATCCTGGCGGCCTTCGCCGAATCCTATCCGGATGTGGTGCTCGACATCACCCTCGGCGACGAGGTGATCGACATCGTCGCCGGCGGCTTCGATGCCGCGATCCGCATCGGCGAGGTGATCGAACGGGACATGGTCGCGGTCCGCCTGGGCCCGGCAATGCGCCAGGTCGCGGTGGCATCCCCCGCCTATCTCGCCGCCCATGGCCGGCCGGAGCATCCGCGCGACCTGGTGCAGCACCGCTGCGTCCGCTGGCGCTGGCCGGGCCGCGCCACGCCCTATGCCTGGGAGTTCTTCGAGGACGGCAGCTGGTTCTCGGTCGCGGTCGACGGCCCCCTGATCGTCAACGACAAGGAGATGGCGCGGCGCGCGGCCCTGCAGGGCATCGGCATCGCCTTCCCGGTCGAGCAGACGGTGGCGGGCGACATCGCCGCGGGCCGGCTGGTGCCGATGCTGGAACGCTGGTCCGCGACCTTCCCCGGGCTGTTCCTGTGCTATCCGCAGCAGCGCCAGATGGCCCCCGCCCTGCGCGCCTTCATCGACGCGGTGAAAGCCGCGGCCACCGGAACAGTCCTGCCCGCGCCTGCCCCAGGCTGACGCGGCGAGCGCGCCCCAGGCCTCAGGCCTTCGGCACCACCAGGCGCTCGAAGGCGGCCAGGGTCTCTTCGCTGACATGGTGCTCGATGCCCTCGGCATCGATCTCGGCGACGTCGTCGCTGACCCCGATCGACTTGAGGAACTCGACCACGATGCGGTGCCGCTTGCGGCAGGCATCGGCCATCGCCCGGCCGGCATCGGTCAGGAAGATCGAACGGTAGGGCCGGGCGCTGACCAGCCCTTCGCGCTGCAGCCGGGCCACGGTCTTGTTCACCGTGGCATGGGCCACGCCGAATCGCTCCGCCAGCTCGACAATCCGCGCCTCGCCCTGGCTGTCGATCAGCTCGGCGATCATCTCGACATAGTCTTCCGCCGTCTCCGTCTGCCGGGCCTGGCGCACGCGGCTGAAGCCGGCGGCCTGAAGCTCGGTGTCGGCGAGGCGATCCTGGTCATCCATCTCGTCTGTCCCTGGAAGGGGCCGGCGCATTTTGCGGCGCATCATACTGACGGGATCGGAAATGACAAGGTTATGACGCTTGCCAAGAAGTTAGCCGTGGCTACATTATAAGGACAGATCATCGATCGGTAGCCGGCATTCGACCGGAGGCGAGATCGTGCGGAAGCGGAAGTGAACGAGCGCGCATGATGAGAAGCGATATCACTGCCCACGACGTCGGCCCGCAGGGCAGCCCCTCCGGCGCCGGCTGGCGCACCGACCCCACAGCCCCGAGCCTGCCCGAGGTCCATCGCAGCATCGCCATCCCGCATGGCGCAGGCTGGCTGCGCAAGCTGTTCGCCTTCGCCGGCCCCGGCTACCTCGTCGCCGTCGGCTACATGGACCCGGGCAACTGGGCGACCGACCTCGCCGGCGGTTCGGCCTTCGGCTACACGCTGCTGTTCGTGATCTTGCTGTCCAACGTGATGGCGATCCTGCTGCAGGCTCTGTCGGCCAAGCTGGGCATCGTCACCGGGCGCGACCTGGCCCAGGCCTGCCGCGACCATTATCCGCGGCCGGTGGCGATCGCACTGTGGTTCCTGTGCGAGATCGCGATCGTCGCCTGCGACCTGGCCGAGGTGATCGGCACCGCGATCGCGCTGCAGCTGCTGTTCGGCATTCCGCTGCTGTGGGGCGTGGTGCTGACCGCGCTGGACGTCATGGTGGTGCTGTACCTGCAGAACCGCGGCTTCCGGCACCTGGAGGCGTTCATCATCGGGCTGATGGTGATCATCGCCGGCTGCTTCCTGGTCGAGCTGATCCTGGCCCAGCCGGTGATGGCCGATGTCGCCCGCGGCTTCCTGCCGTCGTCCGAGATCGTGACCAACCCGATGATGCTGTACATCGCCATCGGCATCATCGGCGCGACGGTGATGCCGCATAACCTCTACCTGCACTCCTCGATCGTGCAGACCCGGGCCTATGAGCGGACCGACACCGGCAAGCGCGAGGCCATCCGCTTCGCCACCATCGATTCGACCGTGGCGCTGATGATCGCCCTGTTCATCAACGCCGCGATCCTGATCCTGGCCGCCGCCGCCTTCCACACCAGCGGCCGCACCGACGTCGCCGAGATCCAGGACGCGTATCAGCTGCTGGCGCCGGTGCTGGGCGTCGGCATCGCCAGCACGCTGTTCGCGGTGGCGCTGCTGGCCTCCGGCCAGAACTCGACGCTGACCGCCACCCTGGCCGGCCAGATCGTGATGGAAGGCTTCCTCTCGATCCGGCTGCGGCCCTGGGTGCGGCGGCTGATCACCCGCGGCATCGCCATCGTGCCGACCGTGATCGTGACCGCGATGTATGGCGAGAGCGGCACCGCCAACCTGCTGGTGCTGAGCCAGGTGATCCTGAGCCTGCAGCTGCCCTTCGCGGTGGTGCCGCTGGTCGCCTTCACCAGCGACCGCACCAAGATGGGCCGCTTCGCCAACCCGGCCTGGCTGAAATGGACGGCCTGGGGCGTTTCGGCCGTGATCATCGTGCTGAACGTCAAGCTGATCTTCGACTGGATCACCGGGGCGTAGCCAGCGCCCCCGCGAACAGCCGCGCCAGGGCCCGGTCCAGGCCGGGCCTGTCCGGCAGGGCCAGGCCGAACACCCCGGCCAGCATCGCCTTCAGCTCGTCCACATCGGCCAGCCGGCGCCGCTCGGTGCCGCCGCCGAGATGGTGGACCGCGAAATCCGCATCGCGCAGGGTGTAGCGCCGCCCCTCCGCCGCCCGCGCGGCGCTGAGGCCGATGACGAAATGCGAGTCCGGATGGGTGGCGACGTACCAGTTCGGTGCCTCGCAATCGATCGGCTGCTGCGCCTGCAGGTCGAAGCGGTAGAGCGACTTCCATTCCGCCCCGATCAGCGCCTGCAGCTTGAACCCGTCCTCGAGCCGGACCAGGCGGAACGGCTCATGCGGCGTCGGCTGCTCGAGGTCGGGCTCCAGCCGCAGCACGCCGGTCAGGGTCTGCCCGCCGAAGCCGACATCGACGATCCGCGGCCCGTCGGCGAGATCGACCTGCAACAGCATGTGGCTGCGCTGGCCGATGTGATCCTCGGCCTGGCCCCACAGCACCCGCGCGAGACGGATCGAGGTGCGGAAGCCGATCGCGACCAGCGCCGCCCGCAGCAGCAGGTTCTGCTCGTAGCAATAGCCGCCGCGCCGGCCCTGGACCAGCTTGCGCTGCAGCGAGTCCAGGTCCAGCCGCGGCGCCTGGCCGCCGAAGGAATCGAGGTTCTCGAAGGCGATCGTCGCCGTGTGCCGCCGCACCAGCGCCTGCAGCGTCCCGAGGTCGGGCGCCACCGGGCCGTCCTGGCCGATGCGGCGGAGATAGGCGTCGAGATCGAAGCTGTCGGTCATGGCGGCTCTCCTCTCTCCACGACAGCGCGGAGGGAGGAGAGCCTAACCTGATGTCGTCAGATGACGAAGTCGATGCCCGGAGGAACCGGGATCGAGTGATCCATGGTCAAAGCAGGAAGCGGCTCCGAACACGAACCGACGATGCGGGCGGGGACACCCACCGCCGTCCGGTGCGGCGGCACGTCGGTCAGGACCACGCTGCCGGCGCCGATCTTGGCGCCTTCGCCGATCTCGATGTTGCCGAGGATCTTGGCCCCGGCGCCGATCAGCACGCCGTCGCGCACCTTGGGATGGCGGTCGCCGCTTTCCTTGCCGGTGCCGCCGAGGGTGACGCCATGCAGGATCGAGACGTCGTTGCCGACCACCGCGGTCTCGCCGATCACGACGCCGGTGCCGTGGTCGATCAGCAGGCCCCAGCCGATGCGGGCGGCCGGGTGGATGTCGACCGCGAGGCTCTCGGACACCCGGCTCTGCAGGAAGTTGGCGAGGGCCGTGCGCCCCTGGCCGTGCAGCCAGTGCCCGATCCGGTACCATTGCAGCGCGTGGAAGCCCTTGAAGAACAGGAACGGCGTCAGATGGTCGCGCGCCGCCGGGTCCCGGTCCTTGATGGCGTCGAGGTCGAGCACGGCATGGCCGGCGATCGCCGGGTCGGCGCGCATCGCCTCCGCCGCCAGCGCCAGCAGCCGGTCATGGCAGGCGGTGTCGCATTCCAGCTTGGTGGCCAGCAGACGGGCGAGCGCATCGCTGAAGCCCATGGCGCCGAGCACGATGCGCTCGACCACCGGGGCCAGGATCGCCTCCTGCCGCGCCAGGATGGCGGCGGAATCGCACATCAGTGCGAAGACCGCGGCCTCCTTGTCGAGAGCGATCTCGTCGGCGGCATAAAACTTCCGCGCCAGGGCGATATCGGGCATGGCCTCTCTCCCCTTTGCCGGGCCGAAGGGCGGGAGTTCCGTCCGGCCGAAAGGTGATCGTCCGGAATGAGATAAGCCGTCACCGGCCGATTGTCATCAGCCGAGATAAATCTTCACCATATACGTCGGAAATTTGCTTATTCTATTGTTTCAACACAGATTTCCGCAGAACTGAGGCTGCCCGGATCAATGCCCGGCCGGACCGGCCGCGCCGGCCTTGCCGACATCAAGCTCGACCCCGACGGTGCCTGCCTTTTCGAAGGTCAGGGTCAGCGGCACCCGGGTGCCTTGCTTCAACGGCGCCTTGAGGCCGACCAGCATGATGTGCACGCCGCCCGGCGACAGCGCGACCGTCTGCCCCGCCGGCACCGCAAGCCCGCCATCGACCGGGCGCATGCGCATGATGCCATTGTCCATGGTCATGGTGTGGAGTTCGGCCGCGTCAGCAATCGCCGGATCGATCGCGGCGCCGGTCAGCCGGTCATCGGTGGCGCCCTTGTTCTCGATGGTCAGATAGCCGGCGCCGGTCTTGCCCGCGGGCGGCGTCGCCCGGCTCCAGGGCTGCTCGATGGTCAGCGCACCGACGGTGACGTCCTGCGCCTGGGCGGCCAGGGAGACAAAGGACAGGGCGACCGCGGCAAGGGCGGAGAGCAGGCGCTTGGTCATCGGCTGGATCCCTGATGGAGGACGGGCGGGGAATGCAGGATAAGGCGATAGCACCGCCGCGGCCCTGGCGGCCAGTGCGGGGCTGTCCTGCGGACGATCGGTCGCGACCGGGCTTGCCGGAACCCGCGGGATCGGCGATTTGGCTGCGATGCCGGCCGCCAGGCGTCCATCATAGAATCCAGAGACCAGGGAGATCCGTGCCATGCCCGTCGCCGTCTTCGCCTCGGCCACCGACGATCCCGCCCAGTGGCTGCCGGCGCTGCGCAAGGCGATGCCGGCACTGGAGGTGCGGGTGTGGCCCGAGATCGGCGACCCCGCCGAGATCGACTACGCCATCGTCTGGAAGCCGCCGGCGGGGATGCTGGCCGGGCTGCCCAATCTGAAGGTGATCTATTCGCTCGGCGCCGGCATCGATGCGATGCTGCTAGACCCGACCCTGCCGGCTGGGGTGCCGCTGGTGCGGATGGTCGACCTCAGCCTGACCGAGGGCATGATCGAATATGTCGCGGAGCAGGTGCTGGCGATCCACCGCCAGGCCCGGACCTACCGCGAGCACCAGGCGGCGCGGCGCTGGCAGCAGCACGACCAGCCTTTGGCCCGCGACGTCACGGTCGGCATCCTCGGCCTCGGCACGCTGGGCGGGGCGGTGGCGCGGGCGCTGAAGGGGCTGAACTTCGGGGTCGCCGGCTGGAGCCGGTCGCCCAAGGCGGTCGAGGGGGTGGAGGGCTTCGCTGGCGCGGCGCAGTTGGACGCCTTCCTGGCCCGGTCGCAGATCCTGGTCTGCCTGCTGCCGCTGACGGCGGAGACCGAGGACATCCTGGACGCCAGGCTGTTCGCCGCCCTGCCGCAGGGCGCCTGGGTGGTCAATGCCGGGCGCGGGCCCCAGCTGGTCGATGCCGACCTGATCGCGGCGCTGGACTCCGGCCATCTCGCCGGCGCCGTGCTGGACGTGTTCCGGACCGAGCCGCTGCCGGCGGACCACCCGTTCTGGGCCCATCCCAAGATCGTGCTGACGCCGCACATCGCCGCCAGCAACAACGCCCATTACGCGACGCTGCGCCTGGCCGAGCAGGTCGCCCGCTTCGAACGCGGCGAGCCGATGGACGACGTGGTCGACCGGTCGCGGGGATATTAAGATGGATGCCGCCGATTGGCGGCAGCGTCATGACATGGTATATACCTCGTAGGTACTCGAGAGGCGGCCATGTCGAAGGAAGCGATGTTCACCCTCAAGCTGGAGTCGGAGCTGCGTGAGCAGTTCATGGCCGAGGCGGCGGCCACGCATCGGCCCGCGTCCCAGATCATCCGCGAATTCATGCGAGATTTCGTGACGCGGCAGCGCGCAGCGCGGGAGCATGACGCATGGTTCCGCGCCGAAGTCGAACAGGGCATGCGCGAAGCCGACAATCCCACGGTAGAGCGCATCCCGCAGGAGGATGTCTCGACGAAGTGGCGTCGACAGCGCGCCGAATTGATGAAGCGCGCCGGTGAGCGAACCGAGTGAGGGTCGAGTGGCTGCCCGCGGCCGAGGTGAATCGGAGCAGCCAACTGGCCTATATCGGGGAGCGAAATCCCTGGGCGGCGATCGACATGGGTGATGCCATAGAGGCTGCTGTGCTTCGCTTGGCAGAACAGCCGCGCAGCGGTCGGCCCGGGCGGGTCCCGGGCACCCGTGAACTGGTGGTCAGCGGCACGCCCTATGTGATCGCCTACCGTGTCGAACCCGCGGTTGTGGTGATATTGCGGTTGTTGCACGGAGCGCAGAAATGGCCGCGCCAATTGTAGGCCTCACGCCTTAGGCAGCCGAGCATCCGTTCTCACGCGGTCGCCCGGCACAGCGTCGACAGCAGGACGAGTACGCTGCAGAGCGCCTTGGTGGCGGAGGAGGCGGAGCCGAGCCAGTGCCCGGACGCCCTGAGGTTCGGACGGCTTCAGGACGGTGTGGCCCCGCCGGTCGGCCAGGTGGACAGCGCCTGCTCGGCAACAGCCTCCAGCATGTCGCGGCTGAAGCCGGCTTTGGCCTGCACCGCCATGCCGTGGGTGACAGCCATCACGAAGGCCGCAAGGGCATCGGGTTTGGCCGTCTCCGGCAAGTCGCCCTCGGCCTTCGCCCGTTCGAAGCGGTCCCGAAGCTGCGCCTGAGCCGCCGCGCGAAAATCGATCAAGGCCTGTCGCACCGGTTCCGCTTCATCCGACCCCGCCAGCACCCCATTGATGCCGAAGCATCCCGTATGGTCGGGATACCGCGTGTTGAGGTCGGCTGCGTTGACCAGGATGTGCGCAGCAACCTGGCGCGCGGTCGGCAGCTGAAGCGCCTCCGGAATGTAGCCGAGGTATCGCTCGGAGTAGCGATCCAGGGTCCGGCGGAAGAGGGCCTCCTTGTTGCCGAAGGCGGAATAGAGGGCAGGCCTCTCCACGCCGGCGGCCTCGGTCAGGTCGGCGTAGGAGGCGCCCTCATAGCCCTTGCGCCAGAAGACGCACAGCGCGGCGTCGAGCGCTTTCTCCACGTCAAATTCGCGATGGCGTCCCATCAGACCGCCCCAGCCCTTTTTCCATAACGGTCATTACTAAACCACTTGACAGCCGCTGTCCAGATTTCATACCAGTCGTTATCGTAATGATCATTACGTAAAGGAGAGCGCTGCTTCCCAAGGTTGAGGCGGCGCCCTCATCGCATACAGAAGGGGTTCTCATGTCGAACATTCTGAAGGGCAAGGTCGCCCTCGTGACCGGCGGCTCGCGGGGGCTCGGCGCCGCCGTGGCGGAGGCGCTGGCCGACCAGGGGGCGGATGTTGCGATCAGCTACGTCGCATCGGCCGCGAAGGCCGAAGCCGTGGCCGAAAGGCTGAAGGCGAAGGGCGTCCGGGCCCTCGCGATCCGCAGCGACCAGGCCGACATGGAAGCGGCCAGGCCGCTGGTCGACACCGTCGTCGCGCAGTTCGGCAGGCTCGACATCCTCGTCAACAATGCGGCGATCGCCGTGCAGGGCAGGACGGTCGACGATCCCGATCTCGACACGGTCAATCTCGATCGCCAGTGGCAGATCAACGTCATGGGCGCGGTGGCGACGACGCGGGTGGCGGCGCCGCTGCTGCCGGATGGCGGTCGGATCATCTTCATCGGCTCCCTGCTGGGCAGCCGCATCCCGTTCACCGGCGTCGCCGACTATGCGGGAACCAAGGCGGCCATCGCCGGGTATGCCAAGGGCGTCGCCCGCGACCTGGGCGGCCGCAACATCACGGTCAACATCGTCCAGCCCGGCATCATGCCGACCGACATGGCGGCCGAGGTGCGCGACAAGCTCCCCGCCGCGGTCATGGACCTGCACCCCATCCGCCGGATCGCGACGCTCGAGGAAGTGTCGGCCCTCGTCTGTTTTCTGGCGGGGCCGAACGGCGGCTACATCACCGGCAGCATGATCGACGTGGCCGGCGGCTTGCAGATCTGAGCCTCGAAGACCGGGGCTGACATCCGATACTCGCAAAGGAAAAGAGATGACCGAGACATTCGGTGCGACGTCGACCGCCGACGAGGTGCTGTCCGGCGTCGATCTCAGGGGAAAGCGATTTCTGGTGACGGGCGCATCGTCGGGCATCGGGCTCGAAACCGCCCGCTCGCTGGCCGCTCGCGGCGCCGGCGTCGTCGGCGCGGTCAGGAACCTCGCCAAGGCCGGGCCGGCCACCGCATCGGTGCGTGACGCCGCATCGCAAGGCGGCGGCAGCCTGGAGTTGATCGAGCTCGATCTGGCATCCTTGCAGAGCGTTCGGGCCTGCGCGGACAAGCTGCTGGCCGACGGAAGGCCGTTGGATGCCATCATCGCCAATGCGGGCGTCATGGCGACGCCGTTCGGCCGGACGGTCGATGGTTTCGAAGTCCAGTTCGGCACCAACCATCTCGGCCATTTCGCTTTGATCAATCGGATCGAGCCGCTGCTGGCCGACGACGGACGCCTGGTGGTGTTGTCGTCCCAGGCCCATCGCGTCGCCGATGTCGACCTGGACGACCCGAATTTCCAGCATCAGGCCTATGACCCATGGGTCGCCTATGGTCGATCGAAAACCGCCAACGCTCTCTTCGCAGTGGAATTCGACCGGCGGCATCACCATCGCGGCATCCGCGCTGCCGCGGTGATGCCCGGGAACAGCCTCACCGATCTCCCCCGCCACCTCGCGCAGGAGGATCTGCAAGGCCTGTTCGAGACCGTCGGCAAGGCTCGCGCCGACGCAGGGCTTCCGCCGGCGGAGCTGAAAGGCATCCCGCAGGCGGCGGCAACATCGGTCTGGGCCGCAGTCGCGGCCGACAAGGACGAGATCGGCGGGCGCTATCTCGAGGACTGCGCGGTCGCGCCGGTCAATGACACGCCCAACCCGTTTGCCGACGGCGTGCGGTCGTATGCGCTCGACGCCGGCAAGGCCAGGCAGCTTTGGGCGAAAAGCGAGCAACTGGTGGGCGCCGCGCCGTGAAGGTGATCGCGCACAGCGAGACCTGACCCGGCGCTATCCGAAGCGCCGCACCGCGACGATGCCCTTGCCCTCGGCCGCTGCGGACCGGGCGGCGACCTCGGCGAGGGCATCCAGCGAGACGCACATCGCACGGGAATTGGCGTGGAGCAGGGTCTCGCCGTCGACCATCAGCCCGACATGGCCGGGGAAGTAGACCAGGTCGCCGCGCCGTAGGCCGACACTGGCATCGGTGCCGACCAGCGTGCCGGCGGTCTGCACCTGGCGGTAGGTGTCGCGCTCGATCGCCAGGCCGGCCGCGGCATGGGCCAGCTGGGCCAGGCCGGAGCAGTCGATGCCCAGGCTGGAGCGGCCGCCCCAGAGATAGGGGATGCCGAGGAAGCGCTGCGCCGTGACGACCACGTCGGGCTCGACCGCGTCGAGCGGCCCCAACGCCACCTCCGCCAGCCAGCCGCCGGGTTCGCCGGCCTCGCGGATCCGGGCATAGCCCTTCGCCGTCTCCACCACCTCGACCGGGCTGCGGAAGCTGAGCGCGCGGAGCGGCGGCAGCTTCATGTCCGGCGCCGGGTAGAGGAAGGCGCGGAAGGCGCGGACGCGATGGGTCGGCGCCATGATCCGGTCGGTCAGTGCCGAAGCCTGGACATAGCCGACATAGCCGTCGGCCGTCAGCTGGCCCCAGGCCCAGCCATCCCTGATGTCGTAGACCGTGATGGTCTCGCCGTGCAGCATCTCGGTCGCCTGGCCACGCGAGGCGTCGGGTGTCGACCGCATCGGCACGATGCCACGGATCGCCTGGTGCAGCGTGCCGGCGGCGTAGCGTTCCGCCGGGTGGAGGCCGCGCAGGCTTTCGGCCGCGAGGTCGGGCCGCCAGGGCACCAGGTTGCGGTCGATGCTCACGCCGCCGCCCCGATCATGGTCGCCGCCTGGCGCACCAGATCGGCGAAGCCGTCGAGATAGGCCTGGCCGGCCGTGGTCCGTTCGATCAGCACGTTGCGGCGGTCGGCCGAATCGACGGTGCGGCGGGTCAGGTCCAGTTCGCCCAGCCGGTCGAGCGCGCGGGTCACCGCCGGCTTGGAGATGTGCAGGGCCGAGGACAGGCCGCGCACCGTGTGCGGCGCCGGCGTCAGGTAGATGGTGAGCAACAGCGCGATCTGCCGCGACGACAGGTCGGGCGCCTCGCGCCGCACCGCCGCGGTCAGGGCATGGCGCCACAGCTCCAGCGCCTGGAGCGAGGTCAGCGCGACGGACATGCTGCCCTCCCGCTCGGCGCCGGCGGGGCGATCGATCGAATCAGTGCCGGCCTCCAAAACGCTCCTCCAGCAGGGCGTAGACGGCCCGCATCGTCATCGCCTCGCCGCCCTTCGGCCGGCCCGGACGGTCGGCGCCGTTCCAGGCGTAGAGGTCGATATGCACCCAGGGCACGGCGGGGGCCACGAAGCGCTCGAGGAACAGCGCCGCGGTGATGGCCCCGCCGAAGCGCGTGTCGGGGGCGTTGTTGACGTCGGCGATGCCGGATTTCAGCAGCCGGTTGTAGGGCTGCCACAGCGGCAGGCGCCACAGCGGGTCGTCGACCCGGCGCGACGCGGCGGACAGGGCGTCGGCGGTGGCGTCGTGGTTGGAGAACATCGCCGGCAGGTCGGTGCCCAGGGCGACCCGGGCGGCGCCGGTCAGGGTAGCGAAGTCGATGATGATCTCCGGCGTCTCGGACGACGCCTCCTCCAGCGCATCGCACAGCACCAGCCGGCCCTCGGCGTCGGTGTTGCCGATCTCGACCGTCAGGCCCTTGCGGCTGCGGTAGACGTCCATCGGCCGGAAGGCATCGCCCGACACCGCGTTCTCGACCGCGGGGACCAGCACGCGCAGCCGCACCGGCAGCCGCGCCATCATCACCATCCGGGCCACGCCGAGGGCATGGGCCGCGCCGCCCATGTCCTTCTTCATCATCAGCATGCCGGCGGCGTCCTTGAGGTCCAGCCCGCCCGAATCGAAGCACACGCCCTTGCCGACCAGCGTCACCTTCGGTGCCGACGGGTCGCCCCATTCGATGTCGATCAGCCGCGGCGCCCGGCTGGACGCCCGGCCGACCGCATGGATCATCGGATAGTTGCGGGTCAGCAGCTCGTCGCCGGTGATGACGCTGAAGCGCGCGCCGAATTCCTTCGCCAGGCCTTCGGCCGCGGTGGCCAGTTCGGCCGGGCCGAGGTCGTTGGCCGGGGTGTTGACCAGGTCGCGCACCAGGGCGGTGGCGCTGGCCGCGCGCTCGACCGCGGCGCGGTCGGCGGCCCGCGGCCACACCAGATTGGCCGGTGCCCGCTCCGGCCCCTTGTAGCGGCTGAAGTGATAGCCGCCGAGCGCCCAGCCGAAGGCGGCGGCGGTCGCCGTCTCCGCCTCCACCGAATCGGCCAGCGCGTAGGTGCCGGCCGGCAGCGATGTCGGCAGCCCGCCGAAGGCCCAGATGTCCAATGGGCCCTCGAGGCCCACCAGGACGGCGGCGACCCGGCCGCCCTCGCCCGGCAGCACCAGGGTGCGGCCCGATTCCGCGGCGAAGCCATGCGCCTCGACCCAGGCCCGCTGCGCCGGAACCGCGGCGGCGCGCCACGCCTCCAGCGTCGTCTTGCTGAGCGGGATCAGAGAGACGGCTTCTCCCTCGGCGGCATCGACAAGATTCGGCAGCACGGTCGGGCCTTCTTGCATTCGGTAACTCGGGGCGGCACACCATGCTCCAGCCCGTTTCCCTTGCCAACCCCCCGCCCGCCGGACCCGCCCATGCCCGATCTGCGCCTCGTCATCGGCAACCAACGCTACTCCTCCTGGTCGCTGCGCCCTTGGCTGGCCCTGGCGCATCACGAAGTCCCGTTCGAGGAGGTCGTGATCCCGCTCTACGGCCCGGGTTCGAAGGAGGCGATCCTGCGCCATTCCCCGGCCGGCAAGGTGCCGGTGCTGCGGGACGGCGACCTGACCGTCTGGGACACTCTGGCGATTCTCGAATATCTCGCCGAACGCTTTCCCGAATGGTCGCTGTGGCCGCGCGATCCGGCGCGGCGGGCGCTGGCGCGGTCGGTCTCAGCCGAGATGCATTCCGGCTTCGCCGCGCTGCGCGACGTGCTGCCGATGGACGTGCTGGCCCGCGAACCCGACCGGCCGCGCACCCCCGCGACCGAAGCCGACATCGCCCGCATCACCACGATCTGGCGGCAATGCCGCGAGGCCAGCGCCGCGGAGGGCCCGTTCCTGTTCGGCGGCTTCACCGCAGCCGACTGCATGTACGCGCCGGTGGTGTTCCGCTTCGACCGCTACGGCGTGCCGTTGGACCCCGCCTGCCGCGCCTATGTCGACACCATGCTCGCCCTGCCGGCGATGCAGCGCTGGGTCGAGGCCGCGCGGGCCGAGCCCTGGGTGCTGACGTTCTAGCCTTTACGGCGTCGCCCGGGTCGGACTGCCGATCCCGGCGTGTTCGGCGTAGTAGCGGGCGGCGCCGGGATGCAGCGGCACGCCCAGACCGCGCACCGCGCGCTCGGCCGAGATCTCCTTGCCGCGCGGATGGCCGGCGGCGAGCAGGGCCAGGGTCGAGTCCTGCCACAGGGCTCGGGTAATCTGGTAGACGGTCTCGTCGGGGACCTTGGCGGAGACCAGCCAGATCGCCCCGACCGACAGCGTCGGCACCGCCGGGATGCCGTCATAGGCGCCCTCGGGGATCGATTCCAACGTGAAGAAGGGCGCCTTGGCGACCAGCGCCTCGGCATCCGCGCCCTCGATCGGCAGCAGCCGCATCGGGCGACGCTTGGCAAGGTCGGTGATCACCCCGAGCGGCGGCCCGCCAGTCATCACCATGGCGTCGAGCTTGCCGTCGACCACGAGGTCGACCGACGGCTCCGGCCGCTCGAACACCTCCTCGACATCGGTCTGCTTCAGCCCGTAGCCGGCCAGGATCAGGCGGGTGTCGTAGAGCGTGCCCGACCCTTCGGTGCCGACCGAAACGCGCCGGCCCTTGAGGTCCTTGACCGACTGCACCGGGCCGTCGGCCGGCACCGCGATGTGGACGAACTCGGAATAGAGATGGGCGATGGCGCGCAGGCTGGTGACCGGCGGCTCGCCGGCGAAGGGCCCTTCGCCGGTATAGGCGGCGAAGGCGACATCGGCCTGGGCCAGGCCGGAATCGAACTCGCCGCTGCCCATCCGCCGGATGTTGTCGATCGACCCGGCGCTGGCCTGGGCGATGGCGATCAGGCCGTTCACGCCGCAGCTGCCGCCGGCGCTGCCGCAGGGCGGCAGGCCGGGCGGGCCGGAGATGGCGCCGGCGATGATGCCGCCGATCGGGAAATAGGTGCCGCCGGTGGTGCCGGTGCCGATCTTGAAGAAGAACGGGTCCTGCGCCCGCGCCGGCCGCAGCCCGCCCCACCCCGCCAGGGCCAGGCCGATGGCGGGAAGCGACGTGATCAGGCGGCGGCGGTCGAGCGGCATGTCCATCCCTTCAGGCGGCGTCGCGCACGGTCGGCGGCGCCGTGCCCGGCGCGCGCGGGTCGAGCCCGGCGGCGACCGGCGTGGTCGTCGGCACCACCGTCACGAAGCTGCCCTGCTCCTCGTTCGGTTTCGCCACGCGGCGGGTCATCCGGTACATCGTGAACAGCGCCAGCAGCGCCGCCACCGTCCCGGTCCACGCGAACAGGCCGGCGGGCCCCAGCAGCCCCATCACCCGCGACGCCATGATCGGGCCGAAGATAGCGCCGACGCCGTAGCACAGCAGCAGCCCGGCCGCGGCCGGCACCAGCTGTTCCGGCTGCATGAAGTCGTTCGCATGGCTGAGGCTGAGGGGATAGATGGTGTAGGACAGCCCGCCGAACATCGCGAGCAGCACCAGCATCAGCGTCATCGACAGCCCGCCGAACAGGGCCAGGCCGGCGCTGACCAGGGCCAGGGCGATGCTGATGCCGAGGAACACCTGCCGCCGGTCGAACCGGTCGGACAGCTTGCCCACCGGGTACTGCAGCAGGAAGCCGGAGAAGATCGCCGTCATCATGAAGGCGGCGATCCAGTTCGGCGACGGGTCGATGGTGCGGGCATAGACCGGCCCCATGCCGGAGAAGGCGGCGCTGATCAGCCCGACCGAGAAGCACCCGCCGACGCCGAGCGGCGAAATCGCGATCAGGGTGCGCAGGCCGAAGCGCTTGACCTTGATCACCGGCGGGGTCTCGACCGGGGTCAGCGACAGCGGCACCAGCGACAGTGACACCAGCATCGCCACCACCGAGAACAGGGCGAAGCTGGCCGGGTCCATCACCGTCAGCCAGGGCTGCGACAGGCCGAAGGCGGTGTAGTTCACCGCCATGTAGGAGGACATCACCCGGCCGCGCACCGCGTTCACCGCCTTGGCGTTCAGCCAGCTCTCGATGATGGTGAACAGCACCGCCATGCTGATGCCGGTGACGAAGCGCAGCGCCGCCCACACCACCGGGTCGACCCACAGCGCATGGAACAGCGCCGCGGCCGAGGCGATCACCGCGAAGGCGGCGAAGGTCCTGATATGGCCGACCAGCAGCACGATCCGGGGGCAGATCAGCGTGCCCAGCGCGAAACCGCCGGAATAGCAGGCGAGGACCAGGCCGATGGTGCCCACGTCGTTGCCGTCGAGATCCATGCGGATCGCGACCAGCGTGCCGAACAGCCCGTTGCCCATGATCATGATCGCCGCGCTGAACAGCAGCGGCGCCACGGCCAGCAGGACCGAGCCGAGCGACGGCGACATAGGGGCGGAATCGGTGACGGCCATCAAATCCCTTCTAGGTCGGGCGAGGGGTCGGGGCCAGGGAAGATTCGTGACGTTTTCAGGGCAGGCGGGCCAACCCGCACGGCCCGGGCACAGTCCGCGGATTTCAGGGGCGAGGCAACCGGAACCTCCGTCACAGGACCCGGCGGGATTCGACGGCCGTCGGCGGCCGAGGAAACGGCGGGATCGGCTTCGCCGACCCCGAGGGGATCGGCTTCGCCGACCCCGGCTTAGCCGCCCCGCTTCGGCCGGTAGAAGACGTGGTCGCCGATCGAGGCGGTGCGCGAGAAGCGCGTGGTCCAGGCCGGCATGCCGCGGCCGAGCGCCCGCATCGCCGCCGGGGCCAGGAAATACTGGGCGCCGTCGGTCGGGTCGTCGGCGAAATAGCCGTCCAGCATCTGCCACACCACCAGCCGCGCGGTGCGCAGCAGGATCTCGTCCTGCGGGTTCAGCGGCTGCGGGAATTTCGGCATGGCGCCGCTGCGCACGGCCTTGGCGAAGGCGCGGAAGCGCGGCCGCTGCAGCGGTTCGAACTGGCCGGGATCGGCCAGGACCTCGCAGGGCGAATCGCCGAAATCATCCGATACGGCGATGCGGTTCATCACCACCCAGACCACCGCGGCCATGCCGCGGGTGCCCTGGTTGCCGGCTTCGGTATAGGCGGTGAAGGCGAGGCATCGCAGCGCCTTCTCGGCGTCCGGGCCGGCGGCCGGCAGGGGGACGCCGCCGATCGACAGCGTTTCGCCCGCATGGCGGGCCAGCAGCGGCGACGGCTGGTCGAGCGCGCTGCCGCTGCCGGCGACGAAGGTCGAGCAGGCGAGGTCGCCCAGGCCGCAGCCGGTCAGGCGGCGGCCGGCCCCATCCGCCTCGGCGGTGCGCAGCCAGGAGGCGCCGGCCGGTTCGATCAGCGACACGGCGCGGGCCAGGGCGACGTCCAGCCGCTCCGACACCTCGGGCTCCGGCCGGGCGACGCGCAGCAACGAGGAGCGCGAGCGGGCCCAGACCGGGGCGACCCCGGGGCCGGCCGGCTGTTCGGCATGCAGATCGTCGGTGGCGACCACGGCGCGGTCCGATCCGGCTTGCACCGCGACGCCGGGCGCCGCCGGGGCCGGGGCGGCGGCGACCGGGACGATCGCCGCCACCGGCGCAGGCGCCGGGCCGACGGCCTCGGCCAGCAGTTCCTTGGTCGGCGCCAGCGAGGCCACCACTATGGGCTTCGCCGTCTGCGAGGTGGTGTCGATCACCGTGGCAGTGCCGGGCTGGGCCGGCAGCAGCGCAGATCCCAGCGCCACCGGCGCCGCCTCCACCCCCGCGGCCGGGGCCAGCGGCGGTTCGGCGGTCGCCTGCACCGGCGGCGGCGCCACCGGCAGCGGCCCGGCGGTGGGCTGCGGGTCGGCCAGGCGTTCGACCGGATCGGCGAGGGCGGCCTGGCCGGACGGCAGGCTGACCGGCACCAGGGCGGGCACAGCGTCCTGCGGCGGCGGCGGCGTTATGCGCGCCACCTCCTGCATCGCCCCCGCCCAGGGGTCCAGCCCTGGACGCTCAAGGGGCGGCGGAGATGCCAGATCGGTGAAGCGGGGCACGCCGGCGAAGGCCGTGCCGAAGAAGATGTGGAGCAGCCTGGAGGTGACCGGGCGCGCGGGTTGCCGGGCCGCGGCCAAGCGCACCACCGCCGCGACCGCGGGATGGGGCCGCGCCGCCTCCGCCGGGTCGACCAGGCGCGCCTGTTCGACCGCGATCTGGGTCAGATCCACGGCAATGACGGGCGACGGTGTCGGACGCGCAGAATCGATCCCGATCACGCCACCGAGGGCCACGGCCCCCACCAGTGCGATCGACAGAAGAAGGTGGCCCTTCCACGTCATGCCCCTCCTCCTTCCGGTCGGCGCGCCGGATGGTGACCATCCGGATGCCGCCCGCCACCGCCGACCGGGCGGTGGAAATTTCGGCCCGCGAGGCGCAAAGCGCCCGGCGTCGCCGGGAGACGGGGCAACGTTCTGCGCCGACGGTCAGGTCCCGGATCGCGACCCGCAATCCTTGGGTCGCAGCTTGCAAACCCGGGAACACCGACCGCCTCAGTGCATTTCATTGCGGTCACGGGGGGCGCGGGTATCATGGCGCGCCTTGCGAGTCCAGATCGACGGGAGCCCAGATGCCGCGCCAGAACCCCAAGACCCGCCGTTTCGCTCGATTCAGGACGGCAAGTTTTTTCGCAGCTTTTGTTGCGATTGTCGCCTTTCCGGCGCTGGCGCAGGAAAAGCAGCCCCCCGAGTCGACGCCCAAGGAGGGCATCGACATCGAGCTCAACAAGCTCGAGCCCGGCAACAACGGCTGCCGCGCCTTCATGGTGATGCACAACGGCACCCCCCGGAACTTCAGCAATATGCAGCTCGACCTCGTGGTCTTCGATCCGAAGGGCATCATCGTCGACCAACTGGCCGTCGACATGGCGCCGCTGGCCGCGGGCAAAACCATGGTGAAGGTGTTCGAGATCGCCGGGCATGATTGCGGAAATTTCGGCCGGGTGCTGTTGAATGATGTCTTGACTTGCAAGGCGGGGGACGCAGCGGTCGAACGCTGCATCGATCTATTGGTTCCCACCAGCCGTGCGGCGATCGGTTTCATCAAGTAAACAAGGCCACATCATGGCGTTGGATCCGCAGGTCGCCCGGATGCTGGAGCGGATCGCCGCGATTTCGGGCGACCGCCCGCCGCTCGAAAGCCTGTCCCCGGCCGCGGCGCGCCAGGGCATGGCGGCCGTCCTGCCGCTGCTCAACGAGCGTGCCCCGACGGTGGCGCGGGTCGAGGACCGCACCATCCCCGGCCCTGGCGGCGCGATGACCGCCCGGCTGTACGACCCCGGCACGGCGGAGCTGTCGCCGGCCGTCATCTACATCCATGGCGGCGGCTGGGTGCTGTGCGACCTCGACAGCCATGACGGCATCTGTCGCGAGCTGGCGGTGCGCTCCGGGCTGAAGGTCGTCAGCGTCGCCTACCGGCTGGCGCCGGAGCACCCCTTCCCGGCCCCGCTCGCGGATTGCGTCGCGGCGGTGCGCTGGCTCGCCGCGCATGGACGCGACTGGGGCATCGATCCCGGCCGGCTGGTGATCGCGGGCGATTCCGCCGGCGCCAACCTGGCTCTGGCCGCCCTGCTGTCGCTGCGCGATGCCGGCGAGACCCCGCTGCGCGGCGCCGCCCTGATCTACGGGGTCTTCGCGCCGGACCACGACACGCCATCGCATCTGGCCTATGGTGCGGATAACCGCTATTTCCTCTCCACCGCCGAGATGGAGTGGTTCTGGAACCATTATGTGCCGGCGGGCACCGACCGGCGGACTCCGCTCGCGGCCCCGCTCACCGCCGATCTTGCCGACCTGCCGCCGCTCTACCTGGCCGCGGCGGAGTATGATTGCCTGAGGAATGACAGTGAACTGCTCGCCGATCGACTGGCCCGTGATGGCCGGCCGTACGAATTTCGCCTGTGGCCCGGCATGATCCACGGCTGCCTTCACATGATCGGAACTGTGGACGCGATGCGGCCCGAGGCCGACCGCATCGCCGATTTCCTCCGCCGACAGGCCACGACATGACCAAGCCCCCCCGCCCCCCGAAATCCGGTGCCGGCCGCCCGCCACGCGGCGGTGCCGGATCGAAGCCGACCGACCGGCGCTCGGCCAAGACCCCGACCTCCGCCGGCGAAGGCGAGGCCGCCGGCAGCGGCCCGCGCCGCCCTCCGCGCGGACGCAGCCCCCGGACCGACGATGCGCCGCCGGTCCCGTCGGGCAACCACGGCCCCGGCCGCAAGGCCCGCCCGGGCAAGGTTCCGCGCTTCCTGCCGGCGGAGCCGGACGAAGGCGATCGCGCCGAGCGCCGTCCGCCCCGCAGCCGCAGCGCCGCGCCGCGGCCTGCACGGCGGGAGGAGTCGCCGGCCGCGTCGGCGGAGCGTCGCCCGACTCGTGGCGACCAGCGCCCCGGCCGCCCCCGCGCCCGAGCGACCGAGGACGAGGCCATCGGCGAGCGCCGTCCGACCCGCACCCGCAACGCCGCGCCGAGACCCGCGCGGCGGGAAGATTCGGCGACCCCGTCGGCGGAGCGTCGTCCGGCGCGCCCCGGCCGCCCCACCCGCACTCGGGCCACCGAGGACGAGGCCGGCACCGAGCGTCGGCCACCGCGCGGCCGCGGCGCCCCCTCATCCGCGCGCAGCTCGCGGCGGGATGACCGGGCACCCTCGGAAGACGCCCCGCGCTCCGGTCGCGGCAAGGCCCCGTCGGCCCGCGCCGCGGCCCCCAAGGGCAAGCGCGACCTGGCGGGCGCGGACCGCCGGCACAGCGAAGAGTCCCGCGACGACAGCCGCGCCGGACGGCGCGGCCCGGCCACCGGTGCGCGCGGCGCCAAGCCGGGCGACCCGCCGGCCGGCGCCAGGCGTCCGGCGCGCGGCAAGCCCGGCGCCAAATCCCGCCCCGGTGCCGACAAGGGCGGTGAGTTCGCCACCATCCCGGAATGGCTGTGGGATGGCGGAGAGGAGCCGCCGGAGGAGATCGTCCCCGACCGGCGCCGGCCGCGCGGCCGGGTGCCATCGGTCACCGCGCGCGGCAAGGCCGAGGACCCGCCGGAGCCGGCCGTCGCCCCCGCCGCCCGTCCCCGGCCGTCCGTGGCCCGGCCCCTGACCTCCTCGCGCAAGCTGATCGGCGACGCGCCGCGGGCGAAATCCGCCAAGCCGGGGGAACGCTGGCGCGAGGAGCGGAAGACGCGGCCGGCGCCGGCCCCGGACCAGTGCCGCTACGTGCTGCTCCACAAGCCCTATGGCGTGCTGAGCCAGTTCACGCCGGAGGGGCGCTGGCGCGGCCTGAACGAATTCGGCCTGCCGCCCGGGATCTACGCCGCCGGCCGCCTCGACGCCGACAGCGAGGGGCTGCTGCTGCTGACCGATGACGGCCCGCTGATCAAGCGGCTGCTCGACCCGAAGCACGGCCACCCCCGGACCTATCTGGTGCAGGTCGAGGGCGAGCCGGCGGACGAGGCGCTGGAGGCCCTGGCCGCGGGCATCGCCCTGACCGACGGGCGGACCAAGCCCTGCGTGGCCGAGCGGCTGGAGACGGAGCCGGAGCTGGCACCGCGCGACCCGCCGATCCGGTTCCGGCTGGCGATCCCGACCACCTGGCTGCGCCTGACCCTGACCGAAGGCCGCAACCGCCAGGTGCGGCGGATGACGGCGGCGGTCGGCCATCCCACCCTGCGGCTGGTCCGCGTCGCCATCGGCAATGTCGAGCTCGGCGACCTGCCGCCGGGCAGCTGGACGACGGTGGACCGGGAGACAATCCTTCCCGCGCTGCGTTGATCACGCCGATATGACCGCCGCATGACGGGGAATTCACGGGTGCGACCCCGGCTGTCACGATATGACGGCAGGGGGTTGCACCCGAGGATCGGCCGGCGGAGCGGAGTGGCGAGATGAAGCAGGGTACACGGCAGTTCTGGAAGGACTTCTTCGCCCTCCTGATGCCGTTCTGGCGCTCGAAGGAGAAATGGCCGGCGATCGGGCTGCTGGTCGTGATCATCGCCTGCACACTCGGCGCCGTCTTTCTCAGCGTGCAGTTCAGCTTCTGGTACAACCGCTTCTACCAGGCGCTGCAGGACTACAATCAGCCCGCGTTCTGGCGCGAGATCGCGATCTTCAGCGGCCTGGCGACGGTGTCCGTCCTGCGCGGCGTCTACGCGGTCTATCTCGGGCAGTGGCTGCGCATCCGCTGGCGGCGCTGGATGACCGACCACCTGCTCGGCGAATGGCTGGCCGACCGGGCCTATTACCGCCAGCAGCTGACGACGGGCGCGACCGACAACCCCGACCAGCGCATCTCCGACGACATCCAGCAATTCGTCGACGGCACCCTCACCCTCAGCCTCAGCTTCCTCGGCAATGTGGTGAACCTGTTCTCCTTCGCCGTGATCCTGTGGGGGCTGGCGGCGCCCCTGACCATCCCGCTGTTCGGCGGCGGCGGCATCACGATCCCGCATTTCATGCTGTGGGCCGCCATCGTCTACGCCATCGTCGGCACCATCCTGACGCATCTCCTCGGCCGCCCGCTGATCCGGCTGAACTTCATGCAGCAGAAGCGGGAGGCGGATTTCCGCTTCGGCCTGGTCCGGTTCCGCGAGAACACCGAGGCGATCGCGCTCTATGGCGGCGAGGCGAGCGAGAGGCAGGGGCTGCTGCGCCTGTTCGGCGGGGTGATGGAGAATTTCTACCAGTTGATGAGCCGGACGAAGAAGCTCGGCTTCTTCACCTCCGCCTACGGCCAAGCCTCCGCCGTGTTTCCCGGCATCCTCGTCGCCCCGCAATACTTCGCCAAAACCATCGAGCTCGGTGGCGTCGTCCAGGTGATCCAGGCCTTCGGCAATGTGCAGGATTCGCTGTCCTGGTTCGTCAGCGCCTATTCCACGCTGGCCGACTACAAGGCGACCGTCGATCGTCTGACCGGCTTCCGCCGCAGCCTGGAGGACGCCAAAGCCGCGGCCCGTTCCGGCGGCATCGACATGGCGTCCGATACCCGCACCAATCTGGCGGTCGAGACCGTTCAACTTGCCCTGCCGGATGGCCAGCCGCTGCTGGAAGGCCACGGCCTGTCGGTCCAGCCCGGCGACCGGCTGCTGCTGACCGGCCCGTCCGGCGCCGGCAAGAGCACGCTGTTCCGCGCCCTGGCCGGGATCTGGCCGTTCGGCAAGGCCAAGATCCGCCTGCCCGGAAACGCCCGGGTGCTGTTCTTGCCGCAGCGGCCCTACCTGCCGCTGGGCAGCCTGCACACCGCCGTCGCCTACCCGGCCAAGCCGGAGGAGGTGCCGGCCGAGACCGCGGCGGAGGCGCTGCGCGCGGTCGATCTCAGCCATCTCGTGCCGGCGCTGGAGCAGGAGGAGTATTGGGCCCGCCGCCTGTCGCCGGGCGAGCAGCAGCGGCTGGCGATCGCCCGCGCCATCCTGACCAAGCCCGACTGGCTGTTCCTGGACGAAGCGACCAGCGCGCTGGACGAGGCGACCGAGGAGCGGATGTTCGCCCTGCTGCGCGACCGGCTGCCCGGCACGACCTGGCTGACCATCTCGCACGACCCCAAGGTCGCCGCCTTCCACGACCGCCACTGGCGGATCGAGAAGGACGGCGTGGCCCCGGCCCGGCTGGTCGAGGCGCCCGAAGCCGCGGCGGCGTAGGGCCGCCGCTCACCCCTCTCCGTCATTGCGAGGAGGCGAAGCCGACGAAGCAATCCATGGCGCCAGTCCGGGCTGCCCCATGGATTGCTTCGCTACGCTCGCAATTGTCTGTTGGAAAGAGGGTAGAAAGGATCATTCCGCGAGAGCGGGATGCCCCGGTCCGGGTGGCCACCCGGACCGGGGCGCGGAAAG
>NZ_JAVDPW010000018.1:0-92640 GCF_031453975.1 Inquilinus ginsengisoli
GGGAGGGGGTTGTCGATGCGGGGAGCAGGGGCGGCATCCCTCTGGCGGCGCCGCCGGCGCCCCCCCCCCCCCCCCCCCCCCCCGCGGGGGGGGGGGGGGGGGGGGGGCGGGGGGGGCCCCCCCCCCCCCCCCCCCCCCCCCCCGCCCCCCCCCGCCCCCCCCCCCCCCCCCCGGGGGGGTGGCGCAGCCAGCGAACCGCGTGATCTGCTCGCATCCAGGCAACTGGTGGATGTGGCCGGTCGTGCCGGCCACTCCCAGCAACTGCGATCAGGCAGCGCCGGCGGCCTTCGGCCTTAGGTAGGCCGGCAACCAGCGCATGCCGGCGACCAACCTTTCCGCCTCGACGGCCGCGGGGCCCTTCTTCAGAGCGCCAAGGGCCTGCACCTCCAGGTCCTCCACGCCGCGCGCGTCCCGGGCCGCCTCCACGATCAACGCCTTGCTGATCCGCCCGAAATAACCCTCTGACGTCGCGGTCCACCAATCGGCCATGTCGAGGCCGAGCGCGGCCGCCAGCTTGTCGCCGTGGCGGTGGGTTCCGCTGGGCTTCGCGCCGCCGGCCTTCACGATCACGTCAACGGTCGAAGCGGCGCAGAACGCGAGGAGGGAGAGAAGCGTGTCGCGGTCCTGCTCGACAATCCAGCTCCACAGGTCTGCCGTGTTCGCCGGCAGCCGCTTGCGCCATTCTTCCCGACGCTCCACGAAAACCGTCCAGGCCTTGGTGTTTTCCATCCCGGCGGCGCTGGCCTTCATCGCCCAATGAGAGTCGGTGCCGCTGATGTGGCACGCCGACACGTCATGTCCCCCGAAGTCGTACACCACACGAGGGGCAAGCGCATGGACGACGGCGCTCAGGCCAATATCGGGCCGGTCCATCAGCGTGGCACGCAGGCCGGCTGAACGGTGGGCCGACAGGTCCTCGACCAGCTTCGCGGACAGGCCCTGCGTCTCCTGGTCGACCTCATCCTCGGCCGAGGGGCCCAGACGCGGGTTGTTCTGCAGGGTGGCGAGCTTCCGCTTGTCCTCCGGCCGGACATACCCCTTTTCCAGGCGCAATCCGCCGTTGTGGTCGATCCCGACGAAGACACCCGCAATTGCCATCTCCTCGGGCTTGAAGCCGCGGGTCGTGCCGCTCAGGGCCTCGACGCGAGCATCGATCTCCTGGAGTCGGGCGGCGAAGTCGTCGGGCGGCTCGTCGCCGTGATCAAGCTCGATCTGCTCCGCCTCCTGCCGCAGCGCCTCCAGTTCGGTGGCTTCCTCGGCCGAATGGGCAACCGGGATAGGATAGATGCGCCCGTAGCGCGACATCACCCCGTAGTCGAAATGCTCGACCGGTTCGACCCAGCACCACCCCTCGGCGCGCACGGTCTCCACCGCCTCGTCCAGCTTCGCGCGGGCCAGGCGCTGCAACAACTCGGCGTCGGTCAGGTACTGGTCATCACCGAACAGGTCTCGCACGATGGCGCCGCCGGCCTTCTTGTACTCCTTGACCCCGACAAACCGCGCGATGTGGTCGTGCTTCGCATGCGCCTGCCCCCTGGTGATCGCCACCCGCAGGTGCTGGGGGTTGCGGTCCCATTCGTGCCGGGCTGCCTTCCAAACCTGCTCCTGAAGCGCGTGGTCGTCGGTGATGGACAATGCGATGAGCTGTTCCTGAGAGGCCTTTTCCTGCCGCGCCGCCTCGAGCAGGACCGGCGACACGTTCGCGAGCTTCATCCGACGGGTGACAACAGTTGGGGACACGCCGAAGCGCGCAGCGACATCCTCGATGCTATCCCCAGCCTCGACCAGCAGCTTGAAGGCCTCGAACTGGTCCAGCCAATGCATGGCCTCTCGAAGGGTGTTCTCCGCCAGCGACAGGCGCTCGGCTTCTTCGGCCGATCGAACGACGCAAGGCAAGGAGTCGGTCTCAGCCTTGCGGCCAGTTCCGACCAGCTTGCCGAAGGCGCGTCGACGGCGTTCGCCGGCGATCACCTCGAACCGGCCCTTCTTGGCGGGGATGACTAGGAGGTTCTGCAACACCCCTTCGGCCGCGATGTTCTCGGCCAGATCGTCCACATCCTGCCCACCCGTCTTACGGACATTGCGGGAAGAGGGCACCAGCTTGTTGAAGGGGATCAACACGGTTTCGACCAGCTCGGTCATGGCTGCACCTATTGTGTGATGAGAGCGTTACGGTTGCTCGGCCTGATTTAGTGTCCAATTGGACATGTCCATTTGCACATGTCCAATTGGACAGACGCTGTGGGGATTGCTTCCCGATCACTCCTCCAGGTTAGCCTGGTCCAGCAGATCGACAGGCGGCGGGAACGGCGCGCCGAACAGGCGGCACGCCTCCCAAAGGGCATTGAGCGAAAGGTGTCGCTGCCATGCGCCCTCGGACGGCGCCCAGCGGAAGCCGCAGCCCTTCAGCGCGCGGCGCCTCGCCTCATCCGGCTTGCCTGGCGTCAGGACCTGGACCCGGTTCGCCTCGACGTTGAAAACGATCCTGGTCCCGTCCTCCAGAGCGTAGGTCCGGCTCTCCTCATGCTGTCGGCGCTCCAACCGCTGGATGCGCGCACGGAGACGGCGTGCCTCGGCGCCGGCATTGGTGAACACGTAAGCCGGGAAGCCGACACGGCCGGCGAAATCGGGCTCCCGAAGCTTGGCGATCTGCCCTCCCGTGAACCCCAACTCGACGAGCGCATTGTGATCCTCGCGCCGCAGGGCAGCGTTCGCGCGCTTCATCCGCGCGACGTCCTCCTCCAGCTTCGCCAGCTTGGCTTTCAACTTGGCGACTGCCTCCGGATCGTCCGAGGAAATCCCCGCAGTCCCCACGGCGGCGGCCCGCTGCTGCAGGGTCTCGGCCTGTTTCGTGGCTTCGACCCCCTTGCCGATGCCGTTGTGGATCCGCTTCAGATCTGCGCGATGCCGCCCCTCGGAGTGGTGCCCGATGAGGATGGGCTGGCCGAAGGGGATCATCGACGCAATGGCGTCGGCGCGCTGGAATTGGGCCGTTGCCTCGGTCGCGGCCCTTTCGGCCCACGCCTTCAGACGAGCCCGACGGGCCTCCTGCTTTGCTTCATAGCGATTCATGGCTGTCTCTCTATGCCAGGGTTCGGGACGGGAGAGGCCACGCCTCCCCCGTGGAGTCTCAGCCGGCCAAGCGGCTTGCCCGCATGCGGATCAGGCTCTCGAGGCCGTGAGCGCCCGGGACCTCGATGTCCCAGAGCTTGCCGGCGGCGTAGTCCTCGGCCGTCGACACTCCGACTCCGATGTCGCCGAGCTGAGCCATCACCTCCGCGATCGCACGGGTGATCAGGGCTGGGCTGTGGAACCGGGTGAGATTGAGGTATTTCGTGCCGCCGAACACGGCGTTCCACGGCGTCTTTTCGGACACATACTGGTCCTGCATTCCGTCGAAGCTACCGCTGCGGAACCGGTCGACCAAGCCGCGCACCTGCTCCTCGGTCGGCCCGTCCTCCCACTGGATCGACACCGTGCCCCACGACCGCTTTTGGACCGAGAACCGTTCCCCCGGAAACGCGCGCCTGAGGACGGCCCGGATGTTTTTCGCGGCCAGAAGCCCGCTCGACTGGTCGTCGCCCTGGGTCAAATGCTTATTCGCCGGATCGGCTTTCAGCTGATCCCGCTCGACCTCGAAGGCGAACCGCCGCCGCTCGGCTGCGGCTTCGTCCTCGGCCCGGAGCTGCAGATGAGCGGCGACGAGCCGGGCAATCTCCTCCTCCTCCGCCAGCCTCTCCAGGATGTGCCACTGAACGCCGCGGAAGATGGTTTCCGGCACCCCTTGGGAGAAGTGGCCATTCAGGAACACCACGTCATAGAGGTGCTGGCCCGTCGACCGCACCCGCTCCAAGCCGGGCAGGCCGATCACATAGGTGTTTCTCGCATTGGGATCTTCCCGAACCGCGGTCACCACGCCTTCGCCGGCATGGGCCAGGATGCAGTGAACCCGCGTTCCGCGCTGGATTATCGTCGTGTCGTTCATGTCCCTTTTCCTCGTCGTTTGCGCTTCGGTCCGCGCATGCGGTCGAAGGACGCCGCCGGCGAGGCGGGTATCAGGTTGGCAAGCGGGATCGGGGTGGAGGGGGATCGCCCGGGATTTCTGGTGGCGAAGCGCCAGAAATTTTGGGGATACCCCCCGATCGCGCTTGCCAACCGAAACAGGAACAGGTTTCTCGGCCCGCATTCGCGGGCTTGTGGGTCTCGGCTCGGCCGCCAACGGCGGCCGAGCTGAAAAGAGGATCCCGGCCCGGGTGAGTATAGCGACGGCGAAGCCGGCACCCGGGACGAGCGCCGCGCGAGACCGGGCGGATAGAGGCCTCTCTGGGCGGTTGAGGATGCCGACGGCGAAGCCGGCAACCGACCAGTGTGGCCCCGCCCGGGCCGCTCCGCATGGATGCGAAAAGGATCGTCACCCGACGGGCCGAGACGACGATCGGCGGCTCGGTGAAGCTTGGCACCGCGGGTGCCTAGCGCAATAGAGCCAGTTGACCGGCCTCGTGGCCGGACATGAGCTCCAGCCTCGTCAGCTATTCGTCACCAACGCCGACTCGTTCGCGACCTTGTGCACGCCGGTGTGGATGGCGAGCTCCTGGCATTGAGATAGTTGACCTCGCGACCGGTCACGCCATTCTTTGCCCTCCGGCCGTCGCCCTGACGTGTGAGGGCCATGCAAGGAGATTTCGTATGGTCAAGACTACAGGCGTGAAGTTCGCACGCATCCATGCAAAAGCGGTCTACCCGCCTGTCTCCGCGTGGGAATTCGAACACCTCAAGAGTGAGAGGGTGATACAAGAACGCCTACAGAGATCAACGATCTATATCATCGTCCAGAGGCCAATGCTGTGGTTCGACAACGTATATCCTGGAAATGGCAAAATACAATTTGACATTACCGAGGGATCTGAAAAAATAATACACTGCATTCTTGATCTGGGAGAAGTATTTAATCTATCTGTCAATGAGGCTATAGAATTTCGCGTTGAGTTTCATCGTGATGCTCCACAGGACGGACCTCCATATAGGAACGTCGCCGGAATTCGTGTCTTCAAGGAGGACCAATTCCTGGTCTGGTGGAGTCCACAAAAGCTGTTGTTCGAATCCACCACCCGGGGTCTGCCGCTCCTCGGCGCAGGGGATATGGACGCCTTCACTGATTACGAAGTTCAATATATTGGCCAGGCTTTTTCACAGACCGTTTGGGATAGACTTACCGGGCACACGCCCCTGCAGTCGGCTCTGACACTTGGGAAAGCTAAAGGACAAGGACATTGTAATCCCGCGCTTGAGATCGGGCTCATTACGCTTGAGATCTCTGGCGTTGAAGAAATTTTTATCGATACCGCGCTTCCGTTTCTTCTTCCCGAAGGAACGACACCTGTCTATCACCATTTCGAAATCTATCCGCCCGATCCGCGGTGCTTGGCGTTTTACAGCCCTTGGATGAGGCAAGGTGACCCGGAAGCTACCAATGAATTGGAGGCAATGCTGATTCGCATGTTTGAACCAACCTGGAATAAGATAAAGTATAAATCATATCCGAATATCAAGAACGGTGCTAGATCAAAGGGTTATACAATGTCTAGTCTGGCGTTAGACGACTTCCCTTTCAGACTTAAAGACACAAGCGGCGAAGAACCTTTGATGGACGCCTAGAATTACTTCGTGGCACAACGGTAGATCTTCGGCGCGGGGCCGTTCGCTGCAACGCTCAACGCGTCTGCTTCTGTGTCAGACCCGTCAAACCCCGCAGAGGTACTAGCGGCTGGGCGCCGCTCGCAGCGAGACTGCCCTCGATCGGCGTTCTCATGACGATCCCCAAGCTGAACCCATTCCATCCAAGACGTTTAAGACGTACTCAGCGCGTTATCCGCTAGACACGCTTCTCTCGTCCTCCTGATCGCAACAAGGGCATTATCCTCAAAGCGGGCGAACGTGGTGCTGACCCGCTCGCCGCGTAGCTTCTCTGCCCACAAGTCCTTGAACCCCTGCGGCGTAGACTTCCTTTCCGCCCGCTCCTTGACGTAAATCCCAAACGTGAGGAATTTTTGAATGGAGTCAAACGGATCTGTCGTCCGGTCGAATTCGATAAGCAGGCTCCGCATCTCCGTTTCGCATTCCTCGACGCGATCAGGGTCAAAGAGCCCTCGCCTCAATGTCCGGACCGTACTCGCGTATCGGCCGATGACATCGATAGCCCGTTGAAAAAGTGCTAGATTCCGAGACACTTCGGATTTCAGCACGTCGATTTGGGCTTTCTCCCGCTCGAGCTCGATGCTCAACGCGCTCTTCTTGTCCTCAAGTTGGCCGCTCAGCGCAGACTTTTTGACCTCCAGATCATGGAGGTATTTGCGTTGGACTGACGCCAAGTCACGTTGTGCCAGCCAGTTGATTAGGGCCACGCCTCCACCTACCAGAGCCGCCGTCACGGTTGCCACCGCCGCCAGGAGTTGAGGCATGATATCGGAGAGTTTTGTCGGCGCAGCCGAATCGAGCAAGCCGCTGCTGTGGCGAAAGAACAGGCTTACGCCCCCATAGATTACTCCTGCAGCAGCCAGGCAGAGGATGATGAGGCCGAGTAGAACTCTCACGGAAGCCCCACGCATCGCCCCTTGACGCAAATACAGTGGGCATCATCGCCGCAATCTTTGACGCATGGCTGGCCCGCTACTACACAGGGACCGACGGTTTGAGCAACGCTCTGCGGAATCCACTTGAACCCGAGGGTGAACTCGCCGCGAGCGATGCATTCGTCGTAAGTGATGTCACTAACCTCGACGACCTGGGCGGCCCCGAAATTTGAGCTGGTTGGGTCCGGGATCGCGAAGATGCCCGTTCCCTTCTCGCCTGGACTTGCCTTGGCGAGGTGCCTAGGGTTGGTCTGATTGACGACGTCCACCATCGCATTCTCCTCGCGCGCTCGCACTCTTCAAGTATGGGGATGAGGAAAGTTGCTGGTCAATGGCTGGGTCGAGTGTGCCCTTGTCGTGTAGACGTGATCCCGGCCGAATCAGACCGGATTGAGCGGTCGAAGAAGCCGACCGGGCAGACCGTCGTGGCGTTCTCACGGCTGCCGAAGCCGACCGCATAGCCGCGTCTGAGGTCGGTAAGAGTTAGTACCCAGACATCGAGCGGACGGACCTCTAACGGCCAGTCCCAGCAATGCCTGAACGTCCGGTTCCCGCTGAGTTCGTCCAGAAGCGGCCGGACCACTTTCCACCCGTTGCGGAAAATCAAACTGAGACACTACCCAAGAGGCCAGCCCGACCGCACCTTCCTCGCCGCGGCCGCACCGTGCAAAATGCACCCCAACAAGGGGAGGCGCCGATGTGTTGGTGTGGACGGCCTCTCATCCCAGCGGTTTCTTGATGCTTCGGCGTTAGGCCCTATGAGAGGAGAGTCCAGTGAACACACCCGTACGCATCGGCATGGATACCTCCAAGTCGATTTTCCAACCTCACGGGGTCGATGAGAACGAGGCCGTGGTTGTCCGTCGCCAGTTGCGGCGAGCTGGGATGATCCGCTACTTCGAGAAGCTTGCTCCGACCCTCGTCGCCATCGAGTCTTGTGGCAGCTCTCACCACTGGGCGCGGTTGCTGCAGTCGTTTGGCCACGAGGTGAGGCTGATCCCACCCCAGTACGTGAAACCGTACGTGAAACGGGGGAAGAACGACGCGGCCGACGCCGAAGCGCTTTGCGAGGCAGTAACCAGGCCGACGATGCGCTTCGTGTCGGTCAAGTCGCGCGATCGTCAGGCTGCCTGTATGCTGATGACCGTGCGAGAGCGACTTGTCGGGGTAAAGTCGCAGCTCTCGAACGCCTTCCGCAGTTATGCCGCTGAGTTTGGCATCGTCGGGCCAGCCGGTCGGCAAAACGTCAACGCCCTGATCAGGCGCGTGCTCGAGGATGACACGCTGCCCGAGCTGGCCCGCGAGCTGTTCCAGTTCCAGGCGAAAGAGTACGCTGCCGTCGAAGCCCGGCTCGGCGAGATTGATCGCAAGTTGATGAAGTGGCATCGCGCCGACGAACTCAGCCGACGTATCGCGACAATTCCTGGCGTGGGCCCGATCGGCTCGACAATGCTCAGCATGAAGGCTCCGCCAGCGGACACTTTCAAGTCTGGTCGCCAGTTCGCAGCCTGGCTTGGGTTAACGCCCAGGGATCACTCTACGGGCGGCCGCCAACGCCTCGGCGGGATTACTAAGGCGGGCGATCCTTCTATCCGGTCGACGCTGATCGTTGGCGCAACCGCACTCCTCAGGCACATTCGCAAGGGCAACACCAAGGCATCGCCCTGGCTGGCAGGTATCATGCAGCGAAAGCCGCCCAAGCTGGTGGCAGTCGCACTCGCAAACAAGTTCGCCCGCATCGCGTGGCGGCTGATGGTGTCGGGAGGCGTCTACAACCGGACGCAAGCGCCCATGCCGACTTGATCGAGACACGGCGCCGCGGGCTAGCGAGACTGCTCGTCGGATAGCCGACCTAACTTGCAGGAACGAGTAGATGGAGCGACCGGTCGGTCGGTACGCGCGACATTCCGAAGATTGCACTGGCACACTGATGTCGCCAATGTGTTTGGAGCGTGCGTAGCGAACACCATCTCGGCCAGCGAGCTTGTCTCGCACAAACAGGCCGGACATCTGATAGCAAGCGATCAGGTCAGAAGTCTGCTTCAGTCCTGACAAGTGGGGGCCGTCCACATCTGCAATCTCTATGCCGTGAACACCACCCAGGAGGAGCTGAGGCGTCTGGCCGAAGCGCTCGACATCGACCTCGGCAACTTTTCCGGGATGGCCTCGGTTTTCCCGGACTACCAGGCGCCCGTGCTGCGCCTCGACGCCAACGGCAACCGACGCCTCGAGATGATGCGCTGGGGCTTCCCCCCGGTCGGTCCGAATCCGTCCTACGTCACGAACGTCCGCAACCTCTCGAGCAACTTCTGGAAGGGCTGGCTGAAGCCGGAGTGGCGCGTCGTCGTGCCCGCCACCTCCTTCAGCGAGTACCTGCCGACCCCCGACCCGGTGACGAAGAAGAGGCCCGTGGCTTGGTTCGCGATGAAGGACGGGTCGAGCGCCGCGCGGCCCGCGTTCGGCTTCGCCGGAATTTGGCGCCCCTGGACGGGCGCCCGCGGCACTAAAGCCGACAGGATTGAAGGGGAGCACAAGTTGTTTTCCTTCCTCACGACCGAGCCCAACAGCATCGTGAAGCCGATCCATGATAAGGCGATGCCGGTAATTCTGAGGCCCGACAAATGGCAGGCCTGGCTGACCACACCGGATCCGATTGCCATGCAACTGCCGTTGCCCGACGGACAACTTCACGTCGCCCGTGTTGGCCCGAAGGGCGACAGCGACGATTTGCAGGCGCCCTATGATGCAGAGTACCAGCGCCTGGCCGGCAGCAGCGCCTCGACTGCGTTGCTGACCTGATAGCCGGACGCGCCACCCTGGTGGAATAAGCAATGCCAACGGCCGCCGAAGCCAGGGCATGGATCGAGGAGGGCGACGGGTTGTTGGCCTCGGCTCGAGTCATGCGAGCGACATGGTTATGGCGCAAGCGTCGATTCTCCGCGTCCGTCAGCCTTGGTGATCGCCCACGATCGAGAGCTTGGATCGAATTGTTGGGACTGCCCAGATCATCCTGCCTTCTGCTTGGCTATTCTGTAGAAATGTACCTTAAGGCAGGCATCGCAAAGCTATACCGCAATTGCCGGCAAGAAATGTTTTCACGCGATGTTAAGAAAATTTACGGACACAACCTCGACGAGATGGCGGAAGAGATTTGCCTGCCGCTTACGGGTGCCCGTAGATCTGATCTCAAGCTCATGAAGGAGTTTATCCTGTTCGAAGCACGGTATCCGCTTCAGATTAAGCCGGGGATGAGATTTCCCGATGCGATAAACAAGCGGACTGATAAGATCTGGGGTAACGAGCAATTTCGGCGCCTTTGTGCCTTGTCACGTGATATACAGATCTACGTATCGAAACTGGACCAAAATCGCGCAAATCCAGCTTCCGTTAGCCGTCTCGAGGTCGACAAAGACGGATACGTCGCCTTCCGTTTCGGAGGCGGACTTCCGACCAGAATTACTTATCGGCCGAGTTCCCATCGGTCGACCCGTGGTGAGATTTGGGCGGAAGATGCTCAAGCCCTCGTCATGGCATCAGTTCATCCAGCAATATGGGATACTTTCCTTTCCCATGCCTCGATACTACACGATGGCGACGACAAGACTTGTCTCCTCTACGTTCGGATCTAAGTTCGAAGCAGCCTCACCACACTTGGTTTCACCGGAAATCCCGCGGCGCCGGAATGACGCTCGCGGCCTCGCGCTCCGTCAGCTCCGGCTCCCCCTGGTCCGGCCCGTCCAATCGCCCGAGCTCGCGCAGCAGCTCGGACCGGTCGATGACGTGCCGGACGATCAGATGGATGACCAGACCCTCCTTCTGCAGGCGGCCGCGGACCTCGAGGAGGCGCCCGCCGACGACGGCGCGGCGATATCGCTCGTAGATCTGTGGCCAGACGATGATGTTGGCGACGCCGCTCTCGTCCTCCAAGGTGGCAAAAATCACCCCGCTGGACGTGCCTGGTCGCTGGCGGATCAGCACCAGGCCAGCGGTGGCGACCCAGCTGCCGTCTTTGGCGGCGCGCATCTCGGCCGTGGAGACGATGCCATCGCCGGTGACGTGCCGGCGGAGCAGCGACATCGGATGTGCCTTCAGGCTGAGCCTGAGCGATTGGTAGTCCTGCACCACCTCTTCGCCCAGCGTCATCGCCGGCAGCAGGACCTGCGCCTCGCCTGCGAGTTCGACGGAAGGCCGGTTGTCGCCGAGCCGCCGGCTGCGATCGGCCGCTTCGAAGAGTGGCAGCGGCACATCACCGAGGCCACGGATCGCCCATAGAGCGCTCCTACGGTCGAGGCCCATGGAGCGCCAGGCGTCGGCCTCGGCCAGGCGCTCCAGCGTCGCCACGGTGACCTCGGCGCGGCGCCAGACGTCGCGAAGCTCGCGGTAGCCGTCACCGCGGGCGGCAGCGATCCGTGCCGCATCCACTTCGCGTAGCCCTTTGACTTGGCGGAGGCCGAGCCGCACGGCCAGGCCGCGAGTGCTCGATTCCAGGCCACAGTCCCAATCGCTGTGGTTGACGTCGACCGGGCGGACCTCGACGCCGTGCTCTCGGGCATCCCGGACCAGCTGCGCCGGGGCGTAGAAGCCCATGGGCTGGGAATTGAGGATCGCGGCGCAGAAGATCGCCGGATGGTGGCGCTTCAGCCATGCGGAGATGTAGACGATCAAGGCGAAAGAGGCAGCATGGCTCTCCGGGAAGCCATACTCGCCGAACCCCTCGATCTGGCTGAAGCAATGCTTGGCGAAGGCCTCGTCGTAGCCGCGGGCGACCATGCCGCTGACCATGCGATCGCGGTACTCGGCGACCCGACCGGTGCGGCGATAGGCGGACATCGACCGGCGCAACTGATCGGCCTCGCCCGCCGAGAAGCCGGCGGCGATGATGGCGATCGACATCGCCTGCTCCTGAAACAGCGGCACGCCGAGAGTCTTGCCGAGGACGCGGCGGAGCTCCTCCTTGGGATATTCCACGCGCTCCTTGCTCTGGCGCCGCCGGAGATAGGGATGGACCATGTCACCTTGGATCGGCCCGGGCCGGACGATCGCCACCTCGATGACCAGGTCGTAGAACGTCCTCGGCTGCAGGCGCGGCAGCATCGACATCTGGGCGCGAGATTCCACCTGGAAGACGCCGACGCTGTCGGCCTGGCAGAGCATGTCGTAGACGGCCGGATCCTCCGGCGGCACGTCGTGCCAGCGGAAAGGGCGGCCGGTCTGCGCCTCAAGGAACTCAAAGCTTTTCCGGACGCAGGTCAGCATCCCGAGCGCCAGGATGTCGATCTTCAGCATGCCGAGCGCGTCGAGGTCGTCCTTGTCCCATTCGATGCAGGTCCGGTCGTCCATCGCCGCGTTCTCGATCGGCACGGACTCGTCGAGGCGCCCGCGCGTGATGACGAAGCCGCCGACATGCTGGCTGAGGTGGCGCGGGAAGCCGTAGAGCTGGCCGGCCAGCGCCAGGGTGCCCCGAGCGGTTCGATCCCGCGGGTCGATGCCGGCATCGCGTAGCCGGGCAGCGGTCAGGTCCTGGTCCCAGCCTGGTGCGGTTCGGGCGAGGCGGTCGATCGTGTCGGAGGAAAGGCCGAGCGCCTTGCCGACGTCGCGGATGGCGCTCTTGCTGCGGTAGGTGATGACGGTTGCCGCCAGGCCGGCCCGCTCGCGGCCGTATCGGCGATAGATGTACTGGTAGACCTCCTCCCGCCTCTCGTTCTCGAAATCGACGTCGATATCCGGCGGCTCCCGCCGCTCCGGGCTGATGAACCGCTCGAAGAGCATGTCGCTGCGAGCCGGGTCGACCGCGGTGATGCCGAGCACATAGCAGACCGCGCTGTTGGCGGCCGAGCCGCGGCCCTGGCACAGGATCCCCTCGGTGCGGGCGTAGGACACGATGTCGTACACAGTGAGGAAGTAGGGTGCATAGGCGAGCTGGTCGACCAGGGCCAGTTCGTGCTCGAGGATCCCGCGCACCTTGTCCGGCACGCCGTCCGGATAGAGCTGGGCGGCTCCCTCCCAGGTGAGCTGCACCAGGTGCTGCTGCGCGGTGACGCCCGCTGGGATGGTGTCGATGGGGTATTCGTAGCGCAGCGTGCCGAGGTCAAAGCGGCAGCGCTCCACGATCTCGGCCGTCCGGTCGACGGCTTCCGGGCAGGAGGCGAAGAGCTCGCGCATCGCCGCCTCGTCCTTGAGGAACCTCTCCCCATTGGCGTGGAGCCTTCGCCCGATTGCCCGGAGGGTGGTCCGCTCGCGAATGCAGGTCATGACGTCCTGCAGCGCGCGGCGCCGCCGCTCGTGCATTTGGACGTCGTTGGTGGCGACCAGCGGGATCCCGAGGCGGCAGCCAGCGTCGATCGCCCAGGCGAGCCGCCGGGCGTCGTCACCGCGCAGCAGGTTCTGGACGCCGAGATAGAGTCGGTCACCGAAGGCGGCGCGCAGCACGCCAAGGTGCTGCTGCTGCTGCTCGCCCGCGGCACGGGTGATACGCCCCTCCGGTGGCGGGGCAATCGCCACCAGCCCCTCGGCGTTTTCGAGGACGTCGGCCAGCTGCAGGGAGCATTCGCCCTTGGTGGTCCGGCGCTTTCCCGTGGTGAGCATCCGCGACAGGCGGCCATAGGCGGTCCGGTCGGTCGGATAGACCAAGAGGCTGGGCGCATCGGTCAGGTCCAGGCGGGCGCCGATGACAGGACGGAGTCCGGCATCCGTGGCGGCCTGGTGCAGCCGGACCGCGCCGGCCAGGGTGTTTCGATCCGTGACGGCGATCGCGTGGTGACCAAGCGCGGCCGCCTGGCGGGCCAACTCGTGAGCGTGCGACGCACCCCGCAAAAGGCTGAAATTCGTCGTCACCTGGAGCTCGGCGTAGCTCATCCGAAGAGCCCATGCATGTACCAGGCGAGGTTCGATCCATCGGAGGTCAGGAAGATCCAGTAGCGGCGGCCGGAATCGTCCTCGACCCGGTAGTAGTCGCGGGTGCGCTCCGGGCTGTCCCAGCCCCACTCCGGCTCAATCCGCTCGGGACCAATGACACGATGGAGGAGGCGCCGGCGGCCGCGCCACGAAAATGCGCGCAGCGCCGAGCCGTCGGTCTCGGCACCGATCGCCTCCGGATGGTCGAGCAGCACCACCGGTCGCGGCACGGTGGCCACCCAACTCCCTGGCGTCGGCAACGGCAGCGTCGCCGGCATCTCGACGGCCGCGGCCTCGGGCCAGTGCCGGTCTGCAGGGATGAGGCGGCGAATGCTGTCTGGGCCCGTGCGGATCACGATGCGGTCGACCAGGTCAGCCAGGCCGGCGCCGACGTCCCGGCCGTCGGCGAGATCCGCCTGCAGGAGCGTCGCCCGATCGGTCTCGGTCGCTTCGAGCACCATGGCCTCGATCCCGAAGCCCGGGTCGATGTCCGGGATCCGGTCGCGGATCAGGCGCAGCAGTGCAGCCGCGTCGGCCAGCGGCCGGCTGGTGCCGACCGCCACCCTCTGGGCGGTAGCGTCGACCCGGCAGACGGTCAGCATCAGCGACCGGGCGCCCCGGCCAGAGGAGGCCAGCTGGCCGCACAGCGGCTCGAGGAGGGCCCGAAGGGCGGTCTCGATCGCCTCGGCCGTCAAGATGGGCTCCACCAGCGAGGCGCGGCTGCGCCAGGCGGTAGCCTCTGCCTGGAACGTCACGGGCGTCGCCTGCTGGCCGGCGAGCGCATCGATCGCCACCAGCAGCTCGGATCCGAAGCGGCGGGCCAAGGGAGCGCGGGGCAAAGGCGAGACGTCCCCAACGCGGCGCAGCCCCAACTGCTGCAGGCCGCCAAGGAGATGGGGCGGCAGCCTCAGCGCGGCGACAGGGAGGGCGGCAAAGGCGTCAATGCCGGCGCGAGCGGCGACCACACCGCCGCCGGCGAAGCGCGACCAGGCCCAGGCCTGCGCCGCGGTGTCGGCGATCGCTCCACGGGCCTCGAGCCGGGCGCGGATCAACCGTCGAACCGCATCGTCCAGCAGCGCGGCCTCGCCGCCGGCGAGATGGGCGGCGCCGGAGATGTCCGCGAGGATGCCGTCGGCTCCGTCACCGGCGACGAGGGGCGAGTACCGCCGCGCCCAATCGACGAGGCGGCCGAGCTCCGCGGCATCGCCGTCCAGGTCGGCCGGAGCGGCGATCAGGTTGGGGATCAGCGCCCTGGCGTCCGCCAGCGCTTGGCCGCGGCCGAGGCCTTCCGCGGCGGCAACTGCGTCGACCGCATGGATCCTGAGCGCCTGATGCTCCTCGACATAGAGCACCACCGGGCCGGATACCGGCTCATTCTGCCGCCGCCGCCATCGATCCGTCGGCCATCTCGGCAGCCAGACTGAGAGCCACCGCCTCATCGTCCCAACCCACACGCCAGCTGGCAGGGGTGCCACCGCGGCACCGCTGCAGATCCAGATTCCAGAGCGGCCGACCATCGGGGCTCGGCCGTGACGCGACGCGCCAGCGGGTCAGCGCCACCGACTGCGGCGCCGATGCCGCCGGCGGCAGCAGGATGATCACCGGCGTCCTGGCGGCTTCGGCCGCGAGCTGCAGACGCCTGCTGGCGGTCAGGTCCGGCACAATGCCATCGCCCACCGCGGCCCCCACTGCGCCGCTGCGCAACGCCTCCTCGAGATGCCACAGCACGTCCTCCGGACGGCGACCGCGGGCCAGCAGGAGGTCCGCTGGATCCCAACCGAAGGCCGCAAGCCCATAGCCGTAGAGCCCGGGCCGGCGGATGCTGGACCAGATCACAGGGCGGCCCCGGCCGAGGCGCCCCAGGATGGCGGTGATGAAGGCGGTTGCGGCTCCGTCACCGGGTGCCCCGACGATCTCGTGCAGCCCGGGCAGCGCCAGGCCACCCCATGGGAGATGGCCGTCGATCTCCGGCACGCCGAGCGGCAAGGCCGGCAGGCCGGGATCGCTGCCCGGATCCAGAGCGCGAATGGTCGCGCGGATCCGGTCGATATGCGCAGCACGCGCTGGCGCAGGCCCATCAGCTGTCGAGCCGGGGGGCGGCTCCGGTGGCGGCCCAGAAATCGCGCTGTCGGGATTCATGGGTGCGCAGCTGCTGGCGGGTTGGAGGGGGGTGGCCGCGGTCCGGATCGAACCAGTAGGCGTAGACCTGCACGATCTCGAGGATCTCCTCCCTGGTGAGTCGGGAGCCGTCCCAGGGGAAGTTCGGTGGGAACTTCGACTTGGTCTGAAACTCGATGATCTCGGCCAGCACCTGCTGGTAGCGCCGCCGGAGTTCCGCTTCCGGTAGTGCGATCGCCTCGTCGAGAGTCAGCCGCGGCCACTCCTCATCGTCGTCATCCGGACCGAGCGCCGCGAGATAGGCGCGCAGCTGATCGACATGGACCCCGTCCGGAAACTCGTCCTCGTCCGACCAGGCCCACCCTCGATGATCGATGGCATAGACATGCTCCTGCAGGTCCTGCGGGATCGGGCAGGTCGGCAGGGTCATCCAGTCGGGGCGCCGGCGATCCTCGACAGCCTGGTGGACCAGCTCGATCAGCTCGGAGATCGGTTGGGTCATCGGATCGTAGTGACCTAGGACCGTGCCGCTTTCCTCCTCGAAGACCTCGACATGGCCGGGCGCGTAGGCCTGGCCATCGCGGAAATCGGGCTGGCCCTTTAGAATGCTCAGGATCGGACGGGCAACCATTGTCACGCGGCCTTCTGACCGGTCCGCGGATCTGCGCCGTCCTGTAGCCGCTGGAGCAGCTCGATGACGAGATCGGTCCAGAGCCCGGGCTCAAATATCGACGCGCCGACGACGGCGATGCGGCTGTCTGGATCATCGCGCCGAAGTGCGACCAGCAGCGCCAGGACGGTCTCGCCGTCGACATCGACCGTGACGATGCCGTCACCGTGAATGGATGCGCCGATGTCGAGCATCAGGCTGGTGGATGGTCCATGCAGGGCAAGGTCCAGGCGGTAGTCGTGGCCGTCGTAACGCCAGGCCACTCCCCACCAATCTCCGCTCGTTGCGTTCGCCGCATCGAAGCGAACCCGAAGGGCCTTCGCTGCGGGAGCCCCGCTCCTGACGAGCCGCATGATCTCGCAGGCGGCCTGAGTCGCCGGACTCGCGGGAGCCAATGCGACGGCCCGGGCGGCCCGGGACTCCTGGGATTCGATTTCGGGGGCGGGGCTGTGCGTGTTCATCGATTACCTCCAGGGTGGCCATCCCAGACGGCTCGGGCGGCGTTGATGAGAACGAGAAGAGAACATGAACAAAAATAGAACAAACCCGCCAGGAGTCGAGTCGATTCATAAAATGCTACGGATTGGGTCTAGGCGGTGCCGGCAACCACAAGATGTTGAGCGGCGATCTGCAGGCTATGGCTGCGACCCGAATAGGTCCGGCTCGGGATCCGGACCCCGCTCGTCAACGACAGCAGGTGGGCGCGGTGATTTGGCTGGCCAGCGAATCATGCGATCGGCTGGGAAGGGTCGGAGCATCGCCTGTACCTCCTCCAGCGGCCTCTCGACGTCGCCGAACCAGAAGGGCAATTGGTCCGTGGTCAGGATTGCCGGCATGCGATCGTGGATCTCCGCCACGACCGCGTTCGCCGGCACCGTGATCGTGGCGAAGGTGCGGATCCAGGTGTCCGTCCCCTTGACGTTCCAACCGTCCCAGATGCCGGCGACGAACATGCTGGACCCGTCCGCCATCCCGATGGCGAAGAGCCTGCCCTTGGGCTGGCCGATGGTCCGGCGCTGGGCAAAGAAATCGGTCGAGATGATGCAGCGGCGCCGGCGGAAGGATTGAGCGAAAGGCCTGAGTTCGGCGACGGTCTCGGCCCGGGCGTGCAGGTGCGGCCGGGACATGTCGGGCGCGAAGTTGGGCACCAGGCCCCACTTCAGCAGGTCGTATCGCTTCCGCCCGGTCTCGGGGTTGCGCCGGATGACAATGACTTCGGCGCCCTCGACCATCTCCCCCGGCTTCAGGCCGTTGGCGCGGGCCCGCTCCGCCTGCAGGCGGACGAGATCGGCGACACGATCGCTGGCTGTGGTCTCAGAGGAGGCCATTCCGATCCATATAGTAGGGGACAGCGGATTGTCAGCGGTCGCCCCCGGCCAAGGCTCCGCTCACCCGCAAGTTGGCCGTGGCGGGGGCTGCGACGGCCTGAGATCGCGACCCCGGCATCAGTCCCGCAGTGGCGGCCACGGCTCGCACGCGATCCCGTCGTCGTCAGCATCGTGCCGAGCGTAGAAGCCGGGCTGGCCGGCCTGGGCAGGCGCAAGCCCCACCGCCCGTGCTGCGGCGCAGTTTGGGGAGGCCAGCAGATGCTTGATCGTGGCGATGGGCGGCCAAGGGCTGACCATGAAACCGCCCAACACGAGGCCGGCCGTCACGAGGAGGATCGGTCCAATCGGGTACCAACGGCGCAACAGGCGCCGGCGTCGGGTCGTCCACTCCCAGTTCGAGGTGACGGCATGGAATCCCTGCTTGAGGATCCGAGCACGTCGACCCGGATCGCCGCCTGCAGACCTCATCTGGGCATGCCTGCGACCGCCGCTTTAATACCCACCGGGCCGAACCGACGCGGCCCTGTTCCCGCATCGCCTACCTGCAGAATCATACTGCCAGGGGTACTGACATCGGCCGGAGGACCTGTAACCGCCCGAGGAACCGTAACTGCTGGCCGCGCTGTAGCTGCCGACGGCGCTATAGCCACCTGGAGAGCCATAGCGGCCCGCGGTGCTGTAGTTGGGGGCGGTGCGGTAGCTGCCTACGTTGCCGTAGCCCGGCCCCGGGCCGTATCCGCCGGCGGTGCCGTAATAGCCCGGTGGCGGACCGGCCGAACACGCTCCGACGAATGCCAAGCCGATAAGGAGCAGCGCGCTCCTTGCGAGCCGATCGCTCGCTGCATGAAAAATCATCATGAAAATGCCTCCCAGAATGCCGCGATCGTCGCCGATCCGGTGAAGGGAGTCGAGTCGTCCCCTATTGCCGCGTGCCGTCCTGGGACAGCAATTCCTCGCACCGCTGAGGATCAGCCGCCGGGTCGCGGCGCCCTCTCGGCCACCGGTCGTCTCCAACTGCTTCGCCCGCTCGGATGCGGCCGTTGGCGCCTGAGATCCATGCTGCCGGACCATGAGGCCAGCCGAGCGCCAGAGATCGATGTCAGTCGGTATCGGCATGGGAAGTTCGGTTTTTAGGAGGCCTAGCATTGTAGCGCCGCCTCACCGATCTCGGACATCCGAAGACGAACCAGAGTCTGGCGGTCGCTGGTGCGCCTTATCGCCACTGATGCCGTTGCGCCGGGCTCGGTTGACGTTTTGCCAGCGCCCGCTAAACATGCAGAACAGGAGGGCACCAGATGTCAAGAATTGCTCAGGCTTACATTCATTTCTCGATCAGTCCCGATAATCTAGCGAGTTGGGGCGAAGAGGCTGAGCAGTTGTCTTACGAAATAGCCAGCTCTATATTTCCAGAAAATGTGGAAATTATAATTGAATTGGAACTGGGGAGTCTGCGGTCAAGAATTACTGTTATAGGAGTATTAGGTATATTATTTACCGCTTACCAAGGGATTGCGTCTTATTCTGATTTTAAGAATTCCATTTCTGAGATGGTTGAGGATGCTCAAGAGTTTTCTTCGTTGTTTAACGAACAATTTATAGAAAATGTTGCCGCCCCACAAAGTTCAGTCCTGAACAGGCAGCGGCGCACCGAGACTCCAGGACGCGTCAATCGAGCGTTGCTTCGTCTGGAAGCAGTCGAGCGAGATATCTCAACTTTGAGTAACAACGAAGTTCGCGAAGAGTTGGAAAAGATTGCGAAGCTTCTTCGTACCGCTCTTGACGATATGGATGACGAAGAGCGGAATCGAGCAGTCAAAATTATAGCCGACAGGCACCTTCCTCATCTGCCTGGGCGAAATCCGCTCATATCTGCTTTGCGTCCGAAAGAACATCGTGAATTTGAAAAGCTTTATTATCCAGTATTGATTTCCGCGGCACCAAATAATGACTACGTGTCTATCATCCGAACAGGCCGGCCATTAAAAAGTCAGAAACAGAAGCCGAAGCCGAGAATCACGGATTGACTGAGCGGCCACGGCATTCTGGCCGTCTTTTCTCGCGATGCTGATTTTTCGCCACCACGTTGCGAACGAACCGGGAATGATGCTGACTCGTTGGATGAGCTCCGCCGAGTCGACCCCTGAATCGTCATACCTGGAGACGCTGAACTCAGAGCAGCGCGAAGCGGTCGAGCATGGGATCGGCGCCGGAGAGCAGGCAGGTCCGCTGCTGATCATCGCCGGCGCCGGCACCGGCAAGACCGCCACCCTCGCACACAGAGTCGTGCGGCTGATCGAGGCCGGCGCCGATCCGTTTCGAATCCTGCTGCTGACCTTCTCGCGTCGTGCTGCCGACGAAATGAAGCGCCGGGCGGAGTGCATCGCGGTACGGGCCCTGGGCGAAGGCGCGGCCGCGTCGCTTGCCTGGGCGGGCACCTTCCATGCCATCGGCGCCAGGCTCCTGCGCGAGCATGCCGACCAGCTCGGCCTGGACCTATCCTTCTCTATCCTGGACCGTGAGGACTCGGCCGACTTGATGGGCGTGATCCGCCACGATCTCGGCCTGTCGTCGACCAAGGAGCGGTTCCCGACCGCCCGCACGTGCCTCGAGATCTATTCCCGGGTGGTCAATGCGCAGCTGCCGCTCGCCGAGGTGCTTAAGGACACCTTTCCGTGGTGCGCCAGTTGGGGCAACGAGCTGCGCCGGCTGTTCGCCGGCTATGTCGAGGCCAAGCAGGCCCAGATGGTGCTGGACTACGATGACCTGCTGCTGCACTGGGCGCAGGCCATGGAAGATCCGGACCTGGCGGCCGAGATCCGCGACCGCTTCGACTATGTCTTGGTCGATGAGTACCAGGACACCAATCGGCTTCAGGCAACGATCCTGACCGGACTCAAGCCCGACGGCCGCGGTCTGACCGTGGTCGGCGACGACGCGCAGGCGATCTACAGCTTCCGCGCCTCATGCGTCCGCAACATTCTGGACTTCCCGACGCTCTTCTCGCCGCCGGCCACGGTGCTGACCCTCGCCCGGAATTACCGGTCGACGAAACCGATTCTGATGGCGGCGAACGCCGTGATCGACTTGGCCCCCGAGCGCTTCACCAAGCAGCTGTGGTCGGAGCGTGCATCAGAACAGAAGCCGCGGCTGGTCACCGTGCGCGACGAGATCGAACAGGCCCGGTATGTCGCCGACCGCGTGCTCGAAGACCGCGAGGCCGGGGTGCCATTGAAGCAGCAGGCGATCCTCTTCCGCACCTCGAGCCATTCGGGCCACCTCGAGGTCGAGCTGACGCGGCGAGCCATTCCCTATGTGAAGTTCGGCGGCCTCAAGTTCCTCGACTCCGCGCACGTCAAGGACGTGCTCGCCGTGCTGCGCTGGGCGGAGAACCCGCGCGACCGTCTCGCCGGCTTCCGGGTGCTGCAACTGCTGCCGGGCGTCGGCCCGGCCCATTCCAGGCGGGTGCTGGACGAAATGGCTGCGGCGCTGATGCCCATCGCGGCGCTCGCCGGGGCGAAACCGCCCGCGGCTGCGGCCGCCGCCTGGCCGGACCTTACGGCCCTGATGCGGGCGCTGCGCGATCGCGACCTGCCGTGGCCAGCGGAGCTCGACGCAATCCAGCACTGGTACGGCCCGCATTTGGAGCGGATCCACGAGGATGCCGAGATTCGCTCGGCTGACCTGGTGCAGCTGGCGCAGATCGCGACCGGCTCGCTCTCGCGCTCGGACTTCCTCACCGACCTGACCCTCGGCCCGCCGGAGGCGACGGGAGACTATGCCGGGCCGCCGCTGCTCGATGACGACTACCTGAACCTGTCGACCATCCACAGCGCCAAGGGCCGGGAGTTCCGGTCCGTCCACGTGATCAACGTTGTCGACGGCTGCATCCCGTCGGACCTCTGCACGGGATCGACGGCGGAGATCGAGGAGGAGCGGCGCCTGCTCCACGTGGCCATGACCCGGGCGAAGGACGAATTGCATCTAGTCATGCCGCATCGATTCTATACGCATGCCCAGATGAAGCGTGGTGACCGCCACATTCACGCACCGCGGACGCGGTTCATTCCGAACGCGATCGTAGGGCTCTTCGAGAGATCGGCTTGGTCAAGCGCCACCGCGACGGCCGGTTCCAGCACCTCCGCCGCCCAAACGCGTGTCGACGTCGGCGCCAAGGCCAGAGCGATGTGGAATTAGCGGCCGCCCCCTCGAGTTCAGCGATTAGATGACCCGATTCCAATTCTTCCTCGTGCTCGCGCTCCTGTTCACCTCGCCGGCACTGGCCGCCGTCGAGATAGTCGATGGCGACACGCTCCGCATCGACGGCGAGCGGGTCCGGCTCTGGGGATTCGATGCGCCCGAGTCCCGGCAGATGTGCCGGATTGCAGACCGTGAGGAGCCAATCGGCAATGAGGCCAAGGCGGCTCTGCGGTCGATCCTCGCCGCAGGCTCGTTGCGCTGCCAGGTGCGGCAGCAACACGACTAGCATGGCCGGCCAGTCATGGAATGTTGGGCCGGCCAGATCTCCATCGGCGATGCGATGGTCCGTTCCGGCTGGGCCTGGGCCGTCCCGCACTTCAGCAAGGACTTGTACCTGCCGGCGCAGGAACAGGCAGAGCGCGAGAACCGCGGCGTCTGGGCAGGACGCGGGCACTGCGAGGCCCCGGCGCGTTTTCGGCAGCGGCACCGGCGCTGATCTACGGAGCTGCGCACTTCCGGTTTACCTCCGTGTCAGGAATTTCAGAGCGGAGCGCACTGTGGCCCCGTGCCGCCGCTAACCAAGCGCCAGTTGGCTGGACAGCTCCCAACCGAGCCAATCACCTGCGCTATTTGTCGGTCACCAAATCGGCCCCGACGAAGCCGGCAGTCTCAGCGGCGATGGGGCAGACATCCCCATAGTCCTTGAACAGCTTGTCGCGGGCGAACTTGGTCTTGACCCGTCTGGAGGGGGTCTTTGTGAACACCGACTTCGGCCGCCTCGGACAGCCATGCCTTCCAGGCGGCATCAGCCTACTGCCGTCCGCCGAGGCGAACCGCGGCGGCCCGGACCCAAGCAGCACGATTGACAGCGAACTTTCACGCTCGCGGGACAAGCGGCAGGACCGCGATTCTGTGATCGACCAAATTCCAAAACTTCAACCGGCTCCATAACTGCCGCTGTCGATAGGTCTATACAATTCGGCAGGCAAACACTATTATGCAAACGATTTATCCCAATCGAATATAACGGGATAGCGCTAAACAAATCTCCTTAATTCTACGATGGAGCGTTAAAATGAGCAAAACACCATTTGGATCGGCGCCAAACCTCGCTGGCCTAGATCATTTTGCCATAAATATAAGAGACCTTCAGGTTTCGAGCAATTGGTACAGCGATATCATGGGCTTTGAGGTGCTTCATAAATGGACCACAACTTGGATGATTGGACGTGGCAACATCAAGATTGGTCTCTTTCTAAGAAAAACAGCCAATCCTATACCAAATCCCGACGAACTTTTGTTAATACAGCACGTTGCATTTCTCGTAGACGGAGATAAGTTTGGCCACACCGTTGAATATCTCCGATCAAAAGGTGTAACAGTCGAGGGCCCCGAAGATACGGGAATAGCATTCTCCGCTTTCTTCAAGGACCCCGACGGTCACTCCTTGGAAGTTACCACTTACCACGCATGATGCATTGTCGGTGTAGGTACGCAGAACTGCTCAGTGTACCGCCCCCATTCCAATCAAGTGCCGACGCGGCCACCCTCGCCCGCGCGCAGCGGCGATCGCGCTCTCAAGTCTTTGAGCATCTGCTGGGTTGAGAGTAGGTAGCACGTCAGATACTCGAGGGCCTTCCCCGGGCAAAAGGGCACCAGCAACGATCCACGCGCGAAAAATCTCCTTCTCCGCCGCCGTGAATATGCGCTCCATCGGTCCCCCGTTGCTTAACACCCGCGAGAGAAACATGCTTCGGTCTGGATCAAATGGCACAACCCAACCATTCCCTTTAAGGACCTTCATCACCGCCACAGAGTCAGCAAAAACGGAAGCGAAGGCCATCTCCTTCCCGTCCGCGCCTGTCATCGAAATGCCACCATGGGCCGTCATAGCGTCTGCGGCCCTATCTGAGATCAACTTGGCAACCTCTTCGGGCAGGTCACTAGGCTGGACATCATCCGGCAACGGGTCGATACAGGGACGGTCTGTCATTTGAATTGACTCGATCCAATCCAGCACCACGCTCTTATCTCGTTCGCTAAACACCTCGTACATTGGCCCATTGAACTCCATTAATTGCAGGAACTTGCTGTAACGGGGGCTCGCAAGGTCGATGTAGCCATGGCGCACCAGCGCATCCAGCAGCGCCTCAGGATCATCGAAGAGCTCTGAAAGGGCCCGGCCACCGATCGATTTACCGCGGTGCACATCCCTCGCGATGGGCGCCTTCTTCTCCACAAGCTTGATCATTCGCCGCCTGTAGTATTCTTTCACATCGGGCCAGCAAACCTTCTTATTCGGATCCGAGCTTCTGTTGATCTGCTTCCGCTCTATGATTAGAAATCGCTCAATCATCGCCATCCCCATATCACCTATTGTGAGCCAGGTGATATAGCCGTTACGAATACGCGCCCAATGCTCTTGGACAGCCTTGTCGCCTCCCTCCTCTCGGATATTCTCCAAATAAAGCTTTACTGCCTCCTTCGCCAAAGCCCCGTGCCCTTCGCTGATATTGTCTATCGCAACGTGTAATGCGTAAAATAGAGGATTGAAACCACGGCCAGCGTACATCCTTACCGATGACGTGAGTGTCGGCGTAGCCTCCCATTCCAGATAGAGAGTCATTCCCAGAATCTCTGGGAAAAACGCTTGCGGAAATCTGCCAATAGCCAGCTCGAACAAAGGCGATGTGAACGCACCCGGCAAAAAGTCCTGCTCGATAAACTCGCGCGTGGTTATCGGAGGCAGATAGATATTCTGGCCCTTCAAGAGTGCATCGTAGACATTCGGGTGGTTCTGACTGACCAAGCCATTGCCCGCCTCGTCGTTCCATATTGCGAAGAGATTCGACTGAATTTTGCTGGTAGGACCAACGGTGAGAATGTTTTGTAGCCAGCCTCCATCGATAAGATTGAACGGAGCCGCCTGGAGCATCCTGGCTCTTGGGCATGCGTCTGAGACTCTACCTATCGGATACCTCCTTGTAGTCACGCCGGTTTCATCATAAGTTCGTAGAATTCCAGTATCAAACCAATGTGTATTGTACATAGACAAAAGAAGATTGTTGTATATATTCTGCATTCGCACATCAAATTCTTCAGAATCGTAGTGTGTAAAATCGTCTATCGGCTCGTACTCACTATCCTTGAGCGGTTTCTTTGCACCTTCATCCAGATAGTGCTGTGCCAGAGCCTTTGCATCCGGCAGAAAATCGGGGTGATCCTCGATGTTCATCAATTGATGAAAATACACTGGCTCGTTCGCAAGAAGTTCGGCTGGCGTAAGGTCTTTTGAATATGGAGTCGTTTTGCGCACCGCCGTCTTGGCCTCAAGTACTGATATTGCGACCGGAATTGGCGTTCCAGCTGCGATCCAGTCTTCAACTAATTGCCGATCTGCAGCCAGACGAGCGCCCATCGGTCTAGATGGTTTCAGAAAACTCGTCACAAATCGACTTTCAGATGGCCGCCCAGAGACTACGTATGTTCCATCACCGGCTAAGGCACTCATAAAGTCCTCAGTAGTGGCGTTTGCCTTGTTCAGCCACCAAGCCACCTCCTTGCCGGCCACGACCCTCGACTGGTGAGCCACCTCAAGTACGGCAATATCGCGCCATCTGTCGATGAAATTGCGCATGGCTTCGCCTTCATTTGGCATAGCGTCCTCCTAGATTGTAATTATTTAAAACTACCACTTCGCACACAAATACAGTTTACGATGTATTCAACTAATTCCGTCACTCGGCAATTTACGATTTCGGCAGCGATGAATGTTTCTGAGCTTGCGCGCGAGACCAACGGATTGTGCGTCTGGATGTGCTCGACGATGAACCGGTTGATGGTCGCCTGGAGGTCGAGTAGGGATCGGAACACGCCTCGCATCAGAGGCGGCAGACAACGTGGTCGTTCCGTGGTGGTTGTGGTTCATGGTGCCGGCGCGCCCTGACTTCATCGGTAGGCCCGGCTGGGTGCGCTCGAGCGCCTGGATCTGGGCGGGAGGATCGACACTGAGCACGACGAGATCATGCACCTTGGCGACGAGGGCAGGATCAGTCGAGAGCTTTGAGCGGCCCCAGCCCGTGCACCTTCCCGATCTCCTGCACCGCTCAGATGGCGAAAGCACAGGCATTGTCCACGGCGCGAGCCGAATGCTGTTAGATCTGGTGAGCGAAGCTGAAGCAGAGTTGTACCGCGCATCAACGCTGTTCCAGCGGCTGGTGCCGGAAACGAGTGCCCGACGAGGACTTGTCCTCGCATATCCGCGAGCTTCGCTGAATCTCACTTTTTACAGCGCCTCGAATGCGCCTTGCAAAAGGGCTTTCCTCAAATTCTTAAAAATTGTAGCAGTACATAGGGGTCGTTGGCAAACCGGATTCCGGATCGTTTGAGACGTGAACCGAGTCGCGCGTCTCTGCGCTGCAGCCGGACTATCTGCAATCGATCCAGGCCGGGGATAACGCAATGATCTGATACGATATCCCGGGATTGCTTGGGCGCACGCGTGAATCATTTCGACGTAGGGGTGGACCGGCGTTAGATCATGCTCCTGTTGCACTGCGTGCTGCCGCGCAACAGCAAGGAGAAATGTCTCCCGGCTCAAAAGGAGGCCGAGAGAGCGCGGCGAGGAATGCGGGCCGCGAGAGCAGCTGCGAGGCAACGGCGCGACTTCGGCAGGTGCATGGCAGATCCATGTAGCTTTGCTTTCCATGGCACAGGGCTGCTGATCATCGCGTCGACAGCCCGGTCTCGAAATCAACCCCGGCGTAGCCGATCGCCTCGGCTGCGACACGGCAGATGTCCCCGTAGTCCTTGAAGATCTGATCGCGAGCGAATCTGGTCTTGACCCGCAGTTGCAAGCGATTGTCGTCTAGGCCGGTGACGGTGGCCTCGTCCAACCAGGACTTCCAGGCTGCCTCGGCGCGGCCGCGGCTGAGGCGCTGTGTTCCGGCTCGAATCCACGCGTCTCGATAGGCGTCGAGAATGCCGACCGCGGCCCGACCTTCCATTGTCGGTGGCATCTTCTGCTCCGCTTGGCTGCCCCTGCCCTCGGCAGCGTTGTCGGCCGGCACCGCCGGCGCCGGGCATGCGCGCGCAACCCGAAAGAGCTGGCGCAGGTTTCGGGATAGATCCCAGGGCCGCTCGGATGTCGCGAACCGTGTGAACCAGCCGCCCGGGTTGCGCTCCGGTCGGTCGGGAGAGACTGGCGTGTCGCAGGCGATGATCCATCCGAGGATCGCGTTTCCGCCCCCGTGGCGGTTAACGGCCCAAGACCAGATGCGGTGCGGGTTCCGGACCCCGGCCACGGTCGCCAAATAGTCCCGGGCGACGATCGCGTTCAGCGTGTCCAGGGGCTGCGATCGAAGCTGGTCGCGGTCCACTAGCCGCCGGAGTGTCGGCGACCCCTCCCACGCGACGAGAAGAGCCCTGCGCACATGCTCCGCCTGGATGAATGGAGCCGAACCAGGGCTGGCGGACAAGCTTGCTCCACCTGGGCTGCAGTCGGCGGCCTGTCGGCTTGCTCGAACTCTAACGTCCGAGGCACCGGCTGAATTGGCTGCGGCCGGCTTGTCCGGCCGCCTACAAAATTGACTGCGCGAAGCGTCACTCTGTTCAACAGATATCGCTGGTTCAATGTCTGTTTCTGTTGTCCCTGACACTATGTCAGGGTTCCCTGACACTATGTCGGAAGCGGCAGGCCTAGCCACGACACCGCGGCGTCGCGGATGCAGTCGGCGGTCCTTCTCCTCGGCGTGCGCGTCGAGAACGGATGCGGCAAGTTGACAGAAGCCCGAGAGATCAGTGTGCGAGGTGCGCCACCTTGGCGGCAGAAAACGACGGATTAGGCCGGCCGCCTCTAGGCGCGACAGCGAACGCGCCACTTGGCGCTCGGTGTAGCCGGTATCCAGAGCTAGGCACGGAGTCGAGGGCCACACAGTGGTCCTACCGGCATCCAGCGCGGCTTGGTCGATATGGCGGATGAGACCGCAGAGGACGGCCTTGTCCGCCTGCGTCAGGCGGGCAAGCTCCGCCAGGTGGTGGCAGACCCACGCCGCGTCGATCAGCGCCAACTTGTTTTGTGCCGCTGGCCTGGATCTAGGGTACGGGTGGTCGGTTGCCGGCTGCATAGCAGCGGTCATGCGGGAGTCTCTCCGGATTGAGGGTGAGTTTTCCCGCGCCGAGAATCGGCTTGGCCTTGACCGGCGGTGTGGGGAAAGCATATCGTCGGGATTGCGAGTTCTGACGATATGCGGATCCCCGGCCGGGTTATCTCGGGCGGGGTTTCTGCTGTTTGGAGTTGCTACGTCATCGCTGCCCCTCCTGCGGATCCTGGCATGCGAATCGGTAGCGACGGCGCTTGCAGGCGCCGCTCCCACCCACTTCCACAATAAGCGCGAGTCGATGCTTCAGCTTCACGAGCTGAAAGCCGAACAGCCGCTCGTGCAGTGGCGCCGTTCTCGGCTGATTGGCGCCGCCTCTTGGCGACTGGCCCGCAACTGGTACGCAACATCCGCTAACGCCCTGATGTTATGTGCCCTTAGCTGCATACCTTTGCTAGCGTATGCGCCTGTTTTTGCTCGAAGAACCTTGCGTTCGGGACGTAGAAGCCGGAGGTTCGAATCCTCTCACTCCGACCACCGCCGCATGGCTTCCCGGGCCAGGCGGCACCTCAAGCAACCCGGTTTCCCCCGAGCGGGATGGCCGGTCAAAGGCATCCTCAGGTATCACGCAGTTGAGACCTGAGGCCGGGGACAAGGTCTCCGAACCTCTCTCCAAGCTCCGCCAAATACGCATCGATCGCCTGGACGCACCCTGCGGCGGACGCCGCGCCGGACCTGCCGATCCGGTCATCAGGGTAAGCGGCGATCGACCTGCTCCCCTTCCGGGCGATGGGATGCCTGGCTCCAAGACCTTTTACGGGGTTGATGCACGATGCGGCGTCATCGTGCGGCGCGCAGCCGTACATCCGCCGAGATTTTAGGAAAACTTTTAGTCGTCACGGCGTTCACACAAACTTGGATTCTCGATTCTTTGCGCCCGCGCCTTCCTTTCAAGATGAGATATAATATAAATTTAGCTAGAATTAGATATTGTGGCCTTGCGTATCCAATGGATGCATGGGTCGCGCGAATCGTGCTTTAAGCGAGTCTCATCGGTCTCACGAATTCCTTCTTGGATCGCGCGCGAAAGCATCGGCCGGGTCACCGTCGAAGCGACAATGGTCCGCGACGGCGCCCAGAGGGGCCATTTGAGGTCAAGGGCCCCGGGGCACCCCAGTCGTCGCCCTTAGGCCATGCGGTCAATCCTGAGCCAACGGAGGCGGAAAGCCCATGACGCGGATCAGCCGAGTGTTTCGTTCTCGCATGTTGTCGCTTCGTCCCGTGCCGACCCTTGCCGCCCTGCTCCTCGCCACCCCGGTGCTGGCAGCGGACTACCAGCCGCGCGAGGCCTTCGCGCCGCGGGAGATGGGCCAGGCGGTCAACCTCTATCGATCGGGCAACGGCGCGCCCGGCCCGGATTACTGGCAGAACCGCGCCGATTATCGGATCAAGGCGACGCTCGACCCCGAGACCCCGTCCCTGAGCGGCGAGGAGGTCATCGCCTACACCAACAACAGCCCGGACGCGCTCAGCGAGCTCTGGCTGCAGCTCGACCAGAACGCGTACCGGCCGGACAGCCGCGGCACCTACGCCGCCGGCAAACCGGACAAGGGCTCCTCCGACGGCTACGTGCTCGACGACGTCTCCGTCGAACGCGACGGCAAGACCACGCCGGTGTCCGTCCTGGTCAGCGATACCCGTGGGCGCATCCCGCTCGGCACGCCGCTGGCGCCGAAGGGCGGCCAGGTCAAGATCCACATCCGGTACCATTTCACCATTCCGGGAGAGGAATGGGGCGGGCGCATGGGCTGGGGCAAGGCCAAGGACGGCCCGATCTACAGCCTCGCGCAATGGTATCCGCGCATGCAGGTCTATGACGACATCCGCGGCTGGGACACGCTGCCCTTCCTGGCCCAGGAATTCTACCTGGAGTACGGCGACTTCGACTACGAGATCACGGTGCCGAGCGCCATGATCGTCGCCGGCTCCGGCGAATTGAAGAATCCCGATGAGGTCCTGACCAGGGACCAGCGCGCCCGGCTCGACAAGGCCCGCGCCAGCGACGCGACGGTGACGGTCATCGGCCCGGACGAGATCGGCAAGGCGGCGACGCGGCCGAAGGCGGACGGCACGCTGACCTGGCATTTCGCGATGAAGCACACCCGCGATGTGGCGCTGTCGATCTCGCGGGCCTTTGCCTGGGACGCGGCCCGCATCAACCTGCCGGACCACAAATCGGCGCTGGCCATGTCGTTCTATCCCGCCGAGAGCCAAGGGACCGACCGCTGGGGCCGGTCGACCGAGTACCTGAAGGATTCGGTCGAGCGCTTCTCCGCCCGCTGGTATCCCTATCCCTGGCCGGTCGCGGTCAATGTCGCAGGGCCCGACAACATCTCCGGCATGGAATATCCGGGTCTGCTGTTCGACGGCATCAGCGATGCGGGCAAGGACCTGTTCTGGATCACCGCACATGAGATCGGCCACACCTGGTTCCCGATGATCGTCGGCTTCGACGAGCGCCGCGACGCCTGGATGGACGAGGGCTTCAACACCTTCATCGACGTCTACCAGTCGGACGACTTCAACAAGGGCGAATACGCCCCCAAGCGCGACAGCGAATACGCGCCGGGCGGCGGCAATCCGGCCGACGAGATCCTCGCCGTGCTTAAGGACCCCAATGCGCCGATCATCCTGTCGCGCGCCGACACGATCCTCGAGAAGTACCGCCACCCGGTCACCTACTTCAAATCGGCCTTCGGTCTCGTGCTGCTGCGCGAGCAGATCCTCGGGCCCGAGCGCTTCGATGCCGCCTTCCGCGAATTCATCGCCGCCTGGGCCTTCAAGCACCCCAAGCCGGCCGACTTCTTCCGGTTCATGGACAGCGCCGCCGGCGAGGATCTGTCCTGGTGGTGGCGCGGCTGGTACGACCACAACTGGTCGCTCGATCTCGCCGTCGACAAGGTCGTGCCGGGCGACGCGGCCAACGGCACCGTGATCACGGTCGCCGCCAGGGACAAGCTGGTCATGCCCGCGACCCTGCGCGTCGATTTCACCGATGGCAGTCACCGCGACTATCGCCTGCCGGCCGAGAGCTTCATCCGCCAGGCGGCAACGACGGTGACGACCGAGGCCGGCAAGACGGTCGCGCAGGTGCGCCTCGACCCCGACGACAAGCTGCCGGACGAGGATCGCAGCAACAACGCCTGGAAGGCCGGCGCGAAATAGGAACAGCGGTCTCGGAAGCGGGCGTCACGCCAGTGGCGGCTGCCGGCCCGACCTATGCCAAGGGCCAGGATTTCCCATCTTTCGGTGTGCCGGCCTAGCGGTCGGCACAATTGCCGAGGGGCTCCGGAATCCGCAGTCTGGCATCTCGGCTCCAGGCGTCGGCCGTGTGGTGAAGGAGAGCGCTCCTCGATCGGACGACGCCGGGCGCCCTGACCGCCAGAGGTGAACCATGAAGATCGTCGTCGTCGGCGGCAGCGGGCTCATCGGCTCGCGTATTGTGGCTTTGCTGCGGGCATCGGGCCACGACGTCCTCGCCGCCTCCCCCAGCACCGGCGTCAACACCCTGACCGGAGAGGGGCTTTCCGAAGCCCTGGCCGGCGCCGAGGTGGTCGTCGATGTCGCCAACTCGCCCTCGTTCGAGCCCCAGGCAGTGCTCGCGTTTTTCGAGACTGCCGGCCGCAACCTCCTCGCCGCCGAACGCGCGGCCGGAATCAGCCATCATGTGGCGCTCTCCATCGTCGGCACCGACCGGATGCCGGACAACGGCTATTTCCAGGCCAAGGTGGCGCAGGAGCGGCTGATCAAAGCCTCCGGCGTGCCCTACACCATCGTGCGGGCCACCCAGTTCATGGAATTCCTCGGCGCCATCGCCGGCTCGAGCGTCGCGGATGGGGCGATCCGTCTGCCCGGCGGTCTCTTCCAGCCGATTGCCGCCGCCGACGTCTCGGCCATCGTGGCGGAGACGGCGGCCGCCGCGCCGCAGGACGGCACCTTCGACATCGCCGGCCCCGACCGGGCTCCCTTCGACCGCATCATCGCCCGCTATCTCGAGGCCGTCGGCGACACCCGCCCCGTCGTGAGAGACCCCAAGGCCCGCTATTTCGGCGGCACCGTCGAGGAGACCTCGCTGGTGCCGCTGGGCAAGGCACGGCTTGGCCGCATCTCACTCGACGAGTGGCTGCGCGACCATCGCCCCGCCTGAAATCGACATCACCGATCAAGGACACTCCGCCATGAAACAGGCCGTTCTCGCGGCGCTCCTCGTCGCCATCTCCTCAGGCCCGGTCTTCGCCGATACCCCGGGCTCCAAGAATGCCAGGGTCACGCTGGTCTACGAGCACGCGTTGCCGGACCTGCCCGGGAAGAGCATCAAGGGCGTTCTCGTCGAATACGGGCCGGGCGGCTATTCGCCCGCGCACACCCATCCCAAGTCGGCGCTGATCTACGCCACGGTGCTGGAAGGCGCCGTCAAGATCCAGGTCAATCAGGGGCCGGTCCGCACCTTCAAGGCCGGCGAGAACTTCACCGAGCTGCCCGGCGACCATCACGGCGTCAGCGCCAATGCCAGCGAGACGGAGCCGTCCAAACTGCTCGCGGTCTTCGTCGTCAACACGGACGAGACGGAACTGGTGACCCCGGACCCGAAGTGAACGTCGCCGTGTGGCCGCGTCCTCGCCGCGGCCACACGCGATTTACCCCTCATTCCGCAGTGGAGCCCGGCGAGAGCGCGCCACAGACGGTCATTGTGCCCGCACGACGCCAGCGGAACCGTCTTCCGCCATTCCCGTGATGATCCGCTCGACCTCCTCGACATTGGTGTGCCGGGGATCGATGTCGTCCGCCACCACGCGGCCGCGCCGCATCACGACGATGCGGTCGACCACCTGGAAGACATGGTGGATGTTGTGCGCGATGAAGATGCAGGAATGCCCCGAATCCCGGGCGTTCCGGACGAAGCGCAGCACCCCTTGGGTCTCCGCCACGCCGAGGTTGTTGGTCGGCTCGTCGAGGATGATCAGGTCGCTGTCGAAATGCATGGCGCGGGCGATCGCCACGGCCTGGCGCTCCCCGCCGGACAGCGAGCCGATCGGCGTGCCGGGCGGGATGTCCTTGCTGATGCCGACCCGCTTCAGCAGGTCGCGCGCCACCGCGTCCATGGCGGCGTGGTCCATGCGGTTCAGCAGGCGCGGCCCCCGGATCGGCTCGCGGCCCAGGAACAGGTTGCGGGCGATCGACAGCTGCGTCACCAGCGCCGAATCCTGATAGATCGTCTCGATGCCCTGGGCGATGGCGTCGGTGGTGCTGCCGATCTCGACCTTGCGGCCGCGAATGAAGATGTCGCCGCTGGTCGGCGGTATGGCGCCCGAGAGGATCTTGATCAGCGTCGACTTGCCGGCGCCGTTGTCGCCGAGCAGCCCGACGATCTCGCTCTCGCCGACGGTCAGGTCGACGTCCTCGAGCGCCCGGACGCGGCCGTAGAACTTGCTGATATGGGCCATGCGGATCAGGGGTTCGGCCATCGCTGTCAGGTCCCCGCCTGGTGCCGGCGTTCGAGCCAGGAGTGCAGCGCCATCATCCCCAGGATGATCGCGCCGATGAAGATGTTGTAGGCGAGGCCGGGCACGCCGATCAGGACGATGCCGTTGCGCATCACCCGCAGGATGAAGATGCCGAGCACGGTGCCGAGGATGGTGCCGCGCCCGCCGCTCAGCGCCGTGCCGCCGATCACGACCATGGCGATGACCTCGAGCTCGTAGCCGGTGCCGCTGTTCGGGTTGGCGGCCGAGGTGCGCACCGAGCTGATCACCCCGGCCAGGGCGGCCATCATCGACGACAGCACGAACAGCGCGATCTTGGTGCGGCCGACCCGCACGCCGCGGGCCCGCGCGGCGCCGGGATTGCCGCCGGCGGCCTGGATCCAGTTGCCGGCCTTGGTCTGGTTCAGCACATAGCCCATCGCCAGCGCGGCGGCGATGAACCAGAACAGCGACATGTAGATGCGGAAGCCGCCGACGAAGAAGTCGCCGGCCAGCAGCCAGGCCAGCCAGTTGCCGCCGGTGTTCCAGGTCCGCTGCGGGAAGCCGTCGGTGATGAACAGCGCCGTGCCGCGCACCACCAGCAGCATGCCCAGCGTCACCAGAAAGGACGGGATCTTCAGCCCGGTCACGAACCAGCCGTTGACCAGCCCGATCAGGGCGGCGACGGCCAGGGCGGCGACGAAGCCCACCTCCAGCGGGGCGGCGCCGCTGTTGAACAGCGTCCACATCAGCACCGGGGCGAAGCCGAAGACCGAGCCGACCGAGAGGTCGAACTCGCCGGAGGTCATCAGCAGCGTCATCGCCAGCGCGATCAGGCCGAGCTCGACGGTGAAGGCCAGGGTGTTGCTGATGTTCTGGGGCGAGAGGAATTCGGGGTTGATCGCCCAGAACACGGCGAGCTCGACCACGAGCAGGACAAGGGGCCCGAATTCGGGCTTGGCCACCAGGCGGTGGACGATCGAGCGGTGTTCCAATGGACGGTCCCGAGAAGGGGTCTGCGCGGCACCTACGGCCGCGCAGACCTGTGGAGCCCTACTTGCCGGAGAGGATCTTGTCGTAGACCGCCGCGGTGTCCTTCTCGTACAGCGCGCCGGTGATGACGTTGAACCCCGGCGGGACGCCGCCGGACGCCATCGCCGCCAGCGACAGGGCGACGTAGCTGGTCGCCTGCGGGTCCTGCCACTGCGCCGCGTTGACGTAGCCGGTGAGGACCTCCTGGGTGGTGTCGAGCGAGTTGCCCCAGCCGACGACGGGGATCTCGCCCGGCTTGACGCCGACCTGGTCGAACACGCGCTTGATGCTGCCGGTCACCAGGTCGCCCAGGCCGATGACAGCCTTGATCTTCGTCCGGTTGGCGGTCAGGTAGTCGACCATGCGACTGATGATCTCGGCCTGGTCCAGCGTGGAATCCGTCACCTCCCAGGTGATCTCGAGCGGCTTGAACACGCTGGCAATGCCTTCCTCCTCCTGCACGCCGTAGGTCGCGCCGGGGACCTCGACCGGCAGCCAGACGAAGTCACCGGACTTCACCAGGCCCTTGTCGACCAGGTATTGCGCCCAGTGCCGGCCGAAGGTGGTGTTGTCGCCGCCGACATAGGCGTCGAAGGCGGCCTTGGGGTCGGGGGTGTTGAAGTTGATGATCGGGATGCCCGCGGCCTTCGCCTCCTTCACCACCTCGATCAGGCTGCCCGGGTCCGGGCTGGTGGTGACGATGCCGTCCGCCTTGGCCGCGATCGCGGCGCGCACCGCCTCCTGGTGCGACGGCACGTCGCCGTTGTGGAACGAGGTGTTCACCGTCTGGCCGGTGTCGGCGGCCCATTGCTTGGCGCCGGCCAGGAAATAGGTCCAGACCGGATCGGCCGGCGATCCGTGCGAGATCCAGTAGAAGGTCTTGGCCTGGGCCGCGGCCGGCGCCGCCAGCGCCAGCAGCATGCCGCACAGCAACAGCGTCAAACGTCTGAACATGCGTTTCCTCCCCTGTTATCGCCGCCTTCTCGCAATCGACGGGCGGACATGGATCGAGACTGACACGGCAGTGGGCCGCCCGGCGATGCGGATCGCTCTGGCACCCCGCTTCAGCGCGCTGCGGTGCCTTCCGGCTGCGTCTTCGCCTCGACGGTCTCGTCGCGCTCCGGATCGAAGAAGGCGCGGTGGCCAGCGTCGAGCGTCAGGCCCATCGCCTTGATCCGGTCGTCCGCCACCCGCTCCAGCCTGGTGTAGCCGGGGTGGTGGTGCGCCTTGTACGGGTCGTTCCAGGCGGCGTTGTAGCAGCACAGCATGACGTTGCGCGAATGCTCGGACTTGTTCTGCTCCGACGCGTGCAGGGTGTTGGCGTGGAAGAAGCAGACGTCGCCTGGCGCCATCTCCATGTAGTCGCGCGGCATCCGCTCCAGCGCCTGGTTCACCCGCTCCATGTCGGCGCCGGTCTGGCCGCCGACCCTTCCATGGTCGATCCGGCCCAGCTTGTGGCTGCCGCGGATCATCTGCAGGCAGCCATTCTCCCTGGTCGCCCGATCGACCGCGATGGCGACCGACAGCATGTCGGGGTAGAGGCAGCCATTGTTGTACCAGTAGCCGTAATCCTGGTGCCAATCCCAGGCACCGCCGGCGCGCGGCCGCTTCATCGTCAGCTTGGAGTGGTAGTGGTAGACCTCGCCGCCCAGCAGCCGCTCGGCGCCGTCGACCATGCGCTCGCAGCGGGCGAAGGCGCCGAACAGGTCGTCGCCCGGGTGGTTCCACAGCGCCAGCTCGGTCGACCCGCCGAGGCTGTCCTTCAGCGCCACGACATGGCTGCGAATGCCCTCGTCCTGGGCGATCGCCTGCTGCAGCAGGCCGATCTCCTCGGCGTCGAAGAAGCCGGATTTGACGACATAGCCGTCGCGCCAGAAGGCGGCGCGGTCGGCCTCGGTCACTTGGGGAAAGGGCATGGGGTCCTCCTCCGGCCTTACGGCAGGTTCTCTCGCGTGAAGATCTCGATCCGCACCGGGGCGGCCGGTTCGGCCGGCCCCGGCCGGGTGTGGTGGCCCAGCAGCAGCCGCAGCGTCTCCGCCGCCTCGGCCCGCGGATTCTGGTTGATCGCGGCGTCCATCACGCCGTCGATCAGGAAGCGGCGGGTGTGCGGCGTCAGCTCATGGCCGATATAGACGAGGTGCGGCGCGTCCGCCGGCCGGCGGCGCAGCACCTCGGCAACGCCGCGGTTGCCGCCGCCGATGTTGTAGAGGCCGATCAGGCCGGGATGGGCGTCCAGCAGCCGCGCGGTCACCGTAGCGCTCTGCTCGACGCTGTCATGGCCCTCGACCAGGGCCGGGACAGTCAGGTTCGGGAAGCGCTCGCGCAGCACGCTGCGGAAGCCGGCCTCGCGCTCCTCATGCCCGCGATAGGCCAGGCTGCCGGCGATCAGCCCGACCTCGCCCTTGCGCCCCGCCAGGAAGCGGCCCATCAGGTCGCCCGCGGTGCGGCCAGCGGCGCGGTTGTCGACCCCGACATAGCCGATGCGGGCCGATTGCGGCAGGTCCGAGACCATGGTCGCCACCGGCACGCCGGCGGCTGCCAGCTCCGCCACCGCCTCCCGCACCGCCGGGTGGTCGAGAGCGATAAAGCCGACACCGTCGCTGCCCCGGCCGATCCGGCGCAGCGCCTCGGCCAGGGCGTCGGGGTCGAAGCCCTCGATCAGATGCCGCCGCGGCTTGACGCCGAAGGCGTTGAAGTCCCGCTCCGCCGCCAGCACCGCCTCGCCCAGGTCCCGGATGAAGGTGTTGCCGCCGGCCGGCAGCACGATGTCGAACTGCAGCACCCGGCCGCGCGACAGCTGGCTGGCGGCCAGGTTGGGGGCGTAGTTCAGCCGCTGCACCACCGCCTGGACCCGGCTCGCGGTCCCGGCGTTCACGCCGTCGCGGCCGTTCAGCACCCGGTCGACCGTGGCCAGGCTGACGCCGGCCTCGCGGGCGATGTCGACCATGCGCGCCTTGTTGCCGGCGTCCGTGGCGGTGGTGTCCTGCTTCATGCGGCCTCAGACCCCCAGCGCCCGCAGCTTGCCGTCGATGAAGGCCTTGGCGCGGGGAACGTCGGCCTCCTCCAGATGCTCGATGATCAGCGGGATGTTCGGGTGCCGGCGGGACAGGCGCCGCAAGTACAGATCATAGTTCAGCGACCCCAGCCCCGGCGCCGGCAGTTCGATCTCGCCGACGCCGCGGAAGCTGTGCGCCTCCGACGCGTCGATATCGGCATGCTTCTCCGACTTGTCGGTGCCGGACCGCTTCACGTCCTTGGCGTGGGAGATCCGGATGCGGTCGTCGAGCGCGTCGAAGATCCGGTTCAGCTCGCGGTCCATGCGGTCGATGTTGTGGGATTCGAAGTAGTTGGTCGGGTCCATCAGCAGGCCCAGGCCCGGGCTGGGAACGTCGGCGAACAGGCGCAGCGTCTCGTCGACCGAGCCGATGACGTTGTTCACATAGGTCTCGAGCAGGAAGACGGCGCCGTGGTCATAGGCGGTGCGGGCCAGGTCCTCGACCACCGCGCGGCAGGCTTCGTAGCCTTCCTCGGTCTTGTTCTTCGGGTGGTGCACCCAGTCGCTGTCGGTGGCGAAGGTGCCGGTCTCGCTGATGACATAGGGGCTGCCCAGGTCGCGGGCATGGCGGATCAGGGTCCGCAGATGCTCCAGCTTCGCCTGCTGCGCCGCCGGGTCGGGGTGGACGATGTTGGTGTAGCCGCTGATGGCGCTGACCGGCAGGTCGTGATCGCGGAAGGTCTCGCGGATGGTCCGGCACTTGTCGCGCGTGATCGCGCCGGTCGACAGGTCCATGTCCTTGAAGGCGAGGTCGAGCTGGACGGTGTTGAAGCCCAGCGAGCGTATCTTCTTCGCCGTCTCCGGCAACGAATAGGGGAAATACCCGGTGAAGATGCCGACCTGGATCATGACGCGTTCCTCCGTGTTTTCTCGTTGTCCTTGGTGTCAGGCGCCGAATTCCGCCAGGCGGACGGCGCGCTTTTCCGTGAGCGAGCGGTAGGCGGCCTCGACCAGCGCCATGGTGCGGACGTTGTCGGCCGCGCTCAGCAGCGGCGGCTCGCTGGTCTTCACCGCGTATTGCAGCTGCTCCATCACGCCCTTGAAGGCGTGCGGGAACCACATCGTGTCCCAGCTTGGCCGCACCCAGCTGCCGCCGGTCTCCGGCGCGCAATAGGCCAGGGTGCTGGGGCTGCCCTTCGGATAGTCCGGCCAGCCGATGGTGCCCTGGGCCAGGCCCTCCGTCCCCTCGACCCGCCATTTGATGTAGATGTCGCTCTCGAAGCCCTCGGCGCGCGGACCGGACCACACATCCTCCAGGCTCACCGCCATCAGCCCGCCCGGGAAGGACAGGGTGGAGCAGCAGATGCCGTCGCGATGCGGGAAGCGGGTGCGCGGGTCGGTCCGCGCCGCGGTGTAGATCTCGACCGGGTCGCCGAACAGGAAGCGAAGCACGTCGAGATGGTGGATGCTCATGTTGAGCAGGGTCAGCCGGCCATAGGCCTCGAGGAAGGGCTGCCAGTGCGGGATCGCCCGCATCTCGATCGTCGCCAGCACCGGCGTGCCCAGGGCGCCGCGGTCGAGCAGTTGCTTCAGCACCCGCATCGACTGGTCGAAGCGCATGTTCTGGTTGACCGACAGGATCTTGCCGGCCGCCGCGGCCTCCGCGGCCAGGCGCTGCGCCTCGGCATGGTCCATCGCCATCGGTTTCTGCGCCAGGATCGCCCGGATGTGCGGCTGGCGCAGCGCATGACGGATCAGGTCCGGCTGCTGGTCGGGCGGAAAGGCGATGTCCAGGATCTCGACCTCGCGGTCCTCGATCAGCGCCGCCGGCGTGTCGTGGACGCGGGGGATGTCCCAGCGCGCCGCCACCGCCCGCGCCTTGTCCGGGTTGCGGCTGGCGATGGCGACGACCGGGAAGCCCGCCTCGCGATACGCCGCCAGATGCACATCCGCCATGATGAACCCGGCCCCGATCGCGCCGATGCGGTGGTCGCGGCAACGAATCTCGGGGTCGGGCACAAAACCCGACGGCACGGACATGGCGGCCTCCCTGACGCATTTTGAGGTACGTTACCGGACGTATACTTGGCGTCAAGTGGGAAACGCTTTGGCAAACCTAACGATGATGGAGGCCTATCCTGACGTACGTTACCGGGATGACGTCTCCGGACGCGCATGGCTTTTGACAGGGCGTCCTGGTTGGAGGGCGGACATCGCTGGCCAATAGCCGAAATCGACGGCTATGCGCCCGACCAAGTCATGTCGCGGCAGCAGCAGGCTGGGGCGTCAATCGTTTCATCTCGAGGGACGGCACCGGCCATCGGCCGATGGACGACGGAGACAGGCGGGCTCAGGGGATGAGGCCGCTGCCTCGGTAGGTCGCGACGATCCCTTCGTAGATCGACACGTCACCGCGGCTGCGGGCGACGAGCTGCGCGCCCTCGACCGCCGCGAAGATCGCGCGGGCGCGATGCCGGACGGCATCGGGATCGGTGGTGCCGATCTTTGCCAGCACCCGGGCGATCCAGTCCTCGTTCATCGCTCCGAACTTGACCACTTCGGTCCGCACTTCGTCCGGCAGTTCCTTGTGCTCGGCGGCCATGATACCGGCGAGGCACATCCGGTTGTCGTTGCGGAGCGTGTCGCGGAAGACGTCGGTGTAGCGCACCAGGCAGGTCCGGGGGTCGAGGCCGTCGGCCAGCAGGCCGTCCAGATACTCGGCGAAATCGGAGGTGTAGCGATCCGCCAGCGCCCCCCCCAGTTCGCCCTTGGTCGGGAAATAATGGTGGATGCTGGCGCTCTTGATGCCGACGTCCTTCGCCAGCTCGCGGAAGCTGAGGCCGCTATAGCCGCGATCCTGCACGGTCAGCCGTGCCGCCGCCATAATCCGCTCCCGGGTGTCGCCCGCTGCCATCGCATCCTCCATCTACCTGACGATAAATAGGCGTTGACATCGGGAAAGGGAAGGCCCAGCTGTGGCGAGCGAGTTGTTTACCTGTCGTCAGGTAGACAGGATTTTTCCCACAGGAAACCGATCATGCCCGATGTGAAGATCAGCGAAACGAACCCGATCCACTACCAGGACGCGACGACGCTCGCGGCGCTCATCCGGACGAAGGAGGTCTCGTCCCGCGAGGTCGTGCAGGCGCATATCGACCGTGTCGCGGCGGTGAACCCGCGGATCAACGCCGTCGTCACGCTGATGGCCGCGGATGCGCTAGCGGCGGCGGATGCGGCCGACAAGGCCGTCGCCGACGGCGCCGATCTCGGCCCACTGCATGGCGTGCCGTTCTCGATCAAGGATGCGCTGGACACCGCCGGTGTCCTCACCCAGCGCGGCTCGAAGCTGTTCGCGGGCCATGTCCCCACCACCGATGCCACCGCGGTGGCCCGCTACAAGGCCGCGGGCGGCATCCCGCTGATGAAGACCAACCTCCCCGAGTTCTCGGCCTGGACGGAAACCGACAACCTCCTCACCGGCCGCACCAACAACCCCTGGAATCTGGCTCGCACGCCCGGCGGGTCCTCGGGCGGGGAGTCCGCGGCCATCGCCGCCGGCCTGTCGCCGATCGGCATCGGCAGCGACGTCGCGATCTCGGTGCGCGGCCCCGCCGCCTTCACCGGCATCGCGGCGCTCAAGGCGACGCAGGGCCGCGTTCCCTACACCGGCCATTATCCCTCGATCATCCGGCGCTGGTGGCATGTCGGCGCGATGGCGCGCACGGTCGGCGATGTCGCGCTCGGCTATTCGATCCTGAAGGGGCCGGACGGCGTCGACGGCTACGCCGTCCATCCGCGTGATGCGGACGCCGGTGCCAGCCGGATCCCCGGCAGACCGCTGCGCATCGGCTGGGTTGCGGATGCCGCCTTCGGCCCGGTCGACCCCGAGATCGTCGCGGCCGTCGCTTCGGCCGCCAGCCGGCTGGCCGATCTGGGGCACGAGGTGGAACCGGTGACCCTGCCCTTCCTCGGCAACCCGCTCGGTGCGCTGATGACGCTGATCTATGCTGAGATCGTGCCCTCGATCAAGGCGCTCGCAGCAGGGCGCGAGGGCGAACTTCATGCGATCGGAGCCGGCATCGTCGGCATGGCAGATCCGGCCTTCGCCGACTTCCTCGCCGCCGAGGCGCAGGGCGAAGACCTCCGGTCCGCCTTCGCCGGCTTCTTCGAGAGATACGACGTCCTGCTGACACCGGTGAACCCGATGACGGCCACCCCGCACGGCGCACAGGAGCTTGTCGTGGGTGGCGTGACGGTGCCTTGGACCCATGTCATGGCCGCGACGTCGCCGTTCAACCTGACCGGGCTGCCCGCCCTTTCGGTGCCCTACGCCTTCAGTTCGGAGCAGCTGCCGATCGGCATCCAGCTCGTCGGCAAATGGCTGGACGAGGCGACGCTCCTGCGGCTCGGCGCGATGCTGGAGCGCAAGGGCGGCCTCGGCGACCGGCACCCGGCGCTGTGACGGAAAGGAAGGGGCGTCCCCGACGCCCCTTCCAAACGACTGCCTCTGCGCCCTGCAGGCGACGATCCCGCCGAAGGCGGGCTCGCCTTCATTCCGAAGCCACCAGCCGGATCACATTCCAGGATGCGGGCGCGAGCGTGGCCACGACCCGGCCGCCGTCGACGCGCACCCCGGCCAGAGGGGCGGGCCTGACCCGGTCCGGCGCCTCCTTGGTGTTGGTGGCGGAAAGGTCGTCGTGGCGCATCTCCAGCGCCTCGACCAATTCGAGATCGCCGAAGCCGCGCGCATCGATCTGGATCGGCATCGGCTGGTCGAGATGGCGGTTGAGCACGAACAGCGTCACCGCCCGGCCCGCTTCGTCATGGACGGCGGCGAGCTTGGCGTAGGGCACGGCGGGCAGCGGGAAGGTCAGATCGGCGGTGCCGCGGGGATCGTAATAGGTGGCGGCATAGGTCGGCGATACCAGGTTCGCGCGCAGCACTTGGCCGCGGCCGAAATTGCTGAAATGCGCGAAGGGGTGGAAGATCGTCTGCCGCCAGGCCGGGCCGCCGGTTTCCGTCATGATCGGCGCGATGGCGTTCACCAACTGGGCGAGGCAGGCGCTGCGCACGCGGTCGGCGTGGTTGAGGAGCGAGATGCAGGCCCCGCCGAAGGCGAGCGCATCCTTCATGGTGTAGACCTCCTCGAGGATGTTCGGCGCCACCGGCCAGCCGAGCTTGGTGCGGCCCTCGCTCTTGCGGCGGGTGCGGTACCAGACGTTCCATTCGTCGAAGCTCAACATGATGCGCTTCGACGAGCGTCGCCGGGCCGCCACCGCGTCCGCGATCGCGACCACCTCATCGATGAAGGAATCCATCAGGTCGGGGCTTGCGAGGAAGGCCGCCGTGTCGCCGGCATAGTCGTTGAGATAGGTGTGCAGCGAGATGAACTCGACATGCTCGAAGGTGTGTTCGAGCACCGTGTCCTCCCATTCGCCGAAGGTCGGCATGGTGCGGGCGGACGAGCCGCAGGCGGCGAGTTCGATCGACGGATCGACCCATCTCATCAGCTTGGCGGCCTCGGTGGCGATGCGGCCGTACTCCACCGCCGTCTTGGTCTCCATCTGCCAGGGACCATCCATCTCGTTGCCGAGGCACCAGAACTTCACGTCGTGCGGCTCCGGCCAGCCGTGGTCGCGGCGAAGGTCCGAGAGTTCCGTGCCGCCGGGAAAGTTGCAGTATTCGACGAGCCGGCGCGCGGCTTCGCCGTCACGCGTGCCGAGATTGACCGCAAGCATCGGCTCGATGCCGGCCGCCCGGCACCAGTCGATGAACTCGTTGGTGCCGAAGGCGTTGGTTTCGGTCGACATCCAGGCGAGGTCGAGCCGGCGCGGGCGCTTCTCGACCGGCCCCACGCCGTCCTCCCAATTGTAGCCCGAGACGAAATTGCCGCCGGGATAGCGCATGGTCGTGGGGGCCAGTTCACGCACCAGGTCGAGCACGTCGGTGCGGAAGCCCTTGGCGTCGGCGCTCGGATGCCCGGGTTCGTAGAGGCCGCCATAGACGCAGCGTCCGAGGTGCTCGACGAAGGCGCCGAACAGGCGACGATCGGTCTCGCCGATGGTGAAGGTGCGATCGATGGTGGCCGTGACGGTCTGCATGGAAGGCTCCGGGGAAGCGACGGATGGAATGGGTCAGGCCGCCGGCTGGGGCCTGGGTTCGGCGGGCATCTCGTCCCGCCAGGCGTTGCCGACGGGCAGGACCGCCTGCAGCAATTTGATGGAATAGGGGTGGCTCGGCGCATCGAGCACGGCGCGCGCCGGGCCGCTCTCCACGACCTCGCCCTTCTCCATGATGATCAGCCGGTCGCTGATGTAGTAGGCGGTGGCGAGGTCGTGGGTGATGTAGACGATCGACACGCCGAACGTGTCGCGCAGCGTCCTGAACATGTTGACGATCGTCATGCGCAGCGAGGCGTCGATCATGGAGACGGGCTCGTCGGCCACCACCAGCGCGGGCTCGGGCACGAGCGCCCGGGCAATGGCGACGCGCTGCAGCTGGCCGCCCGACATCTCGTGCGGGAAGCGGCCGCGCACCTCGGCGAGCGACAGGCCGACCTTGCGCAGCGCCGCATCCGCCAGTCCCTCGACGTCGGCGCGCGTCCTGGCGCCACAGAAGCGGCGCGCGGCCAGATAGAGGTAGCGGTCGAGACGCTTCAGCGGGTTGAAGGCCTCGAACGGGTTCTGAAACACCGGCTGGACCTCGCCCATGAAGGCCAGCCGGTCGCGGCGGCTCCTGATGGTGGCGAGGTCGCGGCCCCGAAACAGGATGGAGCCGCTGCTGGGCTGGACGCTGTTCAGGATCATGCGGGCGAGGGTCGATTTGCCCGAACCGGACTCCCCGATGATGGTGAAGACCTCCGGACGCTCGCTCGTGAGCGAAAAATCCACGCCGGCGACGGCCCGCACGACATGGCGTCCGAAGAGGCCGCCGGAGGTGTAGGTCTTGCTCGCCTGACGGACTTCGAGAAGGGCGGTCATGAAAGCCTTCGTCCTTCCGCATGCGCCTTGGCGACATGGCAGGCGACCCGGTGGCCGGGCTCCAGCTCCTCCATCGGCGGCGACGCCTCGCGGCACAGGCCGACGGCGGAAGGGCAGCGGGGATGGAAGCGGCAGCCTGTCGGCGGATCGGCGAGGCTGGGCGGCGCGCCGGGCAGGCCGGTCTTCCTCATGTCGTCGCCGAGCCGCGGCAGGCTCGCGATGAGATGCGCCGTGTAAGGGTGGAGCGGACGCTGGAAGACCTTGCGGGTCGGCCCCTCCTCCACCAGGCGGCCGGCATACATGATGCCCAGCCGGTCGGTGAGGTTGGCGTGCACCGCCATGTCGTGGGTGACGAACAGGATGGATGAACCCATCTCCTGCTGGACCTCGCGGAGCATGGCAAGCACGTCTTTCTGCACCACGACGTCCAATGCGGTCGTCGGCTCGTCGGCGATGATGAATTCCGGCCGGCAGATGGTGGCCAGCGCGATGGTCAGGCGCTGACGCATGCCGCCCGACAGCTCGTGCGGATAGGCGTCGAGCACCCGAGGGTCGAGCGAAAGACGACCGAGATGGCGCTCGACGGTCGTCAGGAAATCACGGCGGCTGCCGCCGAGGTGCCGCGCGGCGAAATCGACGAAGGTGCTGCGGATCCGGCGCACCGGGTTGAGCACATTCATCGAGCCCTGCGTCACATAGGACAGTCGGCTCCAGCGGATGGCGGCGACCTGGGCCGGAGACATCGCGTAGATGTCCTGACGGCCGTCCTCGAAGGTGAAGGCCACCGTCCCGCCGACCACATTGAGCGGCGGGCGGATGGCCCTTGCGATCGTCTTGATCAGCGTGGATTTGCCGGAGCTGGATTCCCCGGCCAGCCCGTAGATCTCATTGCGGCGGATGGTGAAGGTGACGTCGTCGACGGCGCGGACTTCGCGGCTGATGCCGAAGAACCGCATCTGGTAGTAGGCCTTGAGGCCCGAGACTTCGAGCAGCGGCGCCGTGGCGGCGGGGCTGCCGACCGACCGTCCCGGCCCTGGATGGACGTCCGGGGCGAGGCTCATGCGCCGCCTCCCATCCGGGCGAGCCGGCTGCGCGGATCGATGTACTCGTTCATCGAGATCGCGAGCAGGAAGAGCCCGACGAACAGCATGATCACCAGCGCGATCGGGAAGGCGACCCACCACCAGACGCCGGAGACGAGCGCGGCATGCTGGTTGGCCCAGTAGATCATCCCGCCGATCGTCGGCGTGTTGATGTCGGTGAAGCCGAGCACCGACAGCGTGACTTCGATGCCGATCGACCAGTTGATGTTGTTCATCGTGGTCGAGAACAGGATCGGCAGGACGAAGGGGAGATGGTCCTGGACCAGGATCTGGCGCGTGCTGGCCCCCGAGAAATACGCCTGGCTGGTGAACTCGCGGGTTCTGAGGCTCATCGCCATGGCGCGGATCAGCCGCGCGTCATAGGCCCAGCCCAAGGCGGCCGTGATGAGGGCGAGCGACGTCCAGCTCATGGCATCGCGCATGATGAAGTAGAACAGGATGAGGATCGGGAAGAACGGGATGACGATGAAGGTGTCGTTGATCGACATCAGCACCCGATCGACCCATCCGCCCTTGTAGCCGGCCAGCAGCCCGACCACGAGCGAGATGATCCGGCTCAGCACCGCGACCGTGATGCCGAAGCTGAGCGTGTTGCGGATGGCGACGGTCAATTGCCAGAACACGTCCTGGCCGCGCGAGCTCGTGCCGAAGATGAAGTCCCATGACGGCGGCGCGTCCGGCGCCACGACATAGACGTCGAGCGGCGGATAGGGCGACACGAAGGACAGCAGCGCCATGAGGACGACGATGCCGACCAGGACGAGGCCCGCGGCGAATTCGAAATTATAGCGGATGAGGTCGCGGAAGACGGCGAAGCCTTGCATCAACGTGCCTCCACGCGCGGATCGATCAGGGGATAGAGCAGATCGATCAGCAGGACCGCGGCGGAGACGGCGATGATCGAGACCGAGGTGATGCCGAGCACGAGGCTGTAGTCGCCCGCATGGACGCCGCTGATGAGCAGCGAGCCGAGGCCGGGATAGCCGAACACCTGTTCGGTGATGATGGCCCCGTTGAAGATGGCGCCGAGCTGGAGCGCCAGCCCCGTGACCTGGGGGCCCAACGCGTTGCGCATCACGTAGGAGGTCAGGATGGTGCGGGGCCTGACGCCCCCGAGCTCGGCATAGGTGACGTAGTCCTCCGTCACGATGTTGGACACGAGCGAGCGCATGCCCATGAACCAGCCGCCGATGCCGACCGCCATGAGCGAAAGGGACGGCAGCACCGAATGCAGCAGCACATCCAGCGCGAAGCCGAAGGTGTCCCCGCGGTTGGCGTTCATGCTGGCCCCGCCGCTGATCGGCAGGATCGGCCAGAGAAAGCCGAAGATGATCAGGAGGACGAAGGCGATGATGTAGTAGGGAATGGGGTGGACGCCCATCGACACGATGCCGAGCAGCTTCAGGAAGCGGTTTCGCCTGTAGTAGCCGGCAAGGCCGCCGATAAAGTTGCCGATGATCCAGGTCATGATCGTCGAGGCGAGGAGAAGCCCGACCGTCCAGGGCATGGCCCGCCAGATCAGGGTGGACACCGGCGTCGGGAAGGCGGAGAGCGAGGGACCGAAGTCGCCGACCACCACCCGCCTCCAGAACGAGATGTATTGCTCGATCGGCGATCCCTCGAGACCGTAGAGCTGGCGCAGCGAGACACGCATCATCTCGATCGCCTCCGGGCTGGTCACGCCGAAGGAGGTGGCGGCCGAAATGCTCTGTTCGACGGGGTCGATCGGTGTCGAATGGGTGATGACATAGGTGATGTTCACGCCGATGAAGACGACGACCACGAACTGCACGAGCCGTTTGGCGAGGTAGGCGAGATAGGATTTCATGGTCCGGTCATCGGTTTGCCCGCGGCGCCCGTCGGCCGGGCGCCGCGTGGCCTTCGCGGAACTCAGGGCTGGGTCGGCTTCAGCCGCACCATCATCAGCCGCGAATTGCCCCAGTTCGGCACCGGATCGGTGTAGGGGTCGTCGGCCGTCGGATAGCCGGTCCAGTAGGTCGTATCCATGGCCGTGAAGACGTTGTAGGCCATCAGCGGGATGATCGGCATCTCGCGCACCATGAACTTGGCATAGTCGCGCCCGAGTTCGACCGTCTTCGGATCCTCGAAGGAGACGGTGCGGATCTGCTCGATCAGCTTGTCGAGCTCCGGGCTCTTCAGACGCTGCCAGTTGCGCGGCGACTGGGTCTTGCCTGCCGGTGCCACGAACTGGGAATGCCAGCTGTCGAGGAAGAAGGCGAGATCGGGGTGGCCGCCATAGCTCTCGACACTCCAGCCGATGAAGGTGTCGAAGTCACCGGCGCCGCGCCGGTCGAGCATGTTGGTGCCCTGCGCCACGTCGATCTTGGCGTCGATGCCGAACTGCCGCCACTCCTGGGCGATCATGGTGCCCGCCCGCGTCATCACCGGCCGGGAGTCACCCTCGACCATGATCTTGACCGAGAAGGGCTTGCCGTCCGGCGTGTACCAGGCATCGCCACGCTTGGCGAAACCGGCGCGTTCGAGAAGCTCGGCCGCCGCCGTCGGGTTCGGCTTCCACCAGCCGTAGCCGAAGGAGCGCGCGATGTCGGCGGGATCGGTCGGGATCTGGTCCCCCATCGACGGACGCAGCATCGCGGCGATCTGCGCGCCCATGGTGGGATCGTAGGGCTTGATCTTCTCCTTGCCGGTATCGAGCTCGAAGTCGGCCAGCCATTCCTGCAGCGGCTTGTGATAGTCGTCCGGATGGGTGCCCGTCGGCGGGATGCCGATGGCCGAGATCGTCGCGGCGCCGCGGTAGGAGGCCATCGAGACGGCCCTGATGTCGATGAGCAGGGCCAGCGCCCAGCGCACGTCACGATTCTGGAAGGTCGGATTCTGCAGGTTGAAGATCACCGACGGCAGGGTCGGATCCGGGTGCCCGAACGGAAAGCCCTTGAACCAGGTCTTCAGCGACTTCGATTGCTTGGCGAGGGTGAACATGCCCTCCGGCGCGACGTCGTGAATGACATCGAGATCGTGGTTGAGCTGGGCGATCACGCGCTTGTCGGGCGGGCCGGGATCGATATAGGCGACGTATTTCGGCCCGGGCTTGCCATAGCGGCCCAGCGTCGTGCGCTGCCAATCGTCGCGCAGCTGCCAGATGAACCACTTGCCGTCAGGGTCGTAGCTGTAGAGCGTATAGGCACCCAGAGAAACCGGCTTGTTGAAGTCGAACCGCAGCGGGTCGGGCGCCTTCTCGAAGACATGCTTCGGCATCATCCAGATGGCGTTGAACCGTACGGTGAACAGGGCGTGGAAGCGGGAGTTCGGCTTCTTCAGCTTGAAGACGACCGTCTGCGGATCCACCTTGCGCACGCTGTCGACATTGAGGGAAAGCAGGGCACTCCAACGCATGCCCGGATGATTGATCTGGGTCTCGACGGTATAGACGAGGTCGTCGGCCGTGAACTCGACACCGTCGCTCCAGTAGATCCCCGGCCGCAGCTTCACGGTCATTTCCGTGAAGTCGGCATTGTAGATGGGCTTTTCGGAGGCCAGGGAATTCTCCCACGATCCGTCGAGCCCGCGTTCCGGGTCGATGTACCAGAGGGTGTCGAGCGCGAGCTGGTGCAGGCCCGTATACTGCCCGCCGGCATTGATGGCCCAGATGTTGAACCAGCCGGGGTTCTTGATCGTCCCTTCGGGATTTTCGAGGATGAGCATCTCGCGGCGGGGCAGATCCGAGATCGTGCCCTGGGCGAAAGATCCGACGGTGCTTGCGACGAGGCCAGCGAACGCAAGCAGGAGCAGCTTGATGGCGCGCATTGATGTCCTCCCTGACCGGTTCTGTGACCGGCTCGTCGGGAGTGAAGCCCCATCCGATCTATTCGTCAATGATTTTGATATATACCAAAATCATGGATATAAAGATCGAGCCGTTACCGCTTTTCAACTCCGAAGGATGATTGGCAATTGGACGTTCCACAGCGCCGGCTGCTGACACTGACCGCCAGCGAGGACGGCGAAACGCTGGAGGCGCTCGCTTCGCCCGCGCGACTGGCCATGCTGAGACTCCTGCGTCAGCGCGGGCCGCTGAATGTGAACCAGATCAGCAGCGAACTCGGACTGCCCCAGTCCACGGTCGCGATCAACGTGCAGAAATTGGAACGCGCCGAGCTGATCCGCACCGAAACCGTCAAGGCCAGCAAGGGGCAGCAGAAGGTCTGCTCCGTGCTCTACGACGAGATCACGGTGCGCCTCGATGATCCCGATGCCCTGCGGGATGACAGGATCATCGAGGTCGCGATGCCGATCGGCCTCTACACGACCTGCGAGGTCAGCGCACCCTGCGGGCTGTGCTCGTCGGAAGGCGTGCTCGGCCTGCTCGATGTTCCCGACCATTTCCTGGATCCGAACCGGATGAAGGCGTCCTTGATCTGGTTCGGCCGCGGCTTCGTCGAATACAAGTTCCCCAACAACGCCAAGGTGGTCGGGAAGGCGATCGAACAGCTCGAGATCACCATGGAGCTGTCGTCGGAAGTGCCCGGCACCAACAGCGACTGGCCGTCGGACATCACGCTGTGGATCAACCATGTCGCCGTCGCGACCTGGACGTCGCCGGGCGACTACGGCGACACCCGCGGCCGCTATACGCCGCGATGGTGGAAGCTTGCCGGCTCGCAATACGGCAAGCTGGTCACCTGGCGGGTCACCGATGAAGGGGCCTTCGTCGACGGCAGTCGAGCGTCCGGCGTGACGCTGAATCAGCTTCGCCTGAACGACCATCACGCGATCCGCCTCCGGATCGGCATCGATGAGAACGCCGAGCACCCCGGTGGCCTCAACATCTTCGGCCGGGGCTTCGGCAATCATGACCAGGATATCGTCATGCGCCTGCGTCTGCGCGCATGACGGTCCAACAGACGCATGGATCAGCCGCCCGCATCGGCCCAGCCCCGTCGCATGTGCGCGAAGCCTGACTGGTAGACGTCTTCCTTGTTCGGGAAGAAGTCGCGCCACACGCGGGTGGCGGCGGCGAGCGCCGGAACGGTGCGGCCGAAGGCCTCGATCGTCAGCCTGCCGTCATAGGCCGCGGCCCGCAGCGCCCTATAGGTCGGCCCCCACGCCACATGACCCCTGCCCGGCGTGCCGCGGTCGTTCTCCGAGATATGGACATGGATCATGTGGCGGCTGATGGTGCCGATCGCGGCGACCGGGTCCTTCTCCTCGATATTGGCGTGGAAGGTGTCGTACATCCCCTTCACGGCGGGATGGTCGACCTCGTCCAGATAGTCGGCCAGCTGATCCATCGTGTTGAGGAAGTAGCATTCGAAGCGGTTCAGCGCCTCGAGGGCGAAGCGCACGCCGTGGCGCTGGGCGTGGTCGCCGGCGCGGCGGTTGAATTCGATGCCGCGCCGGCGCTCCTCGGCCGAAGGGCCCTGGCCGGTGAAATGGCCGAGCTGCGAATGCATCGGGCCGGCGACGATCGATCCTCCGAGCGCCTTGCTGCAGTCGACGACCCACCGCGCCCGCTCCACCGCCGCCGCCCGCTCCGACCGGTCGTCCGAGAGGCAGTTGTGCCCGGCCCCCAGCACGCTCACGGCCGTGACGTCGAAGCCCAGCGCCGCCAGCCGTTCCCCGAGCCTGGCGTAGTCGTCGGGCGCGCCTTCGAAGACCGGGACCTCCACGCTGTCATACCCCGTCTCCTTGAGCGCCTTCAGCAGCGGCGCGTGTTCGTCGGTGACGTGCCCCGTCCACAGCAGCAGGTTGAACCCGTACTTCATGCCCCTCCTCCCTCGGCCGTCGTGGATCGCCGGCCCGGTTCTTTCAGGCGAGACTGGCCGCGACGCTCACTGCGCCGCCGACGCCTGTCCCTTCACGGCCAGCAGCTGCTGCACCAGGGCCTGGACCAGCCGCGGCAGGTCATAGGGGAAGCGCGCGGTGATCAGGTTGCCGTCGATCACGCAGGGTTCGTCGAGAACCACGGCGCCGGCATTCTCGAGGTCGATCTGGATGTTCCACACCGCGGTGGCTCGCTTGCCCTTGAGGATCCTGGCGCTGACCATCACCCATTGACCGTGGCAGATCGCGGTCGTCGGCTTGCCGGAGTCATACATGGCGCGGACGAAAGACAAGGCGTGCTTGTCCATGCGCAGCGCGTCGGGGTTCCAGCAGCCGCCGGGCAGCAGCACGGCATCGTAGTCTGCCGCCTTGGCCTCGTCGGTGTAGCGGTCGATCTTCAGCCAGCCCGCATTTTCCATCAGGCGGATGGCGAGGACGTGGGTGGCGCATTGCGGCGGAAAGCGCAGCCCGAGCGTCGGGTCGAATTCGCCGATGCGCGGCGAGACGATGTGGACCGTGGCCCCATGCTCGGTCAGCCAGCGGTGGGCGCCCAGGATCTCCACCTCCTCGACGCCGTTGGTGCAGCAGATGGCGACCCGCTTGCCCTTGAGCAGGGTCGGATCGGAGGGCGGGGCGAACAGGAAGCTGTTGAGCTCCCGGTTCAGCTCGCCATCCGCCGTCGCCAGCAGCTCGGTGGAGATGGACGGGACCGGCGAGGTGGACGTCAGCTGCTGCATCCGCTGGACGAGGGCGGCTTGATTAAGGCTCATTTTTCACTCTCCCGGAGATGTTGAAGGATGGTGCTCGCCGGATCCTTCCTCGCTCCCCGTCCTCCGGCGCCCCTGCAGCATCAACGCGCAGCCCAGGACGCCGGCGATGGCCGCGACCGTCCAGGTGAAGCCGTGCATGTACCAGGGCTTGGCGCTCAGCTGAGCCTTGCCGGAAAGGGTGCCGGGATCCGGCGGCTTGAGGAAGAACAGGCCGTAGAGATGCGCGGCGGCGATCGCGACCAGCAGGGTAAGGCAGAAGATCATGGCGACGATCATCGCCGCCTTCACCACCGACCGCTTCGGCACGCCGGGCTGCGCCATCGGCAGCAGGTTGTTCGCCAGCGCCGCCACGATGACGATGACGCCCCCGGCCGTGAACAGCGCAATGTCGAAGGGCTGGAAGATCAGCAGCAACGCGACGACGCCGAGTCCGATGATCGCGTATTCCAGCTTGCGCGCGCCTGCGGACGACAGCCCGCCATGGCCCTGGTCGTGCCGGCTCATGCGCGGACCGCCTTGCCATCCGCGGCGAAGATGTGGGTCTGCATGGGATCCGGAATCAGGTGGAGCGGTTCGCCGATCTTGACCTTCCTGTCACGCTGGACGACCACCCGGATGTCGCCACCGGCATTGGTCCGCGCATGGATGAGGGTCTCGGCGCCCATCGGCTCGATCAGCTCGGTCACGGCATCGATCGTGCCGGCGGTGTCCTGTGGCACGACGGTGAAGGCACGTGGGCGCACGCCGACCGTGACCCGTCCCGGCCCCAGGGCCGCCACGGCGGGGTTCACATGGAGGTCGACGTCCTGCTGGTCGAGGGTGACCGTCGCCTTGCCGTCGCCGTAGCCCTTGAGCTCCGCATCGATCAGATTCATCTGCGGCGTGCCGATGAAGCTCGCGACGAAGACATTGGCCGGCTTGGCGAAGACCTCGTGCGGACTGCCCACCTGCTCGATCATGCCGTCGCGCATGATCGCGATGCGATCCGCCATGGTCAGGGCTTCGAGCTGGTCGTGGGTGACGATGACCGTGGCCTTGGACAGGTTCGACAGCACCGCCTTGATCTGGCCGCGCATGGTGTGGCGCAGCTCCACATCCAGCCGCGACAGCGGCTCGTCGAACAGGAAGCAATTGGGATCGCGCACGATGGCGCGTGCGACGGCGACGCGCTGCTTTTCCCCTTCCGAGACCTGCCCCGGCATCCGGTCCAGGACATCACGCAGATGCAGGATGTCGGCCACCTTGCCGACGCGGGCGGCGACCTCCGCCTTACCGATGCCTTCGCGGTGCAGCGGCATGGCGATGTTCTCGCCGACCGTCAGCGCCGGATACAGCGCATAGAACTGGAAGACCATGGCGATATTGCGCTTCTGCGGCGACAGCTCGTTCATGCGCTGCCCCGCGATCACGATGTCGCCCGCCGTGGCCCGCTCCAGCCCCGCGATCATGCGCAGGGTCGTCGTCTTGCCGCAGCCCGACGGACCGAGCAGGCAGACGACCTCCCCCGCCGCCACCGACAGGTCGGCGTCGCGGACCGCGACGAACGGGCCGAACGCCTTGGTGATCCCTCGGATTTCGATGGTCGACATCGTTATTTCCTGACCGTGCCGAAGGTGACGCCGCGCAGCAGATGGTCCTGCAGGAAGAAGGTGACCAGGAAGACCGGGATCAGGAACAGCGTCTCGATCGCGGCCAGCAGCGTCCAGTCGGTGCCGCGGCCGCCGGAGGAGACGGCCTGGTTCATCGCCACCGGCACGGTGCGCGTGTCCGCGCCGGTCAGGAGCAGCGCGAACAGGAACTCGTTCCAGGTCAGGATCAGGCCGAACACGAAGGTCGCGGCCAGGCCGGCGACGACCTGCGGCAGGCAGATCTTCCAGAACACCCTGGCCTCGGACGAGCCGTCGATGCGGGCGGCGTCCTCGACATCGGTCGAGAGCTCGTCGAAGAAGCTCTTCATCATCCAGATGGTGAAGGCCAGGTTGAAGGCGGTGTAGAGCAGGATGATGCCGGGATAGGACCCGGACAGGCCGACGGCGCGGAACATCAGGATCACCGGAATGATGACGACGATGGCCGGCAGCATCCGCGTGGTCAGGATGATGAAGAGATAGGTGTCGTTGCCCTTGAGCGGGTAGCGCGAGAAGCCGTAGGCCGCCAGCGTGCCGAGGACGAGGGCCAGCAGGACCGAGACCGACGCGATCACGATCGAGTTGAAGAAGAAGCGGTCGAAGCCGGTCGCCTCCGGCTGCCCGCCGGTGGTCATCACCCGCGAGAACACCGAGCCGAAATTCTCCAGCGTCGGGGTGAAGACGAAGCGGTCGGGAATCAGGCCGAACAGCGAGGTCGGCGACAGCGTCGGCGGCACAGACAGCGCCAGTTCCTGCGGCTTGATCGCGGTGAAGATGATGAACAGCACCGGCAGGAAGTAGACCAGGCTGACGCCTGCCACGACCAGGGTGCGTCCCCAGCCGGCCTCCGCGACGCCGTGGCTCCGGCGAAACCCGATGCGTTCCCAGATGGATGGGCCGGACGCCATGGTCAGCTCTCCCCGTTCCGGCGATTGGCGAGATAGAGGTAGAGGTTGGTCAGGACGATCACCATGAACAGCATGATGTAAGAGATCGCCGCCCCCTCGCTGGTCTTGTTCTGCTCGTTGGCGACACGGATCAAATGGTACGAGATCGTCATCGTGTCGTTGCCGCCCTTGGTCAGGAGGATGACGAGGTCCGCCAGCTTGAACGCCTCGATGGTGCGGAACAGCAGCGCCAGCATCAGCAGCCCGCGGATATAGGGGAAGGTGATGGTCCAGAAGCGCCGCCAGGCGGAGACGCGGTCGATGGCGGCCGCCTCGTAGAGATATTTCGGCACGGAGACGAGCCCGGCCAGCACCAGCAGCATCACGAAGGGGGACCACATCCAGGCATCGGCGAAGACGATGCCGCCCACCGCGCCCGCCTTGCTGTCCATCAGGATGAACTGGCCGTCGGTGATGCCGTTCATCACATAGCTGAGGATGCCGAAGGTCGGATCGTAGTAATAGGTGAAGAACACGCCCGAAGCGACGACCGACAGCATCATCGGCGCCAATACCAGGATCAGCAGATACTTGCGCAGAGGGAACTGCTTGGCGAAGAGCATGGCCAGCAGGAAGCCGATAATCATCTGGGCCGCCACCGTGAGCACGACGAACATGGCCGTGTTGGTCAGGGCGTGCCAATTGTCGGCGGCGGCGATGTCGTTGGTGAGCACCTTGATGTAGTTGCCGAGCCCGACGAACCGGATTGACTGCTGGTTCGACTGATAGGCGAAGAACGAAAGCCCCAGCGACCACAGCAGCGGAAAGATGTTCATCGTGAACAGCACCGCAATGGCCGGCGCCACGAGCAGCCCGCCGTAGTAGTGGCGGCGGTAGGCGTTGACCGCGAACGCCGCGGCAACCAGCGCCGTCATGGCACCGACGATCCAGAAGGCGACGGTCGCGGGCAGCGCCGCCGCGGCGGCCGCGGAAACGACGATGCCCATGACGATGGCCAGCCGCCAGTTGTCGGCGGAGATCTCGAGAAATGCCGAGGACGTCCGGGCCCTAGGAGCTGACATGGTTGGCGTCACTGACATGGGCGCTCTCGATCACAGTTCTGCTTGGCGGATCCGGCCCTGACCGGCCGTCTTGCGGCGTCCGGTCGAGCCGTCCAATCGGCCGCCGGCCGCGGCCCGGGGCTGCTGCCGCTGGCCCGTGCGGCCGGCGGCAGCAGCCTTCGTCACATCACTGGATCAGGCCTGCTTCGGTCAGCAGGTTCTGCTGGAACTTGGCGATGTTGTCCAAGGTCGTCTTGGCGTCCTGCTTGCCGGTGATCGCGAGATCGAACTGATCCTGCTGCTCAGTCAGCAATTCGAAGAACTGGGGCACGTGCCACACGTCCTTCTGCCAGTCCAGCGACGGAGCCCAGGCCCGGTTCCAGGGGCGATAGGTCACGTATTTGGGATCCGAATACACCGATTTGATCGCCGACTGGCCGCCCGCCGCCGCGTATTGATGCTGAATGGCGGGCGAGAGCCACCATTTCACGAATTCCACGGCCTCCTTGATCTGGACGTCGGTGGTCCAGGTGGTCAGCACGAAGGGCTGTCCCCCGATATTGGACCAGCGCACCATCTTGCCGTCCGGGCCGATGGTCCCCGGCATCTGGCCGAACACCAGCTTGTCCACAACCTTCGAGGCCTTCGGATCGAGAGAGGCTTCCGCCAGCCCGATCCAGTCGACGTTCATGGCCACCTTGCCTTCGCGGAACAGCTCGTCCGACTTGAAGATGTCCATGGTGCCGGTCCTGGCCACCGGCGGCATGTATTCGATCAGGCCGAGATATTTCTCGAGAGCCTTCACCGCGATCGGCGAATTGACCACGCCTTCCGCCTGGCCTTTGGGAACCTGGGTTTCATCCCAGATGTCGCCGCCCATCTGCCAGATGAGGCCGTTGACCTGCATCGACGAGAAGTCGTACGCCTTGCCGGCCTGGAAGGCGATGCCGTAGAAATCGTCATCGGCGGGCTTGCCAGCCAGCATCTCGCCCTTCTTGCGCCGGAAGAACTCGCCGACGTTCCTGAAGTCGTCCCAGGTCATGGCGTCAATCTCTTCGCCCGTGCAGGGTAACTTCTTTTTGAATTTCGCCATGAAGTTCTTCTGCTCGGTCTCGTCGCAGAGGACGTCCTTGCGCCCGTAGGTGACCAGCACGTCGGGGAACTGCGGGAACCCGTAATAATTCTGGGATTTATAGGGGTAGGTCGCATAGGCGTTCAGCGGATTGGGATGGATCTCCATGAACGCCTTCTTGAAATCGGGGTCGGCGTCGAGAAGATCGTTGATCTTCCGGAAATAGCCGCCCTCAACGAAGGCACCCAGCCATTGCGAGTCGGATACGATGAAATTGTACTTCTGCTCGCCAGACGTGAGCGAGGCGTTCACGCGTGTGTAGAAATCGGGCCAAGGAATAAAATCAACATCCAGCTTCACGGTATTGCCAGACTTCGGTTTATATTGCTCGTCGAAGAACTTCTTCATGACGCGGGTGGGCGGCCAGTCAGGCACCGCCATCGACAGCGTGACCTCTTCGGCCAGGGCAAATCTGGCCGCACCCGTCATCAGGAGAGCGGCCAGTCCCGCCGCCACCACTACGCCCTTGATTTTCGTTGTCGCCACCATTTTCAGGTCTCCTCCCTTGTGTTTGTTGGAATTCTTGTTTTTTTGTTTCGGCTCCGTCGTCAGGTGATCGCCTGTCCGTTCGAGGCCCGGAAGACATGGAGCTTTCCTGGATCGAAAACGATCGAGGCCCGCTGACCGGGCTGCAGGCCCGAAGCCGCCGCTTCCGGCAGCACCAGACGAAGCGTCTGTCCGCCGGTCTCCATCGAGATCACCGTGACGTCGCCCAGGGGCTCCAGCATGGCGATGCTCGCCGTCACACCGCCTTCGCCGCCGGTCGCGAGGCGTATGTCGCTCGGCCGGATGCCCACCACGGCAGCTTCCCCCGCTTCCGCAGTGCTCAGCTTGCGCATGCATGGCAGCGGGCCGATCGCGGATTCGATGACGCCGCCGTCGCGGGACAGCGTGCCCTTGATCATGTTCATGGACGGCGAACCGATCTTGCCGGCCACGTACAAGTCACGCGGCGCTTCATAGAGCTCGTCGGGCGTCCCGGTCTGCACGACCCCGCCGTCCCGCAGCACGGCGATCTCCTCACCCATCGACAGCGCCTCCAGCTCATCGGGCGTCGCATAGACGATCGTGAGCCCGGACTGGCGATGCAGCCGCTTGAGTTCGGCGCGCATCTCGTGCCGGAGCTTGGCATCGAGGTTGGTCAGAGGTTCGTCCAGCAGCAGGATCCGGGGCCGCCGGATCAGGGACCGGCCGAGCGCGACCCGCTGCTGTTCACCGCCTGAGAGCGTGCCGGGCTTGCGGTCGACCTTCTTGTCGAGCCGGAGCATCGCCGCGGTGTCACGGACGCGGCGGCCGATCTCCTCCCGCCCCACCCCGGCTTCGACCAGCGGATAGGCCAGGTTCTCATAGACGGTGAGGTGCGGATAGAGCGCGAAGGACTGGAACACCATCGACACGCCGCGTCCCGCGATCGGCTCGTGTGTCCAATCCCGACCGAAGATCTCGACGCGGCCCCGGTCCGGCGCGACGAGGCCGGCGATCGTGCGGAGCGTCGTCGTCTTGCCGACCGAGCTGGGCCCGAACAGCACGAAGAAGCGGCCTTCAGCGACGCTGAACGACAGGTTGTGCAGGGCCCGGACGTGGCCATAGGACCTGCTGACATTGGTCAGACTCAGCGCACAGGCGTCGACCTGTCCCATCGCTTATCCTCCCTTTTCCGCCAGCGTATCACGGATCGGCCCGCTGCCCATGGCTCCTGGCATCAGTCGAATGCCGGCAGCAGGCGGTCGCGCGACCGCTCGATATGCGTGCGCATCGCCCGCCCGGCCTCGTCCGGGTCATGCCGGGAGAAGGCGGCCAGAATCGCCGCGTGTTCGTCGAGCGCCTCCTCGGTCACCCGCGAATGGAACATCAGCCGGAAAATGTGGAAATGGGTGTGCTGGTGCGCCAGCGTCTCGCGGATGAGTTCGTTGCCGGCGACCGCGAGGATCTTGTCGTGGAACACCGCGTCTTCCCGCGCGAACCGGGAGTAGCGGGCCCGTTCGTCCGGTCCTCCGGCGTGCGACATCACCCCCGCCGCCTCGGTCAGTTCCTGCAGCGCCGCATCCGTCATCGCCGTTGCGGCCTTGCAAGCGGCGTCGGGCTCGAGCAGCAGGCGGAGCTGGTACAACTCGGTGAAGCGTTGGCGCGAGACCTGGGGCGCCGCGCTGTAGCCGACCAGATGGGTCTTGACTACTAGGCCTTCGCCCTCCAGGCGGCCCAGCGCCTCGCGGATCGGCGTCTGCGAGACGTTGAACTCGCGCGCCACGGCGTCGACCGTGATGCGGCCGCCCGGAGGAATCTTCAGCGCCATCAGCTGGGCGAAGATCGCCTCATAGACCTCTTCTGCGAGGCTGGCGCCGCGATGGATCACCGGAACGCCCTCGCCCGGATCGGCCGCCGGATGGGATCTGATGAGTGGTTTCTGGCTGCGCACTGCTTTGTCCCTTGACAATGCACGAGAGCTAGCACGATCCTCTGCCGCGATCAATACGATATCCTATACGATTTGATATAGGATACCTCGGAAAAGCAGATTTTCTCAGCTTCATCAATCGATTGGAGTCGATCGTGACGTCTTTCTCGGCGATCCGGTTGCCCAAGGAGATCCTGTTCGGCAAAGGCCAGCGCGACGCTCTGCCCGCGGTCGCCAGCCGCCTCGGGCGGCGGGCGCTGGTGTGCACCGACGAGCGCCTCGCCACGTCCTCCGATTTCGGGCGGTTGCTGGACGGCCTGGGCGCGGCCGGCCTTGCCGTCCACGTCTATGGCCGTGTGCTGCCGGACGTGCCGCGCGACAGCGCTGCGGACTGTGCCGAGGAGGCACGCGGCTTCGCGCCCGACCTCGTCATCGGCATCGGCGGCGGCAGTTGCCTCGACATGGCGAAATGCGCCGCACTGCTGCTCGCCCATGGCGGCCGGCTGCCGGACTATTACGGCGAGCTCAAGGTGCCGGGACCGGTGTTGCCGGTCGTCGCGGTTCCGACCACCGCGGGAACCGGCTCGGAAGCGACGCCCGTCGCCGTGATCTCTGACCCGGACCGCATGCTGAAGGTCGGCATATCGAGCCCGCACCTCATCCCCGCCGCGGCCATCTGCGACCCCGACCTCACCCTCTCCTGCCCGCCCGCCCTGACCGCGATCGCCGGCGCCGATGCGCTCACCCATGCCATCGAGGCGTTCACCGCCGGACGGCGCCCGCCCTCGGCCGAGCTCGCGCAGAAGCATGTCTTTATCGGCAAGAGCGCGCTGACCGACCATTTCGCGCTTTTCGCCATCCGGTTGCTGGGGCGCAGCCTCGAACGCGCCTGGCGCGACGGGGCGGACGAGGATGCGAGGGCGGAGGTGATGATGGCGGCGCTGGCCGCTGGCTGCGCCTTCGGCACGGCGGGCACGGCGGCGGCGCACGCGATCCAGTACCCCGTCGGCGCCCTGACCCACACGCCCCACGGCCTCGGCGTCGCGACCGTCCTGCCCTATGTGATGCGCTTCAACCGCGCCGCGGCGCTGGACGAGATGGCGGAGATCGCGGTCGCGCTCGGGGTCGACGGCGGGCGCATCTCACGCGCGGTTCTGGCCGACGCCGCCATCGACGAAGTGACCCGGCTGCTGCGCGCAATCGGCATCACGCCGACGCTCGCCGGTCTCGGCCTGCCCGCCGACAAGCTGGACTGGACCGCCGAGCAATCGGTCGGCATCGAGCGCCTGATCAAGAACAATCCGCGCCCGATCGGGCTCACCGAGATGCGCCGCCTGCTCGATGCCGCCTATCGCGGCGATCTCGACGCCGCGGCATCCGACCCTGTCCTCGAATAAGGGAACCCGCCCATGACCCCGGCGACGACGCTTTCGACCACGCCCCCTTCTTCCGCGTCGGCCCTCGATCCGGCGAGCTGCGCCCGGGGCCTCTACATCGGCGGAGAATGGTTGTGGCCGGCCGGATGCAAGCCGATTCCCGTCATCGATCCGTCGACCGGACGGCTCCTGGCCGAGGTGCCGGACGCCTCGGTCGAGGATGCTGCGGCAGCGGTCGAGGCAGCTGCGCGGGCGGCCGTGGCTTGGCGCTCGACACCGCCGCGCCGGCGTTCCGACATCCTGCGCCGCTGCTTCGAGCTGATGACGGAGCGCGCCGAGGATCTGGCTCGGCTGATCGCGCTGGAGAACGGCAAGGCCCTGCGCGATGCGCGCGGCGAGGTCGCCTACGCCGCCGACTTCTTCCGCTGGAACGCGGAAGAGGCGGTGCGCATCGGCGGCGACTTCATGCTCTCCCCCACCGGGGCGAACCACATCCTCGTCGATTACGAGCCGATCGGCGTCTGCGTGCTCGTCACGCCCTGGAACTTCCCGGCGGCGATGGCCACCCGCAAGATCGCGCCGGCTCTCGCCGCCGGCTGCACCGTGGTGCTCAAGCCGGCGAGCGAGACGCCGCTGACCGCCTATGCGCTCGCCGCCCTGTGCGCGGAAGCCGGGGTGCTGCCGGGAGTCGTCAATGTGCTGACCACCGCCGCGCCCGGTCCGGTGACGGCGGCGATGCTGGCGGATCCCCGGGTGCGGAAGCTGTCCTTCACCGGCTCCACCCAGATCGGCCGGGTGCTGCTCGCCGAGGCGGCGAAGCATGTGGTGAGCTGCTCGATGGAGCTCGGCGGCAACGCGCCGCTCATCGTCTTCGACGACGCCGATCTGGACCTGGCGCTCGAAGGCGCCATGCTGGCCAAGATGCGCAATGGCGGCGAGGCCTGCACCGCCGCCAACCGGCTCTACGTGCAATCCGGCCTCTATGATCGGTTCGCGGCGGAGCTTACGGCGCGCATGGCGGCGCTGAAGGTCGGCCCCGGCACCGACCCCGCCACCGAATGCGGCCCGATGATCAACCCGGCCGCCGTGGGCAAGATCGAGCGCCTGGTGGACGACGCCCTGTCGCGCGGCGCCCGGCTGCTCTGCGGCGGCCGGCGGCCGGACGGGCCCGGCTACTTCTATCCGCCGACCGTGCTGGACGGGGTCCCCGCCGATGCCGCCATGGCGCAGGATGAGATCTTCGGACCGGTCGCAGCGCTCAGCCGCTTCGAGACGGAAGACGAAGCCGTCGCCCTCGCCAATGCGACCGAGTACGGCCTGGCAGCCTACGTCTTCACCCGCGATCTGGCGCGGGGCTTGAGGGTCTGCCGCCGCATCGAGACCGGCATGGTCGGGCTCAACCGCGGGCTGGTCTCCGATCCGGCGGCGCCGTTCGGCGGAACCAAGCAGAGCGGGCTCGGACGGGAGGGCGGCGCGCAGGGCGTGCTCGAATTCCTCGAGGCCAAGTACATCGCGACGCGGCTCTGATCAGCCCTTCACCGCCCCGGCGGTCAGGCCCCGGACCATCGCCCGCTGGACGATCGCGAACAGCACGACGACCGGGACGATGCTGATGATGCCCCCGGCTGACAGCGCCCCCCAGGGCAGCTGGAATTCGCCGACCATGAGCTGCAGCCCGACCGGCCAGGTTCGCGAACCCGTGCTGGTCGTCAGCATCAGCGCGAACAGGAACTCGTTCCAGGCGCCGATCGCGACGAAGACCGCGGTGGCGACGAGCCCGCCCATCACAAGCGGCAGGACGATGCGCAGCATCGCGCCGATGCGGGAGGCGCCGTCGATCCGGGCGGCGTCCTCCAGCTCCGAAGGGACCGCATCGAAGAATCCCTTCATCATCCAGATGAAGACCGGCAGCAGGAAGGTGGTGTAGGCCAGAGCCAGCCCGAGGCGGCTGTCGAGCAATCCGACGCTGCGCATCAGGATGAACAGCGGCACGATGATCATCACCGCCGGAAACATCCGCACCACCAGGTAGAACAGCATGAGTTCGCGCCGGCCGCGGAAGCGGTAGCGTGCGACGGCATAGGAGGCGAGCGTCCCGATCACGACGCAGATCACCACGGTCGTCAGCGTCACCACGGCGCTGTTGGCGATCAGGGTCGGGAAGTTGGACCGCGTCCAGATCGCGACGTAGTTCTCGAACGTCACGCGCTCGGGGATGTACTGGATCGTCGCGGTGACGATGTCGGATTCCGGCTTGAGGGACGTCAGGAGAGCCCAGAGCACCGGAAACATCGCGAAGGACACGATCGACAGGGCGGCGGCATAGCAGACCAGGACGTGGATCCGGCGCCGGGTGGAACGGCTGCGAAGCATCAGTCCCTCATCGCGTTGGAGAGCTTCACATAGGCGTAGCTGAACACCATCAGCAGCAGGAACATGACCACGGACAACGCGCTGGCATAGCCGAAGTTGAATTCCTTGTTCGCCTTCAGGAAGGCATAGAGCGACAGCACCTGGGTCGAGCGGCCCGGCCCGCCGCCGGTCAGGATCAGCAGGATGTCGGGCGTGTTCACCAGGCTGATGACGCGCAGCACGACGGTCGCCACGATCACGACCCGGAGCTGCGGCAAGGTCACATGGACGAACTGTCGCCACAGCCCGGCGCCGTCGGTCGCCGCCGCCTCGTAGAGGTCGCCGGGGATCCCCTTCAGGGCCGCCAGCAACAGCAGCGCGAAGAATGGGAAGCCGTGCCAGACCTCCACCACCATGGCGGCGAACATCGCCGTGTCCGGATCCGCGAACCACGCCTTGTAGCTGCCGAGGACGCCGATGCGCACCAGGATGTCGTTGAGCACGCCGAGGCGCGGATCCAGCATCAGCGCCCACATGTGGCCGGCGACGACGTTCGGCAGGAACCATGGCAGCAGCACCAAGATCCCGAGCACGCGGAAGCCCGGCAGGCTGGTGTTGAGCACGAGTGCGGTCAGAAGCCCGAGCAGGAGCTCACCGGTCGCCCCGCCCGCGACCCAGACGACGGTGTTCTGCAGCGACAGCCAGAAGACCGGATCGACGGCCAGTGCGAGATAGTGCTTGAGGCCGACGAAGCCGGTGCCGAGGTCGACCCGGTTGAGCCTCATCTCGCGGACGCTGAGCCCCATGCCCCACAGCGTCGGGTACAGCACGACCGCCAGGATCAGCACCAGGCTGGGAAGCAGCAGGTAATAGGCCCAGCGCCGGCTTTCCGACAGGCGGCCCAGCCGGCCGAGGCGGCGGGCCGGCGCCGGCACAGGCGCCGAGGGCAGATCCAGCACCGTCATGCCCGCGCCACGGCCGTGGCCTCGATCCGCTCCCAGTCGAACTCGAAGCCGATGCCCGGACGATCGGAGACCGTGAGCACGCCGCCTTCGATCGACAGGGGCCCGAGCCTGTCCAGGCCCGCGATCTGCTCGCTCGAGATGACCAGCTGCTCGTAATAGTCGTTGTTGCGGATGGCGGCGCAGAGCTGGGCGTTGGCGAGGCCCATCCCATGCACCTGGGCCCGCATGCCATGGGCCTCCGCCAGATGCGCGATCTTGATCGCCCCGGTCAGGCCGCCTTTGTAGAAGGTGCTGGTCCGCGCCATGTCGAGCGCACCGGCTTGGATCCAGCTGGCCATGTTCCAATGGCAGCCGTCCGAGGTTTCCGCCGCCAGGACCGGGATGTCGAGCGCATCGCAGAGCTTGCGGTACGAGCCCAGCTCGAATTCCCTCATCGGCTCCTCGTACCAGAGGAACCCTTCCGCCTCGAGCACCCGGCCGAATTGCAGGGCGGTGACGTAGTCCCAGCCGGCCGAGCCGTCGAACATCAGATCCGCGTCGGGCCCGGCCCAGCGCCGGAGGTTTCGGGACAGCGCCGCATCCTCCTTCGCGTCCCCCCAGGCATGCAGCTTGAAGGCGGTGAAGCCCGCGTCGATACATTCCTTGATGTGCCGCTCGTAGTCGCCCATCGAGCCCCAGGTGACCGTGGAGGCGTAGGCCGGCACCCGGCGGTCATGGCCGCCGAGCAGCTGGTGCAGCGGCATACCGGCGGCCTTGGCCTTGATGTCCCAGGCGAGCAGGTCGACGATGCCGAGATGCGGCATCGCGATCTCCTCGATCCGGTCGATCTCCCAGACCAGCGTCCAGAGCCGTTCGGTCAGGAGTGGGTTTTCGCCGACGAGGCGCTTCAGCCGCCGGTCGACCAGGCTCATCGCGCCCCAGGCGTTCGCCACCTCGATCGCGCCGGAGATGCCGGCGTCGGTGTCCATGCGGATCACGGCCTTCAGCGGCTTGCGGTCCGCCGGGGTGCCGTCGCCGGATCCGGCCAGCCCATTCCGCCAGCGATAGGGATGGGCTGGATGCTCGGTCTCGACCACCCAGCAGCGGATGTTCTCGATGCGCATGCCCTGCCTCCCTCCGAACGTTGGTTGTGCGGTGTGCTGCGGGATGGCCACCGCCTTTGCTCCGGCCGCTATTGCAGGGCTGCGTCGAGGCCGGCCATCAGGGCGTCGACGCAGGCTTCCGGCGTGCTCCGGCCCACCAGAACCTTCTGGAATTCGGGAAGCACGACATTGTCGTCCCACCCCGCGGACCCGATGAATCTGGGCGGCAGGCGGCCGAATTTGGTGGTTTCGACCGCGGCGCCGTAGAGCGGGTTGCCGGTGATGCGGCTGTCCGACGCCGTCGCCGGCGACGCCGGGAAGTATCCCGTCTGCTCCAGGAACGCGATCGCCGCGTCGGGCTCGGCCCAGAAGGCGATCCACGCCCAGGCCGCTTCGGCGTTGGCATCCGACATCAAGCCGTTGAACAGATAAGTCAGCCGCGCGATGTGAGCGGCAGGACCCGCCGGGCGCACCGCCGTCATGAACTGGCCCGGCTTCATCGCCCCGGAGATCTCGGCGAGCGATCCGGTGTGGTGCCAGACCATGGCGGTCTGGCCGGTCTTGAACGCCTCCATGATCTGCCGGTAGCTGTCGTTGGGGGCGCTCGGCGGGCAGGCCTTGTGCCGTGTGAACAACTCGGACAGGAAGGTGACCGCCTCGACGGCCTTGGGCTTGTCCATCGCCGGCTTGCCGTCGACGACGATCGGCGAACCGAAGCTCTCGATCGTGTCGATCACGAAAGCGTAGCCGCCGGCCCCGCCGCGCAGGCCGAAGCCATAGCGCCCCTTCGCGGGATCGGTCAGCTTGATCGCGGCGTCCTGGAATTCGGCCATGGTCTTCGGAGGGCCGCTGATGCCCGCTTCGTCGAACCAGTCCTTCCGGTAATACATCCAGTCGACGAAGGTGAAGGCCGGGACGCCGTAGATCTTGCCGCCGACGCTCGCTCCGCTCCACCGGTCCTCCGGAAACCCCGCGGCCTTGTCCCAGCCCTTGATCCGGTCGGTGATGTCGAGGAGCCCGCCCATCCCGACCATGTCGTTGACCCGCTCGGCGATCACCATCGCCGTGTCCGGCTTCGATCCCGAGACCACCGCCGCGGTGATCTTCGACATGTATTCCGGGTTCGGGATGTTCTCCTGGGTCAGCGAGATGCCGGGATAGCGCTGCTGGAACAGCGCCATCACCGCCTCCAGCCCCTTGAACTCGCTCTCGCTGGTCAGGTGGTGCCAGTAGTTGATGCGGCCTTCCGGTGCCGCCTGGGCGAGGCGCGGCGCGAGCGCCAGAACCGGGACGGCCGCGGCGGTTTGCAGCAATGTGCGCCGATCGACGAGCATGACATGTCCTCCCCTGCTTTTGTGTTCTTGGATCTGGTCAGAACGAGAGCCTGATCGGCGTCGACGCCGGGGGTGGCGGCAGCTCCTCCGGCCGCAGCACCTGCGGCGCCGCTCCGGCCCGGGCCCCGGCGGACAGCACGAGGCCATGGCCCGGCCGGTCCGGCGCGAAGGCATAGCCATCGCGCATGGCGATCGGCTCCTCGACCAGGTGGTTATAGTTCTGGAACGAGTATTCCAGCCAATCGGCCTCGGGCAGCGCGGCGGCCAGATGGACCCCGATCTCCAGCGACGTGTTGCCGAGCGTCACGGGGACGCCGTGCTCCGCCGCCAGCCAGCCCGCCTTCATCACGTCGCCGATATGGCCGTGGACGTTGAGAAGGTCGGCGCCGCGGCCCTCCAGCAGCCGGCGCTTGCCGCGCAGGTCGAGATATTCGCCGGAGTTGACCAGGACATGCGGCGCGGCCAGGCGGATCTCTCGCAGGCCATCGACGTCGTCGCGCAGGCAGGGGTCCTCGACCCAGAGAATGTCGAAGCCCGCGCGTCGGAACTGGTCGAGCCGCCGGATCGCCTCCTTTGGCGACCAGGCCTCGTTGGCGTCGATCATGATCGGCCCATGGCCTTTGGCGATCTCGGCCACCAACGCCAGGCGCCGGAGATCCCATTCGATGTCGGGATGGCCGACCTTGATCTTGAAGCCGCGGTAGCCCTGGTCCCGCGCCTGCCGGAACAGGGAGGCGTACTCGTCGTCGGTCAGGTGGAAATCGAGGCCGCTGGCATAGACCCGCACCTTGGGATCACTGCCGCCGAGGTATCGGTAGAGCGGCAGGTCGGCCTCCTTGGCCGCAAGGTCCCACAGCGCCTGGGCCACCGCCTCTTCGAAGGCGAGCGACGTCCGGCGGCTGTTGCCGCCGCGGGGCCGGGTGACGCGGTGGATCAGCCCCGCCGGCGCCTGTCCCGCCAGGCCGGACCACGCCTCCTCGGCGAAGATCCGTTCGATCTCGGTCAGCGCCGGCAGCGGATGGAAGAGGCTGTGGAAGAAGCCCGTGCCGGTGCGCCCATCGTCGGTGTGCAGCTCGACCACGCCGATATGCGCCTGGGCGATGCGAACCTGGCTGTCCCCGATCACCCGGTCGCGGGCGAACTGGAACCGGGTCAGGGTGAAATCGGTCAGCCGCATCCTGGGCTCCTCCATGCGCCGCCTTGCGTGACGGCTATTGATATATCAACTTCGATAACAGATATTTCTATACGTGCCAATTGAATCATCAGTCAAATGAGCAGCCCCCTGAGACGGTCATCCGACGAACGCCCATCGACGCTTCGCGCCGAGGTCGCGCCGAATCTCAGTCGCGTCGCCTATGAGCGGTTCAAGGAGGCCCTGTTCGAACGAAGGCTGCAGCCCGGCGCCTTCATGTCACAGGCGGAGCTGGTCGGGATCGTCGGCTCGCCGCTGGGGCCCCTGCGGGAGGCGCTGCAGGTGCTGCAGGCGGAGGGGCTGGTGACGATCCGGGCCCGCGCGGGCATCGAGATCGCCAAGCCAGACCTGGCGCTGGTCCGCAATTCGTACCAACTACGCCTCTTCCTCGAGACGCCCGCCATCCGGCACTTCGCCGAGACGGCGCCGCGCGACCTGATCGAGGCCATGATCGCGCAGCATCGTGAGGTCATCGGCTGGGTGGAAGGCGGAGATGTCGATCGCGACCTGGCGCGCCGGATCGAGGAGGTCGACGCCAGCCTGCATCTCGGCGCGATCGACGCGCTCGACAACCCGCTCCTCCGCAAGGCATTCCTGCAGACGCAGGATTACATCCGGCTGATCCGCCTGGATCACCTCTATGCCTACTCCGCGGCGAAGGTGCGGCGGACGATGGCGGAGCATCTGGAGATTTTCGAGGCCTGCCTGGCCAGGGATCCGGACGCCGCCGAGGCGGCGCTCAGGGCCCACCTGACCCAGGCGATCCAGCGGGCGATGGGGCTCTAGCCCGCAAGTCGGAATGCTTGTGGACCGGATCCCCGCGCCCTGCAGACCGACTCGCATCAGATCCGACGTCTGGAGATCGACGCCGAATTCCAAGAAGCCACGCGGTCAGCTTCAGCTCGAGGCCGAACCCGACCTGCCCGGTGAATGGCCGATATAGGGGGCATCGGCGCGGCAAGCGGGATTGGGGGTCCCTCGCCCGACCCCCAATCCCGCTTGCCGATCGCGATGGACCTCAGAAGTTCGTGGTCTTCTGGGTCTGGCCCGGCCGCAGGACCTGGCCGGCGGGGGCGCTGTAGCGGTGGCTCACCGCATTGGGATAGTTCCCCGTCTGGGCCTGGGCCCAGGAGGTCGGGAAGGTGTTGTGCTCCGGGATGTGGAACCGGGTCGACGCCGAGGCCGCGCCGGCACCGATGGTGAGGACGACGGCGGCGGCCACGGCCGACAGCAGGGTGTTCTTGGCAGACATTGGAATGCTCCTAGTCGGTTGAGCGGCCGATGGGGTGCTGGGCGGTGCGATCGCCCCGCCTGCCTGCCTGTTCGGCCCCCCATATCGCAGGTCCCACACGCTTGGCGTCGAGGCTTGCAGTCCCGCCGCCGTGTTTCGCTGCATCGCACTATGTCGGCAGGCGCTGGGTCCGGTTCACCCCCGTCACCAGACCAAAACGGCATGGCTGGCCTCCGGAGAGCGCAACCTGCGTCCTCCCGCCACACCGAATCGTGAAATAAAAGAAGGCCGGCCCGGTTGCGGCGCGGGCCGGCCTGAAGTGGAGCAATGGAGTCAGTCCGGCGAAGCATTTCGCCGGCCACCCCGACCGAAGCCGGGGCGACAATCAAAAGTGTCGGTGATCGGCAGGAGTCCCAACACTCCCATATGGGGGGGGCGATGGCGGATTCAGCCCGCGTCGATCACCGCCGGGGCCTGCCTCGACGCTGGCGCCGGCAGGGAGCGAGGCCGTCACGGCAGGGCCTCTTCACTGTCAGCGCCGGGCGCGCCAGGCGACGCGGTCCTGGCGGGTGGCCTCGGCGACCCGCCAGACCGCGTCGCGCAGCCAGGCCGGCTTGCGGCTTTCGAGATCGGCGGCGATCGCGCGGGCGCGGGAGCGGCGGGCGGAATGCAGGTTGGCGAGCTCGACCCCCATGGCGGACAGCAGCCGCCGGACCAGGCCGAGGTCGCCGAGTTCCGGGACATCCAGCTTGCGGCTGTTCGGCGCCAGGCGGCGGACGATGATGCCCTTCCTGATCTTGAGCCAGGGGTCGGGCACACGGTACTTGCCGGAGGTGAGTTCGGCAAAGCGGCTCTTGCGGTCGCCGCCCTGGATCAGCGACCAGGCCGAGGGCAGCAGCGCCTTGGCCTCGCGCGCCGCCGGGCCGCCGCGCCAATCGGTGATGGCGACCCAGCGCGGCCGGCCGAGGCTGCCGACCCCCGCGACCCGGCGCGCCATGACCAGGGCCAGATCCGGCTCCGGCATCGCCGCTGCCAGGGCCTCGCGGTAGCCGCGCGGCGGGGCCGCCCGCGGTAGCTGCTCCAGCCTGGCCCAGAACTCCCCGCGCCGCTCGTCGGTCGCCGACACCAGGTCGCGCAGCCACAGGTGATGCCGCTCCAGCACGAAGGCGCCCGGCGTCCTCAGGCCCTCGACATACCCGCCCAGCACCGCAGCGCAGATCTCGTCGGCCGAGATCGAGCGGTCGCGGCCACGCCACAGCAGCGCGCTGGTGGCGAGGCGGACTAGGTCGAAGGCATAGGGCGTCTCCGCCGCCTCGTCGAAATCGTTCACGCCCCAGACCAGACGCCCCTCGGCGTCGCGCCACAGCCCGAAATTGCCGATATGGGCGTCACCTACCGCGGCCACGCGCGGAGCGTCCATCAGGTCGGGGCACAGCTCGTGCACGGTCTCGGTCCAGCGGAAGCAGGTGGCGCGCAGGAAGAGGAAATCGCTCTCCTCCATCCGGCGGTGCTTGCGGTCGATGTCGGCCTGCACCAGCTGCCGCCCCAGCTGCTCGCCGAGCCAGACCTCGTAGCGTTTGACCGACGCGGTGATGGACCCCATTCAGACCCCGGCGCTGACCCGGCGGCCATCATAGTCCGGCGCAGTCCTCCGTCCACCCGGATGCGGGCGGGGCGGCGGCCGTTCGGAGCGCGGGGCGGCTACATCAGCGCGATCTTGTCTCCCAGGGCCAGCCAGCCGCCGGGTTCGCCGACGATGGCGGAGACATCATAGGCCCCGAAGACGGCCGTGATGCCGCGCCGGGTGAACAGCTCCTGGAAGATTTTCGAGGCGGTGCCGGCCGCCGTGTCGAGCTTCTTGCCGCCCATCTGCAGGAATGAACCGCTGCCGCCGCCATACTGCTCCCGGTAGGCGGACCAGTGGATTTCGACGGCGGCGGCGTAGCACATCGCCGCCGTCTTGTGCTTGATCGGCAGCTTCATGATCGTCGAGACGATCTTGAGCACCGGCCCGGCCACCGGCACCATCGACCCTGGGATCGCGGAAGACGCGGTCTCCAGGGCGCGGGTCCCGAGCTTGGCCGACTTCATCGCCATGATGACCTTACACCAGTCCGAGACGACGGGATTCATCGACGCCTTGGCGATCGATCCGATATTCGCCAGATGGGCGCCGGTCGAGCCCAGGGAACTGCCGTGCCGCGCAATGCCCGGAGCGTTGACCACGGTGACGGCGGTGGCGGCGCCGCCAGCGGCGCTGACGACCGTGCCGCCGATGCTCTTCCACGCCCGCGACTTCAGATAGGCCGCGGTCACCGGGCTCGGCGCGTTGCCGAGGCCGGCGGCGGCGAAACGGGGGTTGGGCTTGATCGAGCTCTTCTTGTCCAGCTGCTGCCCGCCCTTGAGGACGGCCTCGCCGCCCTGCCGGATCTGATTGGCGTGGAACTGGGTTCCCGTGGCCGCATCGACCGAAGCGGCGATGACCTCCAGGGCCGCCCAGGCCGCGTCCTGCCAGGTGGCGGCGCCCTGCCCTTGCACCTCGCTTTTACTCATTGGCACCCCCGGTAGGAAATATACGGATCATCGAAAGCATTGCGTCATATTTAGTAAGATCCACCATCAATCGGAAATATTATGTTGTTAATTATTTGTTGCGTTCGGCAATTTAAATGAATTTGTTGGGAGAGTTACAATTGAAACTCAAAATATTACAGATGTGATATTGACCCAGCTTCGCGGGCACCCCGATCTGCCGACGCAATCCGACACCGATGCCCGTCGGCCGACGTCATGGCGACAGGAGCGGGAACGGCCGGACACGACCAAACGGCCCGGGGCGCCACCACGGGTCCGGGTCGCTTCGACCGGCATCATGAGAGGGAGGGAGCGCGCGGTCCGATCGGGAGACGGCCTGCGCCGTCGAAGGCCTGCGGCGTCAGCGCGGCAGGGTCTCGATCGCCTCGACCACCAGCGGGTGCAGGGAAGCGTCCTTCGCCGCGACGTGGCCGCGGATCTGCTCCTTCATCCGCGGCTCCCAGAAATCCTTGATGTGCTTGCGCACCCCGGCCACCGCCTCCTCCTGCGGGTAGGAGGCGAAGAAGATGGCGATCTGGTTCGCCATGCGGATGATCTTGTCCGAGCTCATGCCGCCTCGACCTTGGCTGGAAGCAACGTGGAGAAATCGGTGTAGGCGGTCATGCCGTCACCACGGGCGAAGGCCACCAGGGTGACGCCCGCCGCCCGCGCCGTGTCGATCGCCAGCGTGGTCGGCGCCGAGATCGCGACCAGCAGCGGGATGCCCGCCGCCGCCGTCTTCTGTACCATCTCGAAGCTGCAGCGGCTGGTGATCAGGCAGAAGCCCTGGCCGCCGTCGATCCCGGCCCGCGCCAGGGCGCCGACCAGCTTGTCGAGCGCGTTGTGGCGGCCGACATCCTCGCGCACCAGCCTGATCCGGCCTCGGGCGTCGACCCAGGCCGCGGCGTGCACCGCGCCGGTGCGACTGCGCACGTCCTGGAACCGGTCGAGATCGGCCAGTGCGGTGCGGATCGCCGCCCGCTCCACCGTGATCGGCTTCGGGTTCTGCCGCTTGCGGCCGTGCAGGGTGTCGAGGTCGCTGGTGCCGCAGATGCCGCAGCCGGTGCGGCCGGTGATGTTCCGCACCTTCTGCAGCATCTGGGCGAAATGCTCGCCGCGCAGCGCCATCCGCACCTCGATGCCGCGCTCGTCATCGGCCACGACCTCCTGCACCGTCAGGTCGGCCGGCGTGTCGGCGAGGCCTTCGGTCAGGCTGAAGCCGAGGGCGAAATCCTCGAGATCCGCCGGCGACGCCATCATCACGGCATAGGAGATGCCGTTGTAGACCAGCGCCACCGGCACCTCGGCGGCCACGGCCTCTTGCACCGCCGTGACCCGGTCGTCATGGGTCAGCCGCCGCGCCGGCAGCCGCAGATCGGTCGCCGGAAGATCGGTGGGGGGGAGAGCCATGCCCTACTCCGCCGCGTCGCGCGGGCGTTCGATCTGGATCGTCTTCTCGCGCATCTCATGATAGCCGACCTGCCAGTCGGACAAATGGTTGACGCGCCGCACCTGCACCGCCGTCACCTTGTATTCCGGGCAGTTGGTGGCCCAGTCGGAATAGTCGGTGGTGACCACGTTGGCGCCGGTCTCGGCATGGTGGAAGGTGGTATAGACGACACCCGGCTGCATCCGGTCGGAGATCCTGGCCCGCAGGCTGATCTCGCCCGACCGACTGTGCAGCGCCACCCATTCGCCGTCGCGGATGCCGCGGTTCTCGGCGTCGGACGGGTGGATCTCCAGCAGGTCCTCGTCATGCCAGGCGATATTGTCCGTGCGCCGGGTCTGGGCTCCGACATTGTACTGGCTGAGGATGCGCCCGGTGGTCAGCACCAGCGGGAAGCGCGGCCCCGTGCGCTCGTCGGTCGGCACGAACTCGGTGATCATGAACCGGCCCTGGCCGCGGACGAAACGGTCGATGTGCATGATAGGGGTGCCTTCCGGCGCCGCGTCGTTGCACGGCCACTGCACCGAACCCAGCTCCTCCAGCCGCTGGTAGGACACGTTCTTGAAGGTCGGGGTGGTGCGGGCGATCTCGTCCATGATCTCGCTCGGATGGGTGTAGCCCATCTTGTAGCCCAGCGCCTCGGACAGCATCATCGTCACCTGCCAGTCGGCATAGCCGGCCTTGGGCGGGATGGCGCGCCGGACGCGGCTGATCCGCCGCTCGGCATTGGTGAAGGTGCCGTCCTTCTCGAGGAAGGACGAGCCGGGCAGGAAGACATGGGCGTAGCTGGCGGTCTCGTTCAGGAACAGGTCCTGGACGATGACGCATTCCATCGCCGCCAGGCCGGCCGTGACGTGCTTCACGTCGGGGTCGGACTGGGCGATGTCCTCGCCCTGGATGTAGATGCCCTTGTAGGTGCCCTCGACCGCGGCATCGAGCATGTTCGGGATGCGCAGGCCGGGCTCGGCCGAGAGCGGCACGCCCCACATGGCCTCGAACAGCTGCCGGGTGTTCGTGTCGGAGACATGGCGGTAGCCGGTGAACTCATGCGGGAAGGAGCCCATGTCGCAGGCGCCCTGCACGTTGTTCTGGCCGCGCAGCGGGTTCACGCCGACGCCACGCCGGCCGATGTTGCCGGTCAGCATGGCGAGGTTGGCCATGCCCATGACCATGGTCGAGCCCTGGCTGTGCTCGGTGACGCCGAGGCCGTAATAGATCGCCGCGCGGCCGCCGGTGGCGTAGAGCCGCGCCGCCCCCCGCACCTCGGCCGCCGGCACGCCGGTCAGGCTCTCCACCGCCTCCGGCGAATGGCGCGGATCGGCGATGAAGGCGGCCCAGCGCGAGAACTCCGGGAGATCGCAGCGCTCGCGGATGTAGTCGTCCGCGGCCAGCCCCTCGGTCACGATCACATGCGCCATGGCGTTGACGATGGCGACATTGGTGCCGGGCTTGAGCGGCAGGTGGTGGTCGGCCTTGATATGAGCCGACTTCACCAGGTCGATGCGGCGCGGATCGGCCACGATCAGCCGGGCGCCCTGGCGCAGCCGGCGCTTCATCCGGCTGGCGAACACCGGGTGGGCGTCGGTCGGGTTGGCGCCGATCACCATGATCACGTCGGTCTCGTCGACGCTGTCGAAATCCTGGGTGCCGGCCGAGGTGCCGAAGGTCTGGCCGAGGCCGTAGCCGGTGGGCGAGTGGCAGACCCGGGCGCAGGTGTCGACATTGTTGTTGCCGAAGCCGGCGCGGATCATCTTCTGGACGAGGAAGGTCTCCTCGTTGGTGCAGCGCGACGAGGTGATGCCGCCGATCGAATCCCGGCCGTAGGTCGCCTGGATCCGCTTCAGCTCCGACGCGGCATACGCGATCGCCTCCTCCCACGACACTTCGCGCCACGGGTCGGTGATCTGCTTGCGGATCATCGGCTTGGTGATGCGGTCCTTGTGGGTGGCGTAGCCCCAGGCGAAGCGGCCCTTGACGCAGCTGTGGCCGTGGTTGGCCTTGCCGTCCTTGTACGGCGTCATCCGCACCACCTCGGTGCCCTGCATCTCGGCGGTGAAGGCGCAGCCGACGCCGCAATAGGCGCAGGTGGTCACCACCGAATGCTCGGGCTGGCCAGCCTCGATGATGGTGTTCTCGATCAGGGTCGCGGTCGGGCAGGCCTGGACGCAGGCGCCGCAGGAGACGCATTCGCTCTCCTTGAAGCCGTCGTCCTGGCCGGCCGAGACGAAGGAGGCGAAGCCGCGCCCGTCGATGGTCAGGGCGAAGGTGCCCTGCACCTCCTCGCACGCCCGGACGCAGCGCGAGCAGACGATGCACTTGGTCGGGTCGAAGGTGAAATAGGGGTTCGAGGTGTCCTTCTCGCCGACCAGGTGGTTGGCGCCGTCATAGCCGTAGCGGACCTCGCGCAGGCCGACCACGCCGGCCATGTCCTGCAGCTCGCAATCGCCGTTGGCACCGCAGGTCAGGCAGTCCAGCGGATGGTCGGAGATATAGAGCTCCATGACGTTGCGGCGCAGCTTCGCCAGCTTCGGCGTCTGGGTCCGCACCTTCATCCCCGGCTCGACCGGAGTGGTGCAGGAGGCGGGGGTGCCGCGCCGCCCCTCGATCTCGACGACGCACAGCCGGCAGGAGCCGAACGGCTCCAGGCTGTCGGTCGCGCACAGCTTCGGGATCGCGGTCTCGGCCTCCGCCGCCGCCCGCATCACCGAGGTGCCGGCGGGCACGGTCACGATCTGGCCGTCGATCTCGAGGGTCACCAGGGTCGGCGAGAGCCGCGCCGGGGTGCCGAAATCCTGTTCCGTCACGAGCGCCATGGGAGCGTTCCTTATTCCGCAGCCTGCGCCGTGGCCGGCGCTCGGTCGAAATCATCGGGGAAATGGGTCAGGGCGCTGAGCACCGGATAGGGGGTGAGGCCGCCGAGGGCGCAGAGCGACCCGTCCAGCATGGTCTCGCAGAGGTCTTCCAGCAGCGTCACGTTCCGCCCGACATCGCGGCCGGCGATGATCTTGTCGATGGTCTCGACACCGCGGGTCGAGCCGATGCGGCACGGGGTGCATTTGCCGCAGCTTTCGATCGCGCAGAACTCCATGGCGAAGCGGGCCTGGACGGCAAGGTCGACGCGGTCGTCGAACACCACCACCCCGCCATGGCCGAGCATGCCCTTCTTCGCCGCCATGGATTCATAGTCGAGCGAGGTGTCCAGCAGCTCGTCCGGGAAATAGGCGCCGAGCGGGCCGCCAACCTGGACGGCACGGAACGGCCGGCCGCTGGCGGTGCCGCCGCCGAACTCCTCGATCAGCTGGCGCAGGGTCAGGCCGAAGGCGACCTCGATCAGCCCGCCGCGCTTGACGTTGCCGGCCAGCTGCAGCGGCTGGGTGCCGCGCGACCGGCCGGTGCCGTATTCCGCGTAGAAGGCGGCGCCCTTGTCGAGGACGATCGGCACGGTGGTCAGCGACAGCACGTTGTTGATCACGGTCGGGCGGCCGAACAGGCCCTTCAGCGCCGGCAGCGGCGGCTTGGGCCGGACCATGCCGCGGCGGCCTTCCAAGCTTTCCAGCAGCGACGTCTCCTCGCCGCAGATATAGGCGCCGGCGCCGACCCGAACCTCGAGGTCGAAGCGCTTGCCGCTGCCCAGCACGCTGGGGCCGAGCACGCGGCGCTGATAGGCGATGTCGATCGCCGCATTCATCGTCGCAATGGCGTGCGGATATTCCGAGCGGATGTAGATGAAGCCCTTGGTCGCCTCGGTGGCGATGCCGGCGATGATCATGCCCTCGACCAGCAGGAAGGGGTCGCCCTCCATGATCATGCGGTCGGCGAAGGTGCCGCTGTCGCCCTCGTCGGCGTTGCAGACGATGTATTTGCGGTCGGCCTGGGCCTGCAGCACGGTGCGCCACTTGATCCCGGTCGGGAACCCGGCGCCGCCGCGGCCGCGCAGGCCGGAGGCGGTGACCGCCTCGACGATCGCCGCCGGATCCATCGCCAGGGCGTTGCGCAGGCCCTTCAGCCCGTCATGCGCCTCGTAGTCGTCCAGCGACAGCGGGTCGGTGATGCCGCAGCGGGCGAAGGTCAGGCGCTGCTGCTTGGCGAGATAGGGCATTTCCTCCGGCCGGCCGTGGCGCAGCGCATGCGCGCCGCCCTCGGCAAATCCGGCCTCGAACAGCCCCGGCACGTCCTCGGCCTCGACCGGGCCGTAGCCGATGCGCCCTTCCGGCGTCTCGACCTCGACGAAGGGCTCCAGCCACAACAGGCCGCGCGAGCCGTTGCGGATGATCTGGACCTCGACGCCACGGGAAGCGGCCTCGGCCGCGATCGCCCGGGCGACATCTTCGGCGCCGACGGAGAGGGCGGCGGCATCACGGGGAACGAAGACCTTCATCGTGCGGCCTCCCCCCAGCTTTCCATCGTGTCGACCAGACGGTCCAGCCGCTTGGCGTCGATCCGCCCGACCAGCTCGCCATCGGCCATCGCCGCCGGGGCGCAGGCGCAGTTGCCGAGGCAGTAGACCGGCTCGACCGTGATGCGGCCGTCGGCGGTGGTCTCGTGCAGGCCGATGTCGAGGCGGCGGCGCAGCTGGTCGACCAGATCGCGCGCGCCCATCGACTGGCAGGCCTCGGCCTGGCACAGCTTCAGCACATGCCGCCCGGCCGGCTCGGCCCGGAAATCATGGTAGAAGGTGATGACGCCGTGCACTTCGGCACGGGAGATGTTCAGCGCGTCGGCCAGCAGCGGCACCGCCGCGCGCGGCACATGACCGAAGATCGACTGCAGGTCGTGCAGCATGGGCAGCAACGGCCCTTCGGTCGCACCGTGCGATGCGATCACATCACGCGCCAGATCGGCGTCCCAGCCCCGGCTCTCGGGCATTCGTCCCACTCCCTTTGCGGGTTCGTTGGACCCGGCGACGTGCCGCGGCTCGACGGTGTCGAACCATGACGGGCCGAGTTGCGGACCTTTCCAGCACCCTGGTTTCGGTCCGCGCGGCCCTGCCGCCCATACACTCTGTGGCCAACGATGGACGTTCTTGTATACGGCATTCAAATTCAAACGCCGGATGAATTGATAAACAACGCTTATCAAGCGAACCGCCTCGTCCTCACGCCAATGGCGTGGCCTGCAGCTCGGCGTCGAGATCCAGCTCGCGGGCGGTGTCGAACAGGCCGCGGGCCAGGGGCGAGGCCGGGTCGCGGTCGGCCATGACAAGGCCGATAGTGCGGGTCGCCGCCGGGTCGACCAGGCGCAGCGCACGGGTGCCGGCCGGCACGCCGAACAGGTGCAGCAGCGCCCGCGGCATGACGCTGGACCAGGGGCCGGAGCGGACGTGCGAGCACAGGTTGATGATGCTGTCGGTCTCCACCGCCGCCCGCGGCGTGTGGCCCACCGAACGGAAGATGCCGTCGATGATCCGCCGGTTCTGCATCGTCGGGGTCAGCAGGCACAGCGGCAGCGCCGCCGCCTCGGCCCAGCTGATGGTGCGGCGCGATCCCGTGGCCTGGTCCGCCGGCATCAGCAGGATGTAATCCTCCTGGTACAGCGGCAGGCTGCGGACATGGCGCAGCGGTTCGTTGTCGAGATAGGTGACGCCGACATCGATCTCGAAGTTCTCCAGCCCCGCCTCGATCTGGATCGAGGTCTGCGACAGCACCGAGACGGTGACCATGGGGTGGGACCGGACGAAGGGCCCGGTGATCTGCGATACGATCGGCAGGGCCGAGGGCACGGCGCCGATGCGCAGCCGGCCGGCCAGCCCCTGCTGCAGCATCGCCAGCTCCTGCGCCAGGCCGTCGCGGTCGGCCAGGATCTTCTTGGCCCAGTCGAGCACGCAGGCACCCTCGCGGGTAAAGCCCTGGAAGCGGTGGCCGCGCTCGACGATCGGGACCTGCAGCTCCTCCTCCAGCTGGCGCAGCGCGGTCGAGAGCGCCGGCTGCGACACGTGGCAGGATTCGGCCGCCCGGGCGAAGTGCTTCTCGCGGGCCAGGGCGACGAGGTATTCGAGCTGGCGGATGACCACCGCGCGGCCTCCGGTTGATAAGGGCCCTTTATCGTACCCTGCCGCGCCGGTGACCCGCAGCTATTTTGCCGTCAGCAGCCCGTGCAGCGTGCCGTCGGGCCAATGCACGTCACCGATCCGCCAGCCCTGGGCGGTGTGGACGAGGTCGACCGTGATCGTGACCGGTACGTCGAAGTTCTTGTAGGCGACGGTGCCCACGGCCCGGTCGGCGCCAGCCTCGGCCACCGAGACGTGGAGGTCCTTGATCTCCCACTCCTGGGCGCCGACGAATGGGTCGCCGTCGAGCGTCGGCGGCTCGTCGCGCGTGGCCGCCGCCTTGCGGTCCTCGATCATCAGGGTCGCCAGGGACGGCTCGAAGTAGTGGCGGATGTCGGCGTCGCTGTCGAGCGGCAGGCCGGTCATCCCGACCTTGCCGGGATAGTGCCGGTAGATCGCCATCAGGAAGGCCTGCGCGGAACCGTCCGCTGCCTGGGCACCGCCACCGCCAAAGACCAAAAGCAACAGGCACAGCAGGATGCGCGGTCCGGTCATCGGGGGATCTCCTGGGGAAGCCGGGCGCCGGGAGCACTATGATGCATCGCCGGCCGATCTCCCGACGGCTACGCCATGAAAGTGGCGGCATTCCGGCGACCGGCGCAACGATACCCGAAAGGGAGGCGAGCCACCGCTCGCCCCCTCCCCGAGCCGGCCCTGCGTCGCCGGTCAGATCCCCTGGCGCCCCAGGAAGTCGCGCATCAGGGCCGCGATCTCGGCGTGATGGGTCTCGAGCGCGAAATGGCCGGCGTCGAGCAGGTGCACCTCCGCCTTCGGCAGGTCGCGCTTGTAGGCCTCGGCCCCCGGCGGGATGAAGAACGCGTCGTTCTTGCCCCAGGCGGCGAGCAGCGGCGGCTGCCGGTCGCGGAAATACTGCTGGAAGGCCGGATACAGCGCCACATTGGTGCGGTAGCTCAGGATCAGGTCGAGCTGGACCTCCTCGGCCTCCGGCCGCCGCATGTAGTGCATGTCGAGGGCTGCACCGTCGGGCGAGACCCGCCCGGCGGGCGCCCCGTGCTGGTGCTGGAAGCGGATCGCGTCATCCGACAGCGAGGCCCGGCAGGTCTCGCGGTTCTCCGGCGTCGGGTTCCGCCAATAGGCCTGCCATGGCTCCCATTCCTGACTCAGACCTTCGACATAGGCGTTGCCGTTCTGGGTGACGATCGCCGTGACCCGCTCGGGGTAGCGCATCGCCAGCCGCAGCCCGGTCGGGGCGCCGTAGTCGAAGATGTAGAGGGCATAGCGCTTCAGCCCCAGCGCGTCGACGAAGCCGGCCATGACCTCGGCCAGCGTGTCGAAGCTGTACTCGAAGGCCGCGCGCGGCGGGGCGATGGTGTTGCCGAAGCCGGGCAGGTCCGGCGCGATGACGCGGTAACGGTCGGCCAGCGCCGGGATCAGGTCGCGGAACATGTGGCCGGCGGTGGGAAAGCCGTGCAACAGCAGCAGCACCGGCGCATCCGCCGGCCCGGCCTCGCGGTAGAACACCTCGACGTCTCCGACCTTCTGCGTGGCGTAGGTCACGGGCGCCCCCGTGGCTGAAGGGGTGGCGGCAGAGAGTGGCCTTGTCCTCGCAAGGGCAGACAGCACCGCGGCGCCGGAGCCGATCGCGCCGAGTGCGAAACGCCGGCTTCGGCGCGGGGTGGTTTCAGGAATCGTCATGGCTAGGCTTCCTCTGGGTCGACTGCGCCTGACATAGGGACCGCTGACGACTGGAATAATGATCGGCCTCTGTAAGATCCGATTTCAGAAACTGGAATAATGGTCCGATGGATACCCACCCCTGCCCTGTCTCGATTGACGATGGCCGCCGTCCCGGTCGCGCTCTTATAGTCGCCCATGCTTCCGCGCCCGTGCCCGCCATGACCGATCCCAAGCCAGCCCCCCACCCCGCCCCAGGCCTGCCCGAGCTGATCGAATGGCTGTCGGGCGACGAAAGCCACGACGCCGATGACGCCGACATGCTGGCCGGGCTCGGCCGCCGGCTGCGCGCGCTAGGGGTGCCGATCGACCGGCTGAGCCTGCATCTGCGCACACTGCACCCGCAGATCCTGGCCCGCACCGCCGCGTGGACCGAGGGCGAGCCGGTGGAGCTGCGCGACCGCGACATCTCGATCGAGCTCCTGCCCTACTTCGCCACCAACCCCATCCGGCGGGCCACCGAGGCCCGGGCCTGGCTGTCGCTGCGCACGCCGGAGGAGATGGCCGGGATGGAGGATCTGGATTTCTTCCGGGGCCGCGGCCTGGTCGCCGCCATCGTCGCGCCGCTGGTGATGGGCCAGGGCCCGACCAGCGCCGTGGCCTTCGCCACCCGGCGACCGTCGGGGTTCACGCCGGCCGACCGGGCGGCGTTCGAGCGCATCCTGCCGGCGCTGCGCAGCGCCTGCGAGGTCCGCGTGCTGCGCCGGGGCGAGGCGACGCTGCTCGACACCTATGTCGGCCCGATCACCGGCCGGCGCATCCTGGCCGGGCACATCCGGCGCGGCGACGTCGAGACGCTGGAGGCCGCGCTGCTGCTGTGCGACCTGCGCGACTTCACCGTGCTGTCGAACCGGCTGCCCGCGTCCCAGATGGTCGACCGGCTCAACCTCTATTTCGACCAGGTGGTGCCGACCATCACTGCGCATGGCGGCGAGATCCTGAAGTTCATGGGCGATGCCGTGCTGGCCTTCTTCCACCATGAGGACGGGCCGGCCGCCGGCTGCGCCGCGGCCTTCGACGCCGCCCATGACGCGCTGGCCAGCATCGCCGCGGTGTCGCAGGCCGGCACCCCGCTCAGCGCCGGCGTCGCGCTGCACCATGGCGAGGTCGCCTACGGCAACATCGGGTCGGGCGGCCGGCTGGACTTCACCGTGATCGGCCGCGACGTCAACCTGGTCAGCCGGATTCAGACCGTCTGCGCCACCACCGGCCACCCGCTGCTGATGTCGCCGCGGTTCACGGCGCTGCTCGGTCGTCGGGGCAGCCGCTCCATCGGCCAGCACCCGCTGAAAGGCTTCGCCGAACCGATGGAACTGTTCGGCTGGCATCAGGCATGAACCGTCGGCATGGCTGGCGCGGCCCGCCACGGTCGAGCCATGCGTAAATGCAAAACTGTCTTCAGTATTTTGTATACCAGTTTCCATTGCGCTCCTGCTGTTGCGCTGCCATATGTGCAGTGCAACACGAACCGAGGAGAGCAACCATGCTGACCTTTCTCGTCCTTGGCACCGGCCTGAGCTTCGTTCTGCTGGCCTATGCCACGACCCGCTTCGCCACCCCGGACGCCGGCACCACGCCGATGGCGTCCCGCCCGGACGGCCGTTTCGGCGGTGCCGCCCCTGTCGACGAGTCCGAGGCCGCCACTCCGGCCTGGGCCAGCTTCCCGCGGGCGATGTAATGCCTTGCGGACACAGAAAAGGGAGGCGAGCGAGCCCGCCTCCCTGGGGGTTATCTCAGGCACCGGGAACCTCCCGGCCCGGTTTCAGTTGGCGAGGCGTGGTTCCCCTTCGGGAGCACGATCGGCTTCCACCCGCGACTGTTCGAGCGCCCGGGCGCGCATCGGCTTGAGCACGAACAGCGCCATCACCGCCGCGATCACATTCACCAGCGCGGCGAAGATGAACACCACGTCCCAGCTGCCGAACTGGCTGACCGCGACATTGGCGAAGGGCACCACCAGCGAGGCCGTTCCCTTGGCGGTGTACAGCAGCCCGGCATTGGTGGTCGCGTAGCGCGACCCGAAGGTGTCGCCGCAGGTCGCCGGGAACAGCGAGTAGATCTCGCCCCAGGCGAAGAACACCAGCCCGGTCAGGATCACGAACAGCACCGGGTCGCGGCCGAATTCCATCAGCAGCACGATGCCGACCGCCTCGAGGAAGAAGGCGATGAACATCGTGTTCTCGCGGCCGATCTGGTCGGAGACCCAGCCGAAGAACGGCCTGGTGACCCCGTTCAGCACCCGGTCGATCGACAGAGCGAAGGTCAGGGCCGGCATGGTCAGGCCGATCAGGCTGACCGGCACGTCGCCGATCTTGAAGTCCGATGCGATCGGGGCCAATTGCGCCGTCGCGAGCAGGCCGCCGGCGGCGACCATCACGAACATCACGTACATCACCCAGAACACGGGGCTCTTCAGCATCTCCGACGGCGCGAAGTCGCGCCGGGTCTGCGCCACCTTGGCCTTGGCCAGCGGCAGCACGCCCTTGGCCGGCACCGCCAGGAAGAACGACAGCACCAGCACCACGCCGCCCTGGATCAGGCCGAAGGTCATGAAGGTCGATTCATAACCCGACGACTTGATCATCGACGCGATCGGCACGATGGTCAGGGCCGACCCGGCGCCGAAGCCGGCGGCGGTCAGGCCGGCCGCCAGGCCGCGCCGGTCCGGGAACCATTTCAGCGCCGCCCCGACGCAGGTGCCGTAGACGGCGCCGGCGCCGACGCCGCCTATCGCCGCGGCGACGTACAGCAGGGTCAGCGAATCCGCCACCGAGTTCAGCGCCCAGGCGATGGCGCAGAGCAGGCCGCCGATCAGGACCACGATTTTCGGCCCGAACTTGTCGACGAACCAGCCTTCGACCGGCACCAGCCAGGTCTCGGTGACGACGAAGATGGTGAAGGCGACCTGGATCGACGCCCGGCCCCATTGATGGGCGGCGTCGATCGGGCCGACGAAGAGGGTCCAGCCATATTGCAGATTGGCGACCATCGCCATGCAGACGATGCCGATGGCGAGCTGGAGCCAGCGCCCCCCGAGCGGCCCTTTGATGGCCGGTACCCTTTGTGCAGTGTTTTCAGTCAGCATTTCCGTCCCAGTCCTTCGCATGTCGGTTGAGGCAACCCCATGGAATCGGAGGAGAACGGCCCGTGACGGACGCCATCGTCCTCGAGAAGGGGCTTGCGGGAGTGCAGCGTTGGACCTGAAGGTCGCGGTGCTGATGTCCCTGGTGCCGATACATTGTCGGCTGCCCCTCCCCTCGGTTTATGTCTTCTTCTCTATGGAGCCGTTATCGCCGGCCCTCTGGCATACCAAATCCAGAACTTCCCATACCAAAGAACGTTTCAATCGAGGTGACAAGCCGGAATCGTGGCTGCACCGCAGCATCCGGCCAAGTTCATTCCGCCGCGCCGGCCAGATCGAGCGCCCGGTCGCCGCGCAGCACCCGGATCATGGTGCGACCGAGATCGGCGGGGGATTCGGCGACGGCGATGCCGGCGGCCTTCAGCGCCTCAATCTTGTGGTCCGCGGTGTCGTGGCCGCCGGAGATCACCGCCCCAGCATGGCCCATGCGGCGGCCCGGCGGCGCGGTGCGCCCGGCGATGAAGCCCACGACGGGCTTCTTGGTGCCGCTGGCCTTCAGGAACTCGGCGCCCATCACCTCGGCGTCGCCGCCGATCTCGCCGATCATGATGATGCCCTCGGTCTCCGGATCGCCCAGGAACAGCTCCAGCGCGTCCACGAAGCTGGTCCCGTTCACCGGGTCGCCGCCGATGCCGATGCAGGTGGTCTGCCCCAGCCCCGCCGCCGTGGTCTGCGCCACCGCCTCATAGGTCAGCGTGCCCGACCGGCTGACGATGCCGATCTTGCCGCGGCGGTGGATGTGGCCGGGCATGATGCCGATCTTGCATTCGCCCGGCGTGATCACGCCGGGGCAGTTCGGCCCGATCAGCCGCGTGCCCGACCCGGCCAGCGCCCGCTTCACCTTCACCATGTCCAGCACCGGGATGCCCTCGGTGATGCACACCACCAGCGGGATCTCGGCGTCGATCGCCTCCAGGATCGCATCCGCCGCAAACGGCGGCGGCACGTAGATCACGCTGGCGTTGGCCCCGGTCTGGTCCACCGCCTGGGCCACGGTGTCGAACACCGGCAGGTCCAGGTGCCTGGTGCCGCCCTTGCCCGGCGTCACGCCGCCGACCATGCGGGTGCCGTAGGCGATCGCCTGCTCGGAATGGAACGTCCCCTGGGCCCCGGTGAAGCCCTGGCACAGCACCTTGGTGGTCTTGTCGACGAGCACGGCCATTATGCGGCCTCCTTCACGGCACGGACGATCTTGGTCGCGGCGTCGCCGAGGTCGTCGGCCGACAGGATCGGCAGCCCGCTCTCGGCCAGGATCTGCTTGCCGCGCTCGACATTGGTGCCTTCCAGGCGCACCACCAGCGGCACGTGCAGCGCCACCTCGCGCGCGGCTTCTACCACGCCCTCGGCGATCACGTCGCAGCGCATGATGCCGCCGAAGATGTTGACCAGGATGCCTTCGACATTCGGGTCCGACAGGATCAGCTTGAACGCCGTGGTCACCCGCTCACGCGTGGCGCCGCCGCCGACATCCAGGAAGTTGGCCGGCTCGCCGCCTTCCAGCTTGATGATGTCCATGGTCGCCATCGCCAGCCCGGCGCCGTTGACCATGCAGCCGATGTTGCCGTCCAGCTTGACGTAGTTCAGCGATGCCTTCTCCGCCGCCGTCTCGGTCGGGTCCTGCTCGCTCTCGTCGCGCAGCTCCTCGATCTCCTGGTGGCGGAACAGCGCGTTGTCGTCGAAGCCCATCTTGGCGTCGAGCGCGATGATCTGCCCGGCCCCGGTCACCACCAGCGGGTTGATCTCCAGCAGCGCGGCGTCGAGCTCGGTGAAGGCCTTGTACAGGCTCTTCAGGAAGCCGACCGCGGCGCCGACCTGCTTGCCCTCCAGGCCCAGCCCGAAGGCCACCTTGCGGGCGTGGAAGTCCGACAGCCCCGTCGCCGGGTCGATCGCGATGGTCAGGATCTTCTCCGGCGTGGCTTCCGCCACCTCCTCGATCGCCATGCCGCCCTCGGTCGACGCGATCGCCGTCACCCGGCCGCTCTTGCGGTCGACCAGCAGCGACAGGTACAGCTCACGGGCGATGTCGCAGCCTTCCTCGACATAGACCCGCCCGACCTCCTTGCCCGCAGGCCCGGTCTGCACCGTCACCAGCGTCCGGCCCAGCATCGCCTCGGCCTCGGCCTTCACCGCCTCGACCGACTTCACCACCCGGACGCCGCCCTTGCCCGCCGGATCCTGCTTGAAATGGCCCTTGCCGCGGCCGCCCGCATGGATCTGGGACTTCACGACGTAAACACCGCCGCCGAGACCCTCCGCCACGCGAACCGCCTCCTCCGGCGTGTACGCCACCCCGCCGCGCGGCACCGGGACACCGTACCGTCCCAACAGCGCCTTCGCCTGATATTCGTGGATGTTCATGCCCTGCCCTTCCGCTCGGCCGGCCCCGCCCGAGGACGGGGCCGACCTTCGTCTTGTCAGATCACAGCAGCCCGGCGCCGCGGGCCCAGCGGTACTTCGCGCCCAGCACCGCGACCGGGGTCTCGGTCGAGTACGGGTAGGCGACGATGCCGTGGTCGTAGAGGTACTGCGCCGCCTCCTCGACCTCGACGTCGCCGGCCAGCGAGGCCACGATCGGCTTGTTGATGCCCTTGGCCCGCATCTCGTCCACCACCTCGGTAATCACCTTCGCGAACACCATCGGCGGGGTGATGATGGTGTGCCAGTAGCCGAGGATCAGCGCGTGGATGCGGTCATCCTCCAGCCCCAGCTTGACGGTGTTGCGGTAGGTGGTCGGCGGTTCGCCGCCGGTGATGTCGACCGGGTTGCCGGCGGCACCGAAGGGCGGGATGAACTTGCGGAAGGCGGCGTCGAGATCCGCCGGCATCGCCATCAGCGACAGGTCGTTGTCGACGCAGGCGTCGGACAGCAGCACGCCCGAGCCGCCGGCGCCGGTGATGATGACCACGTTCTCGCCCTTCGGCGTCGGCAGCACCGGGATGCCCCGGGCGAACTGCAGCAGGTCCTGCAGGCTCTTCGCCCGGATCACGCCGGACTGGCGCAGCACGTCGTCATAGACCTTGTCGTTGCCGGCGAGCGCGCCGGTGTGCGAGCTGGCCGCCCGCGCCCCGAGCGAGGTGCGCCCGGCCTTCAACACCACCACCGGCTTCTTCTTCGACACCACCTTGGCGACGTCGGCGAAGGCCCGGCCGTCCTTCAGGTCCTCCAGGTGCATGGCGATGACGTCGGTCGCATCGTCCTGCTCGAAGAAGGTCAGCAGGTCGTCCTCGTCGATGTCGGACTTGTTGCCCAGGCCGACGATCGCCGAGACGCCCATCTTGGTCGACCGGCTGAAGCCGATGATCGCCATGCCGATGCCGCCCGACTGGGACGACAGGGCCGCGCGGCCCTTGACGTCGAACGGCGTGCAGAAGGTCGCGCACAGGTTCTTCGGCGTGTAGTAGAAGCCGTAGATGTTCGGGCCCATCAGCCGGACGTCGTATTTGCGGCCGATGGCGACGATCTCTTCCTGCGCCTCATGGTCGCCGGTCTCGGCGAAGCCGGAGGGGATCAGGATCGCGCCGGAGATCTTCTTCTCGCCGACCTCGGTCAGCGCCTGGGGCACGAATTTGGCCGGGATGGCGAAGACCGCGATGTCGATGGCGCCGGGCACATCCTTGACGCTCTTGTAGGCCTTCAGCCCCAGGATCTCGTCGGCCTTGGGGTGGATCGGGTAGATCGCGCCCTTGTAGCCGCCGTTGATCAGGTTCTTCATCACCGAATTGCCGATCTTGCCGTCCTCGGCCGAGGCGCCGATCACCGCGACCGCGTCGGGCCGCATGATCCGGTTCATCTTGGCCAGGATCTCGTCGCTCGACGGCCGCGGCCGGGCCTCCTTCGGCTCGAAGTCGACGACGACGCGGACATCGGCGGCGATGGCGCCGTCGGTGCGGGCGAACACCGGGTTGAGGTCGAGCTCGACGATCTCCGGCACCGCATCCACCAGCTGCGAGACCTTGACGATCAGGTCGGACAGCGCCTCGCGGTCGACCGGCGCCGCGCCGCGCACGCCCTTCAGGATCGCGGCGGCCTGGATGCCGTCGAGCATCGACAGCGCCTCGGTGCGGTCGACCGGGGCGAGGCGGAAGGTGATGTCCTTCAGCACCTCGACCAGCACGCCGCCGAGGCCGAAGGCGACCAGCTTGCCGAAGCTCGGGTCGGTGACCGCGCCGACGATCACCTCCTGCCCGCCGACCAGCATCTGCTGGACCTGGACGCCGAGGATCTCGGCCTTCGAATCGTAGCGGCCGGCGCTCTCGACGATGCGCTTGAAGCCGGCGCGGACGTCGTCGGCGGTCTTGACCCCGACCAGCACGCCGCCGGCCTCGGTCTTGTGCAGGATCTGCGGCGACACGATCTTGAGCACGACCGGGAAGCCGATCGCCTGGGCCTGGGCGGCGGCCTCGTCGGCGGTGGTCGCCAGCGCCTCCTTCGGGATCGGAATGCGCCAGGCTTCGCACAGCTCGCGCGCCTCGGGCGCGGTCAGGCTGGTGCGCCCCTCGCGCTTGACGACTTCCAGGATGCTGCGGGCGATCGTCCTGGCATCGTCCAGGACGTCAACATGGCCATTCATGGCGGTCCTCGCTCAGCAAAGGATGTGGGGGAGGACCGGACCCACCTGAGGCTGCCCGGTCGGGTGTCGAAATCGGTTCAGGTCGACGGCAGCGCCGTCGGATCAATCGGTCGTTTCTCGTAGTGCCTCTCCCGCTTGCGGGAGAGGTCGGAGACGCGAAGCGGCTCCGGGTGAGGGGATTTTGTCGAGGCCTGGGCCAGCCCTCACCCGGTCGTCCTGCGGACGCCCGACCTCTCCCGCCAGGCGGGAGAGGTCACGCAATAGGCCTTCCTCAAATCGCGCCGGCGGTGCGCATCGCGGCGATAGCGTCGGCGTCGAAGCCGACCGAGGCCAGGATCTCCTCGGTGTGCTCGCCCAGCAGCGGCGAGCGTTCGACCGGCACGTCGTTGTCGGACAGGCGGATCGGCGAGGCGACCTGGATGTAGTTGCCGCGCTCCGGGTGCGGCACCTCGACCAGCATGCCGCGGTCGTACATCGAGCGGTCGTCGATCAGGTCCTTCATGCTCAGGATCGGGCCGCAGGGCACGTCGATCTCGTTCAGCGCCTGCATCACCTCGATCTTGCTGCGCCGGCTGGTCCAGGCCTGGATGATGCCGAAGCAATCCGGCAGATGGCTCAGCCGCGCCTCCGGCGTGGCATAGGCCGGATCCTCGATCAGCTCCTCGCGGCCGACCAGGCGCATCAGCGGCGCCCAGCCCTGCGGCTGGATGATGACATAGGCGTAGTCGTTCTCGCCGCCGGGGGCGCAAACCAGCGCCTGGCCGGGCTGGCCGCCGCCGGACGCGTTGCCGGAGCGCGGCACGGCCTCGCCGAACTCGGCATTCGGATATTCCCGCAAGGGGCCGTGGCCGAGGCGCTGCTGGTCGCGCATCTTGACCCGGACAAGGTTGAGGACGCAGTCCTGCATCGCCACCTCGACCCGCTGGCCCTTGCCGGTCTGGGTCCGCTGCAGCAGCGCCGCCAGCACGCCGGCGACCAGGTGCATGCCGGTGCCGCTGTCGCCGATCTGCGCGCCGGTCGAGGTCGGCGGGCCGTCGAGCCAGCCGGTGGTGCTCATCGACCCGCCCATCGCCTGGGCCACCGTCTCATAGGCCTTGCAGTCGACATAGGGGCCGGGGCCGAAGCCCTTGACCGAGGCGTAGATGACACGCGGGTTGATCTCCTGGATCCGCTCCCACGGAAAGCCCTGCCGGTCGAGCACGCCGGGGCCGAAATTCTCGATCAGCACGTCGGACTGCTCGAGCAGCTTGATGAAGGCATCCTGGCCCTGCGGCGACTTCATGTTGATGGTGATGCTGCGCTTGTTGCTGTTCAGCATCGTGAAATAGAGGCTGTCGACATTCGACTTGTCGCGCAGCTGCGAGCGGGTGATGTCGCCGCGTCCCGGCATCTCCACCTTGATCACATCGGCCCCGAACCACGCCAGGATCTGCGTCGCCGAGGGTCCCGACTGCACGTGGGTCATGTCGAGAACGCGCACCCCATCCAGGGCCTTACCCATGGTCTCTCTCCCGTGTTTCTTGGCGGCGAAGGGGCGGACGCGGGCGGACTTCTATGGCCCGCGCCCGCGACCCGGCTACTTGTACATGGTCTGGTTCATGGTCCCCGGGGCGTAGGCGTCGGGGTCGATCCACACATTGATCAGCGACGGCTTGCCCGATTCCCGGGCGCGCTCCAGCGCCGGGCGGATCTGGCTGGCCTCATGGACCTCCTCGCCATAGCCGCCCAGCATCTGGGCGAACTTCGAGTACTGGACGTCGCCAAGCTTGTTGCCGACATTGCCCTTCTCCGGCCCGTATTTCTGGATCTGGCCGTAGCGGATCTGGTTCATGTGCGAGTTGTTGCCGACCACGCCGATGAAGGGCAGGTCGAACCGCACCATGGTCTCGAAGTCCCAGCCGGTCAGGCTGAAGGTGCCGTCGCCGAACAGGCAGAGCACCTCCTTCTCCGGCTGCGCCACCTTCGACGCCATGGCGAAGGGCACGCCGACGCCGAGGGTGCCGAGCGGACCCGGATCCATCCAATGGCCGGGGGCACGCGGCTTGACCACGCCGCCGGAGAAGGTGACGACGTCGCCGCCGTCGCCGATATAGACGGTGTTCTCGGTCAGGAACTCGTTCAGCTCATAGGCCAGGCGCAGCGGGTGGATCGGCGAGGCGTCGGACCGCAGCTTCGGCAGCCGGGCCGCCTCCATCTTCGCCTCCTCGACCCGCAGCTCCTCGAGCCAGCTCTCGCGGCCCTTGGCGCCGTTGTCGACCCGGCCGGAGGTGGCCTGGGTGACCGCGGCGAAGATGGCGCCGCAATCGCCGACCAGGCCGAGCGAGACGTCGCGGTTCTTGCCGACGGTGCGGTAGTCGAGGTCGATCTGCACCACCGTGGCGTTGCGGCCGAGGCGCTTGCCGTAGCCCATGCGGAAGTCGAAGGGCGTGCCGACGATCAGGATCACATCGGCGTTGTCGAAGGCGTAGCGCCGGGTCTGCTGGAAGTGGTGCGGGTCGCCCGGCGGCAGGGTGCCGCGGCCAGCACCGTTCATGAAGGCCGGGATGTTGAGGGTGCGGACGAAGTTGATCGCGTCCTCGGCCGCCCGGCAGGTCCAGACCTGCTGGCCCAGCAGCACGCAGGGCTTCTTGGCGTGGACCAGGATGTCGGCCAGCTTCTCGATGTCGCGCGGGTCGCCGATGCTCTTGGTTGACCAGCGGTACTGGCCGGCCTTCGGGAACACCGCCTTCTTGACCGGGACATGGCCGTCGAGGATGTCGCGGCCGATCTCGAGATAGACCGGGCCGGGGGCGCCGGCGAAGGCCTCGCGGAAGGCCATCGAGCACATGTCGGCGACGCGTTCGGTGGTCACCACATTGGCGGCGAACTTGGTGATCGACCGCATCATGTCGACATGCGGCAGGTCCTGCAGCGACCCCATCTTGTGCTGGTCGAGCGCGCCCTGGCCGCCGATCAGCAGGAACGGGCTTTCGGCGCGGAAGGCGTTGGCGACGCCGGTGATGGCGTCGGTGGTGCCGGGGCCGGCGGTGACCACGGCGCAGCCAGGCTTGCCGGTGACGCGGGCATAGCCGTCGGCGGCATGGGCCGCGACCTGCTCGTGCCGGACATCGATGATGCGGATGCCCTCGTCCAGGCAGCCATCATAGATGTCGATGATATGGCCACCGCACAGGGTGAAGATGGTATCGATCCCCTCGGCCTTGAGGGCCTTGGCCACGAGGTGCCCGCCGGAGATGACCTCCTCCGTCGTGGCGGCTTCCTTCACTGCAGTATCGGGCATTTGAGCCTGCTCCCTTCACCAGCCTTAGGATGCGCGGTGCCTTTTGGCCCCGGCGCGGTCATTCGAAGCCGTGTCCGTGCCGCTCGATCGACCGCGACAGGTCGAGGGCATGATTTCGGACCAGCGTCTCGGCGAGATCCCCGTCGCGCCGCGCCAGCGCCTCGACGATGGTGGCGTGGTCCGCCACCGACCGCTCGGCCCGCTCCGGCCGGCCGATCAGGGTCCAGCGGATGGCGCGGATGTGCAGGAACAGGGTCTCGGTCATCTCGGTGATCAGGGCGCAGCCGCCGAGGCGGATCAGCGCCTGATGGAAATCGATGTTGGCCGCCGCGAAGCGGTCGGGTGACTCGGCGTCGGCGGCCTGGCCCGCGATCATCGCCCGCAGGCCGTGGATCTCGGCCGGCGTGGCCTGGCCGGCGGCGAGCCGGGCGGCCATGCCCTCCAGCGCGGCCCAGACGATGATCAGCTCGCGGATCTCGTCCTTGGTCTTGCGGACCACGAACACCCCGCGCCGCGGCATCGACCGGACCAGGCCCTCCTGCTCCAGCAGCGCGATGGCTTCGCGCACCGGCGTCCGGCTGATGCCGAGCGCCTCGCACAGCTGCCGCTCGTCGATCCGGATCGGGCGGCTGTGGCCGTAGATGTTCATGCGCACGATGGCGTCGCGCAGGGCCTGATAGGCCTTGGCCTTGTAGCTGGCCTTCTCGGCCAGCGGCGCGACATCGAGCGTCACCCCATCCACCAGCATGCGTTCCGTCCCAGATCGCGCGACCGGCCTTGAGGCTCTTTGGTCGACTGAATTTAGAATTTTGTATACCAGAAGAATCGGTCCGGCAAGCCGAGAAAGACGATGCGAACTTCTTTTTGATGACCGGTTCGCGGAATTTTATGTTGCAACGCAAAAAAATGGCCGTGCCACGCGGTGACACGGCCCAGTCGGGAGGAAACGGTTTGCGGCGTCAGGCGCCGAATGGGTTGCCTTGCTTCTGCCCTGTCCCCTTCCTGTCATTGCCCGGCTTGACCGGGCAATCCAGGGGCCACGGAGAACCGCTCTGGCTGCCCCTGGATGCCACGGTCGAGCCCTGGCATGACAGGAATGGAATGAGGCGG
>NZ_JAVDPW010000019.1:0-81136 GCF_031453975.1 Inquilinus ginsengisoli
CGAGGACCTCCCCGAACTTCGGACCCTCGAGATCGACCTCCATGATCTCCAGCGGCTTCCCCGCGGCGACGGCTACGGCGGCTCGCGTCTTCATCGCTTTTCTCCCGACTGCCGTCCCCCGGCACGAACAGGGCGGATCACCCCACGGTGCCGCCGCCCGGCCGGGACGGTGCCCGAACCTGAGGGAAAACGGTAGCGACAAAGAAAGTCCCGCCGGAATAGGACTTTGGATCAAGCGCGATCCGGCCCAATCATTGGCCCTTGGATCAGTGGTCCCGGCCAGAGGGCCACGCTAAGCTTCTCGGGAGGAAGCGAATGCCCCAAGCCTACCAAGCGAAGGATAAACCGGTCCGGGCCGGCCCCTGCGGGCTGCGGCGCGGCATGAGCATGAAGGCGTCGACGGAGGATGCCGTCGACGAGCTGCTGGCGGCCATCGCCCAGGACCGCATGGAGATGATTCTGCTGTTCTGCTCGCCGACCTACGACGTCCCCTCGGTCCTCGCCGCGATCGCCCGCCGGGTGCCGGATGTCCGCGTGCTGGGCTGCACCACCGCCGGCGAGATCACCCCGGTCGGCTACCGCCAGGGCACCATCACCGGGATGAGCCTGTGCGCGGACCACTTCGCCGCCTCGGTCCGGCTGATCGAGCCGATGTCGCACTTCGACATGGCCGACGGGGCGGCCCTGGCCAAGGCGCTGATGGCCGAGCACCAGGCCCTCGACCACCGGTTCGAGCCGTCGCGCACCTTCGCCCTGCTGATCAATGACGGGCTGTCGATGCATGAGGAGATCATCGTCAGCGCGCTGGGCGACGCGCTGGGCGAGATCCCGCTGGTCGGCGGCTCCGCCGGCGACAACCTGGCCTTTCGCGAGACCGCGATCTTCGTCGACGGCCGGGTGCTGGACAACGCGTCGCTGCTGATCCTGGTGTCGACCGACCTCGAATTCCGCGTGTTCGAGCGCCAGCACTTCCACCCGCTGGACCAGAAGATGGTGGTGACCCGGGCCGACCCGGCGAAGCGCGTGGTGATGGAGATCAACGCCGAGCCCGCAGCCGAGGAGTACGCCCGGCTGATCGGGCTGGACCCGGCCGACCTGACGCCCCTGGTCTTCGCCTCGCACCCGCTGGTGGTCAAGGCCGGCGGCCGCCACTATGTCCGCGCCATCCAGCGGGTCGACGCCGACGGCTGCCTGCACTTCTTCTGCGCCATCGACGAGGGAATCATCCTGAGTGTCGCAAAGAGCGGCGATCTGGTCGCGAATCTGGTGTCCCTGTTCGACGATCTGCGTGCGCAATTGGGCAGCATCGAGGCGGTGATCGGCTTCGATTGCGTGCTGCGCTACGTCGAGATGGAACAGCGCCAGATGCTGACCGAGGTCTCGCGCATCATGGCCCAGAACAACGTCGTCGGCTTCAACACCTATGGCGAGCAGTTCGGCATGATGCATGTCAGCCAGACCTTCACGGGGATCGCCTTCGGGCCGGGCTGAGCATGGGACGGGATGTGGCGCAGCAGGATCGACCGAGCGGGGACCAGGAAGCCGCCCTGAGGCGCAACGTCGCCAAGCTGTCCGAGATCAACCGCGCCCTGATGCAGCGGGTCGAGCACAGTCTGGACATGCAGGGCAACGCCTACCAGCTGTTCCAGACCGCGATCCTGCTGGACCAGAAGGTCCGCGACCGGACCAAGGAGCTGGAGCACGCGCTGCAGGCGGTGGAGCAGTCGAACCTCGAGCTGAGCGAGGCCATCGTCACCAGCCGGACGGCGCAGAACCGGCTGCAGGACGCGATCGACAGCATCTCCGAAGGCTTCGCCATCTTCGACCCGGACGACCGGCTGATCCTGTTCAACCGCCGGTTCCTCGACTTCTGGCCGCATCTGACCGACGCCATCCGCCCGGGCGTGGCGCTGGACGCGCTGATCCGCCTCGGCCTCGACGCCGGGGTCATCCAGTCGGATGGCCTGAAGCCGGAGCGGTGGATCGCGGAGCGCCGGCTGCAGCGCGCCTCGACCCGCGGCGGCGGCGCCCAGCGCTGGGTCTACGCCCTGGCCGACGGGCGCTGGGTCCAGGTCAACGACCGGCGGTCGACCGAAGGCGGCATCGCCTCGATCTACACCGACATCACCGACCTCAAGGACGCCGAGCGGCAGGAGCGCGAGAAGGCGCTGGCGGAGCGGTCGGCGCATCTGCAGGCGACGCTGGAGAGCATGTCGATCGGCGTCGCCGTGTTCGACCGCGACCAGCACCTGGTCACCGCCAACCGGCGCTATGGCGAGCTGCTGGAACTGCCGGCGGAGCTGCGCCGGGCCGGCAGCTCGTACCGCCGGTTCCAGGAGTTCAACGATAGCCGCGGCGCGCCGGCACTGGGCACCGCGTCGCCGATCGGCCCGGGCTCGGCCCGTGGATCGGGACCACCGGCGGAGGTGGCGCTGAACGGCCGCTGGTTCGAGGTCAAGGGCGACCCGATGCCGGATGGCGGCTTCGTCACCTCCTATGTCGAGATCACCGAGCGCAAGCTGGCGGAGGAGGCGCTGCTGGACAGCGAACAGCGGATCCGGCTGTTCGCCAACGCGGTGCCGACCATGATCTCCTATGTCGACCGCGACCAGCGCTACCGCTTCGTCAACCGCGCCTACCGCGCCGGCTACGCCCCCAACGGCACCCCCATTCTGGGGCAGACCCTGCATTCGGTGCTGGGCGAGGCGGAGTACGCGCTGCGCCGCCCGTTCCTCGAGCGAGCGCTGGCCGGCAGCACCGTGACCTTCGACCTGCCGCTGCGCGGCTCGGAGACCGAGCCGCGCTTCGGCTTCGCCACCTATGTGCCGCACCGCAACCACCGCGACGAGGTGGTCGGCTTCTTCACCCTGATCCAGGACATCACCGAGCGCCGCCGGGCCGAACGCATCCTGGAGGCGGCGAACGAGGAGCTGGAGCGCCGGGTGCATGAGCGCACCGCCACCCTGTCCCGGCTGAACGAGACCCTGTCGCTGGAGGTCGAGAAGCGCCGCCGCATCGCGCGCGAGCTGCGCATCGCCAAGATCGAGGCGGAGCGGGCCAATGTCAGCAAGACCAAGTTCCTGGCCGATGCCAGCCACGACCTGCTGCAGCCGCTGAACGCCGCCCGGCTGTTCGTGGCGACGCTGGAGGATGCCACCCTGCCGCCGGGCAGCGAGGCGCTGCTGGGCAAGATCGACCACGCCCTGGAGAATGTGGAGGACCTGCTCAACATCCTGCTCGACATCTCCAAGCTCGATGCCGGGCGGGTCGGCGCCAACCTGCAGAACGTGCCGCTGCCGCCGCTGATGGAGGCGCTGCACGACGAGATCGCGCCGCTGGCCGAGCGCAAGGGCGTGACCTTCACCCTGCTGCCCTGCTCGGTCACCGTCTGCTCCGACCCCCAGCTGCTGCGCCGGCTGCTGCAGAACTTCCTGACCAACGCGGTGCGCTACACCCATGCCGGGCGGATCCTGTTCGGCGCCCGGCGGCGCGGCGACAAGGTCGAGCTGCAGGTGATCGACACCGGCGTCGGCATCCCGCAGGAGCGGCTGGACGAGATCTTCGAGGAGTTCCGCCGCCTCGACACCCTGGAGTCCGGGCCGAAGGGCGATGGCGGCCAGAAGGGCTACGGCCTGGGCCTGTCGATCGTCCGGCGCATCAGCCGGCTGCTCGGCTACGATGTCCGGGTGCGGTCGGCGGTGGGGCGCGGCTCCAGCTTCTCGGTCCTGGTGCCGGTGGCCGACCCGGCGCTGGACTGCATGGCACCGCGGCCGGCGGCGACCACCATCGTGCCCAGCGCGGTCGACCGGGTGCGGGTGCTGGTGATCGACAACGACCCCGCCATCCTCGACGGCATGACCAGGCTGCTGCGCGGCTGGGGCTGCCAGGTCGCCGCCGCGGACGACCGGGCGGGTGCCGAGGCGCGGATCGCGGTGGACGGCTTCCGCCCGGACATCGTGCTGGCCGACTACCATCTCGACCACGGCCAGCGCGGCACCGAGCTGATCATCGCCCTGCGCCATGCGCTGAACGAGGACATTCCGGCCGCCGTGATCACGGCCGACCGCAGCCCGGAGCTGCAGACGATGGTGAACGCGCTGTCGGCGGTGAGCCTGCTGACCAAGCCGATCAAGCCGGCCCGGCTGCGCGCCCTGATCGCCTCGGCGAGGCGCTGAGGGCCAGGCCCGACAAAAATTCCCACAAAAAATTCCAGGCGGACCTGTCGAATGGGCGGGGGTAGCATCGACTATCCCCGCATGCATCTTCCCCAGGACGGAGGACCATCCGATGGACGCCAAGAACACCCCCCTGACCCCCGCCGCCGATCTGGCCCGCGGCAGCCCGGTGCGGATCCCCAATGAGAGCGCCGAATACCGCGCCGCCCGCACCGCCCTGCTGGCCGAGGAGATCGAGCTGCGCCGCCACATCGAGCGGGTCGCCGCCCAGCGCCGCGCCCTGCCCCCGGGCGGCGCGGTGACCGGCGGCTACCGCTTCCAGGGCGAGGACGGGCCGACCGACCTCGCCGGGTTGTTCCGCGATCGGCAGACCCTCGTGATCTACAGCTACATGTTCGGGCCGCAGCGCGAGCGCGCCTGCCCGATGTGCACCAATGTGCTGAGCGCCTGGGAGGGCAACGCCCCCGACATCGGCCAGCACCTCTCCCTGGCGGTCGTCGCCCGCTCGCCGATCGAACGCCTGACGGCGTGGAAGCGCGAGCGCGGCTGGAAGCACCTGCGGCTCTACACCGACCTCGACGGCGCCTATTCCCGCGACTATTTCGGCATCATGCCCGATGGGTCGGAAACCGGGGCCATCAACGTCTTCACCCGCCACGGCGGCACCGTCCGCCACTTCTGGTCCGACGAGATGGGCGGATCGACCGCCGATCCCGGCCAGGACCAGCGCGGCGCCCCCGACCCGGCGGTGCTGTGGACGGTGCTGGACTACACGCCGGCCGGCCGCGGCAAGGACTGGTATCCGCAGCTGGACTACGGTTCCTGACGGGCCGCAGGAAGCGAGGCGAAGGCACGGCGATGCGCAAGACCTACAGCGGCAGCTGCCATTGCGGCGCGGTCCGGTTCGAGGCCGATCTGGACATCGCCACCGGCACCGGCAAATGCAACTGCACGATCTGCACCAAGATGCGGCTGTGGTCGGTCAACGTCCGGCCCGACGCCTTCCGCCTGCTGGCCGGCGAGGCTGAGATGACCGACTATCGCGGCCGCTCGGACGTGGCGCACCACCTGTTCTGCCGGCATTGCGGGGTGCGACCATTCGAATGGGTGGACATGCCCAACATGACCGGCAGCCGGTACTACAACGTCAACGTCGCCTGCCTCGACGACGTCGACATCGACGAGCTGATGGCGGCGCCGGTCACCTATTACGACGGCCTCAACGACGCCTGGGGGTCGACGCCGGCGGAGGTGCGGCACCTGTAGGCTGATATCAACGGGTAATGCGCTCCACCCAGGCGGCGACTCCGGCCGCGAGGGTGCGGAGATGGTCGGCGGCGGTGAGGCCGGAGACGCGCTTGCGCGGCTTCAGGTCGTGGTCGCCATCCTCCAGCCAGAGGATCTCGATGCAGCTGGACAGGGCGTAGCCGGGGACCTCATCCCGCGTCCCGAACTCGTCGCGGGTGCCCTGGCAGATCAGGGCCGGCGTCGCCAGCCCGGCGAGATGCGCCGTGCGCAGCTGCGCCGGCTTTCCCGGCGGATGGAAGGGATAGCCCAGGCACAGCAGCCCGGCGATGCGGCCGGCCGCGTGCAGCTCGTCCGCCGCCATCGACGCCACGCGCCCGCCCATCGACTTGCCGCCGATGACCAGCGGCCCGGCGGCGCCAAGAGCGTCGACCGCAGCGCGGTATTCCGGGATCAGGGTCTCGGCCCGCGGCGGCGGCTTGCGCTGGCCGCCGCGCCGGGCGGCCATGTAGCCGAATTCGAACCGCGCGACGCGGAACCCGGCGCCGGCCAGGGCCCCGGCGGCAGCGCCCATCGACGCCGAATCCATCGGCGCGCCGGCGCCATGCGCCAGCAGGATGGTGGTGCGGGCGTCGGCCGGCCCGTCGATCAGAAAGTCCGGCGCCATTCGATCTGCTGCCTTCAGGCCGTGGGGGAAGGCCCGAGGCTACACCCGAATCCAGGGCGTAGGTTGGGTTCGCTTCGGCGAACCCAACATCCCACGGCCGAAGCCGGCGTTGGGTTCGCCAGCGCGAACCCAACCTACGACGCTGTCGCGGCGGGACGGCCTCAGAGGCTGCGGCGGTACTTCTGGAACAGGATCACCGCCTGGGTGCGGCTGGAGACGCCGAGCTTCTGCAGCAGGCTGGAGACATGCGCCTTGACCGTGGTGATCTGCACATCGATGGCGTAGGCAATCTGCTTGTTCAGCAGGCCTTCGGCCATCAGCTCCAGCACCTTGCGCTGCTGGTTGGTCAGCAGCTCGAACCGGCAGCGCACCGCGTCGTCCAGCGGCTCGTCCTCCTCCAGCTCGCCCGGCCCGATCAGGTCCAGCCCTTCGGAGGGGGTGTAGCTGCCGCCGTCGAGGATGGTGGAGATGGCGGAGACGATGGCGTCGCGCGACAGCGACTTGGGGATGTAGCCGACCGCGCCGGCGTCGAAGCATTCGCGCATGACGAAGCTGTCGGCCAGCGCCGAGATCACCGCCACCGGCACGTCCGGCCGGCGGGTGCGCAGCGAGCGCACGCCCTTGACCCCGTTCATCCCGGGCATCCTGAGGTCGAGCAGGATCAGGTCGATGTCCATGACTGCGGCGATGCGCTCGACCGCCTCGCCGAACGTGCCGCTTTCGAGCACGTCGACCTGGCCGTCGAGCGACTTGAGCGTGCCCGCCAGGGCTTCCCGGAACATCGGGTGATCGTCAGCGACCAGGACCGTGCGCATCGGCGACATCCTTGCCTCGACTTGAGGTAAGAGATTGAACGCCCCAGGACTCCAGGGGTCAAGGGGGAAGGACCGGCATTGGCCTTTGGTCTTAGAGATCGTTGAAAGCACGCCGGCCCTTGCGGGCCGCTCTGTCAGCCCAGCTGTGGCGCGGTCGCCTGGTAGCTCGGCATCGCCTGCATCCGCTCCCACCACGGCGCGAAGCCGTCCACCGCAAAGACTTCCTCGGCGTCGGAGGTGAGTCCGACATAGAAGCAGATCGGCGCGAGATACAGGTCCGCCAACGAGGGGCGCGCGCCGGCGATGTGGGCGTCGCCGCCGCGCAGCTTCATCAGTTCGGCCAGGACACGCCGGCTGGTGGCGATGGCCTGCTGCTTCGCCTCCTCGTTCTGGCCGCCGATGAAGTCGGGAAACAGGTGGAAGCCGGCCACCCCGATCAGCGCGCCATACCCGTAGGAGTCGATGAAGCTCATCGCCATGCGCATGCGCGCGCGGTCCTTCGGATTGTCCGGCGTGAAGGACGGGCCGGGCAGGACCTCGTCGAGATACGCCGCGATCGCGCTGGTCTCGAGCACGCGGAAGCCGTCATGGTCGAGCACCGGCACCTTGCCGAAGGGGTGGCGGGCCAGATGCGCCGGCTCGCGCGGCTCGCCCTTGAGCACATTCACCGGCACCAGCTCGTAGGACGCGGCCTTCTCGGCCAGGAGCATCCGCACGGTGCGGACATAGGTGCTGCCGTCGAAGCCGTAGAGGACGATCTTGCTCATGTCGGGGTCTTCCGTTGCGGGCGGGATGCCAGGGAATCCCTGGAGGTTATAGCTCCGCCGGACCACCCGCCAGATGGTCGAAAGCGTCGCGGAGCCGGCGCCACACCGGCCCCGGCCGGCCGTCGCCGACCGCGGCGCCGTCGAGCCGCACGATCGGCGCCAGTTCCTTGGTCGTGCTGGTGATCCAGATCTCGTCCGCGGCGCGCAGCTCCGCCTCCGCCACGTCGCGCTGTTCCAGCGGGATCCCCGCTTCGGCGGCGAGGCGGATGGCGATGCGGCGGTTGATGCCGTCGAGGATGCGGTGGTCGGCGGCGGGCGTCGCCACCCGGCCGCCCTTGACCACGAAGACGTTGCTGGCGGCGCATTCGGTGACCAGCCCGTCGCGCAGCATCACCGTCTCCAGCGCCCCGGCCTCGGCCGCGTGCTGGGCCGCCAGCACCGAAGGCAGCAGGGCGATCGACTTGATGTCGCAGCGCAGCCAGCGGATGTCGGGCGCGGAGACCAGGGCGAAGCCGGCCTGCTGCTGGTCGCGGCCGAGGCGTTTCAGCGGGCTGGCGAAGGCCAGGATGCTGGCCTGGGCCGAGGCCGGAAAGGCATGGCTGCGCTGGGCCGGGGCGCCGCGGGTGACCTGGATGTAGACCGTCGCGGCCGGGCGCGGTGCCTCCGCGGCCAGCCGCTCGAACACCGCGGCCAGGGCGGCGCGGTCGAGGCCGGGGGCGATGCGGATCGCGTCCAGACTGCGCGCCAGCCGGTCGAGATGGGCGTCGAGCTCGAAGATCCGGCCGTCATAGACCGCCACCACCTCATAGACGCCGTCGGCGAACAGGAAACCGCGGTCCAGCGGCGAGACGCTGACCTCGTCCAGCGGCAGCAGGGATCCGTTCCAATAAGCGAGGGTCATCGTCGTCACCCAGTCCTCAGTCGAACGCCGCGAGGCGGCCGGACGGTTCGCCCGGCCCCTCGTCGTCGCGCATCGCCGCCGCGCCGCGCATGATCGTCGCGACCGGCCGGCCCATCCCCTCCATGCCCGCAAACGGCGTGCAGCCGCAAGGGGAGACGCTTCCGCCCTTCCCGATCCGCCGCCGACCGATCGCGAAGCGTATCGAGACCAAACCAAAAACTCCGCAGCCGCGCAGTGTTTCCGACCGCTTTGCCGCCGACTTCCGATACTGAAAGCGAAGCGGCACCGACAGATCCATAGCAATTAGCCCAAAATCGTGACACGAGATCCTCTCAAAAGTAGGATGAATCCTTCTTCCTTTTCGTGACGGTTTGTGTGTGATCTAAAGCAGCAACTGACTGGCTAGAATCGACTAGGGGGCGTTCTCGTTGCACGGAGAGTCTTCAGAGTCTGCCCTTGGATATCCGACAGCCGAAACCGCCTCGGGTCCGTTGACCCGTCCGGCGCAGCGCTGATTCGCCAAGGACCATGCCAGAACGTGAACCATGGGTGGAGGTCGGCGCTTGCGGCTGACGAGGCGTTGCGGGGCCATATCGCCCCTGCTGGCCGAACAGCCGATCCGTCACAACGACAATAAGAAATAATACCGCGCTCATGGATGCAGTCTTGCGAAAGCAAGAACCTCACCAATGAAGCCATCGAATCGGGGGAGCAAATAAATGTGCCTACTTTGTCAAATGGGGCAAAAACAAGATCATTCGACTGATAGCGCCGCGAACAACGGGCAATTGTTCGCGACGACCTTCAACCAAGCGCTCAATGACTGGCAGAACATCGACCAGACGCCGGACAATCCATACAACAAGGACACCGATTACGAGACCTTCCTCACCTATCTCGGGGCCCTGACCCGGCCGCTGACGCCCACACAGGCGCAGGGCCCGATCGTGGTGAACGTCTCGGAGCTCGCCAATCATCCGGACTACATGGCAGCAGCCATCGGGGCGCTGCAGATGTGGTCGACGGTGACGCCGCTCGAGTTCACCATCGTGACCGACAGGCCATACAACCGGAACACCGATTATCTCCAGGTCGTCAGCCCGGAGGTCGGGGAAGCGAATGACGGCAGCGCCTTCTCCTCGGGCCGCTTCGTCAATGTCGGCCAGCGGTTTCACGACACCGAGCCGAACAAGACCGAGCCGGGCGGCTATATCTTCAACACCTTCATCCATGAGTTCGGCCATGAATTCGGGCTGAACCATCCCGGATTCTACAATTACGGCGGCCCCGGCGGCCCGCAGATCACCTACCTCAACGATGCGAAGTGGGTCTACGACCAGCAGCAGTACTCGGTGATGTCGTATTTCGACAACATCGACGCCGGCGGAGCCGACGCGTGGACGAACACCACGCCCGGGATCGCGGATATCGAGGCGGTCATCCGCCACTATTTCTCGACCGTCACGGGCAACGTGCGGACCTATCAGGACATCCAGCTCAACACCGGCAACGACGTCTACGGCTTCGGCAGCACCAAGCTGGGCTACGCGCTGACGGCGACCGGGCCAGGCCGCGACATCGGCTTCGTGATCCATGACACCGGCGGCGTCGACACGGTCGACTTCTCGGGGTCGACCACCAGCACGATCCTGGATCTGCGCGAAGGCCGCTTCTCCAGCGTCAACGGCCACAGCAACAACGTCGCCATCTTCGACGGCCACAACCAGGACGCGACCCAGTACTACATCGAAAAGGGCATCGGCAGCGCGTTCGACGACATCATCCTGGGCAATGACGGCGCCAATCAGCTGATTGCCGGCGACGGCAACGACAAGGCGGCCGGCTTCCTCGGCAACGACACGATCGACGGCGGCAACGGCGCGGACGAGATCCATGGCGGCGCCGGCGACGACCTGATCATCGGCGGCGCCGACACCAATGACAGCCGCGACCGCAACAACACCCTGCCGATCATCACCGGCCCCGATACCAACGACGGCAATGACCAGCTGTTCGGCGAGGACGGCAACGACACCATCAATGGCGGCGCCGGCGACGACGTCATCGACGGTGGTGCCGGCGACGACCTCATGCGCGGCATGGCCGGCGTCGACATCTTCCGCGGCGGCGACGGCAGCGACACGGTCGACTTCAGCCTGGAAAGCCCGTTCCAGCTGCTGGTCAACCTGGTCACCAATGAAGCCCAGGGCGGCACGGCGTCCGGCGACACCTTCTTCAGCGTCGAGAATCTGATCGGGTCGGACGACCGCATCGACCGCTTCATCGGCAATGACGCGGCCAACCACTTCGACGGCCTGGGCGGCGGCGACGTCTTCAACGGCGGTAACGGCGACGATGTCCTCGACGGCGCGCGTGACGGCGACGTCCTGCGCGGCGATGCCGGGAATGACCGCCTGATCGGCGGCGCCGGCGCGGATTACCTGGACGGCGGCGACGGCATCGACACGGCCGACTACACGGTCGACGAGCATCAGCCGATGTTCGGCCCGCCCCGGACCCCGAGCACCGAAGGCGTGACCGTCAACCTCGCACTCGGCACCGCCAGCGGCGGCGATGGCGAGGGCGACACCACCACCACCCACCAGTTCGACCAGCTGGTGAACATCGAGAACGTGATCGGCTCGAAATACGCCGACACCCTGATCGGCAATGCCGGCGTCAACGTCCTGACGGGCGCCGCGGGCAATGACACGCTATCCGGGGGCGGCGGGGCGGACACGCTTGATGGCGGCGACGGCATCGACGTGGCGGCCTACTACGGCAGCGCGGTCGGGGTCGTCGTCGATCTCGCCGTGCCGGGCTCGCATCCGGAGACCTATGTGTCGATCGAGGGCCTTGCCGGGTCCGCGTTCGGCGATACCCTGACCGGCGATACCGGCGACAACAACCTTGTCGGCCAGGGCGGCGACGACACCCTGAAAGGCGGGGCCGGAAACGATACGCTGGATGGCGATTTCATTCCCTTCCCGGTCACCGGCGTCGGCCTGGGCAACAGCTACACCACGCTGCCGGCCGGGACGACGAACAACTCCATCGCCACCGCCGTCGACCTGAGCAGCAAGTTCTCGTTCCTGGCCGATCCCGACATCGGGGATGCGACCACCCTGGCGCATTCGACGGTCAACGCCACCGGCAACGGCCAGGGCGGCTTCTACAGGGTGAACCTGAACGCGGGAACGGTCCTCACCGCCGACATCGACCACACCTCGGACCTGCTGGACGACAGCTTCATCCGGATCATCCGGCCCGATGGCACCACCGTCGCCCTCAACGACGACGGCGGCAACGACCCCGGCTCCGACCGCCGGACGGACTCGCTGGTCACCACCAAGGTCACGGAGACCGGGACCTACTACATCGTGGTCGGGCATTACGACAACGACCTGGGCGATGTGGTCGACACCGTTCCCAACGGCGCGACCTATGAGCTGAACGTTTCGGTGACGCCGCCCACTCCGACAGCGCCGAACATCGGCGTGGCCGGGAACGACACGCTCGACGGCGGCGCCGGCATCGACACCCTGCTGGGCCGCGCCGGCGACGACATCCTCCTCGGCGGTGCCGGGGCGGACCACCTGGACGGCGGTGCCGGCGCGGACACGGCCTCGTATGCCGGAAGCGGCGGCGCGGTCACGGTCAGCCTGATCACCGGCAGCGCCACCGGCGGCGACGCCCAGGGCGACATCCTGGTGTCGATCGAGAACCTCCAGGGGTCGGGGCTGGACGACACCCTGACCGGCAATGGCGGGGCCAATACCCTGATCGGCGGCGCCGGCAACGACACGCTCGATGGCAGCGTCGGTGTCGACACGCTGATCGGCGGGGCAGGCAACGACACCTACCACGTCGACAATTCGGCGGATAAGATCCAGGAACTGGCGGGCGAAGGCACCGACTCCGTCGTGTCGTCGCGCAGCTACGCGCTGGGCGACAACGTCGAGGACCTGACCCTCGTCCAGGGGTCGGGCAGCAACGTCAACGGCAATGCCTTGGCCAACCATCTGACCGGCAACGAGGTCGCCAACATCCTCGTCGGCATGGCCGGGAACGATGTGCTCGACGGCAAGGCCGGCAACGACCAGATGGATGGAGGCGACGGCACCGACACCCTGACCGGCGGCGCCGGCAACGACATCTTCTACTTCCAGGCGGCAAGGCAAAGCGTGGTCGGGAACGGCCGGGACGTCATCACCGACTTCACCCACGGCCAGGACCACATCGACCTGCACTTCATCGATGCGGACACCAAGGCGGCGGGTGACCAGGCATTCTCGTTCATCGGCGGCAGCGCGTTCACCGGGGTCGCCGGTCAGCTGCGCTTCGCCGGCGGGGTGCTGAGCGGCGACGTCGATGGCGATGGAAAGGCCGATTTCGAAGTCGGCGTACCAGGGGTCGCCAGCCTGGCGGTGGCTGATTTCGTGCTCTGATCCGGCACTAGTGGACCGCCCGGCCCCGGTGGGGCCGGGCGGCATCTTTCGACTATCGAATGGTCGCGGCCGCTTGTGGCGAACCGCGCCCCATGATTGGTCCGGAGGCCGTCGTAGCACGAGGCCCTTGACCACGGCATCCGCGCGGGCCATCCTGAAAATCTGTTCAGTCACTGAAAAAAATTACAGGACTGTCGACACGGGATGGACGACCAAGTCAGCCTCGCCACGCGCGCCGCGTGGCTGTCCTATGTCCGCCGCCTGACGCAGGGCGAGATCGCGGACCGGCTGGGCGTGTCGCGGGTCAAGGTCCATCGCCTGATCTCGCTGGCCGAGGAGCTGGGGCTGGTCAGCGTCCACATCGCCGGCCGCCCGGCCGAATGCCTGAAGCTGGAGGACGGGCTGATCGACCGCTTCGGCCTGGGCTTCTGCCGCGTGGTCCCGGCGATCGACGTGGACGACCAGCCCTTCGAGGCCCTGGGGGCCGAGGGCGCCGCCTACCTCTCCCGCTATCTCGAGACCTCCGGCGCCAAGGTCATCGGCGTCAGCCACGGCCGCACCCTGGCCGCCCTGGTCAACCGCCTGCCCCGGATCGCGGCGCCCGACGCGAAGTTCGTCTCGCTGCTGGGCAGCCTGACCCGCAAATCCTCCGCCAACCCGTTCGACGTGGTGCAGCGCCTGGCCGACAAGACCGGCGGCGAGGGCTATTTCATGCCGGTGCCGATGGCCGCCGACAGCCTGGGCGACAAGGCGGTGATGCTGTCGCAGAAAAGCGTTCAGGCGGTGCTGGCCCTGGCCCACCAATCCACCCTGTGCCTGGTCGGCGTCGGCGAGCTGGGGTCCCAGGCACATATGCTGCAGACCGGGGTGCTGACCCGCGCCGACTATGACGACCTGCGCGCCGCCGGCGCGGTCGGCGACCTGGCCGGGCAGTTCCTGGACGGGGACGGCCGCCGCGTCGCCTCCGAGGTCAACGACCGCGCCTTGAGCGTCGGGCTGGACGATCTGCGTGGGCGGAAAGTCGTCGCCATCGCCGGCGGCGCGGTCAAGGCCGACGCCATCACCGCCGCGCTGATGAGCGGGGTGGTGACCGATTTGATCATCGACGAATCCGCGGCGGTGGCGATGGCCGCGCGCCGCGGGGCCCGGCCACCGCAACGGCAGGGTCAACGCGAGACCAGCTGACAACCAGAAACATCGAGGGAGGAACCAGTGATGAAACGCACGACCGATCTCTTTGACGCCCATGTCGCCGGCCGCTTGTCGCGGCGGGAATTGATGACCGGTGCCGCCAAGCTGGGCCTTGGCGCCACCGCGGCCGGCTTCATGCTGAACCAGGCCGGCACCCGGGCGCTGGCCGCCGGCGGGCCAGACTTCAAGAAGTTCTCGGGCAAGAAGATCAGCCTGCTCCTGAACAAGCATCCCTACACGGATGCGATGATCGCCAACCTCGACAACTTCAAGGCCCTGACCGGGCTGGACGTCAGCTACGACGTGTTCCCGGAGGACGTCTATTTCGACAAGGTCACCGCCACCCTGTCGAGCAAGTCGCCGCAATACGACGTGTTCATGACCGGCGCCTACCAGACTTGGCAGTACGGCCCGGCCGGCTGGCTGGCCGACATGAACCAGTACATCAAGAACCCGGAGCTGACAGCCCCCGCCTACAATTGGGACGACGTGCTTCCCGGCCTGCGCGCCTCCACCGCCTGGTCGGGCGTGCCGGGCCAGCCGCTGGGCGGCGACGGCGCCAAGCAATGGGCGGTGCCCTGGGGCTTCGAGCTGAACAGCGTCGCCTACAACAAGCGGATCTTCGACGCCGCCGGCATGAAGCCGCCGAAGGATCTGCCGGAGATGGTCGACCAGGCCGGCAAGCTGAGCGGGCTGAACCAGGGCTTCTATGGCGTCGGCGTCCGCGGCAGCCGCAGCTGGGCGACGATCCACCCCGGCTACCTCTCCGGCCTGACCAACTATGGCGGCAAGGATTTCGACACCACCGGCGGCAAGCTGAAGGCGGCGATGAACAGCGCCGAGGCCAAGGAGTTCACCAAGCTGTGGATCGAGATGATCCAGAAGGGCGGGCCGAAGAACTGGACCACCTACACCTGGTACGAGGTCGGCAACGACCTCGGCGCCGGCGCCTCGGCCATGATCTTCGACGCCGACATCCTGGGCTATTTCCAGAACAAGGGGACGAAGGAGGCCGGCAACATCGCCTACCACCCCTTCACCGCCAAGCCCGGCGCCGCGGCCCCGACGCCGAATGTCTGGATCTGGTCGCTGGCGATGAGCGCGTTCTCCCAAGCGCCCGACGCGGGCTGGTACTTCGTGCAATGGGCCAGCGGCACCGAGCACACGACCTTCGGCGCCACCAAGGCCGACCTGGTCAACCCCGTCCGCCAGTCGGTCTGGGACAATGCCGACTTCCACAAGCGGCTGGAGGGCTATTCCGGCTATCTCGACCAGTACAAGGCCTCGGCCGCCGGGTCGAAGATCTACTTCACGCCGCAGCCGCTGTTCTTCAACCTGACCACGGAATGGGCGGCCAGCCTGCAGAAGATGTACGCCAAGGAGATTCCGGTCGATGAGGGGCTGGACCAGCTGGCCGAGTTCATCGACCAGCAGCTGAAGGATGCCGGCCTGGCCGACTGACGCCCCTCCCTCCCCGCGGATCCGGCCCCCAGCGGATCCGCGCTGGAGACCCCGCCCCCGTCCGACCGCATTCCCCGGACGGGGGCGGGGTTTCCGCGAAGGCTCCGAGAAAGGATCCCGATCGTGGCCACGATCGCCGCCGACACTGCGACCCGACCCCGCCGACGCGCCGGCCCCGGCCTGCTGCCCTATCTGCTGAGCCTGCCGGCGCTGCTGGTGACGATCGGGATCCTGATCCCGTTCGGTACTGCGGTGTACTATTCGCTGCAGCGCTACAACCTGGCCTTCCCGGCCGGGCGCAAGATGATCTGGCTCGACAACTTCATCGCCCTGTTCGGCGACGGACGGTTCTGGGGCACCATCCAGGCGTCGCTGACCTACACCGTGCTGACCGTGGGCGTGCAGCTGCTGCTGGGCCTCGGCATCGCGCTGCTGCTGGTGCGGCGCAGCCTGATCAACAACCTGATGAGCGTGCTGCTGATCCTGCCGCTGATGGTGGCGCCGGCGATCGCCAGCCTGATGTGGAAGCTGATGACCAACCCGAATTTCGGGATCCTCAGCTATTTCGTGAACAGCCTCGGCTTCACCGATTTCCGTTGGGCGTCAGACCCGGCCAGCGCGATGTTCACCGTGGTGCTGGTCGACACCTGGGTCTACACGCCCTTCATCGCCATCCTGCTGCTGGCCGGCCTGCGCGCCCTGCCGCGCCAGCCCTTCGAGGCGGCGGAGCTGGACGGCGTGCCGCGCAGCTTCGTGTTCTTCCGCATCACCCTGCCGATGCTGCTGCCCTACATCCTGACCGCCAGCCTGTTCCGCATGCTGGACAGCATCCAGCAGTTCGACATCGTCTACGCCATGACCCAGGGCGGCCCGGGCGACCGGCTGATGCTGTTCCAGATCCGCGCCTATCTCGAGGCCTTCACCTTCACCAATATCGGCCGGTCGGCCGCGATCCTGATGGTGCTGTGGGCGATCACCTTCGCGCTCAGCAACGTCTTCATCAAGCAATGGCTCCGGCTGCGCGCCCGCGCGCATGGCCGGGCCTGACGGGAGGATGCGATGAGTTTCGGCCGGATCCTCCGCGGCATCCTCCTGACCCTGGTGGGGCTGTTCTTCCTGTTCCCGCTGGTCTGGGTCGGGCTGATGTCGTTCATGACCAATGCCGACATCCTGCGCAGCCCGCCCAGCATCATCTTCAGCCCGACGCTGGAGAACTACGCGGCGCTGGTCGCCGGCGAGCTGTCGACCAATGTCGGGGCGCTGAAGATCGACTACATGCAGAACCTGCTGAACAGCCTGATCCTCAGCGCCGGCTCGGTCGTGCTGTCGCTGCTGCTCGGCGTGCCGGCGGCCTATGCCTTCGCCCGGTTCAAGTTCCGGCTGGGCGAGAACATGGCCTTCACCATGCTGTCCTTCCGCTTCGCACCGCCGCTGCTGGTGCTGCTGCCGCTGCAGCTGTATTTCCAGGACCTCGGCCTCAGCGACACCTATATCGGGCTGATCTGGGTGTACCAGCTGATCACCCTGCCGCTGATCCTGTGGATCGTGCGCGGCTATTTCGAGGACATCAGCGAGGATATCGAGAACGCCTACCGGCTGGACGGCCATTCCTGGCTGCGCACCTTCCTGAAGATCGCGGTGCCGCTGGCCCGGCCCGGCATCGCCGCCGCCGGCCTGCTGGCCTTCATCTTCGCCTGGAACAACTTCATCTTCGCGCTGATCCTGGGGTCGAGCTCGATCCAGCCGGTCACGGTCGGGGCGCTGGCCTTCATCACCGCGTCGGGCATCAATTACGGCCAGATCGCCGCGGCGCTGGTGCTGTCGATCCTGCCGACCCTGGCCCTGGCGCTCTACGCCCAGCGCTATCTGGTCGAGGGCCTCAGCCTCGGCGCCGTGAAGGGGTGACGGATATGGCGTTCCTGGACATCGCCGGCATCGCCAAGAGCTTCGGCAAGAGCCGTATCCTCGACGGCCTCGACCTCTCGGTCGGGAAGGGCGAATTCACCGTCGTGTTCGGCCCGTCCGGCGCCGGCAAGACCGTGCTGCTGCGGCTGATTGCCGGCATCCTGCAGCCGGAGGCGGGCGACATCCGCATCGGCGGCACCTCGATCCTGAGCCAGGGGCCGGAGGCGCGGGATGTCGGCATGGCGTTCCAGAACTTCGCGCTGTACCCGCACATGCCGGCCTTCGAGAACATCGCCAGCCCGCTGCGGGCGCGGCGGACGACGGAGCCGGAGATCCGGCGCCGCGTCCACGAGGTTGCCGAGCTGCTGCGCATCGACCATGTGCTGGACCATCTGCCCAAGCAGCTGTCGAACGGGCAGAAGCAGCGCACCGCCTTGGCCCGCAGCCTGGTGTGTTCGCCCTCGGTCATCCTGCTCGACGACCCGCTGCGCAATGTCGACGCCAAGATCCGCTACGAGATGCGGCAGGAGTTGCCGCGCCTGCTGCGCGCGGTCGGCGCCACCGTCCTCTACGTCACCCAGGACTACAAGGAGGCGATGGCGCTGGGCGACCGGGTCGGCGTGCTGCTGGACGGCCGCTTCCGCCAGATCGACACCCCCGCCGGCATCTATGGCGCGCCCGACGACACCCGCATCGCCCGGCTGTTCGGCGACCCGCCGATCAACCTGATCGAGACGGCGGCACGGGATGGCCGCATCACCATCGCCGGCACCGCCTTCCCGGCCCCGGCCGCGGCACCCGCCGGAAAGCCCTATCTGGTCGGGCTGCGGCCGGAGGATGTCGAGGTCCGATTCGAACCGGCGGAGGATGCGGTGCCGGTCGACCTGGAGGCGGTGACGCCCCTGAACGTCCGCACCGTGATGCTGCTGCGCGCCGCCGACGGCACCGAGATCCTGGCCAGCCGGCCGGAGGACCAGGGCGACGACCCGGGCCGCGGCCGGCGCCGCGCCTGGGCCCGGCTGGATCTGGGCCGCGCCCTGTATTTCGACCGCGACACCGGCGCCCGCCTGCCGGCCGCGACGGCCTGAGGAGCAGAGATGGCCACCCTGACGCTCGACGCCGTCTCCAAGATCTACGGCCCCCGCCTGTCCCACCCGGTCCGTGCGGTCGACACCGTGTCGCTGGCGCTGCGCGACGGCGAGCTGGTCGGGCTGCTCGGCTCCTCCGGCTGCGGCAAGACCTCGACCCTGCGCATGATCGCGGGCTTCGAGAGCGTGTCGGAGGGCACCATCCGGATCGGCGACCGCATCATCAACACGCTGCGCCCGGCCGAACGCAACGTCGCCATGGCGTTCGAGGGTTATGCCCTGTACCCGCCGCTGACGGTGCGCGACAACATCGCCTTCAGCCTGCTGCGCGACCGCATCCCGAAGGCCGAGGTTCAGCAGCGGGTGGCCCATGTCGCGGCGCTGCTGGAGATCGGCGACATCCTGGACCGCTATCCCCAGGCGATCTCCGGCGGCCAGCAGCAGCGCGTCAGCCTGGCCCGCGCCCTGGTGCGGCGGGCCCAGCTGTCCCTGCTGGACGAGCCGATGTCCCAGCTGGAACCGCAGCTGCGCGCCGTGCTACGGGCGCGGATCAAGGACTATCTGATCGAGCACAGGATGACGACCGTCTTCGTGACCCATGACCAGACCGAGGCGCTGGCGCTGGCCGACCGGATCGCGGTGATGGAGGGCGGGCGGCTGCAGCAATTCGCCTCGCCCACCGACCTGAAGCGGCGCCCGGCCAACTTCTTCGTCGCCTCCTTCATCGGCGAGCCGCCGATGAACCTGTTCCCGGCAAAAATGGTGCGGGAGAATGGCGGCCTGGCCGTCGAGGTCCTGGGCGAGGACGGCACGCCGGGCTTCCGCCTGCCCTGGCCGCATGCCGGGCGCGACCTGGCCGAGGGCCGCACCGTCCATCTCGGCATCCGTGCCCATGAGATCCGGCTCGGTGCGCCACGGCCGGGCGAGACCGCGCTGGACGGCGTGGTCGTGGCCAACCAGTGGCTGGGCGACCAGAGCCACATCGCCCTGGCGGTGGCCGGGGTGCGGCTGACCATCGTCACCGACCGGGCGCTGGCCGCCCCTGTGGACACAAGACTGGCCTTGGCCCTGCCGGAGACCGCCCTGCACCTGTTCGACGGCGACAGCGGCCTGGCCATCGCCCATGGCGGCCGGCCGGCGGTGGCGGCAGCGGCATGAGCGGTGCGATGACCAAGGACGTCCTGATCGGCCTCGATTCCGGGACCTCGGTGGTCAAGGCGGTGGCCTTCGACCTCGATGGCACCCAGATCGAGCATGTGATGCGGCCGAACGCGACCATCCCGGTCGACGGCAGCGGCCGCGAGCAGGAATTCGGCCGCACCTGGGACGACGCCGCAGCGGTGCTGCGCGAGATGGCGGCGAAGCTGGGCGCGCGCGGCCTGCGCGTCGCCGGCGTCGCCGTCACCGGCCAGGGCGACGGCACCTGGCTGATCGACCGCGACGGCGAGCCGATCGGCCGCGGCATGCTGTGGCATGACGGACGGTCCGGCCCGATCGTGGCGGAGCTGCACCGCAACGGCACGGCCAAGGCGGTGCAGCGCATCACCGGCACCATGCTGAACATGTCGCACCAGACCGGCCAGCTGCTGTGGCTGAAGCGGCACCGGCCGGAGGCGCTGGCGCGCGCTGCCACCGCGTTCCATTGCAAGGACTGGCTGTATTTCCGCCTGACCGGCGAGCGGGCGACCGACATCGCCGAGGGCACCTTCACCTTCGGCGACTACCGCACCCGGCGCTACGACCCCGACGTGCTGGAGCTGTTCGGCCTGCAGGACGAGGCCCGGCTGCTGCCGCCGATGGTGGATGGCGTGAAGGAGCATTCAGCCCTGACCCCTGCGGCCGCGGCGGCCACCGGCCTGCCCGCCGGTACGCCCGTGGTGTTGTGCCCGGTCGACCTGCTGTGCGCCGCGCTGGGCGCCGGGCTGTACGACCCCGAGGGCCGCGCCGGCTTCACCGTGCTGGGGTCGACCGGCGCGCATATGCGGCTGGTGTTCGGGGCCGACCGGGTGACGCTGGGCGAGGAGGTCGGCTACACCATGCCGTTCATCGTCCCCGGCAGCTATGTCTCCATGGTCTCGAACATGGCGGCGACGCTGAACATCGACTGGCTGTGCGGCGTGATCGAGGAGGTGGCCGAGGCCGCCGGGGCAACGCTGCCGTCGCGTTCGGCCCTGATCGGCCTGCTGGACGGCAAGGCCGCGGCGGCAGCGCCGGGGCGCCTGCTGTACCACCCCTTCATCGCCGAGGCGGGGGAGCGCGGGCCCTTCGTCGACAGCGCCGCCCGCGCCGCGATCATCGGCCTGTCCGGCACCGCCGGGGTCGGCGACCTGATGCGGGCGATCTATGAGAGCCTGGGCTTCGCCACCCGCGACTGCTACGAGGCGATCGGCGGCACCCCGGCCGAGATCCGCATGGCCGGCGGCGCCGCCCGCAGCGCCACCTGCCGCGGCATCGTCGCCGCTGCCGCCGATGCGCCGATCCGCCTGGTGAAGCGCGAGGAGGTCGGAGCCGCAGGGGCTGCCATGGTGGCGGCGCTGTCCCTGGGCATCCTGCCCGACATCGACGCCGCCTGCGCCCGCTGGGTGTCGCCGCTGCTGGCCGAGGCCGAGCCGCCCGACCCGGCGCTGGTCGCGCGCTATGACCGCCTGTTCCCCCAGTACCGCGCCAGCTATCGCAGCCTGCGCCCGGTGTGGCATGCCCTGGAAGACCTGAGGACCGAAGGATGACCCGACGCCGCGTTGCCGTGATCGGCGACCGCTTCATGCTGCCCCGCCTGTTCGTGGAGGCGCTGGAGGCCATCCCGGCCGAGCTCGACATCCGGACGCTGGAGCAGCCCTGGCCGGACGAGCCCATGGTGCACGGCTATGCCGGCACCGGCCTGGATGGGCTGAAGGAGTTCATGGGCGACCCGGACGAGATCGTCGGTTTCATCGGCGATGCCGAGATTCTGGTCACCCATCTGGCGCCGATCTCGGCCGGCATGCTGGACCAGTTGACGGACTTGAAGCTGGTCGGCGTCAGCCGCGGCGGGCCGGTCAACATCGACATGAAGGCGGCCAGGGCGCGCGGCGTGAAGGTGGTGAACGCCCCCGGCCGCAACGCCAGTGCGGTGGCCGAATTCACCATCGGCGCCATCCTGGCCGAGACCCGGATGATCACCCGCGGCCACACCGCCCTGTCGCAGGGCAACTGGCGCGGCGACCTGTACCGGGCCGACATCACCGGCCGCGAGCTGTCGGAGATGACGGTCGGCGTGATCGGCTACGGCCATGTCGGCACCAAGGTGGTGCGCCTCTTGAAGGCCTTCGGCTGCCGCATCCTGGTCACCGACCCCTATGTCCAGCTCGACCCCGCCGACAGCGCCGACGGCGTGCAGCAGGTGGCGCTGGAGACCCTGCTGGCCGAAAGCGACGTGGTCACGCTGCACCCCCGTGTCACCGCCGAGACCACCGGCATGATCGGCGCCGAGGCCTTCGCGGCAATGAAGGACGGCGCCATCTTCGTCAACACCGCCCGCGGCCCGCTGGTCGATTACGACGCCCTGTACGACGCCCTGGTCTCCGGCAAGCTGCGCGGCGCCATGCTGGAGACCTTCGCGGTCGAGCCGCCGCCGAAGGACTGGCCGCTCTTGAAGCTGCCCAACGTCACCCTGACCCCGCACATCGCCGGCGCCTCGGTGAAGACCGTCACCCATGCCGCCGGGCAGATCGCCGAGGATGTCAGGCGCTATCTCGCCGGCGAACCCCTGCTCCGCCTCTGCTGACCTTTTTCCAGGAACCGCATCCATGTCCAAAGAACTCAAGCTGCGCACCCAGATTGTCGAAGCCTGCCGGCAGATGAACGCCAACGGGCTGAACCAGGGCACCTCCGGCAACATCAGCGCCCGCTGGGGCGACGGCATCCTGGTGACCCCGACCGGCGTGCCCTATGACGAGATGACGCCGGACGACATCATCGCCATGAAGCTGGACGGCAGCTGGAAGCATGGCGACCACCGCCCGTCCTCGGAATGGCGTTTCCACCTCGACATCCACCGCAGCAAGCCGGAGGTGAATGCCATCGTCCACTGCCACCCGATGTATTCGACCATCCTGGCGATCCGCAATGTCGGGATCCCGGCGCTGCACTACATGATCGCGGCCGCCGGCGGCCCTTCCATCCCCTGCGCACCCTATGCCACCTACGGCACGCCGGAGCTGTCGGAGCATGCGATCGCCGCGTTGAAGGACCGCACCGCCTGCCTGCTGGCCAATCACGGCATGATCGCCACCGGCTCGGCCCTGGGCAAGGCGATGTGGCTGGCGGTCGAGGTCGAGACCCTGGCCAAGCAGTATGTCTATGCCCTGATGCTGGGTGGCCCGGTGTGCCTGCCGGATGAGGAAATCGACCGGGTGATCGAGAAGTTTAGGGATTACGGCCCGCGCCCGAAGCAGGCGGCCTGAGCGGCGATGGCGTCTGGGGCGGAGCAGGAGAACGGGGCCGTCGTCGACCTGCTGGTGGTCGGCGGCGGCGTCAACGGTGCCGGCATCGCCCGCGATGCGGTGGGGCGCGGCCTGTCGGTGCTGCTGTGCGAGAAGGGCGACCTGGCCGAAGGCACGTCGAGCCGCAGCGGCAAGCTGGTGCATGGCGGCTTGCGCTATCTCGAATATTACGAGTTCCGCCTGGTGCGCGAGGCGCTGATCGAGCGCGAGGTGCTGCTGGCCGCCGCGCCGCATATCATCTGGCCGATGCGCTTCGTGCTGCCGCATGACCGCGGCCTGCGTCCCGCCTGGCTGCTGCGGCTGGGGCTGTTCCTGTACGACCATCTCGGCGGCCGCAAGCGGCTGCCGCCCAGCCGCGGCCTGAACTTGCGCCGCGACCCGGAGGGGCGGCCGCTGCAGGACCGCTTCTCCAGGGGCTTCGAATATTCCGACTGCTGGGTCGACGATGCCCGGCTGGTGGTGCTGAACGCGCTGGGCGCGGCCGAGCGCGGCGCCCGGATCCTGACCCGCACCGAATGCGTGTCGCTGCGCCGGCAGGGCGGGCTGTGGCACGCCGTGCTGCGCGGGGCGGACGGCGCCGAACGGCGGGTCACCGCCCGCGCCGTGGCCAACGCCGCCGGTCCCTGGGTCGACCGGGTGCTGACCGGCACGGCCGGGCTGACCTCCAGCAAGAAGATCCGGCTGGTGCGCGGCAGCCACATCGTGGTGCCGAAATTCTATGACGGGCCGCAGGCCTATCTCGTGCAGAACACCGACAAGCGGGTGATCTTCATCAACCCCTATGAAGGCGGGCACCTGCTGATCGGCACCACCGACATCCCGCAATCCGGCGACCCCGACCGGGTGGCGGTGGACCCGCAGGAGATCGCCTATCTCTGCGGCGTGGTGAACCGCGCGTTCCAGCGCCAGATCGGCCCCGCCGACGTGGTGCATGCCTTCGCCGGCGTGCGGCCGCTGTTCGACGACGATGCCGCCAACCCGTCGGCCGTCACCCGCGACTATGTCTTCGATGTCGATGCCGAGGGCGGCGAGGCGCCGATCCTGTCGGTGTTCGGCGGCAAGATCACCACCTTCCGCAAGCTGGCCGAGCACGCGCTGGACCGGCTGCGCCCATTCTTCCCGGCGATGGGCCCGGCCTGGACCGCGACGGCCGCCCTGCCCGGCGGCGACATGCCGGATTTCGACCGTTGGCTGGCCGGGTTCCGCCAGCGCCATCCGTGGCTGCCGGAGGATCTGGCGCTGCATTACGGCCGGCTGTACGGCACCCGGGCCGATGCATTGCTGGACGGGGCCGGCGCGGTCGCTGATCTCGGCCGGCATTTCGGCGGCACGCTGTATGAGCGCGAGGCCGTTTGGCTGCGGGCTCAGGAATGGGCTGAGGGGGCGGAGGACATCCTGTGGCGGCGCACCAAACACGGGCTGCATCTGTCGCCGGACGAGACCGCGGCGTTCACCGAGTGGCTGGAGGCAGCCCCGGCCGCCCGGGCGGTGGGGCAGTGATCAGCCATTCCCCCCATCCAGCAGGCCCCCGCCCATGACCCTCGACCCCGAATTCCGCGCGCTGCGGACCCTCTCCGCCAAACTCGGCCGCGATCCGGACCGGGTGCAGGCCGCCGGCGGCAACACCTCGCTCAAGCGCGACGGGGTGATGTGGATTAAGGCCTCCGGCACCTGGCTGGCCGCGGCCGAGGATGAGGACATCCTGGTGCCGGTGCGGCTGGACCCGCTGCTGCAGGCGATGCGCGACGGCGACCCCGGCGCCGAGACGGCGCGGGATTTCGTGCTGGCGGAACACAACCCGCGCGGGCTGCGACCGTCGATCGAGACCACAGTGCATGCGGTGCTGCCCTTCGCCGTGGTGCTGCATGTCCATTGCGTGTCGACCATCGCCCTGGCCCTGCGCGCCGACGCCGAACTGCGGCTGGCCGAGCGGCTGGACGGCATCGACTGGGCCTTCGTGCCCTACTGCAAGCCGGGCCTGACCCTGTCGCACGCCATCGCGGCGCAGCTGCGGCCCGGCACCAATGTCGTGGTGCTGGGCAATCACGGGCTGGTGGTGGCGGCGGACGACGTGGCCGCCGCCGGCGCGCTGCTGGACCGGGTCTGCGCCGCCCTCGCCCTACCCCGCCGCTCCGCGCCTCCGCCGCAGCTGGCGGCGCTGAGCAGCTTCATCCAGGGCACCGCCTACCGCCTGCCGCAGGACCCGGTCGCGCACGATGCCGCGACCGACCGGGACAGCCTGGCCCTGGCGACGGCCGGCGCCTTCTATCCCGACCATGTCATCTTCCTCGGCGCCGCCATCGCGGTCGCCGAGACGCCGGCCGCGCTGGCGGCGCTGGACCGGCGCGACCGCCCCCCGGCGATCGTGGCGGTGCCCGGCCGCGGCGTGCTGCTGCACCAGGGCGTGCTGCGCGGGGCGGATGAGATGGCGCGCTGCCTGGCCGATGTCGCCGGACGGGTGCCGGCGAATGCCCCCACCCTTCCCTTCTCCCCCGCCCAGGTCGATGAGTTGACCAACTGGGATGCGGAGAAGTATCGACAGTCGTTGAGCCGGCGGGAGACGTGACCATGGCGGAGACGGCACGCGCGATCGGTATCGATGTCGGCACCTCCGGCGTGCGGGCGGTGGCGGTGGATGCCGCGGGGCGCCCCGTCGGCCGCGGCAGCATGTCGACCGACAGCCCCGGCCTGGACCCGCGCGACCCGGAGCTGTGGTGGCTGGCCACGGTGGCGGCGCTGCGCCGGCTGGCGGCCGAGGCCGACCTGTCCGCGGTCGCGGCCGTGGCGGTCGACGGCACCTCCGGCACCGTGCTGGTCACCGACGCGGCGGGACGGCCGGTCGGGCCGGCGCTGATGTACAATGATTCCTGCCCGGACGAGGCGGTGCTGGCCGCGATCGACGCCGTGGCCCCCGCCGGCAGCGCCGCCCGCGGCCGCAGCTCCGCCCTCGCCCGCGCGCTGGTGCTGCTGCGCCGGCCCGGCGCAATGCGGGTGCTGCACCAGGCCGACTGGATCGCCGGCCGCCTGTCCGGCCGCTTCGACGCCACCGACGAGAACAACGCGCTGAAGACCGGCTATGACCCGGTGGCGCGGCGCTGGCCGGACTGGATCTTCGGCCTCGGTGTCGCCCCCGGCGCGCTGCCAAGGGCGGTGGCGCCCGGCACCCCGACCGGCCGGGTCGGCGACGCCGCCATCGGCCTGGGCCTGCCTGCGGAGGCACTGGTCTGCGCCGGGACCACCGATGGCTGCGCCTCGTTCCTCGCCACCGGCGCCGATGCCGTCGGCGATGCGGTCACGGCGCTGGGGTCGACCCTGGTGATCAAATTATTGTCCGATCGATCGGTGAATTCTCTGGACCACGGCGTCTACAGCCACCGCATGGGCGACCGCTGGCTGGTCGGCGGCGCCTCCAACAGCGGCGGGGCGGTGATCGCCCAGCTGTTCGGGCGCGACCGGCTGCCGGAGCTGACCGCGGCGCTGCGGCCGGACCGGCCGACCGGCCTGTCCTACTACCCTCTGCCCAAGCCGGGTGAGCGCTTCCCGGTGGCCGACCCAAACCTGCCGCCGGTGCTGGAACCTAGACCGGCCGACGATGCCGTGTTCTTCCAGGGCGTGCTGGAGGGCATCGCCGCGATCGAGGCCCGCGCCTACCGCCTGCTGGTCGAACTGGGCGCCCCCGCCATGGCCTCGCTGCGCAGCGTCGGCGGCGGCGCCGCCAATGCCGGCTGGACCGAGATCCGCCGCCGGCAGCTGGGCGTGCCGTTCCTGCCGGCGCTGTCGGAGGACGCGGCCGAAGGCACCGCCCGGCTGGCCCTGGCCGGCGGAGCACAGTGATGGCCGGCTTCGACGCCATCGAGCGGGCGGACGGGATCGGCGGGCTGATCGACCGGTTCACCACCTTCTTCGTCGACCAGTACGGCGTGCTGCATGACGGCCGCCACCCCTATCCCGGGGCGATCGAGGCGCTGCGGCGGCTGAAGGATGCCGGACGGCACGTCGTGCTGCTGTCCAATTCCGGCCGGTCCGCGGCCTACAACGCGCGGCGGATGGAGACCCTGGGCTTCGCCCGCGACAGCTACGACCATTTCGTCACCTCGGGCGACGTGGCCCTGGCCCTGCTGCGCGGCGGCGGGCTGCCGGTCTCCCCGGACACCGGGGCCCGCTGCCTGGTGATCTCCAGCGGCGAGGATCGCGGCTTCGCCGAGACGCTGGGCTTCGCCGAGGCCGAGACCGGCGACGCCGCCGACCTGGTGGTGATCGCCGGCAGCCAGGGGCATCTTGTCCCATTGGAGCGCTATCGCGCGCTGCTGGCTCCTGCGGCTGCCCGCGGCGTGCCGGCGCTGTGCACCAACCCGGACAAGATCATGCTGACGGCCCAGGGCCCCGCCTTCGGCGCCGGCCGCATCGCCGAGATGTACGAATCCCTCGGCGGCACCGTCACCTGGGTGGGCAAGCCGCACCCGCTGATGTACCGGCACGCCGCCGCCACGGCCGGGGTGGACCGCCCCGAGGATGTGCTGTGCGTCGGCGACAGCGTCGAGCATGACGTCGCCGGTGCCCGCGGCTTCGGTGCTGCCGCCGCCCTGGTCCGCACCGGCATCCATGCCGGGGCCGGCGACGCGGAGATGGCGAAGGAGTTCGCCACAGTCGGCTGCGCCCCGGACATCCTGCTGCCATCTTTCCGCTGGTAATCTGCGCGGCACGGCGGCGGTGCTGCGGTGGCTCGCCCACGGCGAGTCGAGCAAGGGCATCACCCGCCAGCTGACGCTGTCGGTCTACACCGTCAACGAATACGTCGCCTCGGCGATGCGCAAGCTGGACGCGTCCAGCCGTATCGAGGCCGTGGCCACCGCCCAGGCGCTCGGGCTTCTCAACCTCTGACCATCCCGCGGAGCCGCCCGGCATCGGCGGGGCTTCCTGCTGCCATCTCTCCGATGGCAGACTGACCCCTGCGGCCCCTCTGGGGTCGGCCACAGCAAGCCTGCATCGCCATGCCGGACGACCGCGACCTCAGCAACCTGATCGGCCAGACCTACGACGCCGCCACCGGCGACGAGGACTGGGCGGTTCTGCTCGAACGACTGAAGCGGGCCGTCGGCGGCACGGCGGCCATCATGCGGTGGAACCGCAGGCCGGCGGAGACGGCGATCCTCTCCGACATGGATCCGGCGGTTCATCGGAGCTACGACGCCGACTACCGCAGCACCGACCCGATCAAGTCGAAGGTGCGTGACCTGCCGCCCGGATCCGTGGTCGACGAAGGCACCTTGGTGCCCGAGGGGGCACTGGAACGGACCGAGGTCTACAACGGCATCTACGCCCCGAACGATCTCCATTTCTGCCTGTCCTGGTATACCATGGACCCCATGGCGCAGGGCGTCGGCATGGCGATCTATCGCCCCCGCCGGTCCCCCCGCTATTCGGATGACGAGTTGCGCCTGCTTTGGGCGATCGCTCCGCATCTCGATCGGGCGGTCCAGATCGAGGGGCGTCTGGCGACCGCCGCGGCCCGGCGCGAAATCGTCGGGCCGTCCTACACCGGGCCCGACCTCAGCCGACGCGAGCAGGATTGCCTGACCTGGATCGCCCATGGCGAGTCGAGCAAGGGCATCGCCCGCCAGCTCGCGCTGTCGGCCTATACCGTCAACGAATACATCGCCTCGGCGATGCGCAAGCTGGACGCATCCAGCCGCACCGAGGCCGTGGCCACCGCCCTCACGCTCGGGCTTCTCAACCTCTGACGGCACGCGCGGCGTGACATCCGCCGCCCGGCGTCGCACCTTGCGGCATTCGTAGGACATCATCGCGAGGCCGCCCGTCGGGCGAGAGGAGACTGGCCATGGATCTGGGACTGACCGGCCGCAGGGCCCTGGTGTGCGCGGCGAGCAAGGGCCTGGGCAAGGGCTGCGCCCTGGCGCTGGCGCGCGAAGGCGTGGCGGTGACCATCACCGCCCGCGGCGCCGAGGCGCTGGAGGCGGCGGCCGAGGAGATCCGCCGCGCCACCGGCGTGCAGGTGACCGTCGTCGCCGGCGACATCACCACCGAGGCGGGGCGCGAGGCGGCGCTGGCGGCCTGCCCGGATCCCGACATCCTGGTCAACAACGCCGGCGGCCCGCCGCCCGGCGACTTCCGCGAGTGGGACCGCGAGGCCTGGATCAAGGCGCTGGACGGCAACATGCTGACCCCGATCTTCCTGACCCGGTCCGTGGTCGACGGCATGGCGTCGCGCGGCTTCGGCCGCATCGTCAACATCACCTCCAGCGCGGTGAAGGCGCCGATCCCGGAGCTGGGCCTGTCGAACGGCGCCCGCGCCGGCCTGACCGGCTTCATCGCCGGCCTGGCCCGCCAGGTGGCCGGCAAGGGCGTCACCATCAACGGCCTGCTGCCCGGGTCGTTCGACACCGACCGGCTGCGCGGCGGCATCAACGCCGCGGCCGGGCGGTCGGGCGAGGATGCCGAGGCGGTGGCGGACCGGCGCCGCGCCGGGATCCCGGCCCGCCGCTTCGGCCAGCCCGACGAGTTCGGCGCGGCCTGCGCCTTCCTGTGCAGCGTCCATGCCGGCTACATCACCGGCCAGAACCTGCTGATCGACGGCGGCGCCTTCCCCGGCACGCTGTAGCCGCGCTCCGCTGAGCCCGGCCGCGCGCTGGCGGCCGGGTGCAGCGGGCGTCATTCCCGGACGGCGCCGGTCAGGCTGGAGACGTAGTATTCGACGAAGAAGGAATAGAGCACGACCACGGGGATCGACCCGAACAGCGCCGCCGCCATCAGCGACCCCCAGTGGTAGACGTCGCCTTCCACCAGCTCGGTGATCGCCCCGACCGGCACGGTCTTGTTCTCGGATGAGGAGATGAAGGTCAGGGCGTAGAGGAACTCGTTCCAGGACAGGGTGAAGGCGAAGATCCCGGCCGAGATCAGCCCCGGCACCGCCAGCGGCAGGGTGATCCGCCGCAGGATCTGCAGCCGCGAGGCGCCGTCGATCAGGGCGCATTCCTCGATCTCGTAGGGGATCGACCGGAAATAGCCCATCAGCATCCAGGTGCAGAACGGGATCAGGAAGGTCGGGTAGGTCAGGATCAGCGCCCATTCCGTGTCGAACAGGCCGAGGTTGAACACCATCGCCGCCAGCGGGATGAACAGGATCGAGGGCGGCACCAGATAGGCCAGGAAGATCGCCAGCCCGACATAGGCCGCCCCGGTGAAGCGCAGCCGCTCGATGGCATAGGCGGCCAGCACGGCGCAGAACAGCGACAGGAAGGTCGAGCTGACCGAGACGATGATGGTGTTGACCATCCAGTCGGGATAGCTGGTCTCGAACAGCAGCTTCTTGATGTGCTCCAGCGTCGGATGGGCCACCCAGAACGGGTTGTACTTCTGGTAGTCGTACAGCTCGGCATCCGGTTTGAAGGTGGTGGTCGCCATCCAGTAGAACGGGAACAGCAGCACGAACAGGATGATGCAGAGCGGCAGGTAGACCGTCACCAGCCGCCGCGGCAGGGTCTGGAGATAGGCCATGCCCTCCTGGTCTTCGGTGTTCGCCGCCATCAGTCCTTGCCCCCCTGCTGCCAGCGCCGGCGCTGCAGCCCGAAATAGCTGAACAGGATGGCGGCGATCAGGAACGGGATCATCGCGTTGGCGATGGCCGCCCCCTCGCCGAGATGGCCGCCGGTGATGGCGCGCTGGAACGACAGGGTCGCCATCAGTTGGGTGGCGTTGATCGGACCGCCGCGGGTGATGACGTAGATCAGCTGGAAGTCGGTGAAGGTCAGCAGCACCGAGAAGGTCATCACCACCGCGATGATCGGCGACAGCATCGGCAGCGTAATCCAGCGAAAGCGCTGCCAGGAACTGGCGCCGTCCAGCGCCGCCGCCTCGTGCAGCGACGGCGGGATGGTCTGCAGCCCGGCCAGCAGCGTGATCGCCACGAAGGGGATGCCGCGCCAGATGTTGGCGGCGATCACCGACCAGCGGGCGTTCCAGGGCTGGCCCAGGAAGTCGATGTAATGGTCGATCAGCCCCAGCTTGATCAGGGTCCAGGAGATGATCGAGAACTGGGAATCGTAGATCCACCAGAAGGCGATGGCCGACAGCACGGTCGGCACCACGAACGGCAGCAGCACCACCGCCCGCAGGATGGATTTGAACGGCAGACGCTGGTTCAAGAGGATCGCCAGGTACAGGCCGATGGCGAACTTCACCACGCTGGCGACCACCGTGTAGAGCACGGTGTTGAAGATCGACAGCAGGAACACGGAATCATGGGCCAGCGAGACGAAGTTGGCGAGACCGACGAAGCGTCCGGTGCCGCCGATCGTCTGGTCGGTGAGGCCGAGCCACAGGCCCAGGCCCAGGGGATAGGCCAGGAAGAACACCAGCAGCGCCGCCGCCGGCAGCATGAACAGCAGGCCGAGGACATTGCGGTTGTCCAACAGCCGCGCCCCACCGCGCGCCGGCCGGCGGCGGGCCGCGCGGGCGGTGTCGGCGGCGGTGGATATCGGACCCGGCGGCGGCGCCACGCCGTCGTCCCTCTCAGCCCTGGTAGTAGCGCTTGGCGCGCTCGGCGGCCTGCGCCGCCGCCGCCTGCGGGGTCTGGTCCCCGGTGCAGGCCGAGGCGAACATGTCGACCACCACGAAATCGCCCATCACCGCCGCCGAGGCGGCGCCCAGCGCGCCGGCATAGCCGTTGTCCTGGGCGAATTTCAGCACGTCGCGGAACGGCGTGACCTTGGGGTCGGCGGTCCACACCGGGTTGTCGTTCCAGGCCGGCAGGGGCGGCGCGATGTAGCCGTTCGACGCGGTCTCCCAGGCGTCGACCTGCTCCTTCTCCCACATGAAGCGCAGGTACTCCTTCACCGCATTCGGATATTTCGAATAGGCGTAGGCGTAGGTGTTGAGGATGTTCTGCTGTTCGGTCGGATGCCCGACCGGGCCGATCGGCATGTTGGCGTGGTCCATGTCGGCGGCGATCGCCTGCAGCGCCGGGTCCTTCGAGGTCTTGGCCACGGTGTAGATCGAGATGCCGTTGAGGGTCAGGCTGATCTGGTCGGCCAGGAACGCCTTGTTGTTGCTCGGGTCCTGCCAGGACAGCACGCCCTCGATGAAGGTCTCGGCCAGCTGCTTCGCGTATTCCAGCGCCGCCACCGTCTCCGGTGAATCCAGGACGACGTTGCTGTTCTCGTCGACCACCTTGCCGCCATGGGCCCACAGGCACCATTGCGTCCAGCCATTGGCGTCGCCGGTGCCGTGGCCGAGGGCGAAGCCCGGCGGCTTGCCGGCCGCCTTCAGCCCCTGGCACAGCTTCAGGAAGCCGGCGGTGTCCTTCGGGAACGTCTCGAAGCCGGCGGCGCGCACCGCGCTGATGCGGTAGTTCAGGGCGCCGCCGGTGGCGCCCTGCGGCAGCGCGATCCAGCGGTCGCCCTTCTTGCCGTAGCGCTGGGCGATCGGATACCAGCCGCCGTATTTCGCGCCGAGATAGTCGGCCACGTCGGTGACGTCGATCAGCTTGTCTGCGAATTTGAACGGGTCGTCGAGCGTGCCCATGATGATGTCGGGGCCGGCCCCGACATTGGCCGCCACCGCCGCCTTAGGCCGCAGGTCCTCCCAGCTTTCGGCGTCGACCCGGACCTTGACCCCGGTCTGTTCGACGAATTTGTTGGTGTTGGCGACGAAGCTGTCGAATTCGGACTGCAGGAACTGCTTCCAGCGCAGCACCCTGATCTGGGCGCCCGGCTCGATCGCGCCGCCGGACCAGGCCGGGGCGGCCGCGATGGCGCGGGCCGGCAGCAGGCCGGCCGCGGCGGCGGTCGAGCCGATCTTCAACAAATCACGCCTGGTGATGTTGCTCATGCGTCCCTCCCCGATGTCGCGCAGTCATTCGCTGCCACGATCTTTCGGCCGGTTGCCCGGCCGCGCTCAGGACCTTCGCACGCCCTCGCCCAGTGTCGTCGTCTCACGGTTCCGTCGGGCGACTGGTGTCGAGCCCTGGTCTCACCGATTGAAACCTGCCGAATCACCTCCGGCAGCGTCACTTCCGGAAAGTTTATAAACTTGTCGGACAACATTTGTCCACTGGGACATCCTCCCCGGAGCAGCCGCAGCGCTACTACTGCGCTACTACGGCCGTAACCCGGTTCCCGGGGCCAGACATCATGCCGTAACCCGGCCGGCCCAGAACGGAAGCATCGAACACCGCGGCCGCCGGAATTCACCGGTTGCCCTCCCGACAGATCCGCACAGGAGATTTCAGAGATGAGCCCCAACACCTCGCCCACCACGCAGCGGCGGCCCCGCACCGGCTTGTTCCGGACCGGCCTGTGGCTGTGCGCGATCGGCCTGCGGCGGCAATGGCCGCTGCCGGGTCGAGCGGACCGCGACGCCGCCAGCCGCAGCAGCGTCTGGACCCACACTCTCTAACCACACGAGCCCCACGATCCCATGGATGCTTTCGAAGACCGCGCCCGCGCCAACCAGCTCAAACTGCAGGCCGACCTCAAATCCCACTACGACTTCATCGTCTGCGGCTCGGGCTCCTCGGGGTCGGTGGTGGCGCGGCGGCTGGCCGAGCCCCCCGGCGTCAGCGTGCTGCTGCTCGAGGCCGGCGGGTCCGACGACGTCCCGGCCGTGATGAATCCGCTCCTGTGGCCGACCAATTTGGGCACCGAGCGCGACTGGGGCTTCCACGGTGTGCCCAACCCCCGGCTGAACGGCCGCGCCCTGCCGCTGTCGATGGGCAAGGTGCTGGGCGGCGGGTCCAGCATCAACGCTTCGGCCTGGTCGCGCGGCCATAGGAACGACTGGGATTACTTCGCGCAGCAGACCGACGATGCCGCCTGGGGCTACGAGTCGGTCCTGGCGATCTACCGGCGGATCGAGGACTGGCAGGGCACGCCGGACCCGCGGCGCCGGGGCACCGGCGGGCTGGTCCATGTCGAGCCGGCGCAGGATCCCAACCCGATCGCGCCGGCCATGCTGGAAGGCGCGCGGTCGGTCGGCATCCCGACCTTCGACGACCAGAACGGCGAGATGATGGAGGGCGATGGCGGCTGTGCCATCGCCAATCTGCGGATCCGCGACGGCAAGCGGCAGTCGATCTTCCGCACCTATGTTCACCCGCTGATGGACCGGCCGAACCTGACGGTGCTGACCCAGGCGCTGGTCACCCGCATCACCTTCGCCGGCAAGCGGGCGACCGGGGTGGAGTTCGTCTTCGACGGCCGGGTGCATCGCATCGGCGCCGCGCGTGAGGTCGTACTTTCCCTGGGCGCGATGCACACGCCCAAGGTGCTGATGCAGTCCGGCATCGGCGACCAGGCGGACCTCGGCCCCCTGGGCATCGAAATGGTGCAGCACGCGCCGGGGGTGGGCCGGAACTTCCAGGACCACATCATGGTCGCGGGCTGCCTGTGGGAATACGAGACGCCGCTGCCGCCCCGCAACAGCCTGGTCGAGGCCACCTTCTTCTGGAAGAGCGACGCGAGCCTCGACACCCCCGACCTGCAGCCCTTCCAGATCGAGGCCCCCTACGTCAACGCCGAGACCGCCAGGCTGAACCCGCCGGCGGGCTGCTGGTCGATCGGTCCCGGCCTGGTCCGGCCCCGCAGCCACGGCCGGATCCGGCTGACCGGGCCGGACCCGATGGATCCGCTCGAGATCGACGCCAACACGCTGGGCGACCCTGCCGACCTCAAGGCGCTGCTCACCTGCATCGAGCTCTGCCGCGAGATCGGCAACTCGGCAGCGCTGCGCCCCTTCGTCAAGCGCGAGGTCATGCCGGGCGGGCTGCGCGGCGCCGCGCTGGAGCATTTCGTGCGCGACGCCATCGTCACCTATTTCCACCAGGCCTGCACCGCCAGGATGGGGCTGGACGAGATGTCGGTGGTGGACGGCCGGCTGCGGGTCCACGGCATCGACAACCTGCGCATCGCCGACGGGTCGGTGATGCCGCGGGTGACCACCGGCAACACCATGGCCCCTTGCGTCGTCATCGGTGAACGGGCGGCCGAGCTGCTGAAGGCCACCCACGGGCTATGACCGGCAGACGAGGCCGGCGCTAGTCGGCGGCCGGTCCCAGCTCGCTCTCCAGCCCGCGCAGCATCTCGATCAGGCGGCGGCGGAAATGTTCGGCGAAGCGGTCGGCGGCGCGCGAGCGGGGCTGGCCGGCGGCGAAGGCCAGGCCGAATTCGTTCCACAGAAGCGGCCGGAACGGGCGGATGGCGATCGGCAGCTCGCGGAAATGGCTGGCCATCAGCGCGTTGACGATGGTCACCCCCAGCCCCTGCGCGGCGAAAGCACAGGCCGAGCCGACCGAATGCGTCTCCACCCGCACCCGCGGCCGGAAACGGACGCGCCGGAACATCTGGTCCATCTCCGCCCGCGCCGGGCGCTGCCGGCCCAGCAGCACCAGCGGCTCGCCCTCCAGATCCTCGACCGACACCACCGCCTGCTCCGCCAGCCGGTGTCCCGCCGGCATGACGCACACGCTGGTGGTGCGGGCGATGGCGACGGTGTCCATCCCGGCCTCGCCGGTCGGCAGCCGCACGAAGCCGAGATCGGCCTGGCGGGTCAGCACCGCGCGCTCGGTCTCGTGATAGGCGCCGGACAGGATCTCCAGCGCGACATTGCCGTGGTCGCGCAGGAACTCCTCGACGATCAGGGGCAGGATGGTCTGCGACATGCTGTGCGGCACGCCGATGCGCAGCAGGATCTGCTCGGAATTCCCGGCCCGCAGCTCCTCCGCCACATGCTGCACCCGCTGCACGCGATCGACCGCATCCTCGACCGAATCCAGCAGGCCGATCGCCTCCGGCGTCGGGATCAGGCGCCCCTTCTCGCGGGCGAACAGCTCCAGCCCCAGCTCGGCCTCCAGCTGGGTCAGCAGGCGGCTGACCGCCGATTGCGACAGGTCCAGCCGCGACGCCGCGGCGGTGGTCGACCCGCTGCGCATGATCGCCTTGAAGGCTTCGAGCTGCTTGACGTTCATGCCGGCCGCGCCGATATCCCGGACACAAAGCGCCGCAACGCGTCCCCGGCCCGCGCGAATTGCGCATAGCCGAATGCGGATTCCGCATGATGTTGCGAGCCCCTGCCCGGCATGCCTAGTGTCCCCCTGCCCCGCCGGCCCGCCCGGCTAGGCCCATCATAAGCGAGCAAACAGGGACGCAGATGCGGGAATCGCACGCCGGGGCCGGACGCCCGGCATGACCGTCTTCATCATCCGCCGCCTGGTGCAGAGCAGCTTCGTCCTCCTGGTCACCTCGCTGCTCGTCTTCGTCGGCATCTACGCCATCGGCAACCCGATCGAGATCCTGGTGCCGGCCGACGCGTCGCAGGCCGAGATCGCCCAGGCGGTGCAGTCGCTGGGCCTCGACCGGCCGCTGTGGCAGCAATACCTGACCTTCCTGGGCAATGCCTTGCATGGCGACCTCGGCCGGTCCTTCGTCTTCAACCAGCCCTCGATCAGCCTGATCTTCGAGCGGCTGCCGGCGACGCTGGAGCTGGCCTTCGTCGCCCTGCTGCTGTCGCTGGTGGTCGGCATCCCGCTCGGCGTCCTCTCCGGCCTCAAGGCCGGCAGCGGCTTCGACCGCACCGTGATGACCGGATCGATCCTCGGCTTCAGCCTGCCCAGCTTCTGGCAGGGCATGATGCTGATCATGGTGTTCTCGGTCATGCTCGGCTGGCTGCCCTCCACCGGCCGCGGCGCCACCGGCGAGATCCTGGGCCTGCACACCAGCCTCGCCACCTGGGACGGCTTCACCCATCTGATCCTGCCGGCGATCAACCTGTCGCTGTTCAACGTCTCGCTGATCATCCGCCTGACCCGCAGCGGCATGCGCGAAACCCTGCCGCTGGACTTCGTCAAATTCGCCCGGGCCAAGGGCCTGACCGAGCGGCGGGTGATCTTCGTCCATGTGCTGAAGACCATCCTGATCCCGATCGTCACCGTGGTCGGCATGGAGTTCGGGTCGCTGATCGCCTTCGCCACGGTGACCGAGACCATCTTCGCCTGGCCCGGCGTCGGCAAGCTGATCATCGACAGCATCATGCGGCTCGATCGGCCGGTGATCGTCGCCTACCTGCTGATCGTGGTCATGATGTTCATCGTCATCAACCTGGTGGTCGACATCCTCTATTCCGTGCTCGACCCCCGCGTCCGGCTGTCCGACTCATGACCGACGCCGTGATCCCCCGCAAGCCGCTGCTCGGCGACGGCATCCTGGCCCAGGCCGCGCGCGGCATTCTGGACAGCAAGGCCGCGACGCTCGCCGCCATCGCCTGCCTGGCGCTGGTCCTGGTCGCCCTGTTCGCCCCCTGGATCGCGCCGCAGGATCCCTATGACCTCGCCTCGCTCAGCATCATGGACGGCAGGCTGCCGCCAGGCAGCGAGAGCATGGATGGCTGGACCTACTGGCTGGGCACCGACGCCCAGGGCCGCGACATGCTGTCGGCGATGCTGTACGGGCTGCGCACCAGCCTGAGCGTCGGCGTGCTGGCCGGCCTGTTCGCCCTGGCCGTCGGCACCACGCTGGGGCTGGTGGCCGCCTATTTCGGCGGCAGGATCGACACGCTGATCATGCGGCTGGTCGATTTGATGCTGGGCTTCCCGACCATCCTGGTGGCGCTGATGATGCTGGCGGTGCTGGGCCAGGGCGTCGGCAAGGTCATCCTGGCCCTGGTTTTCGTGCAATGGGCCTATTTCGCCCGGGCCGTGCGCGCCGCGGCGCTGGTCGAGCGCGGCAAGGAGTATGTCGAGGCGGCGCAGTGCCTGGGGCTGAGCCGCAGCCGCATCCTGTTCAGCCACCTGCTGCCGAACTGCCTGCCGCCGGTGATCGTGATCGCCACCATCCAGGTCGCCCATGCGATCGCGGCCGAGGCGACGCTGAGCTTCCTCGGCATCGGCCTGCCGATCACCGAGCCGTCGCTCGGCCTGCTGATCGCCAACGGCTACCAGGTGCTCTTGGCCGGCCTCTACTGGATCAGCGTGTTCCCCGGCCTGCTGCTGCTGGCGCTGATCTTCTCGATCAACATCGTCGGCGACCGCCTGCGCGAGGCCCTGAACCCAAGGCTGCAGAAATGACCGCGCCCACGCTGAGCGTCGAGAACCTGCAGACGCATTTCTTCACCAAGGCCGGCACGGTGCGCGCGGTCGACGGCGTCAGCTTCACGGTCGACCGCGGCGAGATCCTGGGGCTGGTCGGCGAATCCGGCTCCGGCAAGTCGATCACCGGCTTTTCCATCCTCGGCCTGGTCGACCCGCCGGGCCGGGTGGTCGGCGGCCGCATCCTGTTCAAGGGCGAGGACCTGGCGACGCTGCCGGCGGAGCGGCTGCGGCAGCTGCGCGGCAACCGCATCGCCATGATCTTCCAGGACCCGATGATGACCCTGAACCCGGTGCTGCGGGTCGAGACCCAGATGGTCGAGACCATCCAGGCGCATGAGCGGGTGTCGCGGGCCGAGGCGGTGGCGCGCTGCCGCGACGCGCTGGGCCGGGTCGGCATCCCGTCGCCGGAGGAACGGCTGAAGGCCTATCCGCACCAGTTCTCCGGCGGCATGCGCCAGCGCGTGGCCATCGCCATCGCCCTGCTGCACAAGCCCGACCTGATCATCGCCGACGAGCCGACCACGGCGCTGGATGTCACCATCCAGGCCCAGATCCTGGCCCAGGTGCAGACCCTGTGCCGCGAGACCGGCACGGCGCTGATCTGGGTCAGCCACGACCTGGCCGTGGTCGCCGCCTTGGCCGACCGGATCTGCGTCATGTATGCGGGAAAGGTGGTCGAGACCGGCACGGTCGACGAGGTGATCGACCGGCCGGCGCATCCCTACACCATCGGCCTGATCGGGTCGGTGCCCGGCGACCGGCCGCGCGGCCAGGCGCTGTTCCAGATCCCCGGCATGGCGCCCTCCCCGCTGTCCCTGCCCGATGGCTGCGCCTTCCGACCGCGCTGCGGCCATGCCAGCGAGGCCTGCCTGGCGGTGCCCGAGGCGACGCGGCTGGCCGATCGCGAATTCCGCTGCTTCCACCCGCAACTGGGAGCGCAGGCATGACCGCGGTTTCCACGACCACGGGGCCGTTGATTGAGGCCGCCGGCCTGGGCAAGCGCTTCACCAAGCGGCTGGACTATGCCGAGAAGGCCGCGCGCTTCCTGGGCGCCCGGATCGAGGAGCGGACGGTGCATGCCGTCGACGCGGTCGACCTCGCCATCGCCCCGGGCGAGGTGCTGGGGCTGGTCGGCGAATCCGGCTGCGGCAAGTCCACGCTGGGCCGGATGATGGCCGGCATCCTGCCGCAGAGCGACGGCGCCCTGCGCTGGCGCGGCCGCGACGTTGCCGGGCTGACCGGCGAGGCCGCGCGCGACGCCAAGCTGAAGGCGCAGATGATCTTCCAGGATCCCTTCGCCTCGCTGAACCCGCGCAAGCGGGTGCGCGACATCATCGGCGAGGCGCCGCGGGTGCACGGGCTGGTGCAGCGGCGCGAGACCGACGCCTATGTCCAGGCGGTGATGCGCCGGGTCGGGCTGGACCCGGCCTATCGCGACCGCTTCCCGCACCAGTTCTCCGGCGGCCAGCGCCAGCGTATCGGCATCGCCCGGGCCCTGGCGGTGAAGCCGGACTTCCTGGTCTGCGACGAATCCATCGCCGCGCTCGACGTCTCCATCCAGGCCCAGATCCTGAACCTGTTCCTGGAGCTGCAGCAGGATCTCGGCCTGACCTACCTGTTCATCAGCCACGACCTCGGCGTGGTCGAGCACATCAGCGACCGGGTGGTGATCATGTATCTCGGCCGGGTGGTCGAGACCGCGTCGACCGCCGAGCTGTTCGACCGGCCGTTGCATCCCTACACCGTCGCGCTCCTGAACGAAGTGCCGCGGTTGAGCAACCGCAAGCGCAAGTTCGAGACGGTCAAGGGCGAGATCCCGTCGCCGCTGCACCCGCCGAGCGGCTGCCATTTCCACCCGCGCTGCCCGATGGCGACCGACCGCTGCCGCAGCGAGCGACCGGCGCTGCGCCCGGTCGCGCCCGGCCACCAGGCCGCCTGCCACCTGATCTGAGGCGCTGAATGCGCCCGACCGACAAAACAGAGGAGAGCACGATGTCGATGATGCGGAAGACCCTGGGCGGCGTCGCCCTGGCCCTGGCGCTGAGCGCCATGAGCGTCGGCACCGCCTGGGCCGCCGACCTGACCATCGGCACGGCGACCGAGCCGTCCGCCATCGACCCGCAATTCTCGCGCACCGGCAACAACCAGTCGATCTCGCAGCACATGTTCGACCGGCTGGTGCAGACCGACGAGAACCTGCAGGTGCAGCCGGCGCTGGCCCTGTCCTGGACCTCGGTCGACCCGACGACCTGGGAGGTCAAACTGCGCCCCGGCGTCAAGTTCAGCGACGGGTCGGACCTGACGGCGGACGATGTGATCTTCTCGATGGGGCGGGCCAAGTCGGTGCCGAACAGCCCGGCACCGTTCTCCGGCGCGGTCGGCAGCATCGCCGGGATGACCGCGGTCGACCCGCTGACCATCCGCTTCACCACCAAGGCGCCGACGCCGCAGTTCATCGAGCAGGTCGGCCTCGTCTATATCGTCTCGAAGAAAGCGTCCGAAGGGAAGACGACCAACGACTTCAACTCCGGCACGGCTGCGATCGGCACCGGCCCCTACGTGTTCAAGCAATGGGTGCCGGGCGACCGGCTGGTGCTGGCGCCGAACCCGCATTACTGGGGCGACAAGCCGGCCTTCGACAACGTCACCATCAAGTTCATCTCCAACAACGCAGCGCGGATCGCGGCGCTGCTGTCCGGGTCGGTCGATTTGATCGACGGGGTGCCGCCGCAGGACGTCGCCACAGTTAACGACAGCGGCAAGGCCAAGGTCTATTCCACCACCTCCGGCCGGCTGATCTACCTGGCGCTGGATTCGGCGCGGGACCAGAGCCCGTTCGTGACCGACAAGGACGGCCAGCCCCTGGCGGCCAACCCGCTGAAGGACAAGCGGGTGCGCCTGGCCGTGTCCAAGCTGATCAACCGCGACCTGATCATCCAGCGCCTGCTGAACGGGTCGGGCGAGGCCGCCGGCCAGCTGGTGCCGGAAGGCCTGGGCGGCTATGCCACGGATGTGAAGCCGGAGGCCTTCGACGCGGCCGGGGCCAAGGCGCTGCTGGCCGAGGCCGGCTATGGCGACGGCTTCGGGCTGACGGTGCATTCCTCGAACGACCGCTTCGCCGGCGATGCCGACATCGCCCAGGCGATCGGCCAGATGCTGGCGCGCGGCGGGCTGAAGATCAACGGCGTGGTCACCCAGCCCTACAACGTCTATGCCGGCGCCGCCTCGAAGCAGGAGTACAGCGCCTTCATCTTCAGCTTCGGCAACAGCAACAGCAATTCGGCCAACGCCCTGACCAATGTGCTGGCGACCTATGACAAGGACGCCGGCATGGGCGCCTTCAACCGCGCCCGCTACTCGAACCCGGAGTTCGACGCGACGCTGAAGCAGGCGTTGGCGGAGTTCGACGAGGCCAAGCGCAACCAGCTGCTGGAGCAGGCGGCGCGGATCGGCTTCGGTGATGTCGGCATCGTGCCGCTGTATTTCCCGACCGTGCACTGGGCGGCGCGCGACGGCATCAGCTACCGCGCCAACAAGAACGAATGGACGCTGGCCACCTACGCGGGGATCGCCAAGTGAGCTCGGGTGAGATCCCGGACCGCATCGATGATGCGGTCGTGGTGCTGCGCGACCAGATGGTGACGCTGCGCGACGGCGTGCGGCTGGCCACCGACGTCTACCTGCCGGCCGGCCACCGCATCGGCATCGACGCCCCGCTGCCGGTGATCCTGGAGCGCACGCCCTACGGCAAGACCGAGCTGTCGCGCTCCGAGATCGGGGTCGGGATGGACGGGCCGATGACCCGGCCGCAGGTGGCCGCGCATTTCGTCGCCGCCGGCTATGCCGTGGTCTATCAGGATTGCCGCGGCCGGCATGCCTCCGAGGGGGTGTTCACAAAGTACACCTCCGAAGGGCCCGATGGTTTCGACACGGTCGAATGGATCACCGCGCAGCCCTGGTCGAACGGCAAGGTCGGCACCATGGGCCTGTCCTACGCCGCGCACACCCAGTTCGCCCTGGCCTGCCTGAACCCGCCCGGCCTAGCCTGCATGGTGGTGGATTCCGGCGGCTTCTCGAATTCCTACCACTGCGGCATCCGCCAGGGCGGCGCCTTCGAGCTGAAGCAGGCGACCTGGGCCTTCAACCAGGCCAAGGAGAGCCCGGCGGCGCTGGCCGACCCCAAGGTGCTGGCGGCGCTGGAGGCGGAGGATTTGCGCGCCTGGTTCGCCGCCATGCCGTGGCGGCCCGGCCATTCGCCGGTGCGCGCCGTGCCGGAATACGAAGCCTTCCTGTTCGAGCAATGGACCCATGGCTCGTTCGGCGACTACTGGAAGCAGCTCGGCATCTACGCCGAAGGGCATTACGACCGCTTCCCCGACGTGCCAATGGTGCTGATGTCCAGCTGGTACGACGCCTATGTCCGCACCACGATGGAGAACTATGCGGCGCTCAGCGGCCGGTCCGCGCCGGTGAAGCTGATCATGGGGCCGTGGCTGCACGGCAACCGCAACACCACCTTTTCGGGCGACACCGAATTCGGGCCGGCGGCGACGGTCGACGCCAACGTCACCGAGGGCTGGCTGCAGTTCCGCCGGCGCTGGTTCGACCGCTGGCTGATGGGTGTCGAGAACGGCGCCGACACGGAGCCGACGGCGCGGCTGTTCCTGATGGGTGGCGGCAGCGGCCGGCGCACCGCAGAGGGCCGGCTGGACCATGGCGGGCGCTGGATCGCGGCGCCGGACTGGCCGCTGCCCGGCACCGCCTTCACCGACTATCACCTGCATGAGGACGGCCGGCTGGATCCGGCGGTGCCGGAGGCGGCGGACGCGTCGATCGCCTATCAGTTCGACCCGGCCAATCCGGTGCCCACCATCGGCGGCGCCCTGACCTCGGGCCAACCGGTGTTCGAGGGCGGCGGCTTCGACCAGACCGAGGGCGAGCGCTTCTTCGGCAGCCGCCGGCCCGGCCTGCCGCTGTCGTCCCGCCCCGATGTGGTGGTGTTCCAGACCGCGCCGCTGGCCGAGGACGTGGCGGTGGTCGGGCCGATCGAAATCCGGCTGTTCGTCTCCTCCGACGCGCCCGACACCGACTTCACCGCCAAGCTGGTCGACGTGCATCCGCCGACGCCGGACGACCCGCGCGGCTTCGCCCTGAACCTGACCGACGGCATCCTGCGCTGCCGCTACCGCGACAGCTGGGAGAACCCGTCGCCGCTGGAGTCCGGCCGGGTCTACGCCATCACCATCGAGCCCTTCGCCACCGCCAATCTGTTCAAGGCCGGCCACCGCATCCGGCTCGACATCTCGTCCAGCAACTTCCCGAAATACGACGTCAACCCGAACAGCGGCGAGCCGGAAGGCACCGGCCGGCTGAAGCGGGTGGCGACCAACCGCATCCATCTCGACCGCGCCCACCCGTCCCGGATCGTGCTGCCGATCGTGCCGGCCGCCGCGCTGGTGTCGCTGCCGCCGCCGCAAGCCTGAATATGATAGGATGCGTCCCATTCGACGCGGAACCGGCCGGGGCCGATCAAATCCGGCCGGAGCAAAGCGGGATACAGGGCGAGGCAGGGCTGCTGGTCCGGGAAGCCGGATCCGCGGGCGGAACCACCACATGAGCTGACCTCGCCCCTCCACGATATCGGGGGGCATCGACGGTGATCGCGGGATTTCAGGCACACGGTCGCGGGGCGTGATGGCCGACGCGCCGACCATGGGACGGGCCGGGTCGATCGACCGCTTCCGCGCCGAGCAGATCGCCGCCCTGTACAAGGCGGCGCCGGTCGGCGTGGTCGGCGCCCTGCTGGGCGGCATCGCGCTGGTCGGCGTGCTGGTCTATGGCGAGCTGGTGCCGCTGCCGATCGCGGCCGGCTGGGCGGGGGTCCTGCTGCTCTCGGCACTGGCCCATCTGCTGCTCTGCGCCGTCTATCGCCGCCGCGGGCCGTCCGCGCCGGGCTGGCGGTTCTGGGCCGCCGCCTTCACCCTGGCCAGCGCCGTCGAAGGGCTGGTCTGGGGCGTCGGCTCGATCACCCTGATCACGCCCGAGCGCATCGACCAGCAGCTCTGGGTCATGATCGCCACCTCGGCCGTGGCCTCCGGCGCCGCCACCGCCTTCGGCGCCTATCTCCCGGCCTTCTACGCGCTGCTGTTCCCGGCCATGGTCCCCTATGTCTTGTGGAGCGCCTTCCACACCGGCTTCTACAGTCATGCCCTGGGCTTCCTCGACCTGCTCTACGTCGTCGCCATGGCCGTGCTCGGCTGGCGCTCCTACCGCAGCCTGGAGGAGGCGCTGCAGCTGCGCTTCGCGAACCTCGACCTGGCGGAGAACCTGCGGTTGGAGAAGGACCGGGCGGAGCAGGCCAGCCTCGACAAGTCGCGCTTCCTCGCCTCCGCCAGCCACGATCTGCGCCAGCCGGTCCACGCGCTGAGCATGTTCGTCGGCGCCCTGCTGGCCCGGCCGATGGACGAGGAGGTGCGTCGCCTGGCGATCCAGATCGACGGTTCGGTCAGCGCGCTGGACAGCCTGTTCACCTCGCTGCTCGACATCTCGCGGCTGGATGCCGGCGTGGTGCTGTACTCACCCCAGGGCTTCGCCATCCAGCCGCTGCTGGAGCGTGTCTGCCGCGACCATGAGGGCGAGGCCCGGCGCAAGGGCATCCGGCTGGTGTTGCACCCGTGCCGCCTGGCGGTGCACAGCGACCCGATCCTGCTGGAGCGGGTGCTGCGCAACCTGGTCTCCAACGCGGTGCGCTACACCGAGCGCGGCCGCGTCGTGGTCGGCTGCCGCCGCGGGGCACGGCTGGGCATCGAGGTCTGGGACACCGGGCCGGGCATCCCGGCGGAGGAGCGCGGCCGCGTGTTCCAGGAGTTCTACCAGCTGGGCAATCCCGAGCGCGACCGGTCGAAGGGCCTCGGCCTCGGCCTGGCCATCGTGCAGCGGCTGACCGCGCTGCTCGACTCCCCCCTCAGCCTGCGCTCGACCGTGGGCAAGGGTTCGGTCTTCGCGGTTTCGGTGCCCGTCACCGAGGCGGCCGGGCCGGAGACCATGGCCGTCGCCCTGCCCGAGACCGCGGCCCACGGGCTGGTGCTGCTGATCGACGACGAGGCGGCGATCCAGGAGGCGATGCGCAGCCTGCTGACCGGCTGGGGCTACACCGTGCTGGTCGCGGGGTCGGGCGACGAGATGCTGGCGCGGATCGCGACCTGGCCCGACCGGCCGAACCTGATCATCTCGGACTACCGGCTGCGCGGCGACGAGAACGGCATCGCCGTGATCCGCCGCCTGCAATCCGAGTACAACGACGACATCCCGGCGATGCTGATCACCGGCGACACCGCGCCCGACCGGCTGCGCGAGGCGGAGGAGAGCGGCTTCCTGCTGCTGCACAAGCCGATCCACAACAGCCGGCTGCGGGCCGCGATCACCAACCTGCTGGCACGCGTCGCAGCCGAGGCCGAGGAGTAGACGCCGTCAGATCAGCTGCGCATCCCGCGCGGCGGTGGCCGCCTGGGTGCGGTTGACCACGTTGAGGGTGCGGAAGATGGCGGTGACGTGGACCTTGACCGTCTTCTCCGCCAGGTCCAGCGCGTTGCCGATCTCCTTGTTCGACAGGCCGCGCGCCAGCAGCTGCAGCACCTCGAGCTGGCGCTGGGTCAGCCGGGCCCCGGCGACGGCGTCCCCGCCGGGGCCGGCGGCCGAGGGGCCCAGCGGCAGCATGGTCAGCGGCGGCACGTAGATGTCGCCCGACAGCACCAGTTGCACCGCGAGGAACAGCGTCTGCCGGCTGGCCGATTTGGGGACGTAGCCGAGGGCGCCGGCGGCCAGAGCCTTGCGCACATCCTGCGGATCCTCCGACGAGGACAGGATGATGACCGGAAGCTCCGGCCGCCGCCGCCCGAATTCGGCGATCGCCGGCATCCCGCCCAGCCCCGGCATGGCGAGGTCGAGCAGGACCACGTCGAGGTCGCGATGCTGCTCCGCCATCGCCAGCCCCTCGGTGCTGTCGCGGGCCTCGACCACCACCGCGTCCGGGTCGCCCTGGCGCAGCAGCGCGACGAGCCCTTCGCGCACCACCGGATGATCATCGACGATCAGGAGCTTCATCGCCTCCCCGCCGGCTGCTGGCGTTTGCACGGCCGCCAATGGCCCTTCGCCAGATGCCGCTATTACGCCCCATCACCGAGCTCATCACAAGTCTTAGCTGGGGTCCTAAGACCAGACCTAAGGCATCAGTCCATCTTACTTGCCGTCGCCACGGTGATAACCTCGGATTTACTGCAACACCGCAATCATCACGGCAGATCCTGCCCAGTATTCGTGCGGCCGATCGCCAGGTGGCGCGCCGCGGCCGGATCGGCGGGCCGGGCGGCGACAGCCACGCCGTGACCAGGAACGGGGAGAAGGACGATGTCACGCATCGGTCGCCACGCATCGGTCATGGTCGTGGCCGCGGCGCTTACGCTGGCCGGCTGCCAGACCAACGAACAGACCGGGGGGCTGTTCGGGGCGGGCGGCGGGGCGCTGTTCGGCGGCCTGCTGGGCAACGCCGTCGGCCATGACCAGACCAGCACCCTGATCGGGGCGGGCCTCGGCGCGATCGGCGGCTATTTCGTCGGCAGCGCCATCGGCCGCCAGCTCGACCAGGCCGACCAGCAGCGCGCGGCGCAGACCACCCGCCGGGTGCTGACCTCGTCCGCCAGACGCGGCACGACGCGCAACTGGCAGAACCGCAGCACCGGCGTCCGCGGCTCCTCCACCGTGGTGGCGGTGGAGCCGAACGGCAGCGGCGGCGGCGAATGCCGCACGGTGCGCGAGGTCGCCTACATCAAGGGCCAGGAGGTCGAGCAGCAGTCGAAATACTGCCGCGGCTCCGGCGGCGAATGGGCGGCGCAGGCATGAGCGCCCGGACCATCCTCGCCGCGGTCCTGCTGCTGGCCGCGGCGCCGGCCGGCGCCGACGACCTGTTCGTGCCGCTGCCCAAGGGCATGGATTGGGACGAGGTGATGAAGCCCGACGCCATGCAGTTCAGCCTGGTGGCGGCCGGCAACCGGCACGTGCTGGTGGCCTGGGGCCAGATCGCCGGCGGCGATTCCGAGCGGTTCCGCATGGCGCTGGACCAGGCGCGGCCGATCGCCGAGGTCTGGCTGGACTCGCCGGGCGGGTCGCTCGAGGAGGGGCTGGAGATGGGCCGCATCCTGCGCGCCCGCAAGGTCACCACGCGGGTGCCGCGCGGCCTGCACTGCATCAGCGCCTGCAACTTCGCCTTCATGGGCGGCACGGTCCGCTATGTCGAGGTCGGGGCGGAGTTCGGCGTCCACATGTTCTCCAGCGACGCGGCCGACCGGATCCGGTCCCACTTGGTCAAGCCGCCGGAGACGGTGACCGAGTACAACATGCAGTTCCCGCAGGGCCAGCTCGACCCCGACGGGGTCGAAACCTACATCGCCAAGTACAACGCCGCCCATCCCGACAGCCCGAAGACGCTGTCGGCCCTGCTGCTGGACCAGGCGCTGGACGAGGACACCAAGGCGATCCAGCAGGGGTCGGCGCAGACCGCGGCGGAGATCGCCCGCTATCTGACCGAGATGAGCCTGTCGCTGCGCTTCCTGACCGAATTCGCCGACATCCCGAACTCGGCGCCCCGCGCCCTGAGCCGGCAGGAGCTGCGCGACTTCAACGTCGTCAACACCGACTGACCCGGCCGGATGGTGTCGACGTCGCCGTCACCGGTGTCCAGTTAAGCTTTAAGATCGAAGTGCAGACCTCATCTTTTGCTGTCATTGCCCGGCTCGACCGGGCAATCCAGGGGCCACCAAGAGCTGTTCCGGCCGCCCCTGGATGCCACGGTCAAGCCGTGGCATGACACTAAAAATCGAAGCATCACGAAGGGCTGGGGCAACCGCCCCCTTGCCATTCCCCCCGGCGCCCCGCCTCAGACCTCCACGCCGTTGGCCTTGGCCACATGGTCGGCCAGCATCGGGACATAATCCTCCGGGCTGCCGGTGGCATGGGCGGTCGCGAACTGGTTCTTCGCGGCGTTGCCCATCGGGTTGGCGATGCCGGCGTCGTCGGCCATGGCCTCGAGGTATTTCAGGTCCTTCAGGGCATTGGCGATCGAGAACTTGTGGGCGTTGCGGTCGCCCTCCAGCGTCCAGCGCATGAAGGTCTGGTAGAAGCCGCAATCCATCCGCCCGCCGCGGATCACGCCGTCGAAGCGTTCCGGCGAGATGCCGACCTTGCGCGACAGCGCCAGGGCTTCGCTGTACAGCGCGGCATAGCCGAGCGACAGGAAGTTGTTCAGCAGCTTCATGCGATGGCCGTCGCCGGTGGCGCCGATATGGACGACGCGGCCGGCCCAGGTCTCCAGCACCGGCTTGATCCGGGCGAAGACGGCGTCGCTGGCCCCGACCATGGTGTCGAGCGTGCCCTCCCACGCCTCCTTCGGGGTCCGGCCCAGCGGCGCGTCGACATAGTCGATGCCGCCCTCGGCCAGCAGGGCGGCCAGGGCGACGGTGGAGACCGGGTCGGCGGTGGAGCAGTCCACCACCACCGAGCCGCGGGCCAGCCCGTCCTTCAGGCCGTTCGGCCCGCGCACGATCTCCTCGATCTCCTTCGACCCGGTGACGCAGAGGAAGACGATGGTCGAGCGCGACGCCACCTCGGCCGGCGTGGCGGCCTCGGCGGCCCCGCGCCCCTTGAGGTCCTCGACCACGTCGCGCTTGCGCCGCGCCAGCACGGTCAGGGGATAGCCCTTCTCGACGATGTTCCTGGCCATGCCATGGCCCATGTTGCCGAGGCCGATGAAGCCGATGCGCTCCTGCTGCGGAGAAGAGTCGGACATGCGGATTGCCTTCTGTTCCTGAGGTCGGGTTCGGTGGCCGGGTGCTAGTCGAGCACGCGCCACGCCTTGAGGAAGAAATCGGGGGTGCCGAAATTGCCGGATTTGAGGGCCAGCGCCAGGTCGGGCGACCCGATCGAGCGGGTCCAGGGTACGCCCGGGTCGATCTCGGGCCCGATCTCCAGCGCCTGGACGCCGAGGGCCGCGACCACCGCGCCGGAGGTCTCGCCCCCGGCCACGAGGAAGCGGGTGAAGCCACGCGAGGCGAGGCGCCGGGCGACATCGGCCAGCAGATCCTCGACCAGCGCCCCGGAGCGTTCGACCCCGAGCTTGTCCTGGACAGCGCGCACGACCGACGGGTCGGCGCTGGAATAGACCAGGGGCGCGCGATCGACCGGCTGGCCTTCGGCCCAGTCCGCCACCTGCTGCGCCGTGATGCGGTTCTCGGCGATGGCGAGCGCGTCCAGCTGGAAGGCGGGGATCCCTTGGTCGATGACGGTCTGGACCTGGCCGCGCGTCGCGGCCGAGCAGGACCCGGCCAGCACCACGGCGCGGCCCCGCGGCGCGCGCATCCTGTCCGCCGGCGTCCGCGGCACCAAGCGGCCGGTTTTGACGAAGTTCCCCGGCAGGCCCATGGCCAGCCCAGACCCGCCGGTGACCAGCGCCATGCCGGCCGCGGCGGCGCCGATGGTGCGGAGATGCGCGTCGCGCACCGCATCGACCACCACGAAGCGGGTGCCGGCGCGGCGCGCCCGGTCGAACGCCTCGCGCAGCGCCTCCGGCCCCGCCTCAACCACCTCCAACGGGACCAGGCCGACCGGCGACGGCGTCTGGCGCTGCAGCACCCGCACCAGGCTTGCGTCGCGCATCGGCGTCAGCGGGTGGTCCTTCATCGAGCTGTCGGACAGCAGCAGGTCGCCGACGAAGAGATGGCCGCGATAGATGGTGCGGCCGGTCGCCGGGAAGGCCGGGCAGACGATGGCGAGGTCCGAGCCGGTGAAGGCCAGCAACGCGTCAGCCACCGGCCCGATATTGCCGGCATCGGTGGAATCGAAGGTGGAGCAGTATTTGAAGAAGATCTGTTCGGCCCCGGCCGCCTTCAGCCGTTCGGCCGAGCGCAGCGACATCGCCACCGCTTCCGCCGCCGGGATGGTGCGCGACTTGAGCGCGACCACAACGGCCTGGGCGTCCCCGAAATCGGCGCCGGGCTCCGGCACGCCGATCACCTGGACCGTCTTCATGCCCTGGCGCGCGATCATCAGCGCAAGGTCGGTGGCCCCGGTCAGGTCGTCGGCAACGGCGCCCAGCAACATCTCAACGGTCTCCTGTGGGATCCGGCCGGTCGCGGAAGGGCGGATCATGCGGTGCCGCCGGCCACGATCTCGAAGCCGACATCGATGATGCGGGGGGCGTCGCCCCGGGCGGGATTGAGGATGTGCTCCACCGCCAGCCGCCCGATGCGGTAGCGGTCGGAGCGGATGGTCGACAGCGGCACCGGCAGGGCCTGCCCGATCTCCAGCCCGTTGAAGCCGAACAGGCCGAGATCGGCCTTCGGCACGATCCCTTCCGCCATACAGTGGAAGACGCCGCCGACCGCCATGTCGTCGTTCGAGAACACCGCGACATCGACCGCGGGCGACGACTGCCGCAGCCGGGCAAGCCCGTCGCGGCCGGCGAAGACCGAGCTGCTGCCGTCGCCGACGCTTTCCCCCGCCAGGGACAGGCCGGCCTCGGCCAGCGCCTGGCACAGGCCGTCATAGCGCAGCCGGGCGCGCCGGTCGGCCGCCCAGTCATGGCCGACATAGCCGAAGCGGCGGTAGCCGCATTCGATCAGATGCCGCCCGGTAGCGTGGCCGGCACGGCGGTGCGACAGGCCGACGGCGATGTCGATCGGCTCGGCGTCGATGTCCATCAGCTCGGCCACCCGGATGCCGCTGTTCTCCAGCATGCGCCGGCTCTCGTCGGTGTGGTCGAAGCCGGCGATGATCATCGCCGCCGGCTTCCAGGCCAGCAGCGAGCGCAGCAGCGTCTCCTCCCGCGCCATGTCGTAGTCGGTGACCGCCACGACGGGCTGGAAGCCCGACTCGTCCAGCGCCTCATGGATGCCGCGCAGGACCTCGGGGAAGACGATGTTCGACAGCGACGGGATGACGACGCCCATCAGGTTGGACCCGGCCGAAGCCAGGCTGCCCGCCACCCGGTTGGGGACGTAGCCGATGGCCTGCACCGCCGACATCACGCGGGCGCGCGTGTCCGGGGCGATCGGGCCCTTGTTGCGCAGGATCCGCGAGACCGTGATCTGGCTGACGCCAGCCAGCGCGGCGACGTTGGCGAGCGTCGGCGCCGTCTTCCGCACCCGTCCACGATCCTCTCCTCCCATTCGCGCTCCCCGCCCCTGTCCGGTCGTTTGCCGCGCGCCCCGCTATGGGGGTTGCGCTGCCGGCTGCTGCCGCCGAATGATCTCGAAGGCGACGTCCGCACGATATTGACAGGCCGAGTCAATGTCTCGATTGTTTGACTATGACAGCGCTAACATCGGCGGGCAAGAGCCGGTTTGAGAGTGGGGTGAAGCGATGGGCACGGACACCAGCCTGAGGATCGGCATCGTCGGTCTCGGCTCGATGGGCCTGGGCATGGCGCAATCGATGGTGGCGGCGGGGCTGCAGGTCGGCGGCTTCGACACCAGCCACGCGGCGGTCGAGGCCTTCGGCGCAGGCGGCGGCCGGATGGCCACCAGCGCGCGGGACGCGGCCGAGGCGGCCGACATCGTCGTCGTCGTCGTGGTCAACGCCGCCCAGTCCGAGGTGGTGCTGTTCGGCGAGGGCGGCGCGGCCAGGGCGATGCGGCCGGGCGGGACCATCCTGTGCTGCGCCACCATGGCGCCGGACCACGCCCGCCGCCTGGCCGGACAGGCCGAGGCGCTGGGCCTGCACTATCTCGATGCGCCGGTCAGCGGCGGCACGGCCAAGGCGGCGACCGGCGAACTGACCTTCATGGCGTCCGGCACGCGCGAGGCCTTCGCCGGCGCCCGCGCGGCCCTGGATGCGATGGGATCGACCGTCTACGAGCTGGGGGACGAGGCGGGCATCGGCGCCTCGTTCAAGATGGTGAACCAGCTGCTGGCCGGGGTGCATATCGCCGCCGCCTGCGAGGCCATGACCTTCGCCGCCCGGCTGGGCCTGGACCTGCGCAAGGTCTATGAGGTGATCACCGCCGCCGCCGGCAATTCCTGGATGTTCGAGAACCGCGTGCCCCATATCCTCGACGCCGACTACACCCCGCGCAGCGCCATCGACATCTTCACCAAGGATCTCGGCATCGTCATGGACATGGGCCGGTCGGAGAAGTTCCCGACCCAGCTCGCCGCCACCGCGCTGCAGATGTATCTGATGACGGCCGCGGCCGGGATGGGCCGCGACGACGATTCGTCGGTGGCGCGGATGCTGGCGGACATCGCCGGCGTCGACCTGCCGAAACCTGCAAGCACGGAGCGCTGACATGCCGCGTTTTGCCGCCAATCTCAGCATGATGTTCACCGAACATCCGTTCCTGGACCGCTTCGCGGCGGCGGCCGATGCCGGTTTCACCGCGGTCGAATACCTCTTCCCCTACGAGCATGAGCCTCAGGCGCTGGCCGACCGCCTGAACCGGCACGGCCTGACCCAGGCGCTGTTCAACCTGCCGCCCGGAGACTGGGCCGGGGGCGACCGCGGCACCGCTTCGCTGCCGGAGCGGGCCGCCGAGTTTCGCGCCTCGCTCGAAACCGCGCGGCCCTTCATCGAGGCGACCGGCGTGCCCCGGGTGCACATGATGGCGGGCATGGCCTCGCGGGCGGATGCGCGTGCGGTCGCGGCCTACGAGACGGCGCTGGCCCAGGCGGCGGACTTCGCCGCAGGCCTCGGCATCGGCATCGTGATCGAGCCGATCAACGGCCGCGACATGCCGGGCTATTTCCTGAATGATTTCGACTGGGCGGCGGGGGTGATCGGCCGGCTGGACCGGCCCAATCTGCGTCTGCAATTCGACATCTACCACCGCCAGATCCTGCATGGCGACGTGACCAAGGCGCTGGAGGCGCTGATGCCGATCACCGCCCATGTCCAGGTCGCCTCGGTCCCGCTGCGCCAGGAACCGGGGACCGGCGAGCTGAACGACGCCCGCCTGTTCGCGCTGCTCGACAGCCTGGGCTACCAGGGCTTCGTCGGCTGCGAATATCGGCCGGCCGGCGAGACGGTCGCCGGGCTCGGCTGGTTCAAGGCGGCCGCCGGCTCCTGAGGAACCGGCGGCCTCCGGTCACTTGGACACGTATTTCCGCCAGGAATGGGCCTGGCGGAAGCCGAGCACTTCCCGCGTTTTCTTGTTCGACAGCAGCGTCTCGAACTCGCCGAGTTCGCCCTTGACCGGCACGTCGGGATAGAAGCGCTTCAGCAGCTCCTTCGTCGGCAGGTCCGACGAGGTCTCGTCGTTCACCGCGTTGAACACCTGGTAGCCGAGACCGTCGGTCTTGACCGCGAGGTCGGTGATCTGGCCGAGGTCGCGGGCGTCGATATAGCTCCAGGCGATGCGCTTGCGGAAGCCGGGGTCGGCGAACCATTTCGGGAACAGCGCGTATTCATGCGGCTCGATCACGTTGCCGATGCGCAGCGCGTAGATGTCGGTGCCGTTGCGCTGGGCGAAGGCGCGCGCCGTCTCCTCGTTGCAGATCTTCGACAGGGCGTAGCTGTCCATCGGCCCGACCGGGTACTCCTCGTCGAGCGGGAAATACTGCGGCGCGCGCGGCTCATTGGCGAAGACCAGGCCGTAGGTGGTCTCGCTGGAGGCCACGACGATCTTGGGGATGCCCAGCTTCACCGCGGCTTCGATGACGTTGTAGGTGCCCATGGTGTTGACGCGGAACACCTCGTTGTCGGGCACGATCATGATCCGCGGGATCGCCGCGAAATGCACCACGGCGTCGACCGGCTGCGCCCGCAGCGACGGGTCGAATTCGTGCAGGCCCATGTAGCTGGACAGGGCGTTGAACACCTGCCCGCTGTCGGTGATGTCGGTGATCAGCGTCCGGACCTGCGGATTGTCCAGCGGCTTGGTGTCGAGGTTCAGGACCTGGTGGCCCTGGTCGACCAGGTATTTGACGACGTGACGGCCGGCCTTGCCGCTGCCGCCAGTGAACATGATGCGCTTGCTCATGGGACGGGATGACTCCGTGTGATGAAGGGACAGGAAGGGGTTATCCGGTGGCCAGGTTCATGACGGCTTCGCGGGTGGCGTCCCGGCGCGGCAATTCCCCGGAGATACGGCCTTCGCGGACCACGATGACCCGGTCGCTGATGGCCAGGATCTCGGCCAGGTCGGACGACACCGCGATGACCCCGAGCCCTTGCGCCGCGAGGCCCTGGAGCTGGCGGTGCACCTCCGCCTTGGCGGCGATGTCGATGCCGCGGGTCGGCTCGTCGACGATCAGGACACGGGGCCGGCGCGCCACCCATTTCGCGATCACCACCTTCTGCTGGTTGCCGCCGCTGAGATGGACGATCTTCTGCTCGATCGACGGGGTTTTCACCCCGAAGGTGCGCACCGAGTCCGCACAGGCCGCCGCCTCGCGCCGCCGGTTGACGAAGTCGAGGCTGCAATAGTCGGCCAGGTGGGTCAGGCTGAAATTCTCGCGGACAGTCATGTCCAGCACCAGCCCCTGCCCTTTTCGGTCCTCGGTGACGAAGCCGATGCCGGCGGCGATGGCGTCGCTGGGGCCGCGGATCGACACCGGCCTACCGTCGACTCGGATGGCGCCGTGGTGCCCGCGTTCGCCGAAGATCATCTCCATGATCTCGGTGCGGCCGGCGCCGATCAGGCCGAAGAAGCCCAGCACCTCGCCCTTGTGCAGGTCGAAGCTGATGTCGGCGACCCTGGCCGCATGCGGGCTCGGCCGCTTCAGCCCCAGGCCCGACACCGACAGGATGACCTCGGTCCCAGCATGGGACACGTGCTCGCCATAGAGCTGGCTCAGCTCGCGGTCGACCATGGTGCGGACCAGGAATTCGCGCGTCACCTCGCCGATCGGCCGGGTGGCGATCGACCGGCCGTCGCGCAGCACCGTGACCCGGTCGGCGATCTCGAAGATCTCCTCCAGCCGGTGCGAGATGTAGACGATGCCGAGATTCTCCGCCCGCAGCTGCTTGATCACGGCGATCAGGGTCTCGGCCTCGCGCTGGCTCAGCGAGGCCGTCGGCTCGTCCATCACCAGGATCTTCGAGTTCTGCGAGATCGCCTTGGCGATCTCGATCATCTGCTTCTGGCCGATGCTGAGCTTGCCGACGACCACGCGCGGGTCGATGTCGAGCTGCAGCCGCGCCAGCACATGCCGCGACTCCTCGACCATCCGCCGGGTGTCGATCAGGCCCAGGCGGGTGCGCGGCTCTCGCGCCAGGAAGATGTTCTCGGCGACCGTCAGGTTCTCCACCATGGACAGTTCCTGGTAGATGATGCTGACGCCCAGCTCGCGCGCATGCTCCGGGTCGCGGATGGTGACGGGCGCACCCTCGATCGCGATCGTGCCGGCATTGGCGCGGTAGGCGCCGGTCATGACCTTCATCAGGGTCGACTTGCCGGCCCCGTTCTCCCCCGCCAGCGCATGCACTTCGCCCAACGCCAGCGCGAGGTCGACGCCGTCCAGCGCCTTCACGCCGGGGAAGGATTTGGTGATCCCGCGCATCTCGAGGAACGGCGGCATGGGGCCTCGCCACTGTCGGGGAAAAGCGGGCGGCGGATAAGCCGCCGCCCATGAGCTTACTTGGTGTAGCTGCCGAGGTTGGCGGCGCTGACGACGGTGACGCCGGTGTCGATGTCGGCCGGCGCGGGGCCGCCGCCCTTGATCTGGCTGACCAGGTTCTCGACCGCCAGCTTGCCCATGGTCACCGGCCGCTGGACCATGATGCCCTCGATGAACCCGTCCTTCACGCCCTTGACCGTGTCCGGCAGGTCGTCGAAGGCGAAGACCTTGACCGCGCCCTTGCGGTCGGCGAATTCCCGGCTGTCCATCACCTTGGCGACGGCCGGGCCGCCGACCTGGCTGACCCCGATGATACCCTTCAGATCCGGGTGGCCGCGGAACAGCGCCTCGGTGACCGAGACCGCCCGTGCCAGGTCGTCATCGGTGCCTTCCTTGGCCACGACCTTGATGTCGGGATGGGCGGCCAGCGCCCGCTCGACCCCGGCGATGCGCTCGTTCAGGTTCGAGGCGCCGAGCTGGCCGGTGACGATGGCGACCTCGCCCTTGCCGCCCAGCGCCGTGGCCATCGACTGACCCATGGTGAAGCCGGCCGCCTCGTTGACCGTGCCGATATACATGCTGCGGCCGCTCTTCGCGCTGTCGCTGTCGAAGGTCACCACCTTGATGCCGGCGGCCATCGCCTCCTTGATCACGCCTTCGACCGATTTCGGCTCGTTGACCGAGATCGCGATGCCGTCGACGTGCTTGGCGATCAGGTCCTCCATGATGCGGACCTGGGTCGACCCCTGGGTGTTCTGCGGCACCACCCACTGGTAGTCCACCCCGAGCGCCTTGGCGGCTTCGGCCGCGCCGGTGTTGCAGTCGTCGAAGAACGGCACCGCGACCTTCGGGATGACCGCGATGGTGAGCTTGTGATCCTGGGCCGACGCGCTGCCGGCAGAAAGCAGCGGTGCGGCGAGCAGCGCCGCGGTGAGCATGCGGATGATGGGTTTCATGGATATCCTCCCGTGGGTGAATGGGTGACGGAGCGTTCCGCTCTTCTTGTTGGCCTCAGCCGCGCTTGCCGCGGGCGCGAAGCACATCGATGCTGACGGCGATCAGGATCACCGCGCCGGTGATCGCCTGCTGGGCGTAGGTGTCTATGTTCATCAGCACCACGCCATTGGCGATGAAGCCGGTCAGCGCGGCGCCGATCACGGCGCCCAGCACGCTGCCGATGCCGCCGGACAGCGACGCGCCGCCGATCGCCGCCGCGGCGATCACGTCCAACTCGGCGCCGAAGCCCGAGGCCGGTTCCGCCGAGAGGTAGCGCGAGAAGCTGACCACCCCGGCGAAGGCCGCGATGGTGCCGGACAGGGTGTAGACGATCATCTTCACCCGGGCGGTCTTGACCCCGCTCAGCCGCGCCGCGTGCTCGTTGCCGCCGGTGGCGTAGACATGGCGCCCGAAGCGCGTCCTGCGCATCAGCACGGTGAAGATCACGGTCATGACGATCATGATCACCACCGGGACGGGAACCGGCCCGACATAGCCCTGGCCCAGCAGGGTGAAGGCGTCCGGCACATCCGGGGTGACCGGAACGCCGCGGGTGACCACGTACATCAGCCCGCGGCCGATGCTGAGCGTGCCGAGCGTGGCGATGAAGGGCGGCAGGCCGATGGCGGTGACCAGCAGGCCGTTGACCGCGCCGAAGCCGACCCCGACCAGCAGCCCGGCCCCGATCGCCACCGCCATCGGCAGCCCGGCGGAGAAGCACAGGGCGGTGACCAGGGACGACAGCCCCATCACCGAGCCGACCGACAGGTCGATGCCGCCGGTGATGATCACCATCACCATGCCGATGCTCATGATCGCGGTCAGCGAGAAGGCGCGCGACACGCCCATCAGGTTGTTGGTGGTCAGGAAATACGGCGTGGCGAAGCTGATCAGCGCGCCGACGATGATCAGCGCCAGCAGGACGTTGAGCTCCCGGGCGTTGCGCAGGCCGGCCAGCACCGACAGCGGGCCCGGACGTCCGTTCCGGCCGTGTTCGACTTGGCTGCTGCTCACACCCGTTGCCTCCCTGCCACCGCATCGGCGATGCGATCATCGTTGATGGCGTCCTGCCCCGTTGTCGGGACTGGACGATGACAGCGCTGTCATCAAAGGCGATGTTAGCGCTGTCATCCCTGATATACCGCATATGGCATTTGCCGAGTCAACAGCTAGTTCCGGCAGGGACTGAGGCGGCTTGGCGCATCGCGGCGGAGCGCTTCGATGGAATCCGGGGTGCCGCTCGCTGTGCCGGCGGTGACGCTTGCGCTCGCCCAAAAGCCGGATTATCGTGACTGAGAAAACGGTTTCTCACCTACGCACGATACCTTCCGCCAAATCTGCAATAATGGCTTGAGAAAACAATTTCTCAACTGATCGAAACGAACCACCCGGCATGGACTCCAAGACCTCTCGTCCCATCCCCGGCCAGCCCCCTCGAGCCGTCACCTTGCGTGATGTGGCGGCGGCGGCCGGCGTCAGCGTCGCCACGGCGTCGAAGGCGCTGAACGACCAGGGCCGGATGGCGGAGGAGACCCGGGCGCGGGTGCAGCAGACGGCGAAGGCGCTGGGCTTCCGGCCGAACGGGCTGGCGCAGAGCCTGTCGCGGCGGCGCAGTTTCACCGTGGGCCTGCTGACCAACGACACCTATGGCCGCTTCACCCTGCCGGTGATGTCCGGCATCTCCGACGCGCTGGTCGACAACGGCGTCTCGGTCTTCCTGTGCAACATCGAGGACGACCCGGCGCTGGCCCAGACCCATGTCGACGCCATGCTGGAAAAGCGGGTCGACGGCATCATCGCCTCCGGCAAGCGCATCGACCGCCGGCTGCCGGTCGACCTGTCCGGCCTGGGCATCCCCGTCATCTACGCCTTCAGCGAGCCCGACCCGGACTCGATCGGCTTCGTCTCCGACGACGAAGGCGGCGCGCGGCAGGCGGTCGAGCACCTGATCCGGCTGGGTCGGCGCCGCATCGCCCATGTCACCGGGCCGTCGAGCTTCCGCGTGGTGCACCAGCGCGCCGCCGCCTATCGCGACGCGCTGGGCGCCGCCGGGCTGGCCGGGCCGGACCAGGGCGTCCTGGTCGGCCACTGGTCCGAGGCCTGGGGGCATGAGGCGGCCGGGTACCTGTTCGACGGCATCGGCAGCCCACCCGACGCGGTGTTCTGCGGCAGCGACCAGATCGCCCGCGGCGTGGTCGACGCGCTGCGCGAACGCGGCCGGCGGGTGCCGGACGACGTCGCCGTGATCGGCTTCGACAACTGGGAGATCGTCGCCGCCGCCACCCGCCCGCCGCTGACCACGGTCGACATGAACCTGAAGGCGCTGGGCCGCGAGGCCGGGCTGACCCTGCTGCAGCTGGTCGACCGCCAGCCGATCGAACCCGGAGTCCGCAAGCTGCCCTGCCGGCTGCTGGTGCGGCAATCCTGCGGTGCGCCGCCCGCCGGCTGAGGCGGCACCGAACAACAAGGCCGAGTGTGAACCGCACCGGCCGACAACAGAGGGAGGACACGTGATGAAGCATCTGGTATCGCGCCTGGCCGCAGGCGCCGCGATCCTGGTCCTGACCGCGTCCGCCGCCTCGGCGGACAGCTTCACCCTGTGGGTGCGCTCCGACGGCTCCAACTTCATGCCGCGCATCGTCGAGGCCTTCAACCAGAGCCATCCGGACAAGGTCGAGCTGCAGATCGTGCCGACCGCCGAAATGGTACAGAAATACGCGACGGCGGCGGCCGGGGGCGCGGCGCCGGACGCGCTGTCACTGGACCTGATCTACACCCCCTCCTTCGCCGCGGCGGGGCAGCTGGAGGACATCACCGACCTCGCCAAGTCCCTGCCCTATTTCGACCAGCTGTCGCCGGCGCATGTGAAGACCGGCAGCTACAAGGGCCGGATCTACGGCCTGCCCTATTCGGCCGACGCCTCGGTCCTGATCTGGAACAAGAAGCTGTTCAAGGCGGCGGGCCTAGATCCCGACAAGGGCCCGACGAACTGGGCCGAGATCGAGGCCGCGGCGGAGAAGGTGAACGCGCTGGGCGGCGACACCAGGGGCTTCTACTTCTCCGGCAATTGCGGCGGCTGCAACATCTTCACCTTCACGCCGCTGATCTGGGCCAGCGGCGGCGACATCCTGACCGAGGACGGCGGCAAGGCGACGCTGGATACGCCGCAGATGCGCGACGCCATCGCCTTCTACCGCGACATGGTCAAGAAGGGGCTGGTGCCGGAGGGGGCGCGGACCGACACGGGGTCGAACTTCTTCGCCGCCTTCGCCCGCGGCAATATCGGCATCTCGCCGTCCGGCGCCTTCGCCATCGGCGCGCTGAACACGCAGTATCCGGACATCGACTACGGCGTCACCTTCCTGCCCGGCAAGACCGGCGGCTGGTCGTCCTTCGCCGGCGGCGACAATTTCGTGGTGACCAAGGGCACCACGAAGCTGGCCGCGATCAAGGCCTTCCTCGACTTCTCCTATTCGCTGGAGGGCCAGACCCTGCTGGCCAGATACGGCAGCCTGCCGGTGCGGGGCGACGTCTCGGACGCGGCGCTGAAGGACCTCGACCCGCGCTACAAGATCGCCGCCGAGGCCATGGCCAAGGGCCGCACGCCGTATTCGGTGGTCTTCAACGACATCATCAACGGCCAGAACAGCCCCTGGGTGCAGATGGTGAACGAGGTGTTCTTCGGCGACGACGTCGACGGCTCGCTCGCCAATGCGCAGGAGACGATGCAGGGCGTCATCGACACCGCCCCGGGGAATTGAGGGCGTGATGGCCCCCTTCCGAACTGCCGAGGCGGCCAAACCAAACGAGTCCCCCCTCCCCTTGCGGGAGGGGGCTAGGGGGAGGGGGTTGTCTCGGCCCGACCCGACCTGGACCGTGGCGAAGCAACCTGGCCGACACGACGGATCCGCAGCCCCTTCGCGCGCGGACGCGCGCAGACCCCTCCCCCTACCCCCCTCCCGCAAGGGGAGGGGGGACAAGGAAAAGACGGGCTCGGGCGGAGGAGCGGCGTGATGTCCACAACCCAGGCCGCCGGCGCGATCCCGAGGGCCAGGGCCCGACGCCGTCGCGCCCGGAAGGGGCAGTGGGCGGGGCTGCTCTTCGTCCTGCCCGCGGTCGCGCTGGTGGCGGTGTTCTTCGTCGTGCCGCTGGCGATGACCGCCTGGATGTCGCTGCACAACTGGCCGCTGATGGGCGTGTCGCGCTTCATCGGCCTCGACAACTACCTGGCGATCGCCAAGGACGCCCGGTTCTGGACCGCGCTGCGCTTCACCGCCCTCTACACCGTGGTCGTTACCGTCGCGATCTTCGCCGTCGCCTTCCCGCTGGCGCTGTTCGTCGAGAAGCCGCGCCCGTTCGGCAACTTCTACCGCACCGCCTATTTCCTGCCGGTCGTGGTCGGCTTCGCCTCGGCCAGCCTGCTGTGGTCCTGGCTGCTGAACGTCGATGCCGGTCTGTTCAGCCCTGCCGCGGAGGCGCTGGGGCTGACCGCCGGGCGGGTCAACCTGCTGGCGGCCTTCGACCCGGCCTTCTGGTCGATCATCGCCATGGTGGTGTGGAAGGTGGCCGGCTTCACCATGGTGATCCTGATGACCGGGCTGCAGGGCATCCCGGCCGACTATCTGGAAGCGGCGAAGATCGACGGCGCCGGCCCCTGGGCCCGGTTCCGGCGAATCACCCTGCCGCTGATGCGCCGGACCATCGCCCTGGCCCTGATCCTGTCGGTCACCGGGTCGATGCTGGCCTTCGACCAGTTCTACATCATCCTGGCCGGCGGGCCGCGCAACCAGACCGTCACCGCGGTCTACTGGATCTTCAACCAGTCCTTCGTGTCGTTCCGCCTGGGCTATGGCGCGGCGCTGTCGATGGTGCTGCTCGCCATCCTGATGGTGCTGAGCGTGATCCAGCTGCGCCTGCTGCGCCACCCGGAGGGCGAGTCATGATGGCGACGGCCTTGAAGCGCCGGTTCCTGCCCGGCATCGCCCTGCAGACCGCGGCGCTGCTGACCGCCCTGCTGTTCCTGGCGCCGATCGCCTGGACCGCGCTGTCCAGCGTCAAGCCGGCGGCGGAGGCGAACCTTCCGCCGCTGCCGCCCTGGCCGACCACCGGAGTCAGTGCCGACAGCTACACCGCGCTCGACGCCTTCGGGGCCGGTGTCGGCCACTACGCCGGCAACAGCCTGACCGTGGCGATCGCCACCGCTTCCGTGACCGCCGTGGTCAGCCTGCTCGGCGGCTATGGCTTCTCGCGCTTCCGCTTCCCGGGTCGCAACGCGCTGTTCGTCCTGGTCATCGCCACCATCATGATCCCATTCCAGTCGATCCTGACGCCCCTGTTCCTGCTGCTGACCAAGCTGGGGCTGCAGAACACGCTGACCGGCCTGGTCCTGATCTACGTCACGCTGCAGCTGCCCTTCTCGATCTTCATGATGCGCAACGCCTTCGACGCGGTGCCGCGCGAGATCGAGGAGGCGGCGCGGATCGACGGTGCCGGCAGCCTGCAGCTGCTGGCCCGGGTGATGCTGCCGCTGGTTTTCCCCGGCGTGGTCACCGTGGCGCTGTTCGCCTTCCTGGCCGCCTGGAACGAGTTCCTGGCGGCGCTGATCCTGCTGTCCGACCAGGACAAGTTTACCCTGCCGATCCTGATGACCGCGGTCCGCTCCGGGCGCTTCGGCGCCGTGAACTGGGGCGCCGTGCAGGCCGGCGTCACCGTGATGATGGTGCCCTGCCTGCTCCTGTTCCTCGCCCTGCAGCGCTTCTACATCCGCGGCCTGACCGCCGGCGCGGTGAAGTAGGCGCGAGTATTCCCTGACCGACCGATCGATCAATGGAGTTCCCGATGACCGCCGACCTTCCCGCAGCCGCCCCCCGCGCACGCTTCCGCCCGCCCGCCGTGCCGCAGGTCGAGGTCCGTGGCTTCTGGGGCAGCCGCATCGACGCCGTCTGCGCCAAGACGGCGGACACGCTGTACCGGCGCTGCGAGGAGGCCGGGATGCTGGAGCAGATCGACCCCGACCGCCCGGTGCCAGAAATCCGCATCCCGTTCCATGGCGGGCTGGTCACCACCCAGATGTTCTGGGATTCCGATTTCGGCAAGGTGATCGAGACCGCCGGCTACTGCCTGCAGCGCGCCCCGAACCCGAATCTGGAGCGCAAGGTCGACGATGTCATCGACATCCTCGGCCGGCTGCAGCAGCCCGACGGCTATCTGAGCAGCTGGTACCAGCGGATGCAGCCGGGGAAGCGCTGGACCAACCTGCGCGACTGCCACGAGTTGTACTGCGCCGGGCACCTGATCGAGGGCGCCGTCGCCTATTTCCAGGCCACCGGCAAGCGCAAGCTGCTCGACATCATGTGCCGCTACATGGACCACGTGGCGACGGTGTTCGGCCCGGGCCCCGGCCAGAGGCGCGGCTATTGCGGCCATGAGGAGATCGAGCTGGCGCTGGTCAAGCTGGCCCGCGTCACCGGCCAGCAGAAATACATGGATTTGGCGAAGTACTTCATCGACGAGCGTGGCCGGCAGCCGCATTTCTACGATGCCGAGGCGCGGGAACAGGGCCGCGACCCCAAGGACTATGTGTTCGGCACCTACGAATACAACCAGTCGCACCTGCCGGTGCGCGAGCAGGACAAGGTGGTCGGCCACGCGGTTCGGGCGATGTACCTGTACAGCGGCATGGCCGACGTCGCGATGGAGTATGGCGACGACAGCCTCACGCGGGCGCTGGAGCGGCTGTGGCGGGACCTGACCTCCAAGCGCCTCTACGTCACCGGCGGCCTCGGCCCCTCGGCCGACAACGAAGGCTTTACTGCCGATTACGACCTGCCGAACGAGAGCGCCTATGCCGAGACCTGCGCCGCGGTCGGCCTGGTGTTTTGGGCTGGCCGGATGCTGGGCCTGGGGCCTGACGCGCGCTATGGCGATGCGATGGAGCTGGCGCTCTACAACGGCGCCGCCGCCGGCCTGTCGCTGGACGGCGCGACCTTCTTCTACGAGAACCCGCTGGAAAGCCGCGGCGGCCATCATCGCTGGACCTGGCACCGCTGCCCCTGCTGCCCGCCCAACATCGCCCGGCTGACCGCGTCGATCGGCAGCTACATGTACGGCCAGTCGGACGACGGCATCGCCGTCCATCTCTACGGCGACAGCACCGCGGATCTCGATGTCGGTGAGCGCAAGGTGCGGCTGGTGCAGAAGACGCGCTATCCCTGGGACGGCGCCATCGCCCTCACCGTCGAACCCGATGCGCCGGCCGCCTTCGCCCTGGACCTGCGCATCCCCGGCTGGTGCCGCAAGGCGAGCCTGTCGGTCAACGGCACGGCGCAGGACCTCGCGGCCATCACCCGCAACGGCTATGCGCACATCTCCCGCCGCTGGTCGCCGGGCGATGTGGTGCGGCTGGACCTGGAGCTGACGGTCGAACGGCTGCACGCCCATCCCGAGGTGCGCCAGGATGCCGGCCGTGTCGCCCTGCGCCGCGGCCCGCTGGTCTACTGCCTGGAGGGCGTCGACAACGCCGTGCCGCTGAACCGCATCCGGCTGCCGGAGGGCACCGAGCTGGCGGCGCAGGACGAGCCCGGCCTGCTGGGCGGCGTGGTGACCCTGGAGGGCGACGCCCTGGCGGAGACCACCGCCGATTGGGATGGCGACCTCTATCGCACGGCGCCGCCGGCCGAACGGCCGGTCCGGATCAGGGCCGTGCCTTACTACGCCTGGGACAACCGCGACCCCGGGGAGATGCTGGTCTGGGTGCGGGGCGCCTGATCCCGGCGCGAGGATGCGGCAGGCGGCCCCGGAGGCGCCGCCCGCCTATCCCGCCGTGCCGCAGAAGCGGGCCATGAACAGGGCGAAGGCCTCGACCCCGGCGAGGTATTCGGCCACCGGCACCCGCTCCTGGAAGGTGTGGCAGTTCGAGATGTCACCGGGCGCGCAATAGACCGTGGGAATGCCGAGCTGGTTGGCGGTGAAGGAGCCTTCCGACCAGAACGGCGCGCCCTCGATCTCGCCACGCCCCGGCATCGCCGCCCGCACCGAATCCTGCAGCAGCGCGACCGGCGCCATGGTGGCATCGGTCTCGAAGGGCATGCCGCCGACCGGGTGGTCGCGGCCGGCGGGATACGCGATCTCGACCGTCACCTCAGGGTCGGTCACGGCGCCGCGGATCACGGCGTCCAGCTCGTCCCTGGCCTGGCCGAGGTCTTCGCCCGGGCGCAGCTTGCGGATCAGGCTGATCGTGCAGCGTTCCGGCACCGCGATGTAGCCCCCGGCCTCGACCCCGGTGACCAGCAGGAAGCCGCAGCCGATCAGCTCGTGGGTTCCGCGGGTTTCCAGCTCGGCCGAATGGCGCCACAGGGCGGACAGGATGGCGTGCCCGGCCTTCAGCGCATCCACCCCCTTCTCCGGCATGCCGAAATAGGCGGACCGGCCGGTGACGGTGATCTCGGCGATGAAGAAGCCGATCTGGGCCGGGAACACGGCCAGCCTGGTCGGCTCGACATAGATCGCGAAATCGGCGTTCGGGATCTCGCCGCGCTGGATCTTCGGCACCACCGCCTTGATCCCGGCCGAGACGCCGGTGCCGGGTTCGCCGCTTTCCTCATCGGCGATGAAGACGAAGACGATGTCGCCGTCCAGGGCGCAGCCGGCGCGGTCCAGCGTGGCCAGCGCCGACAGGCCGGTGCAGATCCCCGCCTTGAGGTCGCCCGAGCCACGGCCCCAGATCTGGTCCTCGACGATGGCGGCGGAGAACGGGTCATGGCGGACGTCTCCTGCCCAGTGCTCTTCCCAGCCGCGGACATGCACGGTGTCGAGATGGCCCAGCACCATCAGCCGCGGGCCGGTGCCCCGGCCCTTGCGCACGCCCCAGACCACCGGGCGGCCGGGCAGGCAGTCCTCGATCGTGACGCCCTCGCAGCCCAGGCGCCGCAGCTCATCGGCCACCAGGGCACCGAAGGCTGCTTCGATGCCGGTGACGCTGGGGGTGCGGATGGCGCGCTGCAGCAGGCCGACCGAAGCGTCGCGGTCGATCGCGGCGCGGATGCGGGCGTGGAGATCGTCGGTCATCACGTGAACACCGCCTCGCGCCCGTCCGGGGTCCAGATGCCGCGAACCTCAGGGTTGCCGCTGTGCACGCCCTCGACCGGCACGATGTAGGCGCGGCGGACGAAGGCCTGGGCGCGGAAGCCGTAGATCACGGTGTCGCCCACCCGCACATTCTGGCCCGTCTCCGGGTGCAGCTTGCCGTAGTAGTCGATCATCGCCGGCGCCGGGATCGTCGCCGGCACCGCCTGGCGTAGCGCGGCATCGGCATCGCCGCCGACCAGCGCCTTCACCGGATAGTCCTTGAACACCGGGTCGACATAGAGGCCGCCGCCGAAGCAGAAGGGCGTGCCCTGGTGGATGTGCGAGATCTCGCTGAGATACAGCATCGCCGGGTTCTCCGGCAGGTCGCGGATGGCGTGCAGCGGGGTGGTGCCGGTCAAGGCGTGGCCGGGTTCGACCTGGGTGGCGCCGGCCTCGGCCAGCACCCGCATCACCGCGGCGGAGTTGGTGCCGGGGGTGTTGACGACGAGGTCCTTGCGGCCGGTCGCCGCCAGCCGCTTCGCCACCGCCTCCAGCGTGCGCAGGTTCGGGGTCGGGGTCACCGCGCCGGTGGCCTCGTCGAACAGCAGCGCCGGGAAGCTGGTGATGCCGGCGAAGCGGCCGCCCGGCCGCTCGTCCAGCAGGTCGGCCACCCGCTCGATCTCCTCGGCCGCAAAGCCGCCCTCATGGCCGTCATAGAAGCGGTCGCCCTGGGCGAAGATGCGGGCGACCAGGCCCTGCACATGCCCGATCGCCGCGGCGGCGTCGGCCGCCTCCGCCGCCTTCCCGGCGTTGAACACGGTCCAGATCTCCGGCCGCATCCGGGCGCCCTCGCGCGCCTCACCGCGCGGCACCTGCGACAGGTGGCCGAGATGGCCGAGCTTGTGGCCGGCGCGGTGGATCGGCCTGGCGCAGGCCATGTCGACGGCGACGAAGCGGTCGATGCCGCCCGCCTTGATCGCGTCCAGCGCCGGCGGGTTGCGGCCGAACTGCTTGGTCATGGCATAGACGGTCAGGCCCAGCCCCCTGGCGGTCGACGCCAGCGCCGCCGCATTGGCGCGCATGGTGTCGAGGTCGAGCAGGTAGGTATTGGCCGGCACCGCGCCGGACTGGTGCAGCGTCACCGCGGCCTCGACGAAGGCGCGGTTCTTGGCGATCAGGGCGTTGAGAAACATCGGCGGGGTCCCGGTCAGGCGGCGGCGCGAACGGCGCCGGTGATGAGGTCGACGAGGTCGCGGGCGGTGACGTCGGGGATGCGGACGTCGCCGGCCTTGCGGCCGTGGCGCAGCACCACGGCGCGGTCGCAGGTCTCGATCACATGCTGCATGTTGTGGCTGATCAGCAGCACGGCGACGCCCTGCGATTTCAGCGTCAGGATCAGCTCGTTGACATGCTTGGACTGCTCGACGCCCAGCGCCGCGGTCGGCTCGTCCAGGATCACGATGTGCTTGCCCCAGCCGACCGCACGGCCGATGGCGACGGCCTGGCGCTGGCCGCCGGACAGCCGCTCGATCGGCACCCCGGCCGAGGGCACGCGGACCTTCAGCTTCTCCAGGATCCGAGTCGCCTCAGCCGCCATCGCCCGCTTGTCGAGCCAGCCGAGCGCGCGCAGCAGCGGGTTGCGGTGAAAGATCTCGCGGTGCAGGAACAGGTTCGACGCGACATCCATCTTGCCGACCAGAGCCAGGCCTTGGTGCACCGTCTCGATGCCGCAGTCGCGGGCATCCTGCGGCGTGGCGATCTGCACCTCGCGGCCGTCGACCCGGATGGTGCCCGAGGTGGCGCGGTACAGGCCGCTGATGCAGCGGGTCAGCGTGGTCTTGCCGGCGCCGTTGTCGCCGAGCAGGGCCAGCACCTCGCCGCGCCGGACCGACAGGTCGACGCCGGACAGCGCCTCGACCGGGCCGAAATGCTTGGACAGGTTCTCGACCTCGAGCACCGGAACGTCATCGGCGGTCATTGCCGGGTCTCCCGCAGGCTGATGGCCACGGCCAGGATCAGGATCACGCCGCGCGCGATCATCTGGTCGGACACGCTGAACCCCATCAGGATCAGCCCGTTGTTGAGCACGCCCAGCAGCCAGGATCCGACCACGGCGCCGATCACCGAGCCCTTGCCGCCGAACAGGCTGGTGCCACCGATCACCACCGCGGCGATCACCGTCAGCACATCGGTCTCGCCCAGGGTGTAGCGGGCGCCGTGCAACCGGCCGGCATACAGCATCCCGGCCAGGGCCGCGGCCATGCCGGTGACGACGAAGACGCCGATCGTCACCCGCATGGTGCTGATGCCGGCTGCGCGCGCCGCCTGGACCTCGCCGCCGGTCGCCAGCACGCGGCGGCCATGGGCGGTGTTGTTGAGGGCGAGATGGCCGATGGCCAGCGCCGCCACCGTCCAGACGAACAGCACCGAGACCGGGCCGATGTCGCCGGAGCCGAAGACAAAGGTGTAGGGGTCGCTGGTGATCGGCACCGATTCCAGGTTGGTCAGCACCCGGGCCAGACCGGTGATGATGCCCATGGTTCCGAGGGTGACCAGCAGCGCCGGGATGCGCAGCGCCACGGTCAGCAGGCCGTTGACCAGCCCGACCAGGGCGCCGGTCAGCAGGCCGGCCGGGATCGCCAGCGCCAGCCCGGCCTCGCGCATCACCACGGCGGTGACCAGCGCGGCCAGCGCCACGGTGGCGCCGACCGACAGGTCGATCTGCCCAGCGCACAGGGCGAAGGTCATGCCCACCGCCATGATCGTCACCGGCGTGGTCTGCCGGATGATCGTCATCATGTTCTCGGGCGTCATGAAGCCGCGGTCGGACAGCGCGATCGCGAAGAAGCCGATGATCGCGACAAAGCCGACATAGACGACAAAGGCGCTGAGCTGCCCGCCCCGGAACAGCCTGGCGACGGCGGTGGACATGGGAACTCCTGTGCTCCTGATGCGCGCGGAACGGTTTACTGCAGCGCCGCCTTGACGGTGTCGGGCAGCGGCTTGTGCAGCGACTGCTCCCACGCCGCGGCGAGGTTGGCCTTGGTCGCCGTGACCAGCCCGACGGTGGAGAAGGGCGGCGCCGCCTTGCCCAGCAGGCCGTAGGCCGCCAGGGTCGCCATCGCCTGCCCGACCTCGTAGGGCATGTCGGCGACGGTCCCGGCCATCGACCCGCCCTTGGCCATGTCGAGCGCGTTGTTGGCGCCGAGGTCGTGGGTCACGACCTTGACGTCGGTGCGGCCGGCCGCCCGCAGCGCCTCGACCACGCCTTCCGCCGCCACGTCCCAGGCGACGTAGATGCCCTTGATGTCGGGGTGCTGCTGGATCATCGCCGAGGCCAGGTCGAAGGTCTGCGGCTCGGCCGTGAAGCCCTTGGCGTCGACGATGACGAGGCCGGGATAGTCCTTCTCCAGCGTCGCCCGGAAGGCGCCGTCGCGGTTGTTGGTCACGAAGAATTCGGCGTCGTGATAGATGAAGCCGACGGCGCCCTTGCCGCCCAGCGCGTCGTTCATCAGCTGGGCCGCCGCCCGGCCCATGCCGATATGGTCGCCGGTGACGATGCCGACATAATCCTTGCCGGCGACGAAGCCCTGGGCGCCGTTGTCGGCCAGCACCAGCTTGACCCCGGCGTTGTTGGCCCGGCGGAAGGCCTCGGCCCCCGCCACCGGGTCGACGATCAGGGTCAGGATCGCGCTCGGCTTCAGCGCCAGCGCGGTCTCGACGTCATTGGCCTGCTTGGCGGGATCGAACTGGGCGTCCGCCCGCGCCACCACCGAGATGCCGAGTTCCTTCAGCCGATCCTCCGCCCCGGCCGACAGGGCGGTGTACCACTCGCCCGACCCGGCCCACAGCAGGGCCGCGCTGTAATGGCCGGCCTGGATCTTGGCGATCTCCTCCGGGGTCAGCGCGATCCGGCCCGCCGGGGTCGCCGGCTCGCCGTTCGGGCTGGTCTCGGGCTTGCCCAGGTCGAAGCTGCTGGGCGTGGAATAGAAGGGTGTCTGGGCCGTGGCCGGCCCCGCCGCGAGCGCGGCGGCGAGGACGGTGCTCGTCACGAGGGTCCGCAGCATGATGCACTCCCCTCCGATCACTTGAGCGCGCCGGCGACCGAGTCCGGCAGCGGCCGCTTCAGCGACCCCTCCCAGCCCTGTGCCAGGTTGGCCTTGGTCACGGGGACGAGGCCGACGGTGTTGAAGGCCGGCGCCGGCTTCTTCAGCAGGCCGTACCCGGCCAGCGTCGCCATGGCCGTGCCGATGTCGTAGGGCTGGTCGGCGACGGTGCCGTACATCGACCCGCCCTTGGCCATGTCGAGCGCGTTGGTGGCGCCGAGGTCGTAGGTCACCACCTTGACGTCGGTCCGCCCTGCCGCCCGCAGCGCCTCGACCACGCCTTCCGCCGCCACGTCCCAGGCGACGTAGATGCCCTTGATCTCGGGATGCTGCTGGATCATCGCCGAGGCCAGGTCGAAGGTCTGCGGCTCGGCCGTGAAGCCCTTGGCATCGACCATCACCAGACCGGGATACTTCTGCTCCAGCGTCGCCCGGAAGCCGTTGTCGCGGCCGTTGGTAATGAAGTACTTGGCGTCGTGATAGATGAAGCCGACGGCGCCCTTGCCGCCCAGCGCGTCGTTCATCAGCGCGGCCGCGGCGACGCCCATCCCGGCGATATCGTCGGTGACGATGCCGACATAGTCGCGGCCGGCGGCAAAGCCCTGCACCGGGTTGCTCAGCAGCACGGTGGTGACGCCCTTGGCCACTGCCGGCTTCAGCGCCGCCGCCCCCTGCACCGGGTCGAGGATCAGGGTCAGGATCACGTCGGGCTTCAGCGCCATCGCGGTCTCGATGTCGTTGGCCTGCTTCGCCGGGTCGTACTGCGCATCGGAGGTGGCGACGACCTCGATCCCGAGTTCGGCGAAGCGCGCCTTGGCGCCCGCCGTCACCGCATTCACCCAGTCGCCGCCGCCATGCCACAGCAGCGCCGCCTTGTGGCCGCCGGACTTCAGCGTGCCGATCTCGGTGTCGCTCAGGCTCAGAGCCTTGGCCGGCGACGGCGCGCTGCCGTCCGGGCCGGGCAGCGGCGCCGACAGGTCGAGCGCCAGCTTGTCCTTGTAGAACGGCTCTTCCGCCAGGCCGGCGGCGGCGGGTGCGAAGGCGGCCAGCAACAGGGCCAATGCCAGGGTCCGTTTCATCATGCTCTCCCCGTTTTCGTCCCGCTCTTGACCTCGGCGATGTCCCAGCGAGGGGCCCTCGAGTCCGATCGGGTGGCCCCAACAATGCGTGACGAAATCGGCCTCGTCAATTAGGCGATCAATTTGACTTATAAATTTTCCGTGGCTAGGCTCGGCCCACAACAAGAGGGGCGGCCATGCTGAAGGCGACCAATATCGAGCAGGCCAAGCTGATCAATCTCTGGGTCGTGTTCGATGCCGTCCGCCTGCATGGGCCCCTGTCGCGCGCGGACATCGCCCGGCTGACCGGGCTGTCGAAACAGACCGTCTCCAACCTTGCCGACGAGCTGTACGAGGCCGGGCTGCTGCGGCCGGAAGGCCGCAAGATCGCCGGCGTCGGCAAGCCGTCGATCCAGCTGGCGATCAACCCGGAGGGCGGCTTCACCATCGGGCTGCAGCTCGACCGCGGAAGGCTGGTCACGGTGGTCGCCGACCTCTCCGGCCAGGTCCGCGAGCGGGCGGTGCAGCCGGTGGAGATGCCGAGCCCGGAGCAGACGGTGCCGCGGCTGAAGCAGCAGGTCGACGCGATCATCGCCGAGGCCGGCATCGCCCGCGACCGGCTGCTCGGCGTCGGGCTGGTGATGCCGGGGCCGTTCCAGGTCGAGGGGCTGGGCCCCACCAGCCTGCCCGGCTGGGACGGGCTGAAGATCGCCGCCGACCTGGAGGCCGCGATCGGTCTGCCGGTGCAGCTGGAGAACGACGCCACCGCCGCCGCCAGCGCCGAGTGGCTGTACGGCGCGGCGCGGTCGCTCTCCACCTTCGTCTACGTCTTCATCGGCATCGGCCTGGGCGCCGGGCTGATGATCGAAGGCCGCGCCTTTTCCGGCGCCGCCGGCAATGCAGGTGAGTTCGGCCACCTGATGGTGCAGCCGGGCGGACTGCGCTGCGACTGCGGCAACCGCGGCTGCCTGGAGGCCTATCTGTCGCTGAACGCCGCGTTCCAGCACCTGGCGGCGCAAGGGCTGGCGCTGCAGTCGATCGAGGCGTTCGAGCGCGAGATCGCGCCTGATGATCCCCGCCTCGACGCCTGGCTGGACGCCGCGATCGAGCCGTTCCGCATCGGCCTCAACGCCGTCGAGAACATGTTCGACCCGGAGGCGATCCTGCTGGGCGGCGACGCGCCGGACTGGCTGCTGGACCGGCTGGTGCAGCGGGTGCATCCGCTGTACCGCTCGCTCGGCACCACCCAGCACCGGCGCTGGCCGCGGCTGATGCGGGGCACGCTGGGCCGCGACGCCGCCGCCCGCGGCGCCGCCGTGCTGCCGATCTTCCGCACCCTGAACCCGAGCTATGTCCCGCTCGGCGCCGAGCGGATCAAGCCGGCCGCCCTGCGCGCCCGCATCAGCACCGCGACGGTGCAGCCGCCGCCGGCCTGAGCCCGGACGCCGGCTTCGCCGGATCAGTACCCGGCGGTGACGCCGAAATCGATGGGCAATGCCGCGCCCGTGATCGGCGCCGCGCCCGGCTGGCACAGGTAGTGGATGAAGCCGGCGACCTCCTCCGCCTGGATGAAGCGCGCCGATTCCCCTTGCGGGTAATGCCCGAGCAGCCGGCGCTTGTAGGCGTCGGGGTCGCCGCCGCCATAGGCGTTGGCCTGGTGCTCGATCATCGGCGTGGCCACGTCGCCGGGGCAGACGGCGTTGACCCGGATGCCCTGCGGCGCGAGTTCCAGTGCGAGCGCCTTGCTGAGCAGCACCAGCCCGCCCTTCGAGGCGCAGTAGACCGCGGCGCCGCTGTTGCCCACCAGCCCGGCGTCGGAGGCGATGTTGACCACCGCGCCGCGCGCAGCGGCGAGATGGGGGATCGCCGCCGAGATCAGGAAGAACGCGCCCTTGAGGTTGATGTCGAGCACGCGGTCCCAATCGTCTTCGGCGACGGTCCCGGCCGGCCCCTCGAGCCAGACCCCGGCCGCATTGACCAGGACGTCGAGCCCCCCGCCCCAGGCCGCTGCAGCGGCCACGGCCTCGCGACAGGCGGCCGCGGACCGGATGTCGAGCCCGAGGGCGAGCACGTCTGCGCCCGTCGCCGCGATCCGGGCCTCGGCCTCCTGCAGCCGGGAGCCGGGCAAGTCGGCCAGGACCAGGCGGGCATCGTCGGCGGCGAAGCGCAGGGCGGTCGCCAGGCCCATGCCCCCTGCCCCGCCGGCGATCATCACGGTCCTGCGCGTCATGGTCGAATACCCCAATGTTCCGGCTTTGCCGCTCCGGCTCGCCACACTCCCCCACGATACGTCAGCCGACCCGAAAGGGTGGATATAGGACCTTGGGTCCTGCGCGACCGGAGACGATCTCCATATCGGCGCTGCGGCATCTGAAGCGCGGCCTGCCCTTTCCGCGGCGAGGGCCCATTCTTCCGCCTAAAGGAAGAGTCCCTGCCGCATGCCAGTCATTCTGCCGATCAACGAACGATCGTAAATGATGGGGCCGGCCCGATCCGGGCCGCCGGCGGCACCCCTGCCAGCCGGACGACATCATCGAGGCAGATCATGAGCAACCAGCAGAAAGTGGCCATCATCACCGGCGGGTCGCAGGGTATCGGCGCCGGCCTGGTCAAGGCCTACCGGGATCGCGACTTCCGGGTCGTGGCGACGTCCCGCTCGATCAAGCAGGGCAGCGACCGCGATGTTCTCGCCATCGCCGGCGACATCGGCGACCCCGCGACGGCCGACCGCGTCGTGAAGGAAGCGATTTCACACTTTGGCCGGGTCGACACGCTGGTCAACAACGCCGGCATCTTCATCGCCAAGCCCTTCACGGACTACACGGCCGAGGACTTCGCCGCGGTGATGGCGACCAACGTCGCCGGCTTCTTCCACATCACCCAGCGTGCGGCGGCGGAGATGCTGAAGCAGGGCTCGGGCCACATCGTCAGCATCACCACGAGCTTCGTCGACCACCCCCTCTCCGCCGTGCCCGCGGGGCTGGCCAACCTGACCAAGGGCGGCATCGTCTCCGCCACCAAGTCGCTGGCCATCGAGTACGCCTCGAAGGGCGTCCGGGTGAACGCGGTCTCGCCGGGCTTCATCAAGACCCCGCTGCACACCGCGGAGTCCCTGGCATTCGTCGCCGACCTCAACCCGGTCAAGCGGGTGGGTGAGATCCGCGACGTGGTCGACGCGGTGCTCTACCTCGAATCCGCCGGCTACGCGACGGGCGCGATCCTCCATGTCGATGGCGGCCAGGCCGCCGGCCACTGATCGAGACCGCGTCCGGCGTGCAAACGTCATCACGCCGGAGCCCTCGGGCAATCGCCGGCATCGGCATCCCGATATCCGCGATACTCTCGCAGTCGTGCAACGCCGGCGCCCGATGGATCGGGACGCCGGCCACTACAGGAGGGCTTCATGCCGATCGTCACCATACAGGTCACGCGCGAAGGGTCCGGCCCCGGCCGCGATTCCGTCACGGCCGAGGAGAAGGCGAAGCTGATCGCCGGCGTCAGCCAGCTGCTGCTCGACGTGCTCAACAAGCCGCTCGACGCGACCTTCGTCGTCATCGAGGAGGTCGAGCTGGAGAACTGGGGCTGGGGCGGCTTGCCGGTGCCCGAAAAGCGCAGGCGGCTGGCCGCAGGCGGCAACTGAACCGGCAGGGAGGCCGCCATCGGTCCGGCGGCCTCCCCTGATTCCGGGACGTCCCGACGCCCATCAGTCGCGAAGGGCGTCGGCCTCGGCGGAGAGCCTGGCGAATTCCGCTCGCAGGCGCGGGGCCGCGAAATCCACGAACGCCCGCACCTTGGGCACCGACACCCGGCCATGCGGCATGACCAGGTGGACCGGCAGGGCCTGGGGTTCGGCATCGCGCAGCACGACCTTCAGCGACCCGTCCTGCACGCGTTCGGCCACATGATAGGTGTAGAGGCGCGTCACGCCATGCCCGTCCACCGCCGAAGCGAGCGCAGCCCGGACGCTGTTGACCAGCAGCCGGGGTTTGAAGTGGATGGCCCGGGCGATCGCACTGCCCTCCGGCGGCGGGAAGACCCAGGTGTCCTGCCCGAAATGGGTGGTGGTGACGATGCGGTGCCGGGTGAGGTCCGCCGGCTCGACGATGCGGGGGTGCGATGCAAGGTACCGCGGTGACGCGACCACGACCCGCTTGACGCCGCCCCCGACCCGCACGGCGACCATCGAGGAATCAGGGAGTTCGGCGACACGCAGGGCGATGTCGATCCCCTCCTCCACCAGATTGGCGTGGCGGTCGAGCAGCACGAGATTCACCGAGACGGCCGGATAGGCTTCGAGATAGGCGCCGACGATCGGCCGCAGGATTTCCTCGCCGCTGATCGGCGGCGCGGTCAGGGTGAGTGTCCCGCGCGGCGCGGCCCGCTCATCCGCCACGGACAGGTCGGCTTCTTCGAGATCGACCAGCACGCGCCGGCAGGCGGAAGCGTAGCGCTCGCCCGCCTCGCTGAGCCGGATCGAGCGGGTGGTGCGGTGGAGCAGCTCGGCGCCGACATGGCGCTCCAGGAAGGCGATGGCCCGGCTCACGGCAGCCGGCGACCGCCCCAGCCGGCGCCCGGCACCAGCCAGGCTGCCCTCGTCCAGGGCCGCGACGAACACCTTCATCGCTTCGATGCGATCCAATTCGGTCTTCCGCTCATGGGAACACTGGAGCGGAAGGATCGTGCATTGCGACGATCCAAGCAACAACCCTCGCCACCCCAGAACGACAGAAGCCCCCGTCCTGGGACGAGGGCCTCTATCGTTCCGGCTCCAGGGCTTTCCCAGCGGGGTCAGGACACCCCGGTGGTCCCGACAGCCGCGACGGGCGCCCGCCGCCGGCTGCCGAGCTTGCGGATCACCGTGTAGAAGACCGGCGTGAACAGCAGGCCGAACACGGTCACCCCCAGCATGCCCGAAAACACCGCCGTCCCCAGTGACTGGCGCATCTCCGATCCCGCCCCGGTCGCGACCACCAGCGGTGCGACGCCGAGGATGAAGGCGAAGGACGTCATCAGGATCGGGCGCAGCCGGGTGCGCGCCGCTTGCACCGCCGCCTCGGCCGCCGTGGCGCCCTCGTCCTCGGCCTGGCGGGCGAACTCGACGATCAGGATCGCGTTCTTGGCCGCGAGCCCGACCAGGACCACGAAGCCGATCTGGGCCAGCACGTCGATCGGCATGCCGCGCAGCCCCAGCCCGGTGACCGAGGCCAGCAGGCACATCGGCACGATCAGCACCACGGCCAGCGGCAGCTTCCAGCTTTCATACTGGGCGGCCAGCACCAGGAACACAAACAGGGCGGCGGCACCGAACACCAGCAGGGTCGGCGTGCCCTGCTGCTGCTGCTGGAAGGCCAGCTCGGTCCATTCGAAGCCGATGCCGTGCGGCAGGACCTCATGCGCCAGCTCCTCCATCCGCCTCAGCGCGGTGCCGGTGGCGACGCCGGGGGCGGCGACGCCCTGGACCTCGGCGGCCGGGAACAGGTTGTAGCGCGGCACGCGATACGGCGCGGTCTCGGCCGTCAGCCGGGCCACCGAGCCGATCGGCACCATCTCGCCCGAGGCGTTGCGGGCCTTGAGGCGCGAGATGTCCCCGGCGTTCTGGCGGAAGCTGCCATCGGCCTGGGCGATGACCTGGAAGGTGCGGCCGAGATAGTTGAAGTCGTTCACATATTGCGAGCCGAGATAGACCTGCAGCGTCGTGAACACGTCGGTCGGCGTCAGCCCGACCTTCTGGGCCTTCACCCGGTCGATGTCGGTGTAGATCGACGGCGACCGGGTGCTGAACAGGGTGAAGGCGCCGCCGATCGCCGGGTCCTTGTTGGCGGCGGCGACCAGGGCCTGCGCCGCCTTGGCCAGCGCGTCGGAGCCGAGGCCGGCCTGGTCCTGCAGCATCATCTTGAAGCCGCCGGCGCTGCCGATGCCCTGCACCGGCGGTGGCGGGATGGTCAGGACATAGGCGTCCTGGATCACGGAGAGGCGCTTGCGCAGATCGGCCAGCACCGTGTTCGCGGTGACGCCGTCGATGTGGTGGTTGTAGAGCGACGGCAGGCCCGAGAAGATCGTCCCCGCATTGGACGCCACGGTGAAGGTGGTGGCGTCGAGGCCGGCGAAGGGCGCCACATGTTCGATGCCCGGCGTCGTCATGATGATCTCGATCGCCTCCTTCACCACCGCCTCGGTGCGGTCCAGCGTAGCGCCGGGGGGCAGCTGGACCACGGTGATGAGGTAGCCCTGGTCCTGCTCCGGAATGAAGCCGGTCGGGGTGCGGGCGAACTGGACGCCGGTGAGGGCCACCAGGCCGACATAGAGGATGAGGACCACCGCCGTCGCCCGGATCAGCCGGCGCGCCAAGCCGCCATAGCCGTTGGACAGCCGGTCGAAGCCGCGGTTGAAGCGGCCGAAGCCGGCCTGCAGCAGGCGGCGGCCCAGGCTGGCCCGCGCCACCTGGTGCGGGTCATGCGCCTTGAACAGCACCGCGCACAGGGCCGGGCTGAGGGTCAGCGACACGAAGCAGGAGATAACGGTCGAGGCCGCGATGGTGACCGCGAACTGGCGGAAGAACTCGCCGGTGATGCCGGACAGGAAGGCCGACGGCACGAACACCGCGCACAGGGTCAGGGCGATGGCGATCAGCGCGCCGCCGACCTCGTCCATCGTCTTGTGCGCGGCCGCCGCCGGCGTCATGCCGCGATGCAGGTTGCGCTCGACATTCTCGACCACGACGATCGCGTCATCGACCACGATACCGACGGCCAGCACCAGACCGAACAGCGACAGGTTGTTCAGCGAGATGCCCAGGGCGTAGAGCACCGAGAACGTCCCGACCAGCGACACCGGGATGGCGATGACCGGGATGATCGAGGCCCGCCAGCTCTGCAGGAACACGAAGACGACGACGACGACGAGCAGGATCGCCTCGAAGATCGTCTCGATCACCTGGTCGACGGATTTGCCGATGAAGATGGTCGGGTCGTAGATCACCTTGTAGTCCAGGCCCGGCGGGAAGTCCTTGGCCAGGGTCTGCATGGTGCCCAGGACTTCGCTTTCCACCGCCAGGGAATTCGCGCCCGGCTGCGCGAAGATCAGCAGCGGCAAGCCCGGCCCCCGGTCCATGTAGCTGGTCGACCCGTAATCCGCGGCGCCGATTTCGACCCGGCCGATGTCGCGGACCCGGGTGACCCGGCCCTCATCGTCGGACTTCACCACGATGTCGGCGAACTGGTCGGGCGTAGACAGCCGGCCGAGGGTCTGGACGTTGATCTGGTACGCCTCTTTCGACGGCACCGGGGGCTGGTTCAGGATGCCGGCGGAGACCTGGAGATTCTGCGCCCGCAAGGCGGCCAGCACCTCGCTGGCGTCGAGGTTCCGGGCCGCCACCTTGTCCGGGTCCAGCCAGATCCGCATGGCGTATTCGCGCGCGCCCTGGAACTGCACGTCGCCGACGCCCGGCAGCCGGGCCAGCGCATCCTTCACATGCAGCGTCGCGTAATTCGACATGTAGAGCGTGTCGCGCGAGCTGTCCGGCGAGTAGAGGTGGACGGCCAGCAGGATGTTCGGCGTCGCCTTGCGGACCTGCACGCCCAGACGCTGGACGTCGTCGGGCAGCCTCGGCAGCGCATCCTGGACGCGGTTCTGCGTCAGCATCTGCGCCACGTTCAGGTCGGTGCCGATCTGGAACGTCACCGTGACCGTCAGCTTGCCGTCGCCGGTCGACTGGCTGCTGAGATACAGCATGTTCTCGACGCCGTTGATCTGCTGTTCCAGCGGCGTCGCCACAGTGCGCGACACGGTTTCGGCCGACGCACCCGGATAGGTCGTCGTCACCTGCACGGTCGGCGGCACGATCTCCGGATACTGCGCGATCGGCAGGATGAAGAGGGCGCCGAGCCCGACCAGGGTCAGGAAGGTGCTGAGAACGGTCGCGAAGATCGGCCGGTCGATGAAGAAATGGGTCAGGCGCATGGTGGCCTCCCCTCCTAGCTCTGGCCGTCGGAGGCGGCGCTGTAGTCGATGGCGCCATCCTGCGGCGTGACCTTGCCGCCGGGGGCGGCCCGCACGATGCCGTCGATGATCACCCGGTCATCCGCCGCCAGCCCGGACCGGATGACCCGCAGCCCGCCGCGCAGGTCGCCGGTCTCGACCGGCTTGGGCACCACGGTGCCGTCGGCGTCGACCGTCAGCACGATGTGCTGCGACTGGTCGAGCAGGACCGAGGCGTCGGGCACCAGCACCGTCGGCGCGGCCGGCGCGACCGCCAGGCGCAGCCGGGCGAACTGGCCGGGCGTCAGGAACAGGTCGGGGTTGGAGACCAGCGCCCGGGCATGGATGGTGCCGCTGGAGCGGTCGAGCGCGTTGTCGACGAATTCGAGCGTGCCCTGCCTCGTGAAGCGGGTCTCGTCGCTGAGGCTGATGTCGACCTTGTCCGCCAGCCCGCCCGGGTTGCCCGCGCGCTGGCGCGAGAAGGTTAGGAAGTCGGATTCGCTCATGTCGAAGTCGAGATGGATGGGGTCGAGCGAGACCAGGGTCGCCAGCACCGTCGTCGGGCTGCTCGCGAAACGGCTGCCGGCGATCAGGTTGCCGACCGAGACCTGGTGCGCGCCGATGCGGCCGCTGAACGGGGCGACGATGCGGCTGTGGTCGATGTCGAACTGGGCGTCGCGGATCTGCGCCTTGGCGTCGTCGATCGCGGCCTGGGCGGCGCCGACCTCGGAGGTGCGCTGGTCGACGGCCTCGGCGGTCCCGAAATCGCTGCGCTTGAGCGTCTGGGCCCGGACCAGCTGGCTGCTGGCGAGCGCGAAGCTCGACTGCGCCGCCTCGAGCTGGGCCGTCGCCTGGGCGAGCTTGATCTCGTAGGGGGTCGGGTCGATCACGAAGAGCAGGTCCCCCTGGTGGACGATCTGCCCGTCCTGGAAATGGATCTCGGCGAGCGTGCCGCCGACCTGCGCCCGCAATTCGACGCGATCGACCGCCGAGAACTGGCCGAGGAAGCCGATCCGGGTGTCGACATCGCGCACCAGCGGCCGGCTGATGGTCACCGGCGCCGGCGGGACCGCGGCCTGGGCCACCGGACCGGTGGCGCGGCCCGACAGCTCGAACCATGCCACGCCGGCCAGCGCGATCACGGCCACGCCCGCCAGCCAGGGCCAAGCCTTGCGACGCGTCGCGACGGACTGCTCCAGCTCCTCGGCCTCCGGCAATCTGCTGAATTCGTTCATGTGCTGGTCCCGCTGATCCCCAAAGACCCGCCCTTCCATTCGGGAAGGGCGATCGGTGGCCTGTTCATCGATCGGAAGTCCGTTCGGCCCGCATTGTTCAAAAACCCGGGCCGGTCTTGTATTAAGATGTCATTCGACATCTATGTCGGGCTTAGATGATGATCGCCATCCAAGGCGTCAAGTGGCCAGGCGAAGAGTCATGGAAGGAGACCCCGGCCGCGGTCGGTCCCATGGCGGTGAGGCCGGACACCGGTTGATTTGGATGTCGTTCGACATCAACTAAGATGCCAAGTACAATCTAAACGTCGGCGAGCATCGCCGGCCCGACATCGTCGAGGACATGAACGCGGGATGAGGAAATCCAGGAAGGAAGCCGCTGAGACCCGGGCGCGGATCGTCGACGCCGCGTCGGTCGAGTTCCGCCGCAACGGCATCGGCGCGACCGGGCTGTCGGAGCTGATGGCCGCGGCCGGGCTCACCCATGGCGGCTTTTACCGGCATTTCGGCTCGAAGGACGAGCTTGTCGCCGAGACCTGCGCCTCCGCGGCGGAAGGGCTGATCGCATCGATCGCCACGGCCCGGGCGGAGCCGGACCAGCGCGGCCTGGAAACCATCCTGGGGGACTACCTCTCATCCGACCGGCGGGACGACCCGTCGGGGATCTGCCCGTTCGCGGCGCTCGGCGGCGAGATCGCGCGCAGCAGCGACCCCGTCCGCGACGCGGCCACGGACGGCTTTCGCAAGCTGGTCGACGTCATCGCTGCGGAGTGCGGCAAGACTGGGCCGGACGCTGCCAGGGGCCGCGCTTTGGTCGCCCTGTGCACGATGGTCGGGGCGCTGACGATGTCCCGGAT
>NZ_JAVDPW010000020.1:0-67578 GCF_031453975.1 Inquilinus ginsengisoli
CGCTACAACCACACCCCTCGGCAATGCCTGGACTTCCGCACACCTGCCGAGGTCTTCTCCTCACTGTTGCACTTCAAATGTGAGTCCACATCCCCGCTTTCGCGGGGATGACGTCATGGAGAGGGTGGGTCAGCCCAGGTTCTGGCCGATCGCCAGGAACTTCTCGCGCCGGCGGTTGCGCAGGGTCTTGCCGTCGAGGTCGCCGAGCGGGGCCAGCGCCGCGCCGATCGCGTCGCCGACCGCGCGGATCGCGTCCTGCGGGAAGCGGTGGGCGCCGCCGACCGGCTCCTCGATCACGCCGTCGATGACGCCGAGCTGCTTGAGGTCCTGCGCCGTCAGCTTCAGGGCGGCCGCGGCCTCCTGGCTGTGGGACGCGCTGCGCCACAGGATCGAGGCGCAGCCTTCCGGCGTGATCACGGAATAGATCGCATGCTCCAGCATCAGCACGCGGTCGGCCACGGCGATGCCGATGGCGCCGCCCGAGCCGCCCTCGCCGATCACGACGGAGACGACCGGGACCTGGACCCGGAGGCAGGATTCGATCGACTTGGCGATGGCCTCGGCCACGCCGCGCTCTTCCGACGCGACGCCGGGATAGGCGCCGGCGGTGTCGACGATGGTGATCACCGGCAGGTGGAAGCGGTCGGCCAGGTCGAGCAGGCGCTGGGCCTTGCGGTAGCCCTCCGGCTTCGACATGCCGAAGCTGTGGCGCAGCCGGCTTTCGGTGTCGTTGCCCTTCTCCTGCCCGATCACCACCACCGACCGGCCCTGGAACCGGCCGAGGCCGCCGACGATGGCCCGGTCCTCGCCGAAGGCGCGGTCGCCGGCGAGCGGCTGGAAGTCGGTGATCAGGCCCTGGATGTAGTCGAGCGCATGCGGTCGATTCGGGTGGCGCGCCACCTGCACCTTCTGGGCCGGGGTCAGCCCGCGATAGGTGTCGCGCAGCAGCTTGTCGACCTTGGCCTGGAGCCGGGTGACCTCGTCGGCGATGTTGAGCTCGCCGGCATCGGTGATGTGCCGAAGCTCCTCGATCTTGCCTTCGATTTCGGCAATCGGCTTTTCGAATTCGAGAAAGGTCTTCATGCCACGCTGAGACTGGCCCTCGGGGATCGGGGGGCTGTCTAACACAGGGCCGCGCGCATTGAGACCGAAATCTGCGCAGAGCTGGCCGGATCGGCCCGTAGCAAGGTGCCGCCGACGCAGCCTTCCAGCGCGCCCAGGCGCAGTTCGGCCACCAGCAGCCGGTGCGGCTGTTCGTCCGGCATGGTGAAGCCCAGCGGCGCCGCCGGCTGGAAACCGAAGCGGGCGTAGTAGGCAAGATCGCCGACCAGCAGCACCAGCCGGTGGCCCTGGTCGGCCGCGCGCTCCATGCTGCGCCGCATCAGGGTGGCGCCGACGCCGGCGCCGCGCAGCTCCGGCCGCACCGCGAGCGGGCCCAGCAGCAGCGCCCGCATGTCCGGCCCGACCATCAGCGGCCAGTAGCGAATCGAGCCGAGGATCCGGCCGGAAGGCCGCCCGTCCTCGCGCACCACGAAGCACAGGCCGCGCACCGGCGCGATGCCGTCGCGGTAGCGGTAGGAGGTCTTGCCCTGCCGGTTCGGGCCGAAGGCAAGGTCGAGCAGGGCGTCGATCTCGGCCGCGTCGTGCGGCCGTTCGGTCTTCAGGGAGAACACTCGGGAATGATCCTTGGAACGGAGATCGTCGGTGCGCGCGCCGACCGGCCTCCGCCTTGCCCGCTTCATGGTTTTGCGAGCACCCCGGGACGCCTCAGGCCGCCGCGCCGGTGAAGGCGGGCTGACGGCGGCGTCGTCGTCGCGGCATCGGGGACAGGGAGATCACGTTGATTCGTTCCACAGGACATCAAGCGGAGACAGCGAAACCGCAACCGGCCCCCGCTGTCAATGCAAATGCGATCGATCCTCATGCGGCCGCCCCGGGGTGCCCGTCGCGGATGACGCCGGCCGGCGTCTGTGCCAGGACAGGCGGATGACCGTCCAGCCTCCCCCACCCCCCGCGGCCCGCCGGCAATTCGCCCGCTATGCCGGCGTCGGCCTGGTCGCCACATCAGTGCATTACGCCGTGCTGGTCGGGCTGGTCGAATCGGGCACCGCCGCGCCGCTGCCGGCGACGCTGGCCGGTTACATCGCCGGCGGCGTCGTGTCCTACGGCCTGAACCGCCGGCTGACCTTCGCCAGCGACCGGCCGCATGGCGAAGCGGCGTGGCGCTTCGTCCTGGTCGCGGCCTCGGGCTTCGCCTGGACCGGCGCGCTGATGTGGGGGCTGGTCGGCCGGCTGGGCGCCGACTACCTGCCGGCCCAGGCCGCGACCACGCTGCTGGTGCTGTTCTGGGGCTTCGCGGCGAATCGGCTGTGGACCTTCGCCCATCCCGGCACGCCGCAGGCGTAGGTCGGCCTAAGAGATCGGCGGCCAGTCCTCGAGGGCGGCGACGAACCGGGTCAGCCAGGCATTGGTCTGGGCGCCGTCGAGGGCGCGGTGGTCGATCGACAGCGAGACATAGGCCATCGGCCGGATCAGCATGGCGTCGCTGCCGGCGACCTCGCGCACCACCACCCGCTTCTCGACCTTGCCGATGCCCAGGATGGCGGTCTGCGGCTGGTTGATGATGATCGGCGCCGCCAGCAGCGACCCCGACACGCCGTGGTTCGAGATGGTGAAGGTGCCGCCCTGGACATCCGCCGGCGCCAGTTTGCCGGCGCGGGCCAGGGCGGTGGTTTCCTGCAGCCGCCCGGCGGTGCCCAGCAGCGACAGCGCCTGCGCCCGGTGCACCACGGGCACCACCAAGCCCTTGTCGCCCAGCGCGGTGCCGATGCCGATGTTGATGTCGTCGAACACCTCCAGCGCGTCGGCGTGCCAGCGGCTGTTGACCACCGGCACCGCCTGCATCGCCGCGACGCAGGCCTGGACGATATAGGCGGTGACGGTCAGGGCGACGCCCTGGCGCTCGAACGCCGCCCTGCTGGCGGTGCGATGGGCCAGAACGGCGGTGAAATCCGCCTCGAACACCGCGGTGACATGCGGCGCCGTGGCCAGGGAATGGGCCATGTGCTCGGCGATGCGCCGGCGCATGCCGTCATGCTGGATCAGGCGGGAGCCGCCGGGGGCGGAGGTGCGAAGTGGCGGAGCCGCAGGAGCGGAGGTTTCGACAGGTGTTTCGACAGGCGCCCGGCGCCGCGCGACCTCCTGCTCGACATCCTGGCGGGTCAGCCGCCCGTCCTTGCCGCTGCCGGTCAGCCCGGCGGGGTCCAGCCCGGTCTCGGCCAGCAGCTTGCGCACCGAGGGCGACAGCCGCAGCGCCGGATCGAAATCGGCGATCGAGCGGTCGGCTACCTTGGCGTCCCCCCTCCCCTCGCGGGAGGGGGCTAGGGGGAGGGGGTTTCCGCCGCCGGAGCCGGATAAGAATTGACCGGACGTTCGGTCAGGGATTGGCGGATGTGGGTGACTGTCATCGACAACCCCCTCCCCCTGCCCCCCTCCCGCAAGGGGAGGGGGGACTAAGGAAGATCGGGCCTCACCGGCGCCCGCCCCGATCCGCCCCAGCACCGCACCGGGCGTGGCGTCCTGGTCGGCGGGGATCAGGATCTCGGTCAGCACGCCGGAGGCAGGGGCCGGCACCTCGACCGCGACCTTGTCGGTCTCCAGCTCGACCAGTGGGTCGCCCTCGCGCACCGTGTCGCCGACCGCCGCGAACCAGCTGCGCACTGCCGCCTTGGTGCCCTCCTGCTGGATCGGCGCCAGGACGTCGACACCGGTGACTTCGATCGTATCGGCCATGTCAGAACCCGGTCAGCGCGAGGATCCGGTCGCGGATGCGCTCGACCGAGGGCACCGCGGCGTCGAGCAGGGCCGGATTGTGGGGGCTGGGGATGTCCGGCATGGTCAGCCGCGCCACCGGGGCGTCGAGGTCCATGAACGCCTCCTCCGCCACCACGGCCGCGATCTCGGCGCCGAAGCCGCCGGTGCGCAGGTCCTCGTGCACGATCAGGCAGCGCCGGGTGCGGGCGATCGAGGCCAGCACGGCTGCGCTGTCCCACGGCATCAGCGTGCGCAGGTCAATTACTTCGACCGACCGGCCGCTGCTGCGCGCCGCCTCCTCCGCCCGTTCGACCATGGCGCCCCAGGTGACGATGGTCAGGTCGCTGCCTGCCATCGTGGTCCGGGCCCGGCCGAAGGGCAGCACGTAATCGTCGCCGGGATAGGGCCGCCGGGCCCAGGCGGCATCGAGCATGGCGCGGTGTTCGAGGAACATCACCGGGTCGTCGCCGCGCAGCGCCGCCCGCAGCAGCCCGACCGCATCCTCGGCGTTGGACGGCACCGCCACCTTCCAGCCCGGCGCATGCACGAACTGCACCTCGTTGGTCTGGCTGTGCCAGGGGTCGCCGCATTTGAAGAACCCGACCGGCATGCGCAGCACCATGGGGGCGGCGAAGCGGTTGTTGGTGCGCCAGCGCAGCGTGCCGCAATCGTTGATCTGCTCCACCGCCGGGTCGGCGTATTTGCGGAACTGGATCTCCGGCACCGGCAGCAGCCCGGCCAGGGCGAGGCCGACGGAGCGGCCGACGATGCCCTCCTCCGACAGGCTGGTGTCCATCACCCTGTCGACGCCGTGCTTCGCCTGCAGCCCCAGGGTCACCGCGTGGACGCCGCCCTTGGGGCCGATATCCTCGCCCAAAATCACCATGCGCGGATTGGCCGACAGCTCGTGGTCCAGGGTGCGGCGGATGGCGGTGACCATGTTGATCCGCGGCCCTTCCGGCTGCGGCGTGTCGTGCCCGGCGGCCGGGACGATGCCCTGGCCGCGCAGGCCGCCCATCACCTGCGGCTGGTCGTCGGAGAAGACGTGGCGGGTGACCGTCGCGGGGTCGGCCACCGGCCGAGCCTCGGCCGCCGCCCGCGCCGCCTGCACCGCCGCCTCGGCCTCGGCCGCCAGCGCATCCCATTCGGCCGCGTCCAGCACGGCCGGGACCAGGAATTCCCTGAGCTTGGGCAGCGGGTCGCGGGCCCATTCCGCCGCCACCACCTCGGCCGATTTGTAGGTCTGGGTGTCCTGGAAGCTGTGGCCCTCCAGCCGCGGCACCTTAAGCCGCAGCAGGCAGGGGCCGCGGCTGTCGCGGACATGGGCCACGGCGGCGTCGACCAGCCGCGCCGCCTCGGCCGGGTCGGTGCCGTCGCCGGCCAGGATGTGCAGGCCGCGGAAGCTGGCGAGGTTGGCGGCGATGTCGCCGCCCGGGGTCTGGAAATGCGACGGCACCGAGATGCCGTAGCCATTGTCCTCGATGTAGAACAGCACCGGCAGGCGCTGGGTGGTGGCGATGGTCAGGGCCGACCAGAAGCCGTTGGTGGCGACCGAGGCGTCGCCGCCCAGGGCGACGCCGATGGCGCGGTCGCAGGCCGGGTCGTGCAGCACGGTGCGGCCGTATTCGATCGCCTGGGCCCAGCCGGTGGTCGGGGTGTACTGGGCGCCGACGCCGCCGCACATCGGCAGCGCCGAGGGGCCGGACAGGTTGGGGTGGTTGAACACCACGCCGATGTCGCGGCCGTCGGAATAGCCGTCGGCCCGGGCCATGGAGGAGCCCAGCGCGTCGGCCAGGTCGACGCCGAGGGTCAAGAGGATCGGCCGCGACCGGTAATAGCCGCAGATCGCGTCCCGGGGGTCGGTCAGCCGGGTGCCCAGCAGGATCTGCGCCAGGTCGTGGCCGCGGGCGGAAAACTGGTAGAGCACCTTCTTCTGCGGCACCAGCACCGTCTCCTCCAGCGCGTCGAGGGCGCGCGAGACGTGCAGCAGATGCGCGACACGGCGCCAGTCGACGCCGGGATCGGGCGCGTTCGCGATGTGGGGACGGCGGGGCTGCTGGAAGGCGAGAGCGGTCACGGTGTCGTCCTGCTTCTGACCCGACGCGCAAGGCGCATCACGTCAGAAAAGGATGCGCCCGCCTCGCGGAAAAGTTTTGCCGGACTGGACCCGGGATTGGGGGTCTTGAGGTATGATCCACCCGATGAAGCCACAATCGGGGAATATCATGCCTGGAGATGGCGAAGATCTGGACCGGTTCGAGCGCGCCATCCTGGCGGCGCTGCAGCGCAACGCCCGGCAGAGCGTGCAGGAGCTGGCCGACGCCATCGGCCTGTCGACCTCGCCGACCTGGCGGCGGCTGAAGGCGCTGGAGGAGCGTGGCGTGATCAAGGACTACGTCGCCCGGGTCGACCCGGCCAAGCTGGGCTTCGGCGAGACCGCCTTCGCCCATGTCACCCTGGCCAAGCACGACGGCGAGCAGATCGCGGCCTTCGAGAAGACCATCGCAGAGCGGCCGGAGGTGCTGGAGTTCTACTCGATGACCGGCTCGGCCGACTACATCCTGCGGATCGTGACCAAGAGCCCGCTGGAGTACGAGAAGTTCCTGAAGGAGGTGATGTTCACCAGCCCCGCGGTGCAGCACATCAGCTCGAACTTCGCCCTGAGAGAGATCAAGAACAGCGTGGCGATTCCGGTTTAAGCGTCGTCAGGCCCCCTCCCCCGTCATTGCGAGCGCAGCGAAGCAATCCATCGGGCAGCCCATACCGGCGCCATGGATTGCTTCGTCGGCTTCGCCTCCTCGCAATGACGAGGGGGGTGGCGGCTCCCCTCACCCCCGATACCCAGGCTCCCCCTCGTCCAGGATGGCCTTGACGTTGTCGAGGTGGTCGGCGGCGAAGCGGCCATAGCCGCGCCATTGCTGTTCGGTCAGCCGGGCGACGTCGTCGGGCAGCACGCGCAGGGGCTGGCCGGTGGCGTAGCAGGTGATCAGCGTCTCGGCCGCGCGCTCGAAATAATACAGCTCGTCGAAGGCGTCGGCGACGGTGGCGCCGATCACCAGCACGCCGTGATTGGCCATCAGCAGCACCGTCTTGCCCTCGGTCATCAGCGCGGCCTGGCGGTCGCCCTCCTCATCCGACAGGGCCATGCCGGCGAAGCCGTCATCGATCGCCACCCGGCCGAAGAAGCGGGCCGTGTTCATGTCGATCGGATGCATCGTGCTGTCGGCCAGGCTGGCCAAAGCGGTGGCGTATTTCGAATGCAGGTGCATGACGCAGCGGGCATGCGGCAGCCGCGCATGCAGCCTTGCGTGCAGGTACCAGGCGGTGGGGTCGGGCGCGTCCGGCTTGTCCAGCGTGGTCGGGTCATGCGCGTCGAGCAGCAGCAGGCTGCCGGCGGTGACCCGCGAGAAGTGCAGCCGGCACGGGTTGATCAGGAAGCGCGACCCGTCTTCGGAGACCGCGACGCTCATGTGGTTGGCGATCGATTCATGCATGCCGAGCCGGGCGAACCAGCGGAAGGCGGCGGCGAGGTCCACCCGGGCCTCGGTGTGCGCCCCGGGCACGGGCGCGGCGGCGGTGTGCAGCAATGCCGTCATCATTAGGGCTCCTTCAACGCTGGGCGAGTTCCCAGGCGGGGTGGATCCAGACCGGGGCCCCGTTACGCGGCAGCGGCGGCCGGCCGCGGATCAGGTCGCTGACCTTCTCCGCGATCATGATGGTGGGCGCGTTGGTGTTGCCGCTGACGATCGCCGGCATCACCGAGGCGTCGACCACGCGCAAGCCCGCCACGCCGTGCACCCGGCACTGCCCGTCGACCACGCTGGCCCCATCGCGCCCCATGCGGCAGGTGCCGACCGGGTGGTAGCAGGTCTCGATGCCCTGGCGCAGATAGGCGTCGATCTCGTCATCCGTGCGCACCGCCGGGCCGGGAGTGATCTCCTCGCCGCGGAACGGCGCCAGGGCCGGCTGGGCCAGGATCTCGCGGGTCAGCCGGACCGAGGCGCGCAGGTCGTCGCGGTCCTGCGCCTCCTTCAGATAGTCGAAGCGGATCGCCGGCGGCTGGGCCGGGTCGGCCGAGCGGATCTTCACGTGCCCCAGGCTCTTCGGCCGCATCAGGTCGATATGCACCTGGAAGGAGTGGCCGCCGACATCCTCGACCGTGCCGGGCTTGATCGCGATCGGCATGAAGGTCAGCTGCAAATCGGGGTGTTCGATCCCCGGCCGGCTGCGGATGAAGCCGCCGGCCTCGAAATGGTTGGATGCCGCCGGGCCGGACTTGCCGGCGAACCAGCGCAGCCCGGTGGTCAGCTTGGCGAGGCCGCGATTGACCCCGAACAGCGACACCGGCTGCAGGCAGCGGTGCTGGATGACGATGTCGGGGTGGTCGTTCAGGTTGGCGCCGACGCCGGGCAGGTCGACCAGCGGCTGGATGCCCAGCCCCGCCAGGTCGTCGGCCGCGCCGATACCGGAGAGCTGCAGGATCTGGGGCGAGTTGATGGCCCCGCCGGACAGGATCACCTCGGCCTCGGCCCGGGCGGTGGCGACCTGCCCCTGCCTGGCGTATTCGACGCCGACCGCCCGGCCGCCCTCGAGCACGATGCGGCGGACCAGGGCGCCGGTCAGCACGGTGAGATTCGGGCGCTTCCGCGCCGGCTGCAGATAGGCGCGCGCCGCGCTCCAGCGCCGGCCGCCGCCGGTGGTGCGGTCGATCCGGCCGAAGCCTTCCTGGCGCTCGCCATTGACGTCGTCGGTCAGGCCATAGCCAGCCTGCTGCCCCGCCCGGAGGAAGGCCTCGGCCAGAGGCGACGCCGCGGGGTCGGGCGCGAAGACGGACAGCGGCCCGTCGCCGCCGTGATAGGCGTCGCCGCCCAGCCCGTGCCGCTCCGCCCGCTTGAAATAGGGCAGCACATCGGCATAGGCCCAGCCCTGCAGCCCCATCTGGGCCCAGGAATCATAGTCGCGGGCATGGCCGCGGATATAGACCATGCCGTTGATCGAGGACGACCCGCCCAGCACCCGGCCGCGCGGATGGGTCAGCCGGCGACCGTCGAGATACGGCTCCGGGTCCGAGACGTAGTTCCAGTTGAACCGGTCCGAGGACAGCAGGCTGCCGACCGCGGCCGGCATGTGGATCTGCCAGCTGCGGTCGGCCGGCCCGGCCTCGAGCAGCAGCACGCGGACCGCCGGGTCCTCGGTCAGCCGCGCCGCCAGGACGCAGCCGGCCGAGCCGGCGCCGACGATGACGTAGTCGTATCGATTGGGGGTGGCCATCGCCGGAGATCTCTTCAGGCGGCTTCGGGGCGGATCGCCTGGTGGCACAGCCGGTGGAAGTGGCGCACCAGGTGCTCGCTGCGATTGTCCGGCGTCTCGCCGATGATGTAGCGGCCATGGCTGAAGCCCATCGACCGCAAGCCCTTCTGGTTCGAGATGTTGAGCTGGATGTCCTCCGGCCCCAGGTCCTGGTTCATCCAGCGGATGCAGGCCTTGGTCACGTCGGGCAGTGCGCGGCCTTCCGGGCCGTAATAGCCGAAGCGCAGGATCGAGGTCTCCGGCCCGGTCGGGATCATGATGAAGGTGCCGACCACGTCGGAATAGGGGAAGGCGTAGATCGTCGCGTTTGGCCACAGCCCGAGGTTGAAGAACCAGTCGGTCTGCCAGGTCGCGCCCTCCAGCGGCACGCCATAGGCCTCGGTGACGCCCTTTCGCGGCGGGCCGATATAGGTCCACCAGTCGCCGCGCGGCGTCAGCTCGTAGCCGTCGAAATCGATCAGCTGGGCCAACTCGCGGTGCACCGGGCCGGAATAGGTGAAGTGATAGCCCTCGATCGAGTTCTCCTGGATCACCTTCCAGTTGGCCGCCACCGGCACGTCGACCTCCTCGATCAGCACCAGCCGGTCGAGATCGGGCAGGAAGCGTCGGGCCTGGGCCTCGGCGCCCGGCGCCATCTCGGCCACCGGCTGGGCGTCGGCGTCGAGGTTGACGAAGACGAAGGAGGCGAAGACCTCGACCCGCACCGGCTTCAGCCCGTGGTTGGCCTTGTCGAAATTGGTCAGGCACTCGGTGCGCGGCGCCCCGCGCAGGGCGCCGTCGAGGCCGTAGGTCCAGGCGTGGTAGCCGCAGGTGATCGCCCGGGCCTTGCTTCGCCGGGTTTCGACCAGGCGGTTGCCGCGATGCTGGCAGACATTGTGGAAGCCGCGGATCTGGCCGTCCGCCGCCCGCATCACGATCACGCTCTGGTCGAGGATCGACTCCATCACCACGTCGCCAGTCTCGCGGAAATCGTTGATGTGGCCGACGAGGTGCCAGGATTTGAGGAAGATCTTCTCCCGTTCCTCCCGGTAGATCGATTCGTCGTAGAAGAACGGGGCGGGGAGGGAATAGCCGGCAGCCTGGTCGGCCGCGCTCCACACGGTGTCTGCACCCATCGTCATCTCCTTGTCCGGGCGCCCGGTCGCCTGGGGCCCGCTGGCTTGGCGTTGACGGGAGAATGGGGGCGTCTGCCGAGGCCCGACCTGTCCTTTTTCGCCATGCCGATGTCGATTTCTGTCCATCCTCCCCTGCCATGGGATGGCATGCTGACTCGCATGCGAAAACTGGCCTTCCTGGTCCTGCCGGAATTCTCCAGCCTCGGCCTCGCCGCGGCGATCGAGCCGCTGTTCGTCGCCAACTGGCTGGCGCAGGAGCGGCTGTTCGCCTGGACCGTGGTCTCGGCCGACGGGCGGCCGGTGCGGGCCAGCAATGGCGCCGCCACCCCGGTCGACGGCGACCTCGACGCGGCGGAGGGCTGCGGCACGGTGTTCGTGCTGGCCAGCTTCGAATCCTCGACCGCCGCCCGCCACCGCCCGGTGCTGCAGCGGCTGCGCCGCCTGGCCCGCTTCGGGGTCGAGATCGGCGGCATCGAGAACGGCAGCCAGGCCCTGGCCGAGGCCGGGCTGCTGGACGGCCACAGCGCGGCGATCCACTGGGACAACCTGACCGGGTTCCAGGAGCGCTATCCCGCGGTGCATGCGGTGCCGCAGCTCTACGCCGTCTCCGGCGACCGCATCACCTGCGCCGGCGCCGCGGCGATCCTCGACATGATGGTGGCCTGGATCGGCCGGCAGGCCGATGCCGGGCTGGCCGGCGAGGTCGCCGAGCACCTGCTGCTCGGCCGCGTCCGCCCGCCGGAGACCGAGCAGAAGACGCTCGGCGAACCGGCCCGCCGGGCGCCCGACCCTGATGTGGCGCGGGCGCTGGACATCATGCGCGGCACCCTCGACGAGCCGCTGCCCTGCGCCGCGATCGCCGGCCGCATCGGCCTGTCGCTGCGCCAGCTCGAGCGCCGCTTCCGGCAGGAGCTCGGCCGGTCGGTGCTGAGCCAGTACGGGCTCCTGCGGATGGCCAAGGCGCACCAGTTGCTGCAGCAGACCGACCTCAGCGTCACCGAGATCGCCTTCTCCTGCGGCTTCCCCTCGCCGGAATATTTCTCGCGCCGCTACCGCGCCCAGTTCGGCTGCCGGCCCAGCGCCGACCGCCGGCAGGCCACCACCGCCCCGGTGCTGCGCCGGAAGCCGACAAAGACGCAGCCGGCAAAGCCGCATGGTCGCCATTCATTGACCGGTCGATCAGAGAATTCTTGATCTGCGCAGCCGATGATCCGAGGCTGGAGCGACGACGAATCGTGAACGGATCCGAGGTCATGGCCCGAACCCGCGCCCAGGACTACGACGAGAAGCGGCAGGCGATCCTGCACCAGGTGGCGGAGCTGTTCGCCCGGCACGGCTTCACCGGCGCCTCGCTGAGCCTGATCGCCGAGGCCTGCGGCATGTCCAAGGCCCTGCTGTACCACTACTACCGCGACAAGGAAGCGGTGCTGTTCGACATCCTGTCGAACCATCTGTCGCTGCTGGTCACGGCGGTGGAGAAGGCGGCGGCGGAGCCCAACAGCGCCCGCGACCGGCTGCATGCCATCGCTGCCGCCCTGCTCGAATCCTACCGCAACGCCGATGCCGAGCATCAGGTGCAGATCACCAGCCTGAAGCTGCTGCCCGCCGACCAGCAGGAGCAGCTGAAGGAGATGGAGCGCACTTTGGTGCGGATCTTCTCCGACGCGCTGGCCCAGGCGGTGCCGCAGGTGGCGGCCGACCGCAGCCGGCTGATGCCGCTGACCATGTCGCTGTTCGGCATGCTGAACTGGCACTATCTGTGGTTCCGCGAGGGCAAGGGGCTGAGCCGCGCCGACTATGCCCGGATGGCGACCGAGCTGGTGCTGTCCGGCTCCGCCGATGCCCTGGCGGCGGTGCCGCCCCCCGGCCACAAAAACCGCAAACAGGCCGAGACGGCCTGAGCCGATCAGCTTTTCAGGCGGTCGAGCAGGCGCCGGAAGGCAGCCCAGACACCGCGCTGCTTGGCCAGTTCCCGTCTCTGCCACTCCTTGTACGGCACGAGAACGACATCGCCCTCGTCGGGTTCGTCGGTCTCATCCCGATGCGTCCGCGGCTGCCACTCATCCTCCCGCGAAGCCCGGGCGTCATCGTCCTGGTCAGCCAGATCTCGATACATCTGCCTCTGCCATTCTTCCCGCAACTCGGGGACGTACGGGCCCTCGATGGTCTCGTCCCGGTACCACTGCCATTTCTTGGGATCCAGGACCCAGTATTGCAAAATGCGGCGCGGCACACTGGTCATGCTCGGGCCGGGCGAGCAGCATCCGATATTGGGCGGGTCGCCGTAATCCAGCGTGCCATCCTGAAGCTCATCGGCAAGAGATTTTCCCAGCCGCTGACTCTCGGTATTCGTAATGCCGGTTATGCATACAGAGAATACACTGTCACAGCTTTGACATGAAATCAGGACCAGGGCAGCCTGCTTGGCATAGATATTCGCAGCCATGTTCGGATGGAAATCGCAATATCTTGGCACCCTTTTTTCATCGAACCATTTCGGACTCTGCTTTGTCAGGGATCTGATATCCCGATAATCGTGGTACAATTCAAATCGCCCTTCCTTATATCTCCCGAGCAGATCTGGACCGCCCAGGCCAGCTGTCAATCCGGGGGCAATCGACCGCTTCCGAGAGCCGAGCGCCATGTCCAGTTTGGAGCGGACCGGCCATTGCGGTCCAGGGGCGGCGACACGGGGAGCGGGCACCATGCCTTCACCAACCCGGCCACCATTTGCGCCACAGCGGATTGCCGCTATTCCTAGCGTCATGCCCACCACCGCCCTGCGCCTGATCCTGCAGACCCTGAAGACCGAGCCGTCGCGGACCTGGTCGATCATCATCACCCTCTATGGCGACGCCGTGGTGCCGCGCGGCGGGTCGCTGTGGCTGGGCACCCTGTCCGCCTTCCTGCACACGATCGACATCGGCGACGGCGTGGTGCGCACCGCGATGTCGCGGCTGGCGGCCGATGGCTGGCTGGAGCGCAGCCGGGTCGGCCGCAACAGCTTCTACCGCCTGGCTGACAAGGGGCGAGAGACGTTCCGGTCGGCGACGCAGCACATCTACAACGCCCACCCGCCGGCCCCGGGCCGCGGCTTCGAGCTGGTGCTGCTGGGCACCGGGACGGAGCGGGAGGCGGCGCGGACGGCGCTGCAGGAGGCCGGCTTCGGCGCCGCGGCCCCGGGCGTCTGGGTGGCGCCGGCCGGCACCGCGATCCCGCCGGCGGCGGCGGATGCGCTGCGCCTGGACGCCGCGGCCGACACCGACACCGGCCGCCGGCTGGCGGCGCTGAGCTGGCCGCTGGACGAGACCGCCGCCGCCTATCGCCGCTTCCTCGCGGCGTTCGGCCCGCTGCGGGAGGCGCTGGCGGCCGGCGAGGCCCTGTCCGAGCTGGACAGCTTCATCGCCCGCATCCTGCTGATCCATGGCTGGCGCCGCATCATCCTGCGCGACCCGATCCTGCCGGCCGACCTGCTGCCGCCGGACTGGCCCGGCGCCGCCGCCCGCGCTTTGTGCGCCGACCTGTACCACCGGCTGTTGCCGGCTTCCGAACGCTGGCTCGACGCCCACGGCCAGACCGAATCCGGCCCCCTGCCCCCACCCGGCCCGGAGCTGCAGGAGCGGTTCCGGTAGGGCGCCACCCCTTCCCGTCATTGCGAGCGCAGCGCAGCAATCCATGGCGCCGCCTGGCATGGATTGCTTCGTCGGCTTCGCCTCCTCGCAATGACGAAGAGGGTAGCGCCGCCTCAATATGTTACGAAAAATCTTGACGATCAATTTTCCTGTGACATATACTCTTCCCAAGGTCAGGGAGGATGCTGGACGCCATGTACACGCAAGCCCTCAACGCCACCGCCGACGCCACCCCCCGTCCAAACGCCAAGGGGCCGGTCGAGGACGCAGCCCTCGCCGCCCGGTTCCAGGAGCGGGTCGATGCCGAGGAGCGGATCGAGCCGAATGACTGGATGCCCGAGGCCTATCGCAAGACGCTGACGCGGCAGATCTCCCAGCACGCCCATTCCGAGATCGTCGGCATGCTGCCCGAGGGCAACTGGATCACCCGCACCCCGTCGCTGCGGCGCAAGGCGGCGCTGCTGGCCAAGGTGCAGGATGAGTGCGGCCATGGCCTGTACCTCTACGCCGCAGCGGAAACGCTGGGCACGGCGCGGGAGGAGCTGGTCGACCAGCTGCTGTCCGGCCGCGCCAAATACTCCTCGATCTTCAACTACCCGACCCTGACCTGGGCCGATATCGGCGCCATCGGCTGGCTGGTCGACGGCGCCGCGATCATGAACCAGATCCCGCTGTGCCGCTGCTCCTACGGCCCCTATGCCCGCGCCATGATCCGGGTGTGCAAGGAGGAGAGCTTCCACCAGCGCCAGGGCTACGAGATCATGGTCACCCTGGCCCGCGGAGCGCCGGAGCAGAAGGCGATGGCGCAGGACGCGCTGAACCGCTGGTGGTGGCCCTGCCTGATGATGTTCGGGCCGCCGGATGGCGACAGCCAGCACAGCGACACCTCGACCAAGTGGAAGATCAAGCGCTTCTCCAATGACGAGCTGCGCCAGAAATTCGTCGACGCCACCGTGCCCCAGGCCCGGTTCATCGACCTGACCCTGCCCGACCCCGACCTCCGGTTGAACCCCGAGACCGGGCATTGGGACTACGGCACCATCGACTGGAGCGAGTTCAAGCAGGTGCTGGCCGGCAACGGCCCCTGCAACCGCGACCGGCTGGCGGCCCGCCGCAAGGCCCATGACGACGGCGCCTGGGTGCGCGAGGCCGCCCTGGCCTTCGCCGCGAAGCGCCGCGCCCGCGCCGCCGCCTGACCCCGGAGGATCCAGCATGACCAGCCAGACCATTCCGCTCTGGGAAGTCTTCATCCGCAGCCGCAACGGTCTGGCGCACAAGCATGTCGGGTCGCTGCACGCGGCCGACACCACCATGGCGCTGCAGGCGGCCCGCGACCTCTACACCCGCCGCGGCGAGGGCCTGTCGATCTGGGTGGTGCCGTCCAACGCCATCACCGCCTCCGACCCCGCCGACAAGGGCATGATGTTCGAGCCGGCGGCCAGCAAGATCTACCGCCACCCGACCTTCTACGACGTGCCGGACGAAGTCGGGCATATGTGATGGCCACCAGCTCTATCACCGTCGCCGAGACGCCGCTGGTCCGCTACGCCCTGGCGCGGGCGGACGACGCCCTGATCCTGGGCCACCGCCTGTCGGAATGGTGCGGCCACGCGCCGATGATGGAAGAGGACATGGCCTTGGCCAATATCGGGCTCGACCTGATCGGCCAGGCCCGCGCCCTCTACGCCTATGCCGCGGAGGTCGAGGCCGCCGGCAATGACGAGGACGGCTACGCCTATCTGCGCGACGTCGGCCAGTACCGCAACCTGCTGCTGGTCGAGCAGCCGAACGGCGACTTCGCCCGCACCATCGTCCGCCAGCTGTTCTACTCCGCCTTCGCCGACCCGTATTGGCGGGCGATGATGGCCTCCACCGACCCGACCCTGGCGGCGATCGCCGCGAAGTCGGAGAAGGAGAGCGCCTATCACCTGCGGCACAGCGCCGAATGGGTGATCCGCCTGGGCGACGGCACCGAAGAGAGCCATGCCCGGGCCCAGGCCGCGGTGGAGGAGCTGTGGCCCTACACCGGCGAGGCCTTCGAGCCGGATGACGGCGACCTGGTCGGCCGCGGCGTCGCCATCGGCCCGGCAGGCCTGCGCGAGACCTGGTCGCGGACCGTGGCCGAGATCCTGGCCGAGGCGACGCTGACGGCGCCGGCCCCCGGCTGGATGCAGCGCGGCGGCCGCGACGGCCGGCACAGCGAACATCTCGGCCACCTCCTCAGCGAGCTGCAATACCTGCAGCGCAGCTTTCCGGGGGCGAAGTGGTGACGAGGTCCGGAGCCTCTCCCATTCCTTCCGAGTCCCCCCTCCCCTTGCGGGAGGGGGCTAGGGGGAGGGGTCTGCAAGCGTCCGCGTGCGAAGAGTCCCTGTCCTCCGCGGCGTCCGGATCAGCTCGGCTCGCCCCTTGGTCGGCTCAGGCGGAAACAACCCCCTCCCCCTACCCCCCTCCCGCAGGGGGAGGGGGGACTCAGAAAGAAGCCGCGGAGGAGTTGCGCCAGCGCGCCTGGAACGCCGCGGCCACCGTGGTCGACCCGGAGATCCCGGTGCTGACCATCGCCGATCTCGGCATCCTGCGCGACGTGGCGGTGCATGACGGCCGGGTCGAGGTGGCGATCACCCCGACCTATTCCGGCTGCCCGGCGATGAGCATGATCGGGCTGGAGATCGAGCTGGCGCTGGAGCAGGCGGGCATCGCCGGCGCCCGGGTGCGGACCGTGCTGTCGCCGGCCTGGACCACCGCCTGGATGACCGTGGAGGGCCGCCGCAAGCTGGCCGAATACGGCATCGTCCCGCCGCAGGACGGCGGCGGACGGCGCGCCCTGTTCGGGGAGGACACGGTCCCCTGCCCGCGCTGCGGGTCGGTCCACACCGAGCGCCTGTCGGAATTCGGCTCGACCTCCTGCAAGGCGCTGTGGCGCTGCACCGACTGCCGCGAGCCGTTCGAGTATTTCAAGTGCCACTAACGGCCGGGAGCCGCCGATGTCCACGCCGCGCTTCCACCGCCTGACCATCCGCGACCTCAAGCGCGAGACGGCCGATGCGGTCTCGATCGCCTTCGACGTGCCGGACGGGCTCGATGCCGACTACCGCTTCACCCCCGGCCAGTACCTGACCCTGCGCGCCACCATCGACGGCGAGGATCTGCGCCGGTCCTATTCGATCTGCTCCGGCCCCGACGATGCCGAGCTGCGGATCGCGGTGAAGCAGGTCGAGGGCGGTGTGTTCTCCCGCTGGGTCAACGCCACGCTGAAGCCCGGCGACGCCATCGAGGTGATGACCCCGACCGGGCGCTTCGGTGTGCCCCATACTCCGGAGACCGGACGGATCCATGTCGGCTTCGCCGCCGGGTCGGGCATCACCCCGGTTCTGTCGATCCTGCGCGGCGTGCTGAGCCGCGAACCCGACAGCCGCTTCTTCCTGTTCTACGGCAACCGGTCGACCGAGGAGATCGTGTTCCGCGAGGCGCTGGAGGAGCTGAAGGACCGTTTCATCGGCCGGCTCTCGGTGTTCCATGTGCTGTCGCAGGAGGAGCAGGATCTTGCCATCCTCAACGGCCGGCTGGACGCCGACAAGGTCCGCCGGCTGTTGCGGCTGGTGGTGCCGGCCGAAGCCGTCGACCATGTCTATCTCTGCGGCCCCGAGGGGATGAGCCACGAGATCGAGGCCGCCCTGGCGGAGATCGGCGTCGCGCCCGAGAAGGTGCATGTCGAACGCTTCGTCTCGGCCTTGGGTGGCCGACCGCGGCCGAAGCCCCCCCTCTCATCGTCCGGCGCGCCGGCCCCCGACATGCCCAGCCGGATGGCGGCGCTGACCGTCGACGGCAAGCGCCGCGAGGTGCCGGTGGCCGAGGGCGAGAGCATCCTGGACGCAGCACTGCGCGCCGGCATGGACCTGCCCTATGCCTGCAAGGGCGGCATGTGCTCGACCTGCCGCGCCCGGCTGGTCGAGGGCGAGGCCGAGATGGATGTGAACTATTCGCTGGAGCCCTGGGAACTCAAGGCCGGCTTCATCCTGACCTGCCAGGCGCACCCCAGGACCGACCGGGTGGTGGTGGACTACGACCACGTGTGAGTTCAGACCGGCGATACCCGGACAAGCCGGCCAAAGACGCCCCAGGATGGCCATCGGGCCGGATCGAGCCTATATTGAGGGGTATGACGAAGCCCGTTCAGATCGATCCGCCTGAGGATCCCGAGATCGCCGCAAAGCGTGTCGCGATCCTCGAAGGCATCGCATCTGCCGACGCCGGCAAGGTCGTCCCGTATGAGGATGTGCGGCGTTGGCTGCTGTCCTGGGGCACCAAGGACGAGCTGCCGCCGCCTGAATGTCCGTAATCCTCACTGCGGATGCCTTGGCTGACTTGGCGAGCATCCGGGCCCATATCGGTGAGCACAACCCGTTTGCCGCAACCAGGATCGCAATCCAGATCATCGCGACCTGCGATCGTCTCGAATATCTTCCTGAGCGCGGTCGGCTCGGCATTGTCCCGGGGACCCGCGAACTCACAGCCATGTGGCCCTATGTGATCGTCTATCGGATCACACCGGCCGCCGTGGAGATCCTCCGCATCTGGCACGGAGCGCAGGATCGCTGACGCCAGCGAGGAAACCGGTCCCGCTACCCCTTCGGCCGCTTGTCGATCACCCGCTTGGCCTTGCCGGCGGAGCGTTCGATCGACCCCGGGGCCTGGATCACCACCCGCGCCGAAACCCCGATCGTGTCCTTGATCCGCGCCGTCAGCCGCTCGGCATGGACAGCCAGGCCCGACCCGTCCCAGGCCTCTGCCCGCGCCTCGGCCAGCACCGTCATCTCATCCAGTCGCCCCGGGCGACTGAGCTCGATCAGGAAATGGCCGCCGCACCAGTCGCAGGCCAAGAGCGTCTCCTCGATCTGGGTCGGGAAGACGTTGACGCCGCGCAGGATGATCATGTCGTCGGACCGGCCCGTCACCTTCTCCATCCGCCGCATGCCGGGCCGGGCCGTGCCGGGCAGCAGGCGGGTCAGGTCGCGGGTGCGGTAGCGGATGATCGGGAACGCCTCCTTGGTCAGCGAGGTGAAGACCAGCTCGCCGATCTCGCCATCCGGCAGCCCCTTACCGGTGACCGGGTCGATCACCTCCGGCAGGAAATGGTCCTCCCAGATGTGCAACCCGTCCTTGGTCTCGACGCATTCCTGGGCGACGCCGGGGCCGATCACCTCCGACAGGCCGTAGATGTCGGTGGCATCAAGGGCGAAGGCCTGTTCGATCTCCTGGCGCATGGCGTTGGTCCAGGGCTCCGCCCCGAAGATGCCGAAGCGCAGCGAGCTGTCGCGCGGGTCCAGCCCCTGGGCGCGGAAGCCGTCAAGGATCGCCAGCAGGTAGCTCGGCGTCACCATGATGATGTCGGGCCGGAAATCGGTGATCAGCTGGACCTGGCGCTCGGTCATGCCGCCCGACATCGGCACCACGGTGCAGCCCAGCCGTTCCGCCCCGTAATGGGCGCCCAGGCCCCCGGTGAACAGGCCGTAGCCATAGGCGACATGCACCATCATGCCCGGCCGGCCGCCCGCGGCGCGGATCGACCGCGCCATCACCGTCGCCCACATGTCGAGATCGGCCTGGGTGTACCCGACCACGATCGGCTTGCCGGTGGTGCCGGAGGAGCCGTGGATGCGGGCCAGCCGCTCGCGCGGCACCGCGAACAGGCCGAAGGGGTAGTTGTCGCGCAGGTCCTGCTTCACCGTGAACGGGAACCTGGCGAGGTCGGACAGGTCCCGGAAATCGGACGGATGCACCCCGGCCGCGTCGAAGGACCGGCGGTAATGCGGGACGTTGTCGTAGGCGTGGCGCAGCGACCAGGCCAGGCGCTGGCGCTGCAGCGCCATGATCTCGTCGCGCGACGCCCGTTCGGCGTCGTCGAGCCCTGGGATCGTCGCCATCGTCCCCTCCCTGTGCTCAGCCTTCAGCGGGCCGGTCGATGAAGGATCCGCCGACCGTCCGGGAATGGCCGCGGAACTCCGCGATCACCGTCTCGCCGACCGCGACGCTGACGTCGTAGAGGCCCGAGCGGCCGGACCGCGACACCTCCCGCGCCGTCGCCACCAGCCGGTCGCCCAGCGTGCCCGGCCGCAGGAAGGTGATGCTGCAATGGGCGGCCACGGTGCGGTCGCCGTAGGAGTTGCAGGCGAAGGCGAAGGCCGAATCCGCCAGGGTGAAGATGAAGCCGCCATGGGCGGTGCCGTGGCCGTTGGTCATGCCCGGGCGCAGGGTCATCGCCAGCCGCGCCCGGCCGGGACCGACCTCGAGGATCTCCATGCCGAGGTCGCGGCTGGCGCTGTCGTCCCGCCACATCGCTTCGGCCGCGGCCTTTGCCACCGCCTCAGCCTCCGCCCCCGTGGTCGCCTTCATCACGCCTGCCCCGTGAACTTGGCCGGCCGCTTCTCGATGAAGGCGCGGACGCCTTCGGCATAATCCGCGGTCTGCCCCGCCCCGCGCTGCAGGTCGCGCTCGAGGTCGAGCTGCTGGTCCAGGCTGTTGCCGGAAGAGGCGTCGAGCGCCTGCTTGATCAGCGCCAGGCCGTGGGTCGGCTGGGTCGCGAGATGGGCAGTCAGCGCCGCGGCCTCCGCCATCAGATCGGCGTCGTCGACCGCCTTCCAGATCAGGCCCCAGTCCGCCGCTTTATCGGCCGGCAAAGGTTCGGCCAAGAGCGCCAAGCCACGGGCGCGGGCGGCGCCGACCAGCCGCGGCAGGGCGTGGGTGCCGCCGGAATCGGGCACCAGCCCGATCCTGGCGAAGGACTGGATGAACTTGGCCGAGCGGGCGGCGAGGACGATGTCGCAGGCCAGGGCGATGTTGGCCCCGGCCCCGGCGGCGACGCCGTTGACGGCGCAGACCACCGGCTTCGGCAGGGCCCGCAGGCGGCGGATCAGCGGGTTGTACAGCCCGTCCAGCGTGGCGCCGAGATCCGGCGCCTGGCCGCTGGTGGCGCGGTCGTTCAAATCCTGTCCGGCGCAGAAGCCGCGGCCGGCGCCGGTCAGCAGCACGGCGCGGCAGCCGGCATCGGCCTCGATCTCGGCCAGCGCCGCGGCCAAGGCGCGGTGCATCTCCTCGGTGAAGGCGTTCAGCCGGTCTGGCCGGTTGAGCGTCAGCACGCGCCAGCCGTCGCGGCGGTCGACCAGAACCGTTGGCTCCAAGGTATCCTCCTCTGGTCGGGCCCTATCCGAGCCTCTTGAATTGAACGATCGATCGGTTAATTCTTAGGGCCGGGACCCGGCTTGTCAATCGCCAACGCGGACTGTCGCCGGGCCATCGGGAGGACGCCATGACCGCCATCCTGCAGAACTATGCCGTGGACCGCTGGACCGCGCCGAGCGAGGGGCTGGCCGATATCGCCAGTGCCATCGACGGCCGGGTGGTGGCCCGGCTGTCCAGCCGCGGCCTGGACTTCGGAAGCATGGTGCGCCACGCCCGCACGGTCGGCGGCCCGGCGCTGCGCCGCCTGACCTTCCACCAGCGCGCCGACCTCTTGAAGGCGCTGGCGCTGTACCTGTCCGAGCGCAAGGAGCCGCTCTACGCCCTGGCCGCCGACACCGGGGCGACCCGGCGCGACAATTTGATCGACATCGACGGCGGCCTGGGCACGCTGTTCGCCTATGCCTCGCGCGGCCGGCGCGAGCTGCCGAGCGAGCGCTTCGTGGTCGAGGGCGGGGTCGAGCCGCTGTCCAAGGGCGGCAGCTTCGTCGGCCTGCATGTGCTGACGCCGCTGACCGGCGTGGCCGTCCACATCAACGCCTTCAACTTCCCGTGCTGGGGCATGCTGGAGAAGCTGGCGCCGGCGATCCTGGCCGGGGTGCCGGTGATCACCAAGCCGGCCTCGGCCACCGCCTATGTCGCCGAGGCGCTGGTCAGGCTGATCACCGAATCGGGGATCCTGCCCGAGGGCAGCCTGCAGTTCATCGCCGGCGGCACCGGCGACCTGCTGGACCATCTGACCGGGCAGGACCTGGTCGCCTTCACCGGGTCGATCGCGACCTCGGAAAAGCTGCGCAACCACCCGGCGATCTCGCGCAACGCCGTGCGTTTCGTGGCCGAGCGGGATTCGCTGAACGCCGCGGTGCTGGGCCCGGATGCGACGCCCGACACGCCGGAGTTCGACCTGTTCGTCAGGGAGGTGGTGCGCGAGATGACGGCCAAGGCCGGGCAGAAATGCACCGCCATCCGCCGCGTGCTGGTGCCCCGGGCGCTGGAGAACGACGTCATCGCGGCCCTGGGCAAGCGGCTGTCGGGCCTGGAGATCGGCGACCCGCGGCAGGAGAGCGTGCGGATGGGCCCGCTGGTCAGCACCGCCCAGCGCGAGGACGTCCGCGCCGCCATCGCCGAACTGGCCACCGAGGCCGAGATCGTGGTCGGCGACCCGGCGCCAGGGTCGGCAAACTACGGCGCCCCCGGCGGCGCCTTCCTGGCCCCGGTGCTGCTGCGCTGCACCGACCCCGCCCGCGCCCGCAAGGTGCATAGTGTCGAGGCCTTCGGCCCCGTGGCGACGGTGATCGCCTATGACGGGCTGGACCAGGCGGTCGAGCTGGTCGGCCGCGGCGAGGGCAGCCTGGTGGCGTCGATCTACACCCATGACGACGCGGTGGCCGACGCGCTGGTGTTCGGCCTGGCGCCGTTCCATGGAAGGCTGCTGGTGCTGGACCGCGACTGCGCCAAGGAATCGACCGGCCACGGCTCGCCCCTGCCGGGCCTCGTGCATGGCGGCCCCGGCCGCGCCGGCGGCGGCGAGGAGCTGGGCGGCATCCGCGGCGTGCACCACTATCTGCAGCGCACCGCCCTGCAGGGGTCGCCGGCTCGGCTGGCGGCGCTGACCCGCGGCTGGATCAAGGGCGCCCCGGCGCCGGTGCCGGCCACCCACCCGTTCCGCCGCAACTACGACGAGATCCAGGTCGGCGAAACGGTGGAGACGGCATCGCGCACCATCACCATCGCCGACATCGAGCATTTCGCCGGTTTCACCGGCGACGCCTTCTACGCCCATATGGACGAGGCGGCGGCCAAGGCGAACCCGTTCTTCCCCGGCCGGGTGGCGCATGGCTATCTGATCCTGTCCTTCGCCGCCGGCCTGTTCGTCGACCCGGCGCCCGGGCCGCTGCTGGCCAATTACGGCCTGGACGATCTGCGCTTCCTGAAGCCGGTGTCGCCGGGGGATTCGATCCGGGTGCGGCTGACGGTCAAGCGCAAGACCGCGGCACGCAAGCCGGAATACGGCGAGGTGCGCTGGGACGTCGAGGTGTTCAACCAGGACGACGAGACCGTCGCCCGCTACGACCTCCTGACCATGAGCGCAAGGCCCGTGGCGGCCTGAGGCCGCATACGGTCGCAGGGGATAGGCCGGGGCACCCCCTCACCCGGAAATCCTGCGATTTCGGGTGAGGGGGTGGCTCAGGCCCGTCCACGCCTCCGGCCCCGGATACCGCACATGACAGTTTAAAATAGAACACAGCGAAGAAATACATATCCATAAGTTGTCTTCGTGCCTGGCTATCTCCGACCAAAATAGACTTTATCTCAAATTTCCGAGATTTGACCGGCACGACTCCGGGTGTTTCCGGCTATCACGACTTCGGATCTGTCACCGAACCGTCATCGGAAAGCTGCTACGAAGCGTTCTGGATTCCCCCGATACTTCCCGAGGGGGAATCTCTCGAATCAACCTGGGGGACAGAATGGAACGCACCAAGACGCAGCGCGCGGGCCGCGCCATCGGCTGGCTTTCGGCCCTGATCCTGGCCGGAACCTTCACCGCGGAACGGGCCTGGGCCTGGGGCCACACCGGCCATGTCGAGATCGGCGAAATCGCCGCCGAGGCCCTGCCCGACACCATCAAATCCATCCTGCGCACCGACCGCTGGTCGGATGACGCCGAGACCGCGATCGCCGAATGGAACGCCGAGCTGGACGTCTCCAAGGGCGCCGGCTCGATCCACGATTTCGAGCGCGACCCGGGCCATTTCATCGACATCGACGATGCCGGGCTGGTGTTCGGCATCGTGCCGTTCGCCACCATGCCGGGGTCGCGCCGCGACTTCGACACCGCGCTGCGCGCCGGGGGCCAGACCCAGTACGGCACCGGCTACCTCTACTACAGCATGGTCGATGGCTGGCAGCAGGTGCGGAAGGACTTCGCCTATATCCGCGCCTTCACCGTGGGGCTGCGCACCGCCTCGAACCGCGCCGACCGCGACTTCTTCGTGGAGCAGCTGGCGCTGCGCCGCAAGCTGCTGCTGCGCGACATCGGGGTGTGGGGCCATTACGTGGCCGACGGCAGCCAGCCGATGCATGTCTCGGTGCATTTCAACGGCTGGGGCAACTATCCCAACCCGAACAACTACACCACGGCGCCGATCCACGCGCCGTTCGAGGGCGCCTTCGTCAAGAGCTTCGTGACCGAGCGCGCCATCCGCGCCGCCCTGCCGCGCTATCGCGACTGCGGCTGCCAGATCGAGCAGCGGGTGCATGACTACCTGGCGACGACGCTGGCCACGATCGACCAGACCTACCGCCTGGCGCCGGGCAGCGCCAACTACACCACGCCGAATCCGCAGGCGGTCGCCTTCGTGACCCAGCGCGTGGCGGCGGGTGCTGCGGAGCTGCGCGACATGATCGTCGACGCCTGGAAGGCCAGCGCCACCGCGACGGTCGGCTTCCCCGTGATCAACGTCACGGACATCGAGTCCGGCAAGGTGCGCGTGACCCGCACCTCGTTCTGGAGCGATTGACCGATCGTTCGGTGAATTGAGCAGGGCGGGCTTCCCTGCCGGCGTCGGCCGGTGGGGGGGCCCGTGCCACGCCGCTGCGGGCTCGCGATAACGCCTCTCGGAGAGTCGACCCAAGCAGTCGGGACCTATTTCCCATCGCCGGCCTGCAGTATCGGGTTATTGCATCCTTCTCGAAGATAGGCTTTATTGTGCCGGCGACTTCAGTCGCCAATATTGATATCTGCATATCATATTATTCATATAAAAGATTTTACGGATTATTTGATTTATTTTGATCGAAAGGATTTTCGAGATGGCAACCTATACCGACACGCAGATCATGATGACGCTGGCCGCCTTCACCGCGGACGGCGCGACGGCGCGGCCGTCGGGCGAGACGCCGGCGCAGCAGGCGGCCCGGATCGGCCAGGGCATCACCGCCCAGCTGGCGCTGACCGACCTGGCCACCCAGGGCAATTGGAGCCTGACCTGGGTCGGGCTGACCCAGAGCGGCGCCAACCTGGCCTACATCGCCCAGGGGCCGAACGACAGCGACGGCAACTCGACCTATGCCCTGATCCTGCGCGGCACCGTGATGGGCAACCCGATCGACACGGCGCAGGACATGCAGGTCGGGCTGATGCTGCCCTTCGCCGCCGGCGGCACCCCGACCAGCGGGTCGGTCGGCAACATCTCCCAGGGCGCCATGGCGGCGTTCACCGACATCGTGATGGGCACCGACCTGGTGTCGCAGCTGCAGAGCAGCGCGCCCTACACCCTGTACGTCGTCGGCCACAGCCTGGGCGGAGCGATGGCGACCACGGTCGCGCTGTTCCTGCAGCAGCTGGTCTCGGCCGGCACGCTGTCGATCACCAGCATCCTGCCCTACACCTTCGCCGCCCCGACCGCCGGCGACGCCAATTTCGCCGCCTGGTTCGACAGCCAGTTCCCCGGCGCCGTCTGCACCTACAACAAATACGACCTGGTACCGAACGCCTGGGCGACGCTGGCCTCCCTCCCCGGGGGCTTCATCACCCATCCCTTCTATCCCGGATCGAGCAGCAATCCGGCCGGGCCGGGGCCGACCGCCGAGCCGCTGAACGAGGTGGGCATCCTGATCGACACGGTGGCGAAGGAGACCAACGGCAACACCTATGTCCAGCCGACCCAGCAGGCGGCGCTGAACGGCGGGTCGTCGCCGCTGTTCCTGACCCCCTACCCCCCGGCCGTGACCAACTCGCTGCAGCAGTTCGAACTGCAGGTCGGCTTCCAGCATGGCGGCAACACCTATCTGACGCTGCTGGGCGCCCCGACCATCACCTCCTCGGCCCCGGTCGTCGCCGCGGTCAGCCCGGCCAGCGGCACCATCGCCGGCGGCACCTCGGTAACGATCACGCCGCCCTCCGGTACGACCTTCACCGCCGACTGCGTGGTCGATTTCGGCATCGCCCCGGCGGCGTCGCAGACCGTCGCCAGCGACGGGTCCAGCATCACCGCGGTGTCGCCTGCCGGCTACGGCACGGTCGACATCCGCGTCACCAACATGTTCGGGACCTCGCCGGCGGTGCCGGTCTATCCGAACCTGACCGGCGACGACTACAGCGACCAGTACACCTTCAGCGCCTGACCATCTGTCGCGGTGGGACGGCCGGGTTCGGGCTGCCCGACCCGGCCGTTCCCGTCTATCGTGGGACCTTACCCATGATGACGACAGGGGCGGAACCATGACGGCAGCCTGGCCACGCGCGGTGGTGTTCGATCTCGACGGCACGCTGGTCGACAGCGTCGCCGATGTCACCGCCGCCCTGGCCCCGGTGATGCGCGAAGCCCGGCTGGACCCGCTGTCCGAGGCCGAGGTGCGCAGCCTGATGGGGCATGGCGCGCCCGGCCTGCTGCGCGGGGCGCTGCGGCTGCGCGCCGCCGACCCCGGCGAGGCCGGCTGGATGACCCGCGGCTTCCTCGACCGCTATGCCGAGGTGCCGGCGGCGCGGACCACCGCCTATCCCGGCGCGGTCGCGGCGGTGGCCGGGCTGGCGGCGGCCGGGGTGGCGGTCGGGGTCTGCACCAACAAGGCCGAGGCGATGGCCCGGGCGGTGCTGGACGCGCTGGGCTTCGCCCCGCATGTCCGGGTGCTGGTCGGCGGCGACAGCGGCCACGGCATGAAGCCCGACCCCGCGCCGCTGCTGGCCTGCATCGCCGCCCTCGGCGCGACGCCCGGCGACACCGCCTATGTCGGCAACCACGCGGTCGACGTCGAGACGGCGCGGGCGGCGGGCGTGCGGGTGCTGGTAGTGCCCTTCGGCTATGGCGACGCCTCGACGCTGGACGCCGATGGCGTGGTGCCGGATTTCGCCGGGCTGGCGGGGCTGCTGGGCATCGCGGCCGGCCGGGGCTGAGGCGGGACGACGCCGCACCCGCGATCACAGGAACATTGTTTTTGCGCCCACTTGCCGCCGCATTCAGGAATGAATGTGCGAAGCTGTGATTTGAGTTGTCTGCGACGCCACCCCCGGCGAGGCCCGCCGGGGGTGGCGATCCAAAGCGGGGGGACCGCCCCCCGACGAGAAGGGGTGGAGCAATGAAGATCGGATGGTGGACCGGGGCTACGGCCCTGCGGGTCGCCGCGCTGGCCTGTGTCCTCGGCTCGGCCGCTCTGCCAGCTCTGGCCCAGACCGGCGCGGCGGCACCGGCCGGCGCCTCGATGGAGCGCCTGATCAAGGGCGCCAAGACCTATGCCGAATTCCGCAAGGCGGCGCTGGCGGCCGGCTGGACCCCGGTGGTCAATGCCAGATGCTCGCTGGATGTCTACGGCCGCAACGCGCCGACCCAGGGCAACATCTGCCAGCAGCTGACCGAGATCGAGAGCTGCGGCAGCGGCAACTGCCTGATGCGCTTCGAGAACAAGGCGACCGGCGAGAAGGCCGCGGTCACCACCTATGGCGACTACGAGGGCTGGAACGTGCCCGGCCGCGAGGATCTGGCGATCCAGGGCTGGGAACCGGTCAAGAGCTGGGAAGCCGAGTGATGCGGGGCCTCGCCACGGCCCTGCTGCTGTCGCTCGGCCTGGCCCAGCCGGCCTGGTCGCAGGAGGCCGACCGGGTGCCCGATTCCGAGATCCTGACCTGGGCGGCGGAGGCCTGCAAGGCGAAGGACTTCACCGGCTTCTTCGGGCATTTCGCGCAGAACCCGGCGGTGTTCGCCGCCCATGTCGGGCCCCAGGTCGAGATCCGCAAGCTGGCCGCCCCCCACCAGCTCGTCGCCACCGTCGCGGGCCAGGACTATCGCGACTTCAAGATCGCGATGGTCGACTATTCCTGGGTCGACGCCGACTCCGCCGCCCGGGTCGAGGCCGGCAAGAGCCAGAGCTTCGAGGATCTGGAGCTGACCTTCTCCGACCTCGGCAAGGACAGCTGGCGGGTCGGCTACACCAAGGCCGAGTTCCGGGGCGAGCACGAGCTGGTGCGGACCTACGGTCCGCCCGGCGCCTATGTCTTCGCGTTCCGCGACGGCTGCTGGCGCCTGACCCAGGATCTGCGCTGATGGCGGCCCGGCGACACGCTCTTCTGGCCGCGGCCATCCTGGCCCTGGCCGGTGCGATGCCCGCCGTGGCGCAGGCCGCCACGGCCTGCCCGTCGCAGGACTTCAAGGCGTTCTACGCGGCCTTCGCGGACAGCGCCGAGCTGCAGCGCGCCTTCACCGCCCGCCCGCTGGCGAGCGACACGATCGACGCCGCGGCCGACCCCGAGCCCCGCACCGTCACCACCATGCTGGACGGCGCCGCCCTGGCCTTCCCGGTGCTGCCGACCGCGGCGGAGCGCAAGCACGACCGGCTGGAGACCCGGATCGCGACGCTGAGCGCCACCGAGTTCGAGGTCACGCTCGCCGTCGCCGACACCGACCAGCAGCTGCGCTTCCTGTTCCGCAAGACCGCGTGCTGGGAGCTGTACAGGAAGGCCGACGACAGCCTGTGACCGGCCGGGACCATGGCCCCACAACCCTGACGATCCGCGGAGACCGACCTTGAAAGCGCACGCCCTTCTCTCGCTCGGCCTGGCCGCCGGCCTTGTCGTCGCCGCCGGCGCGGCGCGGGCCAATGATACGATCGCGGAGCTGGCGACCGGCGGCCTGGTGTTCACCAAGACCGCCGACATCGAGATGCGGTCCGAGGACCTCTACGTCTCGATGGAGGAGATCCGGGTCGCCTACCGCTTCTTCAACACATCGGCGCAGGACAAGACCGCCACCGTCGCCTTCCCGATGCCGGACATCACGCTGGACTATGGCGGCCATATGATCAGCGTGCCGCATGAGGGCAGCGAGAACTTCCTCGACTTCTCGACCAAAGCCGACGGCAAGCCGGTGGCGACCGAAATCGAGGCCAAGGCCTTCGGCAACGGCGTCGACCAGACCGCGCTGCTGCGCAAGCTGGGCGTGCCGCTGTATCCGACATACGAGTATGACGGGCTGACCGCCCTGCCGCGGGCGCAGTGGGACGAGCTCGTCAAGCTCGGCCTCGGCGAGATCGACGAGGCCGACCAGCGCCTGCTGCCGGCCTGGACGCTGAAGACCACCCATCACTTCCAGCAGACCTTCCCCGCCGGGCGCGAGGTGGTGATCGAACACCGCTACAAGCCCAGCGTCGGCGGCATGACCGGCACCGGCATCGGCATGACCGACCCGGCCGAAGAGCCGGATTTCGCCCAGTACCTGCGCGACTTCTGCGTCGACAAGGGCCTGCTGGCCGCGGTCGACCGCGCCAAGGCCGCGGCCAAATCGGAATCGGCTCCGTTCTGGACCAACCACATCTCCTACATCCTGAAGACCGGGGCGAACTGGGCGGCGCCGATCAAGGACTTCCGCCTGGTGGTCGACAAGGGCGCCGCCGCCAACCTAGTCAGCTTCTGCGCCGACGGGGTGAAGAAGATCTCGCCGACCAAGTTCGAGGTGCGCAAGTCCGACTACACCCCCACCACCGACCTGAACATCCTGATCCTGACGCCTTCTCCCGTGCATTGACCGGCCCCCGTGCCGTGACCGGCCCGGGAGCGGCTTGACGTCGGTCGCGCCCTCATATATTGCTCCATAGCTATATAGCAATATATGAGGCTGTCGATGGAGCCCCTGGACCGCGTCTTCAGCGCCCTCGCCGATCCGACCCGCCGGGCGATCCTGGCGCGGCTGGCCGGCGGCGAGGCCACGGTCAACGAGCTGGTGGCGCCCTTCGCCCTGAGCCAGCCGACCATCTCGAAGCATCTGAAGGTGCTGGAGGGCGCTGGGCTGGTGTCGCGCGGCCGCAGCGCCCAGTTCCGCCCGGTGCGCCTGAACCCCGGCCCGCTGGCCGGGGCCGCCCGGTGGCTGGGCGACTTCAACCGCTTCTGGGAGGAGAGCTTCGACCAGCTCGCCATCGTCGCCAAGGATCTGCAGCAGAAGGAGAAGGACCGTGCCGGCTGACCAGAACACCACCGACCGCGAGCTCGTCGTCACCCGGGTCTTCGACGTCCCGGCCCGCTTCCTGTTCGAGGCCTACAGCAGGCCGGAGCATCTGCGCCGCTGGTTCGGCCCGCGGGGCTGGCCGCTGACGCTGTGCGAGGTCGACTTCCGCGTCGGCGGGCGCTTCCGCTTCGCCATGACCGGGCCGAGCGGCGAGCAGAACACGCCCTTCGGCGGCGAGTATCGCGAGATCGTGCTGAACCGGCGCATCGTCTTCGACAACGGCTTCGAGGAGCCCGACGCCCCGAAGATGGTGATGACCGTCACCCTGGACGAGGCGCCGGACGGCCGGACCACCACCCTGACCCTACACACGCTGTTCGCCTCCGCCGCGATGCGCGAGGAGTATGTCGGCTTGGGCATGAAGGAAGGCATCGACTCCGGCTATGACCAGCTGGCCGAGGTGGTGGCCGAGCTGCAGGCGAAATCCCGATGAGTCCCGGCCGCGGCGGCTGCAGCCGCCGGGCGCGGGACCTCCGCGGCTAGCCCACATTTCTCACCCTCCCTGCGTCCTGCGCCGGTTGAAAATGCCGACGGGGCAGGAGAGCGGCGCAGCGCGATGCGGTGGCATCGGGCCAGCCGTTCGACGCACCCTGTCGGCATTTTCAACCGGCCCGAAGGGTCGTCTTGCGGCGGCCGCCTGCGGGGGCGGGCCGCTCAACCGTATGGCCCCATACGCTTTTCGCGTCCCGCCCCCGCATCCGACTCGCCGCAAGGCGACGCAGGGCGTAGGGAGGGTGAGAAATGCGGGCTAACCCTCCCGCCGCGCGCCCGGCCGGGCCAGGACGAAGTCGCAGTCCACCGCCCAGAACGGGTTGGGCAGCCCCTGTCCGGCCGCCTGACGCGGGTCGTCGACCTGCCGGTAGTCGGCGATCAGGCTTTCCTTCACCCCGAACACCGCGTCGCTGTGCAGATAGGGGCAGTCCGGGCTGAAGATGTGGGTGGTGATCGGCTCGAAGCCCTCGGCCCCGACGATGAAGTGGATATGGGCCGGGCGGAAGGGGTGGCGGCCCATCTGCTCCAGCAGCTGGCCGACCGGGCCGTCGCTGGGGATCGGGTAGAAGCGCGGCTTGACCGAGCGGAACCAGTAGCGGCCGTCGGCATCGGTCTGGAACACGCCGCGCAGGTTCATGTCGGGCTGCACGCCCTTCTGCTGCACGTCGTAGAAGCCGTCCTCATTGGTCTGCCAGACGTCGAGCAGGGCGCCCGCGACCGGCCGGCCCTCGGTGTCGGTCACCCGGCCGCGCACCAGCAGCGGCTGGCCCTTGCCGTCGAGGCAGATGTTCGCGCCGTTGTCGTAGCGCGGCGCGTCGGAGACGTAGAACGGCCCCAGCACCGTGGTCTCGGTGGCGCCGGACGGCTTGCGGTTGTTGATGGCGTCGACCAGCATCGAAACGCCCAGCGTGTCCGACAGCAGGATGTATTCCTGGCGCCAGTCGGTGCTGATCTGGCCGGTCCGGGTCAGGAACTGGATCGCCGCCATCCATTCGTCGTTGGTCGGCTCGACCTCCTTCACCAGCTCGTGCAGGTGGCGGATCACCGCGCCCATCACCTCGCGGAAGCGCGCATCCTTGGTCTTCATCCGGCCGATCACGACATCGGCCGAGTTCTCCTCGGTGAAGTAGCCGGTGTCCTCGGGGGACAGGGGGATCTGCTGGGCTGGGGTCGGGGCTGTCATCGCAGCCGTCTCCTCACATCGGGGGTGTGCGTCGGGGGGTTCATGGCACGGGGGTCGGGCCGCGCCGGGTGACGCGGGTCATAGGATGACGTTCGGTCACGCCGCTGCTATGCGGCGGGCAGCCGCGGCGCGGCCCAGAATGGCCAGCACCGCGGCCTCGAGATCGGCATGGGCGGAGGCGGAGACCGCCTGGGCCCGGAAGCCGACATGGTGGTCGGGGCGCACCAGCACGCAGCCGGTCTCCGCCGTCTCGCGCATCTCGGCCCAGTCGCCGAACACGTCGGTCAGCTCCCGGCCCGGGCCGATGACATGGGCGTCGATCTCCAGCCCATGCTCGGCGGCGATGGCCTGCGCCGCCGCGACCCAGGCCTCGCCGCCGATGCCGGTCAGCACGGTGAAGCGGCCATGGCCGCAGACGTCGAGGGTCGACAGCCGCCGGCCGTTGCGTTCGAGCCAGAGATGCGGCAGCCGGGCGCCGGGCCAGGTGGTGGGGTGGTGGTACAACTCGCGGTCGCGGGCCCAGTCCGGCTCGTCCGTGCCATCCGGCACGATGGCGGCGGAGCGGTAGCGCTGGTTCATCTCCACGCCATGGCAGTTGAACTCATAGGATTTGTGGGCGATCGCCTTGCGCAGCTTCTCGCGCTGCGCCGCCGCCTGCGGCGTCGCGTCCTTGCGCGCCTCCATGTTGCGCTTCATCTGCTCGGGATCGCTGGTCGAGAGCAGGCCGAGGCTGTCGAAGATCGGCCCGAACTCCTCGATCGACTTGTTGGCGCGCTCGACGATCTGGCGGGCGATGGGCGAGCGTTCGGCATCGTAGCTGGCCAAGAGCGACGGGTCGGCCTTGCCCTGCAGCACATAGGCCAGCTTCCAGGCCAGGTTGAAGGCGTCCTGGATCGAGGTGTTGGACCCCAGGCCGTTCGAGGGCGGATGGCGGTGCACCGCGTCGCCCATGCAGAACACCCGGCCCGCCGTGTTCGACAAGGCGAACAGGTGGTTGACCGTCCACAGGCTGTGCGACTTGACCTTGATCGGGATGGTCTGGTCGCCGATCAGGTTGCGCGCCACCTCGATCGCCAGCGCGTCGCTCATCTCCGGCGGCGGCTGGTTGATGTCGTAGCCCCAGACGATCAGCCACTCGGTCCAGGGCCGCACCATGCGCACCAGCCCCATGCCGATGCCGCCGATGTTGGCGCCGGGCTGCAGCACCCAGTACAGCACGCTGGGGCGGTGGGCGACGTAGCGCGACAGGTCGGCCTCGAACACGATGTTCATCGACCCGGCGACGCCCATGCGGCCCTGCATCGGCAGGCCGATGTCCTCCGCCACCTGCGACCGGCCGCCATCGGCGCCGACCAGGTACTTGGCCCGGATCTGGTAGTCGTGGCCCGACAGCCGGTCGCGCACCGTGGCGGTGACGCCGTCGGCATCCTGGGCAAGCGACAGGTATTCGGTGTCGAAGCGCACCCGCGACCCGCGCGCCGCCGCGTTCGACAGCAGGATCGGCTCCATCAGGTTCTGCGGCACGTCGCAGATCGTGGTCGGCGACGCCAGGGTGTAGTCGGCCATCCGGTTGGGATGGTTGCCCCAGGAATAGAGCCGCCCGATCTCCTCCCCCGCCAGCGAGGTGCAGAACACGTTGTTGCCCATCAGGTCCTGGTGGGCGCGCTTCTGGTTGACCTCGTCCTCGATGCCGAGGTCGCGCAGCACCTCCATGGTGCGCTGGTTGGTGATGTGGGCGCGCGGCGTGTCGGCCAGCCAGCGGTACTTGGTCACCACCATGTTGCGGATGCCGTAGGTCGACAGCGCCAGCGCGGTGGCGGAGCCGGCGGGGCCGGACCCGACGATCAGGACATCGGTCTCAATCATGGCGTTCCTCCTTGCTCTTTTTCTGACGGCGTCGCCGCTGCGGCCGCGGGCAGCACCAGGCGGCGACGGATCGGGAACAGATGCAGGTCGAAGCGGTCGGCGACGCTGCCCCACAGCCCCTTGGGGAACAGCCGCATGACCAGGATGGCGATCAGCCCCAGCAGCATCAGGTACCAGCTGCCGAGATCGGCCAGCTGGGCCTGCAGCAGGGCGAAGACGATGACCCCGACGATCGGGCCCTCGATGGTGCCGATGCCGCCGATCACCACGATGAACAGGACATAGGCGGTCCAGTCGAGCACCGAGAAGGCGGCGTCGGGCGAGATCCGCGCCTTCTGGAAGTAGATCAGCGCCCCGGTCAGCCCGGTGCCGAAGGCGGCGACCAGATAGATCCAGACCTTGGTGCGGAAGGCGTCGACCCCGACCGACAGGGCCGCGGGCTCGCTGTCGCGGATCGCCGCCAGGGCCAGGCCGCGGCGCGAGCGCAGCAGGGCATAGACGAAGACGACGGTGCCGGCGGCGACCAGCAGCGCCAGCCAGTAGCTGGCGACGTCGCGGGCGGCGGCGGCGCGGATGCCCAGCAGCTCGGCGGTCGCCTGCACCACCCAGCTGTCATTGGTGGCCTCGCGCGGCAGTGACATGCCGGTGCCGCCGCCCAGCGCCTTGACCTGGGCCGCAACCAGCCGGAACACCTCGGCCACCACCCAGGTGCCGATGGCGAAATAGGCGCCGCGCAGGCGGAACACGACGAAGGCGGTGGGGATGGCGATGACGGCAGCGGCCAGCCCGGCCAAGGGGATCGCCACGATCGGGTCGATGCCGGCGGCGACGGTGAAGCCGAACAGCAGATAGGCGCCGAGCCCGACATAGGCCTGCTGCCCGACCGAGACCAGCCCGGCATAGCCCGCCAGCAGGTTCCAGCACTGGGCCAGGGCCAGCATGGTGAAGACGAAGAACAGGTCCTGCAGCAGCCCGCGCCCGGCGACCAGCGGCAGCGCGGCCAGCCCGGCGACGATCACCAGCGCGGCGATGCCGGCGACGGTCGACAGCCGGGTCCGGGTGGCGACGCGCCAGCGGGCCCGGGGGGCGGCGGGAAGCGGGGCATCCTGCGTCAGCAGCGACATGATGCCCCTCCTCAATCCCCGGCGCGCGGGAAGAGGCCGCGCGGCCGGACCACCAGGACGGCCAGGAAGGCGACATGGCCGGCCAGGATCTGCCATTCCGGGTCGATCGCGGCGCCCAGCGCCTGGGCGATGCCCAGCACCACGCCGCCGGCCAGCGTGCCCCACAGGCTGCCCAGCCCGCCGATGATCACCGCCTCGAAGGCGAAGATCAGCCGGGCCGGACCGATGGTCGGGTCGAAATTGGCGCGGATGCCGAAGAACAGCGCGGCGATGGTGGCGACCACCAGGGCCAGGCCCATGGCCAGGCCGAACAGCCGGCGGTGGTCGATGCCCATCAGCTGCGCCGTCACCGGGTCGTCCGATACGGCGCGGAAGGCGCGGCCCAGCGGCGTGGCATAGAAGATGGCGTTGAGCCCGAGGATCACCAGCACCGCCGCGGCGAAGGTGATCAGCGGCAGCACGCCGACGGCGAGGCCCCCGCCGAGCGGCAGCGACGCCGTCTCCAGCGCGCCCGCGGCCAGGCGCTGGCTGTCGGCCGAGAAGCCCTCCAGCAGGCCGTTCTGCAGGATGATCGACAGGCCGAAGGTGGTCAGCAGCGGCGGCAGGATGCCCTGGCCCAGCACCGCGTCGAACACGCCGCGCTGCAGCACATAGCCGACCGCGAACATCACCGGCAGGGCCAGCAGCGCCGCCGGCACCAGGTCCAGCCCGAGCCACCGGGTCAGGCCGAGGATCAGGAAGGCGGCCAGCACGATCAGGTCGCCATGGGCCAGGTTGACCAGCCGCATCACGCCGAAGATCAGCGACAGCCCGGCGGCGAACAGGGCGTAGAGCCCGCCGAGCAGGGTGCCCTGGATCACGATGTCGAGCAGGGTCTGGATCATCGCCGCCTCACGCCGCAACGCCGGGTTGGCCGAAATAGGCCGCCTGGATGGCGGCGCGGGTGAGGTCGGCCGGCCGGCCTTCCAGCGTCGCCCGGCCTTCCTGCAGGCAGACCACCCGGTCGGCGACGGCCAGGGCCTGGACGATGTCCTGCTCGACCAGTACCACCGCGGTGCCTTCGGCCCGGATCGCCGGCAGGGCGGCATAGATGTCGCGGATCACGATCGGCGCCAGGCCCAGCGAGATCTCGTCGCACAGCAGCAGCGCCGGGTTCGACATCAGCGCCCGGCCGATCGCCGCCATCTGCTGCTGCCCGCCGGACAGGGCGGTGCCGGGGTTGCGGCGGCGTTCGCCGAGCACCGGGAACAGCCCGTAGACCGCATCGAGCGTCCAGCGGCCGGATCCGCGCCGACCCCAGCCGCCGATCAGCAGGTTCTCCTCCACCGTCAGCGACGGGAACAGCTTGCGCCCCTCGGGCACCATGGCGATGCCGTGCTTCATGATCGCCGCGGCCGGCAGCCCGCCGATCGCCTGGCCGGCGAAGCAGATCGCCTCGCGCGCCGCCGGGACCAGCCCGGTGATGGCCTTCAGCAGGGTCGACTTGCCGGCGCCGTTGGCGCCGATGATGGCCAGGGTCTCGCCCGCCTCGACCGCGAGGTCCAGGCCGAACAGCGCCTGGAAGTCGCCGTAGAAGGCGTCGAGGGTGTGGATGTCGAGCAGGGCCATGGCGCGCGCCCCTAGACCGGCGAGCCGAGATAGATCTCGCGCACCTCGGCGAGGTCCATCACGCCGCGGGCCTCGCCCTCGGCGATCTTGCGGCCGAAATTCAGCACGGTCAGGCGGCCGACCACGGCCAACAGCGCGTGCACGATGTGCTCGATCCAGATGATGGTGGTGCCGCCGCGGTGGATGGCGGCGACGGTGCCGACCAGCGCCTGGCATTCGGCTTCGGTCAGGCCGCCGGCGATCTCGTCCAGCAGCAGCAGCCGCGGCCGCGTCGCCAGCGCCCGCGCCAGCTCCAGCCGCTTGCGGTCGAGCAGGGTCAGCGACCCGCCGAGACGGTTGGCCTTGGGCAGCAGGCCGGTCAGCTCCAGCACCTCGGCGCACCAGTCCGCCGCGTCGGCCTCGCGCATCCGGCGGCCGAAGCAGGCGCCGACCAGCAGGTTCTCGAACACCGTCAGCTTCTCGAACGGGTGCGGGATCTGGTGCGACCGGCAGATCCCGGCCAGGCAGCGCTGCGCCGCCGGCAGCGCGGTGATGTCCTGCCCGTCCAGCCGGATGCTGCCGGCATCCGGCCGCACCGCGCCGGTGATCAGGCCGAACAGCGTGGTCTTGCCGGCGCCGTTGGGGCCGATCACGCCCAGCGCCTCACCCTGGGTCACCGACAGCGACACGCCGTCGGTGACCACCAGCGAGCCATAGGCCTTGTGCAGGTCCTGGAGGGCGAGAAGCACGGTCGCGGCCCCTTCAGGCGATCGCTTCCATCCGGCCGGCGGCCGGGATCTGGGGCGCCGTCTGGTTGTCGGTGACCACGATCTGGTACTTGCCATCGGCGCCCAGCCGCCACTGGCCGCCGACCAGCGGGGTCTTGGCCACGTTCTTGCGGGCGAAGGGCGGCACATTGTCCTGGCCGAACCTGATCGGCCCGACCAGGGTCTGCAGGTCGGCGGCGCCGATCGCGGCGACGTTGGCCGCCGGGTCCTTGGGGTCGGCGGAGCGCTTCAGCGCGTCGACCGCCAGTTCGAACAGCGCATGGGCGAAGCCGATCGGCTGGGTCCAGGGCTTGCCCGTCGCCTGCTGGTAGGCGTCGCCGAAGGCCGAAGCCGGGGCGCCAGTGAGCGACGACTTGAACGGGTGGGTCGGCGTCCACCACACCTCGGAGGACAGGTTGTGGCCGGCCTTGCCCAGCGCCTCGAGCGCGACCGGGAACAAGAGCGCCTTGCCCACCGAGGCGACCTTCGGCCGGAAGCCGCGCTGGCTGGCCTGGGTCCAGAAGGTGGTGAAGTCGGGCGGGATGACCACGCCGGTCAGGATCTCGGCCTCGGCGGCGCGGAAGGCCGAGATCTGGGCCGAGAAGTCGTCGGTCAGGTTCTGGTAGCGGCCGGGATCGGTCAGCTTGTAGCCCTGCTTGGACAGCACCGGCGGGAAGCCGACGGTGGTGTCGCCCCAGGCATTGCCGTCGCCGTCATTGGGAAACAGCGCGCCGACCGATTTGTTGGTCTGCACCTGGCCCCACATGTTGGTGAAGACGGCGATCACGTCCTCCAGCCCCCAGAAGAAGTGGAAGGTGCTGGCGAACGGTTTCCACGAGGCCGGGTCGCCCGGGTTGCCCTGGCGGCCGATGAAATAGGGCTGCCACGGCGCGACGGTGGAGATACAGGGCACCTCCTCGATCTCGCATTGGGTCGCCACCGGGTTGGTGGTCTCCGGCGTCGAGGACACCAGGACCATGTCGACCTCGTCGGTGACGATCAGCTCCTTGGTCACCTCCGCCGCCCGATTGGGGTTGGACTGGCTGTCCTTGACCACGACCTCGACCGTGTAGTGGCTGCCGCCGAGGTCGAGCCCGCCCTTCACCGTGTCGAGGAAGCCGCGGATGACGAAGTCGTCGGCCTCGCCGAAGGCGGCCAGCGGGCCGCTGCGCGGGCTGACATAGCCGAGCTTGATGGTCTGGGCGGCGCGCAGGGCCGGGGCGAACAGCCCGGTCGATCCGGCGAAGCCGATGGCGGCGGATGTCTTCAGCAGGTCCCGGCGGGACATGCGGCCGCTTGTGACGCGGTTCATGGTGTCCTCCCTGTCGTGTTCGTTGGTCCGCATGGTCAGGCCGGCGGTGATCCTTCCCAGGCCCGGCGGATCAGCGCCTCGATCCGGCCGCGGTCGAGCGGCGCCGGGTTCCAGTAGGGGTTGGCCAGGGCGATCTCCGCCGCCTCGGCGATGCCGGATTCGGGCATGCCGAGGTCGCGCAGGGCCCGCGGCGCCCCGACCGCGCCGGCCAGCTCGTACAGCGCCAGCGGCGCGTTCCCGGCGCCCAGCGCCCGGCCGACCCGGGCCACCGCCTGCGGCGCGGCGGCGGCGTTGTAGGCCAGGGCGTGCGGCAGGACGATGGTGTGGGTCTCGGCATGTGGCAGGTCGAAGCTGCCGCCCAGCGTGTGGCAGAGCTTGTGGTGCAGCGCCATGCCGACCGCCCCCAGCACCGCGCCGCACAGGAAGGCGCCGTACAGCGCGTCGCTGCGGGCGGCGCGGTCGAGCGGATCCTGCGCGATCTTCGGCAGAGCGCAGGCCAGGGCGCGGATGCCCTCCTCCGCCATCAGCGAGACGATCGGGTTGGCCTCCTTGGCATAGAGGCCTTCGACCGCATGAGCGATGGCGTTGATGCCCGAGGTGCCGGACAGGCCGACGGGCAGGGTCAGGGTCAGGTCGACGTCGTAGATCACCACCTCGGGCAGGATCTTGGGCGACACCTGGGTGGTCTTCCGCCCGGCCACCGTCTCGCCCAGGATCGGCGTCATCTCCGACCCGGCATAGGTGGTGGGCACCACGATCTGCGGCAGGTCGGAGCGCAGCGCGATGGCCTTGCCGAGCCCGGTGGTGGAGCCGCCGCCGACGGCGATCACCCCGTCCGCGCCGCGCGCCGCCACCACCTTCATCGCCCGTTCGGTGACCTCGACCGGGGTGTGCATGGTGGCTTCGGAGAAGGTGCCGACCGAGCGGCCGCCGAGGGTGGCGGCGATCCGCTCCGCCTCCTGCGCCTGCTGCGGCGTCGCCAGCACCAACGCCCGCTCGAGGCCGAGCCGCGCCACCTCCTCCGGCAGCTGGCGGAAGGTGCCGTGGCCGAACACCACCCGCGCCGGCTGTGCCTGGTAGACGAATCCCTGCATGGCGGCGGTCTTCTCCGGTTCGGCGCAGCTGGAGGCTGCATTGCCACGAAGGGGAGGCTGCGCCGGACAGGGCACGCGATTCCTGCACGGATCGCTTGTGCGGGCTGCACGAAACGGTGGTGGGGTGTGGGGATTGGGTGGACGCCGCCACCCCTTTTTTGTCATGCCACGGCTTGACCGTGGCATCCAGGGGCGGCCAGAGCGGCTCTTGGTGGCCCCTGGATTGCCCGGTCAAGCCGGGCAATGACAGATAGTGAGACGGCGACCGCCCCTCAGCCGATCGACCGGCGATACGCGCCCGGGGTCACGCCGATCTCGCGGCGGAACATTCGGGTCATGTGCTCCTGGTGCGAGAAGCCGCAGGCCAGGGCGATCTCGACGATCGGCAGGTCGCCGGTGGCCAGCAGCTCGCGGGCGCGGGCGACGCGCAGGTTCAGCAGGAAACGGTGCGGCGGCTGGCCCAGCCCCTTGCGGAACAGGGCGGAGAGCTGGGACACGCTGAGATCCAGCACCGCCGCCATGTCCTCGAGCTGGATCGAGCGGTGCAGGTTCGACTGCACGAATTCGGTGACGCGGGCGATCTTGCGCTGCAGGTCGCTGGGCGCCGCCACCTCCAGCCGCACCTTGGCCTCGTTGGCGGAATGGTTGCGGATCAGCCGGGCGCCGATCAGCCGGGCGGTGTAGTCGACCAGGGTCTCGCCGAAGGCGCTGGGCGCCTGGATCTCGTCGCGCAGCGACAGGATCAGCCGCTCGATCAGCGGGTCGACATCGCCGATCCGCGGCAGGAGTTCCAGCCGGTCGGGGTCGCCCTTGTAGAGGTCCTGCGCCACCTCGGCCAGGACCGCGTGGCGGATGTAGAAATGCGCGGTGGTCAGCGGGTCGTTGAGGCGGACGCGGAAATCCACCCCGCCGGGCACCATGAACACGCCGCCGGGCGCGATCATCCGGCTTTCCCGGCTGATGCCGAGCCAGCGGTCGACCCGGACATAGCCGTCGAGATGCAGGATGATCAGGTGGTCCGGCAGGGCCTTGTAGGCATCCTCGAAGGGCTGCTCACGCTGCACCGAGGTGAACACCGACCGCCAGCCGAGCGGACCGCTCGACGCGAGGGTCTCATTCTCCTCGCGCAGGAGGATGCCGTGCGTCTCGCCGACGCCGAACCCGTCCACTCTCCGCTCCCGGCCATGGGCTTGCCTGTCGCACTATAGGCCGGATGCGGCGGCGGCGGAACTGCCGGGCCGGCGGGGCGTCAGATCGCCTCAAGCAGCTCGCGCACATAGCGGATGGCGCCGCGGGCGCTTTCGGTCTCGTCGCCGTCGACGCCGGCCTCGATGCACAGCGGGCCGCGGTAGCCGGAGTCCTTCAGCGTGCGCAGGATGGCCTTGAGGTCGGCGCTGCGGTCGCGGCCGTCATGGCCGATGCGCGGCTGCAGCCCGTCGGCGGTGTAGGCCGAGACCTTGACGTGGCAGGTGAAGGCGACCGGCGCCATTACCCGGATGCCGTCGCGCCAGGTGCCGCCGACGAAATTGCCGGTGTCCGGGCAAGTGCCGAGCCGGGGAGAGCCGACCGCATCCAGGATGCCCTTGATATGCCCAGGATCGAAGGAAGCGCCGCCATGGTTCTCGATCAGCAGATGGACGCCGACGTGCTCGGCCTCGGCGGCCAGCTCCTGGTAGCCTTCGACGATGCGGGCCAGCTCGCCGGCCGTGGTCGGCTCGCTGCCGCCGCTGTTGACCCGGATCGCCTCGGCCCCGATCGCCCGGGCGACGTGGAACCACTGCTTCAGCGCCTCCAGGTCGGTGCGCCGCCGGTCGGCATCCGCCGACGAGATGTCGCCCATGTCGACGGCGATGTTGCGGACGCTGACCCCGGCGTCGCGGATCGCCCGCCTGAGGTCGTTGAGATAGGCTGCGGTCTGGCTCGGGAAGAAGGCCGAGCACAGCTCGACGATGTCGACGCCCGCCTGGCGGCTGGCGGCCGGCAGGTCCAGCTGCGTCATGGTCTTCTGGTGCAGGATCGGCTGGTGGTAGAGCCAGCCCGCGATGCCGAAGGCGTCCATGCCTGTCCTCCCTGTTGGTCCGGCGACGTGGCCGGCCGATGGTTCAGAACGTGGTGCGCAGCTCGATCGCCATCCCGGTGCGGGCGGATTCGATGCTCTTCACCATGATTTCCAGCGCGTGGCGGGCGTGCTCGGCGCTCAGCACCGGCTGCCTGTCCTCGATCACGCATTCCGCCAGGTGCTTGACCAGCAGGGCGCGCTGCAGCTGCTGCCACTGGTCGTTGAGGTCGCCGGCGACGGGCGGTTGGCGCGGCGTGGTCCAGCCATCCTCCGCCGGCGCGGCGCCGAGGCGGAACAGCTCCAGCGGCGGCACGTCGGGCTTGCCGTGGTGGTTGTAGAGGTTCAGCGTCCCCGCTCGGCCGAAGATCTCGACATGCGGGCTGCGGGCGGCGTTGACGTTGTAGGTGCCGTCGACCACGGCGAAGGTCGACCCGCCAAAATCCAGCATCATCAGCGTGTTGTCGTCGGCGGTGACCTCGATCTCCAACCCGGCGAAGGGGCCGGCGCGGACCTGGCGCCGCGGCTCGGTGATGCCGGAGAAGGCAGTCACGCGCTTGGCCGGGCCCAGCAGGCCGGTGATGTCGTGGATGCCGTAGACGCCCATGTCGAGCAGCGGGCCGGAGCCCTGCTGGTAGAACCAGGTCGGGTCCAGCGGCCAGGCACCGGAGGCCGGCCCGCCATGGGAGCCGCGGACCCGGGCGAAGCAGGGCTTGCCGATGGCGCCCTCGGCGATCAGCCGCTTCGCCTCGACCCGGTTCTGGTACAGCATGTTGGGCGGGGCGACGACGATCCTGAGGCGCTGCGCCGCCGCGATGGCGATCAGCTCGTCCGCCTCCTCCAGCGTGCCCGCCAGCGGCTTCTCCAGCACCAGGTGCTTTCCGGCCTCCAGGATCCGACGCGAGGTGGCGTAGTGCAGCGGGATCGGGGTCAGGTTGACCACGAGGTCGAGATCCATGCGCTCCAGCATCTCGTCCAGCCCGGCATGGGCGTGGGGGATGCCATGGTCGCGCGCCACCTGGGCCGCCCGGCCCGGCACCGGATCGGCGATCGCGACGGTGGTCACCAGTTCGGGGATGCGGGTCATCCCGGGCAGGAAGCCGCCCGACGCGGTGGCGATCGTCCCCGCCCCCAGCAGGCCGGCACGCAGAACGCGCTTGGTCAAAGCGGACCCTCCACTGCGAAGGACGGGATCAGGCGGCTGGCGGCCGCGGCGGGTGCGACGCCCCGCGTTGTCCTGCTGACGGTGCCGCAGCCGTTTTCGGCCGTCAATCCTATCAGGAGACAGAAGCCCTTCGGCCCGGCATGCGTGCCTCAGGCGTTGACGTCGACCACGATGCGGCCGCGCACCCCGCCCTGCAGGATCTGCTGTCCCAGCGCCGGCAGGTCGGCCAGGCGGGCACGGCGGGTCATGGCCGCCAGCTTGGCCAGCGGCAGCTCCCGCGCGATGCGGTGCCAGGCCTCCTCGCGCTCCTCCCGCGGCGACAGCACCGAATCGATGCCGAGCAGGTTCACGCCGCGCAGCAGGAACGGCAGCACCGTCGCCTTCAGCTCGATGCCGCCGGCATTGCCGACCGCGGCGACGGAGGCGCGGTGGCGCAGCTGGGTCAGCAGCGTCGCCAGCGTCGTGCCGCCCACCGCGTCGATCGCGCCGGCCCAGCGCTCGCTGTCGAGCGGCCGGGCCGAACTGGTGGCGAGCACCGCCCGGTCGATGATCGAGGCCGCGCCGAGATCGGTGAGGTAGCCATGCTCGGCCGGCCGGCCGGTGGAGGCGACCACCCGGTGGCCGAGCCGGTGCAGCAGGGCGGTGGCCACGCTGCCGACCCCGCCGGCCGCGCCGGTGACCAGCACCTCGCCATCGCCCGGCCGCAGGCCGTGCCGCTCCAGCGCCATGACCGCGAGCATGGCGGTGAAGCCGGCGGTGCCGACGATCATGGCCTGTTCGGTGGTCAACCCGTCCGGCAGCGGCACCAGCCAGTCGGCCTTGACCTGGGCCCGCTGCGCGTAGCCGCCCCAGTGCAGCTCACCGACCCGCCAGCCGGTGAGGATCACTTTGTCGCCCGGCTTGAACCGCGGCGTGTCCGAGCGCTCGACCGTGCCGGCGAAATCCACGCCCGGGACATGCGGGTAGCGCCGGACCAGTCGCCCGAGTCCCTGCAGGACCATGCCGTCCTTGTAGTTCAGGGTCGAATGCTCGACCGCGACGGTCACGTCGCCTTCGGGCAGCGCCGCATCGGAGACGGTCTCGACCCGGGACTCGACCTTGCCCTCGCCCGCCTCGCGCAGCACCAGTGCCTGGAATTCGGACATGCTCGCCTCCTGACCCGCTGCGACCATCCCATCAACCCCGGTGGGCTGCAAGCCGGGGGTATCGGCGCGTGGTGCTCAAGAGGCCGGCCATATTCCGCAACGCAAGGCTGCCCATCGCGTGCGGCCGGGATTTCCGGTTTCCTGCGCACCATCTGATGGTCGTCGCGTCACAAGTAGAAAATACAGACTCTTCCATGGAAGCGATCAGCAAAGAGTTCGCGGCCAAACGCCATGTTCTCGTCGTCGATCAGGAATCCGAGACGCGCAGCGCGATCTCGTCGTTCCTGCGGGACGGTGGCGGCATGACGGTCACCGTCTCGGATCCGCATGAGGTCCGGCACCGGTCCAGCGGGCCTCCGCCCTGCCTGATCGTCCTGGTGCTCCAGCCGGGGAACGGGGACGAATTCGAGCGCCTTCGCGCCATCCGGGCCCATTGCGACATTCCGGTCATCCTGGTGTCGGACGATCTGGGCGGTGAGGTGCACCGGGTCGCAGGGCTGGATCTCGGGGCCGACGACTACGTCGTGAAGCCCGTCGTGCTGCGGGAGCTCCTCGCCCGGATCCGCACCATCCTGCGGCGGCGGGATCCCGGCCCCCCCGCGCCACAGGCGGCGATCAAGCGCAGAGGCTTTCGATTCGGCGGCTGGCGCCTCGATTGCCACGGCCGACGGCTGTCCGACCCGAGCGGGGCCGAGGTCGAGCTGACCCGGGGCGAGTACGCGCTGCTGGTGGCCCTGCTCGAACACCCGCAACTTCCCCTGTCGCGGGAGTTCCTGCTCCAGGCGACGCGGAAGCATGAGGATGTGACCGACCGCGCCATCGACGTGACGGTGACGCGGCTGCGCCGCAAGCTCGAGAGCGATCGGTCTCTCCTGAAGCCCATCCGGGCGGAGCGCGGTGTCGGCTACATCTTCGCCTTGGGCGTCGAAGCGTTCTGAGCAAGCAGCGCAGCGCGCTGGCGAAGACGTTCAGGCTTGGGACCCGACGCCAGACAACTGGACGGCGGATCCCCTGTGCCGTCCGCGCCATCACTGCCGCCGCCCTGATAAGGGCTGAGCTGACTCCGACAGAAGGGTCATTGAAAGGCATGCCAGTGCCCTACCGCTATGCTGCCATCAGCCCAGCCGGGCCAAGCGCTTCAGCATCCGCCCGTAGAAGACGGCCGCGTCGCACCCCGTCAGCCACAGGCCATTGGCCGGGCGGCCGGAGATGCCCCACCAATCGACCACGGTCATGCCGAGGGTCAGCAGCGACGCCGTCTCGATCTCGACATTGCAGCGCCGGCCGGTGAACAGCTCCGGCCACAGCAGATAGCCGACCGCCAGCGCGTCGTGCAGCGGCCGGGTGGCGGTGCCGTACTTCTCGTTCCCGAAGCGCTGGAAGAACCGCATCATCCCGGCGCCGGCGGCGCCGACTTGCGTGCCCAGCGCCTCCAGATCGGCGATCCAGCTGTCCGGCGTCGGCGCCGCATAGGTGCAGTCGATCGGCACGGCGACCAGGTCAATGCCGGCGCCGAACACGATGGCGGCGGCGTCGGGGTCGACCAGGATGTTGAACTCCGCCGCCGGGGACATGTTGCCGCCCTGAAAGAAGCCGCCGCCCATCAGCACGATGCGGCGGATCTTGCGGGCGATCGCCGGACTGCGACGCAAAGCCATCGCGACATTGGTCAGGGGGCCGACAGGCAACAGCGTGGTGGCGCCGTCCGGCCGGGCCAGCAGCGTCTCGACCATCCAGTCGACCGCATGGCCCGGCTCCGGCGGCCGCGCCGGGGCCGGAAAGTCCCAGCCGTCCAGGCCGGTCTTGCCGTGCACCTCCTCGGCGAAGCGGGCGGGGCGCAGCAGCGGCCGTTCGCAGCCGGCCCGCACCGGGATCTCCGGCCGGCCCGCCAGTTCCACCACCCGCCGGGCGTTCGCGGCCGTGACGGCGACCGGGACATTGCCGGCGACGGTGGTGAGGCCGAGCACCTCGAGTTCCGGCGACGCCAGCGCCAGCAGGATGGCGAAGGCGTCGTCCTGCCCCGGATCGGTGTCGATGATGATGGCTTCTCTCAAATTCGCCTCCCTGCTGGTCTCAAAGCCCGTTCATCAGAAAAATGTATACAGAAATGAGTTTCTGTATACAGATATCCCGAACAGGGGAGCTTGCGCATGGGTCGGGGAGAATTCTCGAACATCCCGGTGCTCGACGTGTCACCGCTGCGCGGTGGCGCCAGGCTGGAGGACCGGGCCGGCACGGTGGCCGAGCTGCGCCGGACGCTGGAGACCATCGGCTTCGTCTATCTCGCCGATCACGGCGTGCCGCCGGAGCTGGGCGAGCGGCTGCACCGGCTGTCGGTGCAGTTCCACGACCTGCCGGCCGAGGCCAAGCTGCGCATCCGGATGAACGAGGCGCATCGCGGCTACATGCCGTTCAGCACCTCGACCATCGTCACCTCCTCGGTCGCCACGGTCACCAAGCCGAACCAGAGCGAATCGCTGATGGTGATGCACGACCTGGCCGAGGACGACCCGGCGCAGGGCGAGCCGCTGCAGGGCCCGAACCAGTGGCCGGCGGAGATCCCGGAGCTGCGGCAGGCGGCGCTCGACTACATGCGGGCGATGTCGACCCTGGGCCGCGACATGGCGGTGGCGATCGCCGAGGCGCTGGACCTGCCGCCGACCTATTTCCTGCCCCATTTCGACCGCCCCACGCTGTTCCTGCGCCTGCTGCACTATCCCGAGCAGCAGCGCGAGGAGGGGCTGTTCGGGTCGGCCCCGCACACCGATTACGGCTTCATCACGCTGCTGGCGCAGGATTCGGTGGGCGGGCTCGAGGTCCGCAACCGCGCCGGCGACTGGATCCCGGCGCCGCCGATCCCGAACACCTTCGTGATGAATGTCGGCGACATCCTGGCGCGCTGGTCGAACGACCGCTTCGCCTCGACCCCGCACCGGGTGCTGAACCTCAGCGGCCGCGAGCGCTATTCGCAGCCCTTCTTCTACGACCCGTCGATGGACACGGTGGTCGACTGCCCCGCCGCCCTGCTGGCGCCGGGCGAGGCACCGCGCCACCCGCCGGTGCGCTACGGCGACTATCTGCTCGACCGGCTGAACAAGAACTACGAGTACCGCAAGAAGGCGTCCTGAGAACGCCAAGGGACCCGGCAGAGGTCCCATGGGGAGGCGCCGCCCGGGTCGGCGGTCCACAAACAGCGGAGAACAAGGACATGCAGCCCACTCGACGGCAGGTTGTCATGGCATGCGCGGCCCTGATGGGCCCGGCCATGCTGCGTTTCCCGGCCCTGGCGGCCGCGGCGCAGGAGCTGGTGATCACCACCTATGGCGGGGTCTGGGAGGCGTTCTGGCGCAAGAGCCTGGTGCCTGCCTTCGAGACCTCGACCGGCGCCAAGACCAAGCTCGACATCGGCTTCGGCCGCACCTTCACCTCGACCCTGCGGGCGGCCGGCAAGGACCAGCCGCCCTATTCCATGGTGATGATGAACGAGGTGTTCGCCTCGCTGCTGCGCAAGGAGGGATATTTCGAGAAGTTCGACCTCTCGCTGGTGCCCCACTACAAGGATCTGTACCCGATCGCCCAGACCGGCGACGGCTGGGCCGCGGTCGGCATGATCTCGCCGCTGGGTCTCGGCTACCGCACCGACCTGGTCCAGACCCCGCCGAAATCCTGGAAGGACCTGTGGACCAACCCGGAGTTCCAGGGCCGCATCGGCCTCTACAACATTGTCAACTCGGCCGGCAAGGCGATGGTCATGCTGACCGGCAAGCTGTTCGGCAGCGGCCCGCATGACCTGGACAAGGCCTATGAGAAGCTGGGGGAGCTGGCGCCCGTGCTGCAGACCGACTTCAACATGTCGACCCTGATGTCGACCGGCGAGATCGTGGTCGCGCCCTATGATTTCGGCGAGATCGCGCGGCTGAAGCACCAGGGGCTGCCGGTCGACTGCATCGTGCCGGAGGAAGGCCTGCTGATGTGGGACCAGACCTTCAGCATCTGCGCCAACGCCCCGGCGCGAGAGCTGGCCTACAAATACATCGACTTCATCCTGTCGCCGGAGACGCAGCTGATGCTGGCGCGGGAGTTCTTCGTCTCCCCGGTCAACCGCACGGTCGAGGTGCCGGAGGATCTGCGCGCCGACGTGCCGGTCTATGGCGAGCAGATGAGCCGCATCCTCGCCTGGGACTGGGATTGGGTGAACGCCAATGCCACCGAGATGACGGAACGCTGGAACCGGACCTTCCAGTGACCGAAGTCGTCATTTCAGGGCTGACCCGCAGCTTCGGCGCGGCCCGCGCGGTCGACCGGCTGTCGCTGTCGATCGCGAGCGGCGAGTTCGTCTCGCTGCTGGGCCCATCGGGCTGCGGCAAGACCACCACGCTGAAGCTGATCGCCGGTTTCGAGGAGGCCGAGCACGGCAGCATCGCCTTCGACGGGCGCGACGTCTCGGCCCTGCCGCCGGAGCGGCGGGACATCGGCATGGTGTTCCAGTCCTACGCCCTGTTCCCGCACATGACCGTTGCCCGCAACCTGGCCTTCGGGCTGGAGATGCGGAAGGTGAGCCGGGCCGAGATCGCAACCCGTGTCGCCCGGGTGCTGGAGATGGTGCAGCTGCGCGGAATGGAAGAGCGCTATCCGCGCGAACTGAGCGGCGGCCAGCAGCAGCGCGTCGCCCTGGCCCGGGCGCTGGTGATCGAGCCGAGCATCCTGCTGCTGGACGAACCGCTGGCCAATCTCGACGCCCGGCTGCGCGACGAGATGCGGGTGTTCATCCGCGACCTGCAGCGGCGGGTCGGCATCACCACCATCTACGTCACCCACGACCAGGCCGAGGCGATGACGATGTCCGACCGCGTCGTGGTGATGTTCGGCGGCCGCATCGCCCAGGCCGGCGCGCCCGAGGCGATCTACGAACGCCCGGCCGATGCCCGGGTCGCCAGCTTCGTCGGCCAGGCCAACCTGCTGCCCGGCATCGTCGTGGCCACTGGCGACGAGGCGAAGATCCGCACCGTGTTCGGCGACTGCGCCGCCGACGGGCTGGACGGCACCGCGCCGGGCGCCGCGGTCAGGGTCCTGCTGCGGCCGGAGGCGATCACCCTCGCCCCCGCCGGCATCGGCACCACGGCGACGGAGGGCGTGGTCGAGGGCCGCTACTACCTGGGCGCCATGGTCAATTACCGCATCCGGCTGCCGGACGGCAGCGATGTCGAGGCCCACAGCCTGACCCAGACCCGCTTCGCCGAGGGGCAGCGCGTGGCGGTGCGGCCGCCCGCCGCCCCACTCTGGGTCGTCCCGGAGGCGCCATGACCCGCAAACGGCTATCCTGGACCTGGCTGCTGATCGCGCCGGCAGCGGTGCTGCTGGGCGTGTTCCTGCTGGTGCCCTATCTCAACATCGTGCTGATGAGCTTCCGGCCGCCGGCCACCGGCGCGCCCTACGGACCGGGGCTGACGCTCGGCAACTACGAGCGCGCCCTGACCGATGGCTACTATCTGGGCCAGCTCGGCAGCACGCTGTGGATCGCGCTGTTGACCACCGCGGCGACGCTGCTGGTCGGCTTCCCGGTCGCCTGGCAGCTGGCCCGCAGCCGGTCGCGCTGGCGCCCGGTGCTGTACGGCATCGTGCTGTCGCCGCTCCTGGTCGGGATCGTGGTCCGCAGCTTCGGCTGGACCATCCTGCTCGGCAACAACGGCGTCATCAACAAGGCGGTCCGGTCGCTGGGCCTGACCCTGGCGCCGCTGCCGCTGATGTACAACACGCTCGGCATCGTCGTCGCCCTGACCCATGTCTTCCTGCCCTTCATGATCCTGCCGGTCATGGCGTCGCTGCAGACCATCGACCCGGCGCTGGAGGCGGCGGGGCGGTCGCTCGGCGCCACCAGGCGGGTGGCGTTCCGGCGCATCGTGCTGCCGCTGGCCCTGCCCGGGATCCAGTCCGGCTGCATCCTGGTCTTCGTGCTGGCGCTCAGCGCCTATGTCACCCCGGTGCTGATCGGCGGCATGCGGGTGAAGACCATGACCCTCACCGTGGTCGACACGCTGACCGACGCCTTCCAATGGCCGCTGGGCTCCGCGCTGGCGCTGATGCTCAGCGTCGCCGGCGGGCTCTGCGTCGTCCTGTTCGCCCGGGCCACACGGATGAGGTGGGCGTCATGAAGCCGCGGCGGCCGATCCTGTTCCCGATCTTCTGCGGGCTGGTCTATGCCTTCCTGCTGGCGCCGATCCTGGTCGTCGTCGGCGCCTCCTTCAGCGCCGGCGCCTTCCTGGCCTTCCCGCCGCAGGGCCTGTCGCTGCGCTGGTACGAGGCGTTCTTCAGCAACGAGGTCTTCGTCACCGCGATCTGGACCTCGCTGCAGGTCGCCACCGTCGCGACCGTGGTCTCCGCCGCGATCGGCACCGCCGCCGCCCTGTACCACGCCCGCCATGCCGGCCGGGCGAAGGAGGCAATCCGCATCGCCGTGCTGGCGCCGCTGCTGCTGCCCGAGGTGCTGACGGCAATCGCGTTGCTGTTCTTCTTCTACGCGATCGGCATCGGCACAAGGAACCTGGTGGCGCTGGTCACCGGCCATGTGCTGATCACCCTGCCCTTCGTGTTCATGAACGTCTCGGCCTCGCTGCAGGGCTTCGACCGGTCGTGGGAGCTGGCGGCGCGCAGCCTAGGCGCCCGGCCGTGGCGGGTGTTCGTCCGGATTACCCTGCCGCTGATCAAGCCGGGGCTGATCGGCGGCTGCCTGTTCGCCTTCATCATCTCCTTCGACACCTTCGCGATCTCGTTCCTGCTGAAGGACGTCGGAACCTCGACCCTGCCGATCCAGCTGTTCGATTATCTTCGCCTGAACTTCACGCCGGAGGCCGCGGCCGTCTCCACCATCAGCATCGTCATGACGCTGCTGGTCGTGGTGGTGACCGAGAAGATCCTCGGCCTCAAGATCCAGAGGTTCTGACCCGCGACCATGGAGACCGCCATCCTGGATGAAGACAACGGCACCCCGCGCCGGCCGGTGCTGTCGCAGACGGTGCTCGCCTTCCTCGAGCGCAAGATCATCCTGCGCGAGCTGGCCCCCGGCGCCAAGCTGGTGGAGGAGGAGCTGTGCGAGCGCTACGGCATCAGCCGGTCGCCGGTGCGCGAGGCGCTGCGGCTGCTCGAGGGCACCGGCCTGGTGATCCGCCGGCCGCGCCAGGGCGTGCGGGTGGCGCCGATGTCGCTGGCCGATCTCGACCAGATCTATTCCTGCCGGGTCAAGCTGGAGGCGCTGGCGGCGGAGGGCGCGGCCCGGTCGGCCAACCCGGTCGCGGTCGCCGGCGAGCTGTCGGTCGCCCTCGCGGCGATGCGGTCGGCGCTGGAGGCCGGCGACGTCGAGCGCTGCTTCGACGCCAATGTCGCCCTGACCGAGGCGCTGCACGAAGCCTCGGGCAACGCCGTGCTGCAGCGCCTGCTCGCCATCGTGCAAAGGCCGGCGCTGCGCTACCGCCATCTGGCCTATGGCGTGTCGGCGGAAATGACCGCGATCGCGATCGAAGCCAACCAACAGATGATCGACGCCATCCACCGCGGCGACGCTCCGGCGGCCGGCCGAGTCACCGCCGGGCTGGTCGAGGCCGCCTGGCAGATCGTCCGCACGGCGTTATCCTCTGCCATCGGCAAGCGATGACAGCACAGATGCAACTGCCTGTGGCGCTATGGGTCCCGGCCGACGATGGCGATGCTGCGGCGACATGCTGCGACCTCTGGATGATCCAGGATGCTGACATGCGTCGCGTCGGCGCCGCCGGGAGCGCCCCAGCCGGTCACGGCGGGGCCGAAGAACTCGGCGTTGGCGGCGCGGAACCCCTCCTCCGCCGCCGGCAGCTCGTCATCGGCGAAGATCGCCTGCACCGGGCAGACCGACAGGCAGATGCCGCAGTCGATGCATTCCCCGGGGTGGATGTACATCATCCGCCCGCCCTCATAGATGCTGTCGACCGGGCACACCTTCTGGCAGGCGCCGTCCTTCACGTCGATGCAGGCCGAGGCGATGATGTGGGTCATGGCGCGATGCCTTCGCTCATCGCCCCTGCCAGCGCGGCGGGCGCTTTTCCTGGAAGGCACGCACGCCTTCCTCCTGGTCCGCGGATTGCAGCGCCTCGACCAGCGCCGGCAGCCGCAGCGCCTGGGCCTGCACGGCGGTCAGGCCCTCACCCGCCCGCACCATCTGCTTGATCGCCCGCACCGACAGCGGGGCGCAGGCCAGGATGTCGGCGACCCAGCGGTCGACGGCCGCATCCAGACCCTCCGGCGCCGCCACCTCGTTGACCAGGCCCAGCCGCAGCGCCTCGTCGGCACCGATGCGCCGGCCGGTCAGCAGCAGGCCCATGGCCTGGACATGGGACAGGCGCCGGGCCAGCAGGGCGATGCCGCCATCCAGCGCCAGCCGGCCGACCCGCGGCTCCGGCAGGCCGAAGCCGGCGGTGGCCGAGGCCACGACGATGTCGCAGCCCAGCACCATCTCCATGCCGCCGCCGAGGGCATGGCCGTTGACCCGGGCGATCACCGGGATGTCCAGCGTCTCGCGCAAGGCGATGCCGCCGAAGCCGCCCGGGCGCGGCGCGGCCCAGTATTCCAGCCCGCTGACGCCCGACCCGTCCTTCATGTCGGCGCCGGTGCAGAAGGCGCGGTCGCCGGCCCCGGTCAGCACCACGGCGCGGATGGCGCGGTCGCGCTCGATCGTCTCCCAGATTCGGATCAGCTCCTGCTCGGTCGCGCGGTCGACCGCATTCATCCGGTCGGGCCGGTCGAGGGTGACGCGGGCGATCTCGCCCTCGACCGCGAAGCGCACCGTCATGACAGCACCCCCGCCTCACGCAGCGCGCGGATCCGCGACGCCGGGAAGCCCGCCTCGGCCAGCACGGCGTCGCCGTCCGCGCCCAGCGCCGGCGGGGCGTGGCGGATGCGGAAGGCCGACGGGTCCATGGTCAGCGGCGAGCCGATCAGCGCCAGCGGGTCGCCCGGCTCATGCGACACCACGCTGCCATTGGCCTTGGTCTGCTCATGCACCAAGGCGTCGGACAGCGTCAGCACCGGGGCGCAGAGCAAATCCTGCTCGTCCAGCTTGGCCAGCCAGTGCTCCGTCGTATTGGTCGCGAAGCGCTCGCGGAACAGCGCCTGCAGCTCGGCCTTGTGCTTCACCTGGCCGGCGAAGTCGGAATAACGCGGATCGGCCGACAGGTCGGGCAGGCCCAGCGCGGCGCAGATGTCGCGCAGCGGGTTGGCCTTGAAGGCACCGACCAGGACGACGGCGCCGTCGGTGGTCTTGAACGCGCCGGTCAGCGGATAGGCGCCCCAGCTGAAGTCGCGGCCGCGCTGCAGCCACATCGCCGCCTCCTGCATCTGCATGGCGAGCATGGATTCGAACAGCGACACCGAGACCTGCTGCCCCCGGCCGGTCTTCTCCCGCTGCAGCAGCGCCAGCAGGATCGCCTGCACCAGATGCATGCCGGCGGAATAGTCGCACAGCGAGGTGGCGTAGATGGTCAGCGGCTCGTCGTCGTTGCACTTGCGCATCATCACGCCGGACAGGGCCTGGGCCAGGATGTCCTGGCCGCCCTTGTAGGCCAGCGGCCCGGCCTGGCCGAAGCCGGAGCCGAAGGCGCAGATGACGCGCGGGTTGATCTCCGCCAGCCTGGCGTAGCCGAAGCCCATCCGCTCCATCACCCCGGCGCGGAAGTTGTTCACGACGATGTCGGCGCCGCGGATCAGCTCGTAGACCACCTGCTTGCCCTCGTCCTGGCGCAGGTCCAGCGCGATCGACCGCTTGTTGCGGTTCAGGCTGCGGAACACCGGGTTGTTCGGCCCGTCCGGGTCGTCCGGGATCGAGCTGCGCGACAGGTCGCCGGCGCCCGGCCGCTCGATCTTGATGACGTCGGCGCCGTAGTCGGCCAGCACCTGGGTGGCGCTGGGGCCGAGCATGACCTGGGAGAAGTCGATCACCCGGATGCCGGACAGCGGCTGGATCCCGTCGCTCTGCATGCTGCTCACTTCCCTATTCCGCGGCTTCCGCCACCTGCGCATTGGCCGCCGGCCGGTCGCCCGGATCGGCCCCCTGGGCCCGCAGCGTAGCCTGCAGCCGGGCGACGTCCACCCGGTCGACGCCGACGCCGGCCTGCACCGCCAGCGCCGCCGCCACGCCCGCGGCCTCGCCCATCGCCATGCAGGGCGGGATCTCGCGCGAGATGCGCTGGGCGGCCGAGGTGGCGGAGTAGTGCCGGCCGGCGACCAGCAGCTGCGACACGTCGCGGGGCAGCAGCGACCGGTAGGGGGTGTAGTAGTCGCGGCCGCGGGCGATGCTGTCGGCGAAATGGCGGCGCTGGGTCACGTCCTCCTTCGACACGACATGGACGCCGTCCAGCAGGCGGCTCTGGCGCACGCCGACCTGCGGCGCGACGTCGACCACGAAGGCGTTCTCGAAGCCGGGCATCTTCTCGCTGATATAGGCCACCAGCGCGGCGATCCGGTCGCGGCCCTGGAAGTCGGCGCGGGTCAGGTCGTCGACCTTCAGCCCATCGAAGCCGGCCATGTGCGGGCAGTTGCACCAGACCACGCCGGCCAGCGGCGTCTTCAGCCACCATTTGTCCCAGGACCCGCCCATGATCCGCTTGGCCTCACGGTCCAGCGCGGCGAAGGCCTCCGGCTCCTCGTATTCGAAGCGTTCGGCCGCCGCGGTGTCGACGCCGCCGAGGCGGAACACGGTGGTGACGATGAAGGCGCCGTGGATGAAGGGCGCGCCGGCCGAGGCGGCGACGTCGAGGTCGCCGGTGGCGTCGATCACCACCGACCCCATGATCGCGTGGCGGCCTTCCTTGCTGTCGCAGATCACGCCGGTGATGCGCCCGTCCTCGACGATGGCGCGCGAGAACCAGCTGTGCAGCCGCAGGGTGACCCCGGCCTCGCGCACCAGGTCGTTGGCGACGCGCTTGTAGCCGTCGGGGTCGAAGGCGGCGGCGTAGCAGATCGGCTGCGGCTTGATGTGGGAGTGGAAGTCGAACACGCCCCAGCGCGACCATTTCCGCCACATCGCCGGGTCCGAGCGTCGGTCGGCCTCCGGCGGGGCGACGCACAGGCCGATCCGCTCCATCCGGTCGATCATCTCGCCGCACAGGCCGCGGACGCTGATCTCGGCGCCGTTGCTCATGTCGTCGAGCACCAGGACCATGCCGCCCGAGGCCAGGCCGCCGAGATAGGCGTAGCGTTCGAGCAGGATCACCGACAGGCCGTTGCGGGCGCCGGCGACGGCAGCGGAGATGCCGGCCGGCCCGCCGCCGACGACGACGAGGTCGGCGCGCGCCGCGACCGGAATGCGGCCTTCGGGTTCGACAATGGTGTCAGGCATCGTGGCCATGCTCACGGCTCCGCAATGAGGTCGGGAGGTGGGGACCGCGCGTCAGGCGGCGCGGACGTTCCATTTCAGGAAGCGGTGCTCGGCCCAGCTGATCACGCCGAAGAAGGTGGCCGAGAACACCGAGCCGACGACGATGGTGGCGTAGAGCAGCGGGGAGTCGAAATTGTAGGTCGCCTGGATGATCAGCGCGCCGATGCCCTTGGTGGCGCCGATCCATTCGCCGACGATGGCGCCGATCACGGCGGTCGACGCCGCGATCTTCAGCGCCGAGAACAGGTAGGGCAGCGCATTCTTCAGCCGCAGCTTGACGAAGACCTCGCGCGGCGAGGCCGAGAGGATGCGCATCAGCTCGAGCTGCTGCGGGCTGACGTCGCGCAGGCCGCGGGTCATGTTGACCAGGGTCGGGAAGAAGCAGATCAGCGCCGCGATGGCGATCTTCGGCTCCATGCCGTTGCCCAGCAGCAGCACCAGGATCGGCGCCTTGGCCACCACCGGGATGGTGTTGACCATCACCGCCACCGGGAAGAACGCCTCCTCCAGCGTCCGCTTCCAGACGAAGGCGATGGCGATCAGGATCGCCGCGGCGTTGCCCAGCAGGAAGCCCAGCACCGCCTCGATCGCGGTCGGCAGCAGGTTCGACAGCAGCATGCCGGATTTGGCGACCAGCACCTTGGCCACAGCGCTGGGCGCCGGGGCGATGAAGGGCTTGATGCCGAGCAGCGGCACCGCGATCTCCCACAGCACCAGGATCGCGGCCACGGCCAGGACCGGCAGCAGCCGGCGGCGCCAGGCCAGGAAGCGCTGCGCCCCGGCGAAGGCGGCCTGGGCCTCGGCGTCCTCGGCGAAGGCGCCGCTCATCGGCAGGGTGTCGGTGGCGGGCGCGACCATCAGCAGGCCTCCAGCACGCGCCGCAGCCGGGCGGCGAGGTCGACGAACTCCCGGGTCTCGCGCACCGGGATGCGGCGCGGCGACGGCAGGTCGACCGGCACCAGCTCGCGCACCCGGCCGGGCCGGGCGGCCAGCAGCAGCACCTCCTGCCCCAGGAAGGCGGCTTCGTAGATCGAATGGGTGACGAACAGGATGGTCGTGCCCGTCTCCTCCCACACCCGCAGCAACTCCTCGTTCAGCCGGTCGCGGGTGATCTCGTCGAGCGCGCCGAAGGGTTCGTCCATCAGCAGCAGCTTCGGGTCGTTGGCCAGCGCCCGGGCGATCGAGACGCGCTGGCGCATGCCGCCCGACAGCTCGTGCGGGAAGGCATTCTCCCAGCCGCCGAGGCCGACCAGGTCCAAGAGCTCGCGCGGGCTGCGCTTGCCGGGGCGGGCGCGGCCGACCTCGAGCGGCAGCTCGACATTCTGCAGCGCCGTGCGCCAGGGCAAGAGGGCCGGGTCCTGGAACACGAAGCCGATGTCGCGCCGCTCCCGCGCCGCCGAGGCGGTGCCGCCGAGCACGCGGACGGCGCCGCTGGTCGGCGGGATCAGGTCGGCCACCACCCGCAGCAGGGTGGACTTGCCGCAGCCGGACGGGCCCAGCAGGGTGACGAAGCCGCCGGGCCGGACAGCCAGGTCGATGCCCTCCAGCGCGGTCACGGTGCCGCGTTCGGTGGTGAAGCGGACCGTCACCCGGTCCAGGCGGATGGCGGGCTCCGCGGCCGGGGCGGCGGCGGGCGGCTCGATGCGGACCGCGCGGTCCAGGGCGATGGCGGGCATGGATACGCCTCCCCCTCAGCCGATCTTCGGGCGGTTGCCGCGGGTGGCGTCCAGCACCGCGGTGCTCATCACCGCGTCGATCGCCGGCGTGCCGGCGGTGAACTGGCCGAGCCCGGCATAGAGGTCGATCTGCTCCTGCCACACCGCGGGGTCGAAGCAGCCCCAGCCATCCTGCTTCGTCTTCTCGGTGAAGACGTAGTCGAGCAGCGTCTTGCAGGCCGCCAGCTCGTCCTCGCGCACCGCGTCGGGGTATTCCTGCAGGAACAGGTCGACCGCCTGCTCCGGATTCTGGCGCGCATATTGCCAGCCGCGGCCGGCGGCGCGCAGGAAGCCGGCCAGCAGGTCGCCCTGGCCCTCGATGGTCTCGGCGGTGGCGTAATAGGGCATGGCGTACAGCCGCACGCCCTGGTCCCACAGCCGCATGGTGATCATGTCGGGGCCCAGCACCTTCAGCGCGGTGCGGTTGGTCTCCCACCCCGTGATGCAGTCGACCTGGCCGGTCAGCAGCGGCGACATGTCGGCGCCGATCACCACGACCTCGACGTCGCTTTCGGCGATACCGTGCTTGCGTAGCAGGGCCGACAGCAGGATCCGGCCGGTGGCCTGCACCCCGACCTTCTTGCCCACCATGTCCCGCGGCGAGCGGATCGGCGTCGCCGGCAGCGAGAAGTAGCTGTAGGGGTGCTGCTGCGCCCCGACGGCAAAGCATTTCACCGGGATGCCCTGCGACGCCGCCAGCAGCAGCGAGGGGCTGGAGGAAACCTGGCCGATCTCGAACCGGCCGGAGGCGACGATGGCGACGCCGTCGATGCTGGGCCCGCCCGGCTGGATCGCGAAGTCGATCTTCTCCTCGTCGAAATAGCCGAGGCGCTTGGCCACGATCTCGCCCAGCTGGTTGTCGTTCGCCAGCCAGCCGAGCTGCATGTTCACCGCGCGGGTGCCGGTCGCGGCCCGGGCCAGGCCGGGGATCACCGTGGGGCAGGCCAACCCGCCGGCCAGCGCCATGCCGGTCTTCAGCAGCTGTCGCCGGCTGGCCGAGAGCGTCGTCGCCATGAAGCCATCTCCTTTTTCGGGGTCGCGTTGGACCCGGAGCTTCCCTGCCGATGCGGCTCTTGGCGGTGTCGCTCGTCGTGGCTTCCTGGGGCGACGCGTCCGCGCTCGGATCCGGCAACTTTAGGGGTGCCGCGGCGTACGCCGGAAGAATAGAATTTCGCGCGAGGTGATGCCTTTTCGGCATCACCCGGGGACGGGCTTCAGGGGGCGACCGGCATGCATGCGGTGGTGCTGCGCTATCTCGACCATGTCGCGCGGCTGGGCTCGATCCGCCGGGCGGCGGAGGCGCTGAACGTCGCCTCCTCCGCCGTCAACCGGCAGATCCTGAAGCTGGAGGCGGAGATGGGTGCGGCGCTGTTCGAGCGGCGGGGCAATGGCGTCCGCCTGACCCCGGCCGGCGAGCATCTGCTGCGCCACGCCCGGCACACGCTAGCGGAATGGCAGCGCACCTGCAGCGACATCGCCGCCTTGTCCGGCGACCTGCATGGCGAGGTGCGGATCGTGGCGATCCCGTCGCTGCTGGTGCGGGTGGTGCCGCGGGCGATCGAGGCGGTGGCCACGCAGCACCCGCACATCTCGTTCCGCGTCATCGACGCCGACCCGGCCGAGCATGTCGAGGAGATGCGGGCCGGCCGGCCGGACATGGCGCTGCTGTTCATCGATCGGCGCCAGCGCAGCTACGAGCTGACCGCCCGGCTGCGCACGGCGCTGGGCGCGATCATGCGGCCGGACCATCCGCTGGCCTCGGCCGCGGGCGTCACCCTGACCCAATGCGCCGACTATCCGGTGGTGATGCTGAACGACCCCTGGCTGCTGGACGCGGTGTCGGAGAGCGAGTTCATCCACAGCGGCGCCCAGTTCAGCGCCCGCATCCTGTCGAATTCGCTGACCGTGATGAAGGCGGCGATGCGCTCCGGCCTCGGCATCGGCTTCTTCACCCCGACCGGCTTCGTCGACGAACTGCGGCGCGGCGAGCTGGTCTGCGTGCCCCTGATGGAGCCGGGGCTGGCCGGCAGCGAGATCGGGCTGTTCGTCCATCGCGATCGGGCCGCAGCCCCGCACATCCAAGTGTTGGCCGCGGAATTGGGCCGGCAACTGCACAGCCTGACGGAGGACATTGCCAGCATGGGCCGATCAGTGGATGAGAGTGATCCTGGACGACCTTAGAATCCATGGTGGTCGGATCCAGGGGCCATCACCGTCCGCGACGTCTGGGTCGAATACGGCGACCAGATCGTGCTCGAGGCGCTCAACCTCAACATCACCTCGGTTCCTTCCTCGGCACCCGCGCCCAGATGCACGACCTGCTGAAGCCGCTGTGGCGGCAGCACGGCATGACCGTGATCATGGTCACCCACGACCTGAAGGAGGCGTTCGGCCTGGGCACAAGGCTGATCGCCTTCGACAAGCTGCGCCACGACCCGCAGGCGCCCGGCCGCTACGGCGCGCGCCTGACCTACGACCTCGACCTGCCCCGCCGGCGGGCCGCGCCCGTCGCGCCGGTGCCGCGGGCCAACCAGGACAGCCACAGCGGGACCTCGACGTTGCCGCTCCGTCCACGCCACAGCACCTGATCGGAGATCCGCGATGCCTCTGCCATCCTCCTGCCCAATCCACCTGAAGACCCTGCGCCTCGTCTATCGCGTCCTGAAGGCCAGGGCGGACCACCTGTAGCGCGAGGCCTTCCTACCGCAGCAGCTCGACATGCGCCTCGGTCGGCTTGCGGCCGGCGCCGTTGATCGGGGTGATGTCCTGCGGGCAGGCCGAGAACACGACGACGCAGTCGCGCGCCGCCCGCAGCAGCACATGGTCGCCGGGCTTGGTCACCGGCTCGCCCTGGGTCAGGCTGAGATCGGCGTTGACCGGGATGTTCATGAACAGGTTCAGCGGCTGCGGCACCCGGTCGGCGGACAGGCCGATCGCCGCCATCGCCTCGACCATGTTGTCGGCGCAGTTGCGGTGATACTCGGTGCAGCCGAGATGCTCGTAGCGCCAGCGGTCGCAGGCCGCCATCAGCGTGTCGTGGATGCCGGGCGACGTGTCCTCCTCCAGCACCAGGATCGGCTCGCGCCGGTTGGTGAACAGGGTCTGCCCGGCCGCCGGCATCAGCCGCCCGTTCTCCACCCGCGTGTGCTCCATCGACATGTGGTGTGCCAGGTCCTCGGCGCAGAAGGCCCAGGTGTCGACCACCTGCGAGCCATGGGTGTTGACGACCCTGACCGCCTCGCCGGCCGCGAGGCGCACGGCCTTGCCGCGGGTGGCGGGGATGACGTCGCGTTCGGTGGGCATGATGCTCTCCTGCTTCAGGCGGCCTTGGCGCGGCGGCGCGCGGCCCAGCGCGGCTGGGCGCAGATCTGGCCGAGAAACTCGATGACGGTGAGCGCGCCGAGATAGGCGGTGACGCCGGTGCCGACATCGAGCGGCGGATTGACCTCGACGAAGTCGAAGGCGGCGACCTCGTGCCGCTCGGCGATCGCCTTCAGGCTGTCGCGCAGCTCGGGGTAGCTCATGCCGTTCGGCTCGGCCGAGACGCAGCCCGGCACCAGCGACATGTCCATCGCGTCGACGTCGATGCTGACATAGACGCGCGACCCGGCCGGCAGCAGCTCGGCGATGCCGGCCGGGCCGAGGCGCCGGAACTCGCCCATCGGGATGACGCGGTTGCCCGAAGCGATGATCGGCTCCACCTGGTCGGGCGAATGGCGCAGGCTGCGGATGCCGACCTGGGTCAGGCTCAGCGCGTTCGGCATGCCGGCGATGTGGCGGAAGGCGTGGCTGTTGGTGTGCTGCAGGTCGTTCTCGAACGGCGCGTAGTCGGTGTGCGCGTCGAAATGGATGACGTGCAGCTTCTCGTCGAAGGCGCGGAAGATCGGATAGGTGATCGAATGGTCGCCGCCGAGCACCACCGGCATCGCGCCCCGGTCAAGGATGGCCCGGACCGCCGCGGTGATGTTGGCAAAAGTCCGCTCCGCATTGGCCGGGTGGATGTCGACATCGCCGGCATCGGCGATCAGCCCCTGCGCCATCTCCTCGACCAGGTATTCGCGCCGCGTCTCCGGGTCGTAGTAGCCGCGGCCGCTGCCGTAGAAGCGCAGCGAATGCTCGCGCAGCGCCCGTGGCGCGAAGCGGCTGCCGGGCAGGAAGGGCGAGCCCTCGTCGAACGGCACGCCGAGCACCGCGATGGCGGCGTCCAGCACCGACAGATCCTCGCAGATCCGGGCGCGCAGGAAGGAAGGGATGCCGACATAGGGCCGGTTGACGCGGGACATGTCCTACTCCGTCTTGAGGATGGCGGGATCGGGAGCGGCCGCGCCGGGAAGCCGGTGCGACAGCACGAGGTCGAGAAAGCTGCGCAGCCGTGGCGACTTGGGCGCCGCGATGAGGTCGCGGGCCGGCCCCTCCTCGATGATGCGGCCGCGGTCCATGAAGGCGATGCGGTCGGCGACATTGGCGGCGAAGCCGATCTCATGGGTCACCACCAGCATGGTCATGCCGCCGGCGGCGAGCGCGCGCAGCACGCCGAGCACCTCGCCGACGAGTTCGGGGTCGAGGGCCGAGGTCGGCTCGTCGAACAGCATCAGCGCCGGCTCCATCGCCAGCGCGCGGGCGATGGCGACGCGCTGCCGCTGTCCGCCGGACAGCGCGTGCGGATGGCGCCCGGCACGGTCGGCGAGGCCGAGCTGGCCGAGCAGCTCTTCGGCCCGGCGCGTCGCTTCGGCCCGCGGCCGGCCCAGCACCACCATCTGCGGCCGCACCACATTCTCCAGCGCGGTCATGTGCGGCCACAGGTTGAGCTGCTGGAACACCAGGCCGATCTTCGGGCGCAGCGCGTCGATCTCGCGCCGCGTCTGGCGCCGGATCGTGCCGTCGCGGCCGATCTCGCGGCCGAACGGCCGCCCCGCCACCGCGATGAAGCCGTCATCCGGCTGTTCCAGCCAGGTCAGGCAGCGCAGCAGCGTGCTCTTGCCGCAGCCGCTCGGCCCGATCAGGGCGACGATCTCGCCTTCCGCGATGTCGAGATAGACGTCGTCGAGCGCGGTCGCACCCGGGAAGCGCTTGGTCAGGGCCGAGACGTTGAGGGCGGGCGCCGTGCTCATGGCGGCCGCCGCGCCGAAAGCGACAGGTAGCGCGCCGCAATCGGGCTGCCCGAGACCCTGGCCGCCTGCGGCGCGTCGACCCGGCGCTCCAACCCCGCTGCCAGCGCCGCGATCACGATCGCGATCAGCCAGTAGATCCCGGCCACCGCGGCGAACACTTCGAAGGGCGCGAAGGTGTTCCCCTGCACCACGAGGCTCTGATAGGTCAGCTCCGGCACGGTGATCGAGGAGAGCACCGCGGATTCCTTCATCATCGTCAGCGTCATGTTGGTGGAGGGCGGCACCAGCGGGCGCAGGATCTGCGGCGCCACCACATGGCGCATCGCCCGGGCCGGCGACATGCCGATCGCCCGCGCGCTCTCGAACTGGCCGCGCGGCAGCGCCAGGATCGCGGCCCGCACGATCTCGGCGTAATAGGCGCTGGCGAACAGCGCGAGCGCCGTGGTGCCGACCAGCGTCGCCGGCAGCCGGATGCCGGAGAACGGCAGGCCATAATAGACGACGAACAGGATGATGATGAACGGGATGCTGCGCAGCACCTCGATATAGACGCCGGCGACGAGGCGAGGCAGCCGGCCGGGCATCAGCGCCATCAGGGCGACCAGGATGCCGATGGCGTAGCCGGCGACGAAGGCCACGGCAGACAGGCGGATGGTGAGCCAGGCGCCGTCCAGCAGGATCGGCCAGTAGCCGGCCAGGATGGTGGGGTCGAAATGCATGCCTCAGGCCCGCGTCAGGGCGAAGCGGGCCTCGGCGACCCGGCCGGCGAGGCTGATGGCGAGGTTGATGACCAGGAACACCAGCGCCGCGCCGACCAGCGTCTCGAACGGCCGGTAGCTCGCGCTGGCGATCTGCTGCGCCGTGCGCAGCACGTCGACGACGGTGATGACGGACAGGAGGGCGGTGCCCTTCACCACGATCGTCGCCTCGTTGATCAGCACCGGCACGATGCGGCGGAACAGCTGCCGCAGCACCACCTTGAACCAGATGATCCGCGGCGGCAGGCCGAGCGCGGTGGCCGCCTCGATCGGGCCGCCGTCGATGGCCGCCAGGCCGCCGCGCATGCTCTCGCTGACGAACACCATGCTGTTGAAGGCGATGGCGGACACGCCGGCGACCTCGGGCGAGAGATCGAGGCCGATCGCCGGCAGCACGTAATAGGCGATGAAGATCTGGATCAGCAACGGCGTGCCGCGCACGAAGCTGATGAGGATGGCGACGGCGATGTTCACCGCCGCGATCTTGAGCGAGCGCAGGATGGTCAGCGCCGTGCCCAGCAACAGGGCGAGCAGCATGATCACGGCGGCCAGGCGGATGTTCACCAGCGCCGCATTGGCCAGCCCCGGCAGGATCGACATGAGGTGGTCGAGCTTGAAGCCCATCGTCCAGCGCCTCTCTCGGATCGGACCGCAATTCGGGGGCCGGCGCGCCTGCCTGCGGCGACGGCCGCGCCGGCGCCCGGGCTCACATCGCGTCGGGCGGGAGATAGCCGCTGTCCGGGATCTTCATCTCGAAGCCGAACCATTTCCTCTGCAGCGCGCCGAGGCGGCCGTCGTCGCGCATCGTGCGGATGATGGCGGAGATGGCGTCGCGCAGATCCTTGTCGTCGGGCCGAGTCACCCAGGCGAGGAAGGTGTAGCCGCCATCGACCGGGGTCGGCATCGCCAGGTCGAAAACGTCAGGCCGTTCCTTCACCAGCACGGCCAGGCTGGGCAGCGACTGGATCACCGCATCCACGTCGCCATTGGCCAGCGCCACATAGCTTTCGGGAAAGGCCGTGAACAGCTTCAGCTCCTTGAAGCCGGTGCCGCCGGCGGCCTTGAGCTTGGCATCGACGGCCCGGGCCACCGGCTCGGTCGACGACGCCAGCTGGGTCGCCACCACCTTGCCGTTCAGGTCTTCGACCGCCGCCATCGGGTCGCCCTTGCGCTTCAGCGCATAGGGAATGCCGTCGGCGATCGGCAGCGTGTAGGCGTAGCGCTTGGCGCGCTCCTCGTTGATGCCGACGGTGGTGGCCACGAAGTCGAACTTGCCGGCGAGCACGCCCGGCAGGATGCCCTGCCAGGGCAGGTCGAGCTGATTCAGCTTGGTGACGCCGAGGCCCTTCACCACCTCGGCCAGGATGTCGGGGCCATAGCCGACGATCTTGCCGTCCTGCACGAATTCGAACGGCGGAAAGGCGGCCTCGGTGCCGACGGTGAGCTCGCCCGTCCGCTTGATCTTCTCGAGCGTCGTCTCGGCGAAGGCCGGCTGGAGGACAAGGAGGCCCATGCAGGCAGCGCCTGCGAGAAGACCCAACACCCTGCGGTTGATCCACGACATGGCAGCGCCTCTCTGTTGTGTTTGGTTTTTTTGTGCTGGGAACAGGCGCCGCCTCAGGCCGGCGGCGCGTCGAAGTAGTTGGCCCGCACCGCGGCGCCGATCAGGTTGACGATCAGTCGTCCGGCGGCGATCGACGTGATCATGTTCACGTCGATGGACGGCGTGATCTCGACGATGTCCATGCCGAGCACTCGGCCCTTGCGCACCAGGCCATGGATCAGCTTGCGCACCTGGTGGAAGGTCAAGCCGCCTGGCGCCGGCCCTTCGACCGCCGGCATGACGCTGGGGTCCAGGCCGTCGGCGTCGATGGTGATGTAGTACTGGCCGCCATCCGGGATGCGATCGAGCACGGCGTCCATGCCACCGTCATGCACCTCGAAGGCCGGGATGATGTTCGAGCCGTAGGCGGCCGCCGCATCGACCTCCTCGGGCCGGGCGCTGCCCTGGGCGCGGATGCCGATCTGGAAGATCTCGCCGATATGGGCCATCTCCGACGCCCGCCGGATCGGGCTCGACAGGCCGTCGCGCACGCCGTTCACATCGTCCCGCCAGTCGATATGCGCATCGACCTGGATCAGCGTGATCGGCCCCCGCCCCTCGAAGGCCCGCAGGATCGGGATCGGAATGCCGTGATCGCCGCCGATCGTGATCGGCATGGCGCCCGCGGCAAGGATCTTGCGTACCGCCTCCTCGGCGCGGCGGTAGTGGCTGCGGAGATCGGTCATGTCGGCCGGCACATTGCCGACATCGACCACCTTCAGCGCCCGGCCGCCATAGATCGGGCCGCCGACGTCGAAGTCGTAGCGTTCCAGGCTGCGGCAGACCCGGTCCGTCGCTGCCCGCACCGCGTCCGGCGCCTTGGTCTGGTCGTTGGTGATGGCCGCGGCGTCGTAGGCGCTGCCGAAGGGGATGCCGAGGATCGCGACATGCGCGTCGAGCCGGTCGAGATCGGTGCAGATCGGAGACCAGAGGAAGCTCTGATGCTTCAAGGAAGGCGGTACGGTCAGCGGCAACGCCATGAATCCTCCGAATACTGGCGGCGGATGGTGCCGGTTGTTTCGGCAACTGCTCGGCAATTGAGCATCCGCCCGGTCGTTACTGGGATGCCGAAGCTTAGGCACCGATCGGGCGCGCCGAGGATGACGGTCGACGAAACCGTGCTTGTAGGGGATGCAACATGGACCAGCTGACGCACGCGCCCGTGCCGCCGATCAGCGAGGCGGACCTCCGGCTCCTGCGCATTTTCCGCGCGGTGGCGGAGGCCGGCGGCCTCACCGCTGCCGAACGGCCGCTTGGCATGGAGCGGTCGACGATCAGCCGCCACCTGCAGGCGCTGGAGACCCGGCTCGGCGCCCGGCTGTGCTTCCGCGGCCCGGCGGGGTTCGAACTGACCGCCTTCGGCGCGAGCGCGCTCCAGGCCGCCATCGCCGCCTGCGACGCGCTGGAGACGGTGCGGCACGAGCTCAACCTCGCCCGCAACATCCTGACCGGAGAGCTGCGCATCGGCATCGCCGACAACTGCCTGTCCAACCCACGCTGCCGGCTGGTCGGCGCCCTGGCCCGCTTCCGCGAGATCGCGCCCGACGTGACGCTGAACCTGTCGATCGGCCTGCCGGACGAGCTGGTCGAGGGCATCTCGGAGCGGCGCCTGCATCTCGCCGTCAGCGGCCAGCCGGCCGGCAACCCCAGGCTCGACTACCGTTCGCTCTTCACCGAGGAGTTCCGTCTCTACATCGCGGCGGATGTGCAGCCGCCGCCCGGCCTCGCCGAGCTGAACGGCGGCGGCTTCGCCCTGGTGACCCGGACCAACGACCGGCGCACGCAGACCCTGGCCCGCCATCTGGACCTGAAGCGCATCGCGGTCGCCTTCGGCCTGGAGGCGGTGGCCACGATGGTCGCCGGCGGCGGCTTCGTCGGCTTCCTGCCGACGCATTATGCCGAGATGCTGACGCCGATGTACCGGCTGCGGGAGGTCGGCGGCGCGGAGGCGTTCCGCTACACGACCCAGTTCTCGCTGATCTGGGCCGTCGACCGGCCGCTGTCACCGAGCGGTCGCCTGTTCGTCCGCCTCCTCGCGGATCTCCCGGAAGGGGCCTAGCCGCGAGGACGGCCGATCGGAGACCACGATCGGGAGAGCCTCCGGATCGCACAACGGACAGGCTGGCCTATCGGCCGAAATCCAGCACCAGCCGTCCCAGGACCTCTCCCCGGCGCAGTCGGGCAAGAGCCTCGTTCACCTGGTCGAACGGCACCGTCTCGACCGTCGCCGCGACCAGGCCGCGGGCCGCGAAATCCACCGCCTCCTGCAGGTCCTGGCGGGTGCCGACATTGGAGCCGCGGATCGACTGACAATGCGGCCATTGTGCTGATCGATCATCAGGTCGGTACGATCACCCTCACGCACTCTCACGACCTCAACACGATGAGGGACGCTTCGCTCAAGCTCGCGAAAATCGCGAGGGCCTTGAACATCCCGGTGGTTTTGACGTCGAGTATGGAAGATCAATTCCGGGGCCTGCCCTGGCCCGAATTTGAACAGATTCTCCCGGAAGCGTTCGCCGCGCGTATCAAGCGTCCCGGGATTGTCAACGCCATGCACCACGACGGCTTCAACAAAGCGGTCAAGGCGATGGGCCGCAAGAAGCTGATCGTCGCCGGCGTCACGACCGAAATCTGCGTGACCTTCCCCGTGCTGCAGATGCTGGACGAGGGCTACGACGTCCAGGTGGCCGCAGACGCATCGGCGTCAATGACGAAGACCGGACATGACCTCGTCTTGCGCCGGATGGAGCAGCACGGTGCCGCTATCACAACCGTGTACCAGATCGTCTCCCAGCTGACGCTCGACTGGTCGACCCCGAAGGGTCGCGAGCTCGCGGCGGTTTTCGGCTGGGCGCGAGCCCCGGCCCAGATCACCCTCGTCTCATCAGGCGGCCCCGGGCGCAGGCTTCGGTGGCCGCTTCCGCATCTGATCTTCATGCCTGGGACTGCACACCCGGGCATCGTCTTCGGCCGTGTCGCCGACCAATTGGGCGCCATTCGCGGCTGCGGAGTGCGGCAAGACTGGGCCGGACGCTGCCAGGGGCCGCGCTTTGGTCGCCCTGTGCACGATGGTCGGGGCGCTGACGATGTCCCGGAT
>NZ_JAVDPW010000021.1:0-57736 GCF_031453975.1 Inquilinus ginsengisoli
AAAAGAAGCTCGTCGCCCTCACTGCCCTCATGCGCAAGCTCGTCATCATCGCCAACGCAAAACTCAGACAAGAACATCAACTGAGTTGATGACGGCTGGGGAAGGGCGCGAGCGCCTCCGACCTCTCCCGCAAACGGGAGAGGCAACGCGGTCGGCGGGCTTCGATAATGGCTCGACGTTACCCATCACCCGCTCAGCTGCTGTCCGGCGGCGGCAGCCGGGACGGCGGGCGGCTGTCATCCTCCGGCGACTCGGCCCGGCCGTCGCCGGCCTCGGGGTCCGCGGCGACGACGACCGCGCCGGGCGCGCCGGCGTTGTCGTTGGCCTCGTCGTCCCAGCCCCGCGGCAGCCGGGCCGGGTCTGGCCTGCGGCCGAGCCAGCGGCAGACCTCGCGCACGAAGTCCGCGGCGGACAGGGTATCGATCTGGACGTCGAGGATCTCGTCCTCGGCCAGCTTCTCCCGCACCGCGGAGCGCACGCGTTCGAAGTCCTGGGCCTCGTCGGGCGCCGCGGCCGCCTCGATCACGGCCCGGGCGGCCTGCTCCCGCCGCTGTCGGCGGCGCTCGCGCTCCCCGGTCTCCTCGGCCTCGGCCTTGCGGGACAGGTAGTCGGCGCGGATGCGCTCGGTCATGGCGAGCGACAGCCGCATCGAGCGGGAGAGGCGCGACTGCATCAGTGCGTAGTCCGGCGCCTCCGGCCCGGCCAGGATCGCCCCCTGCTGCTGCGCGGTCATCCGCTTGGTGCGGCAGTCGATCTCGACCATCTCGCGCAGCATGTCCAGCGCCCACCCCGTCCATTTCAGGTCGGGATCGGTCGGCGGGATCTCGTCGGGTCGAGCCATATTCATGGAACAGATCATGAACGAGGATCGCGCGTTAACGCAATAGGCAGGTTCGACAGAACACCCCGGATCCGTCATTCCCGCGAAAGCGGGGATCTCCTCACACCCTGACCGAAGAGAGATTCCCGCTTTCGCGGGAATGACGATGGGAAGAGGGGCAGCGGGCAGACCTGAGCCTGGCATCCGCCCAGACGCCGCCATGGCGGCTTCGACCGTGTGGCTGTCCGTGTATCCTTGCTCGATCCGGCTGGTGTTGGGTTCGCTTGCCGCGAACCCAACCTGCGAAACCGTGGGACGCCTCAGCTCAGGCCCAGCGTGCCGCGCAGCTGGGACAGGTCCTCGGCCAAGGTGGTGATCGGGCCCTTCAGCGCGGTGCGGTCGGCGTCGGTCACCTTGTCGTAGGTCTCGAAGCCGCCATCCTTGGTCTTGTACTTCGCCAGGATGGTGTCGACCGTCTTGAAGTTGGCGTCGACCTTGATCAGCAGGGCGTTGTCGCTCTTCTCCAGGATCGGGCGCAGCAGGTCGACGATCTTCTTGGCGCCGTCGACATTGGCCTGGAAGTCGTACAGGTCGGTGTGGCTGTAGCGGTCTTCCTCGCCCGAGATCTTGGTGGCCGCGACCTCCTCGATCAGCGCCGCGGCGCCGCCCACGACCTTGTCCGGCGGCGTGGTCAGCGCCTTGATCCGGCCCTGCAGGTCGATCACGTCGGCCAGCAGCTTGTCGGCGAAGGGCGCCATGCCATCGGTCGACTTCTTCTCGAACAGCCCATACTCGATGCGGTGGAAGCCGGTGAACTCGGGATCCGCCTCGTTCTTGGCATGGTCGTCGGCCCGGGAATCGATGCTGCCGTCGAGGTCGCTGAACAGCTCGGCGATCGGCTCGATCCGCTCGTAGAACACCCGGCTCGGGGCATACAGCGCCTGGGCCTTCTTCAGGTCGCCGGCCTTCACCGCCGCGGTGAATTCGCGGGTGTGCGCGACCAGCTGGTCGACCTCGCCGGTGACGTAGATCTTGTACTTGGCGATCGGCTCGACCAGGTCGAGCGGCGAGGGCGGTGCGGCCATGGCGCCGGCCGCGGCCAGCAGGGCGGCGGTGCTGATGCCGAGAATCAGAATGCGTTTCATATGCAGTCCCCTTGCGTGAAAAACCTTGGCCCCTGGGTGGTCATCCGGCGTTCAGCTCGCGGCCGATTGCAACAGGCCCTGGCCCAGATAGCCGTCCTTGTCCGGAACGCCCGGAAGGGTGAAGAAATAGCCGCCGCCGGTCGGCTTGATGTACTCCTCCAGCGGTTCGCCGTTCAGTCGTTCCTGCACGGCGATGAAGCCTGCCTTCAGGCTGGACTGGAAGCTGATGAACAGCAGCCCCATGTCGAGCTGGCCGGCCTTGGTCACCCCGCGCGAATAGTTGAACGGCCGGCGCAGGATCAGGTTGGCCTCGGTCGCCGCGGTGCGCGGATTGGCCAGCCGGATATGGGCGTCGAGCGGCATCACCTTGCCCTCGGGGTCGCCCGAATAGTCCGGCACGTCGTGCTCCGCCTTCAGGCCCAGCGCCGCGCCGGACGCCTTGTCGCGGCCGATGATGGTCTGCTGCTCCTGCAGCGGGGTGCGGTCCCAGCGCTCGACGAAGTTGCGGATGATGCGCACCACCTGGTAGCTGCCGCCGACCGTCCAGGCCGGCTCGGCCGTGTCGGGCCGGACCCAGACGATCCGGTCCATCGCGGTGCCGTCGGTCGGGTCGAGATTGGCGGTGCCGTCCTTGAAGCCCAGCAGGTTGCGCGCCGTCTCCTTCGGGCCGGTCGTCTTGGTGGCAGCCGGCAGGAAGCCGTCCAGCTTCCAGCGCAGCGCCAGCAGGTCCGGCGTCGCCTTCACCACCGCGCGCAGGGCGTGGATGTTGGCCTCCGGCGTGTTGGCGCAGAACTGCAGCATCAGATCGCCGTGGCAGGTCTCCGGGTCCAGCGCGTCGTTGCTGAAGCGGACCATGGTCGTCAGCTCCAGCGGCTTCACCCCGGCCAGGCCGAAGCGCTGGTCGAACAGCGAGGCGCCGACCGCGACGGTGACGGTCAGGTTGTCGGGCACGATCACCGGGCCCAGCACGCCGGAATCGGGCGGCGGGAATTTCGGGTCGATCTCCGGCGGGGTGCCGCCGGCCATCAGGAAGGCGATGCGCTCGGTCAGGGTGCGGAACATCCGCTCCAGGTCCGCCCGGCTGGTGGCCAGCACGTCGAAGGCGGCGACCAGCCCGGCGGCGGGCACCGGGTTGACGATCCCGGCCTGGTGGGGGCCGTAGAAGGGTTGCACCTGCTCGGCGGCCTCGGCATCGCGACCGGGGGGCTGCTGTTGCGACTGGGCGGCGGCAGGCGCCGCGACGGCGAAGGCGCCCAGCGCGGCGCCGCCGCCGGCCAGGCCCAGGCCGCGCAGCACGCTGCGCCGGCTGGGGGCCGCGGGGCTGTCGGCATCCGCGAGGTCGGGGGTCTTGTCCTGGTGGTCGTTGCTGCTCATGGCGTCGGTCCGGTCAATCCAGTCCCAGGGTGGTGCGCAGTTTCGGCAGGGCGTCGGCCAGCGACGCGACCGGGGCCTGCATCCCGGCGCGGTCGTCCTTGGACAGCGCCAGGCCGGCGGCGGTGAGGTCGCCGTCGATGCGGTCGCTCAGCGCCTTGTCGGCCTTCTGGCTCAGGGGCCGCAGCAGGCCGACGATCTTGGCGGCGCCCTCGACATCCGCCTGGGCCCCAGCGGTGTCGGCATTGCTGTCGGCGGCGAGGCGGGCGATCACCGCGGCGGCGCCCCCGGCCATCTTGTCTGGCGGGATCGACAGGTCGGCGATGCGGGCCTGCAGCGCCTGGACGTCGGCCGCCAGCTTGTCCGCCACCGGGCCCAGCCCTTCGGTCGAATTCTCGGTGAACAGGCCGTATTGCAGCCGGCGGAAGCCGGTGAAGCCGGGGTCCTGCTCCTTCTTCTCGAAATAGTCGGCGCGGCCGTCCAGCGCGGTGTCGAGGTCGCCGAACAGGTCGGCGATCGGCTTGATCCGCTGGTAGTGCACCCAGGCCGGGCCCAGCAGGGCCCGGGCCTGCGTGAGGTCGCCGGCCTTGACCGCGGCGACCAGCGGCGGGGTGGCGGCAGCCAGGTCGGCGGTCTCGGTGGTAACATAGACCTTGTATTCGGCGATCGGCCCGATCAGGTCGATCAGCGACGGCCGCAGCGGCTCGGCCGGGGCGTTCTTGGCCGCGGTCACGGTCAGGGTGCCGCGCGGATTGCTCAACAGGCCGCAGGTGATCTGGTAGGTGCCGGGCTCCAGCCGCGCGGTCAGCGACTGGGTAAAGCCGGGGGCGATGTTCTCACGCTCCTCCACCACCATGACGCCCTGCAGGATCTCCCACTCCAGGGCGCGGTCGCTCTGGTTCAGCACCTGGAAGGTGACACGCCCGGCCTCGACCGTCAGGGCGTTCGGCTCGCAGGTCTTGGCGGTGATGGTCACGGCCGTGCCGCCTGCGGCGGGGCGGGGGGCGCGGTGGAGATAGGCGTAGACGCCCAGCCCGGCGACGGCGACGGCCAGCACGGCGACGACGCCGAGTCCGATCCGGGTGGTGCGCTGCAGCGACATTCGGTGGCGTGCTCCGAAAAGGGGCTCAGGCGTTGGACCGGGCTTCGCGCGGGGCCCGGTGGCCGCCGAGGAACAACGGCAGGGTGATCAAAAGGAAGAGAATGTAGATGGCGACCTCGCCGACGGCCGGCGTGTCCTGGTAGCCGAAGATGCCTGCCAGCACCGACCCGACCGGCCCGTCGATGGGCAGGACGTGGCTGAGGTCGAAGGCCGTCTCCTGCAGCCCGTTCCACAGCCCAGCCTCGTGCAGCGCCCGCAGCGACCCGGCCAGCAGGCCGGCGGCCACCACCAGGATGAACAGGCCGGTCCAGCGGAAGAAGCGCTTCAGGTTCAGCCGCACGCCGCCCCAGTAGATGGCGATGCCGACGGCGACCGCGACTGCGATGCCGGCCAGGGCGCCGACCGGCGCCGCCAGCCCGACATCCTGCTGGAAGGTGGCGAGCAGGAAGAACACCGATTCCAGCCCCTCGCGGGCGACCGCGAAGAACACCATGGCGATCAGTGCCATCCCGGTGCCGTCATGCCCGTCCAGTGCCGCGTCGATCGAATGCTGCAGCTGCGCCTTGATCGACCGGGCGGCCTTGCGCATCCAGAACACCATCGAGGTCAGGATGCCGACCGCGACCAGGCCGACCAGCGCCTCGAACAGCTCCTGCTGGCGCTGCGGGAATTCGGCGCTGACCAGGTCCAGCACGATGCCGACGGCGAGGGAGAGCAGGACGGCGGTGGCGATGCCGATCCAGACCAGCGGCATCCATTGCGACCGGCCGGTCTGGCGGAGATAGCCGGCGATGATGCCGACGATCAGGGCGGCCTCGATGCCCTCCCGCATCATGATCAGGAACGGTACCAACATCCAACGGCCACCCGGTACAGCGTCGCCGGGCGGCGACGGGGCCGGACCATGGGGGCGGTTCGGCCGGATGTCGGTGTCCGGTGGCGCGCGACATGCTGCTCGCGAGTTGCGAGCGGGAATGCGAATCTATCGCAGTTCCTTCTGCGCCCGCCGCGTCCGGTTGTCGAGGCCGCTTCGCTGCGGAATCGGATGAATTTGATGTAATGCCGACCCCTGTGCGCGAAGGACGGTGAGGAACCATCGCGGTCGCGGTGCCGTTGGCCTGGGAAGACAAAGGGAGCTTCCTCATGGCCGACACCGAATCCATCAGCAAGACCGCTGCCGAAGCGGCGAAGGCCGCGAAGATCGAGGCCAAGCGCACCGCCGCCGAGATCGAGGCAGAGACGGCCGAAGTCGAGGCCGACGGCGCAGTGCGGGACATCGAGGCGGATCTGCGCGCCTTGCGCGAGGACGTTGCCCGCCTGGGCGAGACCGTGGCCGGCATCGCCCAGGCGCGAGCCAACGCGATCGACGCGGCGGTGCATCGCAACCCCTGGTCCGCCGTGGTCGCCGGCATCTGCGTCGGCTTCTGCCTGGGCGTCAGGGCGCGGCTCTAGTCGGGCCCTGATTTGCGGGCGGCGCGGATCTCCTCGATCACCTGATATTGGATGTGCTCGATCCGGTGCCTGATCGCTCGCGTGTCGTCCAGAAGCTTGGCGATCGCGGCGAGGACGAGCGCCGAGACCAGGAGTTGGAGCGCGGGCTCGACACTGTAGCCGCGCGTCACGCCCAGGATCGTCAGGATGATGGCGAGCCCGCCGAGCGCCGCCATCAAGCCGGCGATGATCTTCAGCAGAATGGACATGTTTCCCCTCCCGATGCCCTGCCGGGAGAGGCTAGCGTCTCGAATCGGCCGGGCGCCAGGGGCGGGTGCCTTTCCAGGGGCGGCGGGCGTGGCTGTGACCACTAGCCGGATGTCGGGTCGGGATGCAGCCGGTTAATACAAAGTAAATCGTAAAAATTAAATATGCACGCTTTGCTGTTGCATATCCGGCGGGCGATCGCCACCTCCGGCGCTCGCCCGCTCCGCCGTGTCGCGGGCATCCGATCCCCAGGCGCGGCCCCAAGTTTCGATTGACGGATTTCGTGCAGACGACACCAATCCCAGTCATCCGCCACCCTTTGGGAGCGTGCGGCGGCCCTGCCGTCCGCCCGGTGCGCGCATGAATTCGGTCTTCGACCTCGACTATTTCTTCGCCGCCTTCCCGCAGATCCTGCCCTATCTGCCGGTGACGCTGCTGATCGCGTTCAGCGCCATGGCCTTCGGCCTGGTGATCGGCACCGGCGCGGCGCTGATCCGGATCTATCGCATCCCGGTGCTGCGGCAGCTGGCGACGTTGTACATCTCCTTCATCCGCGGCACGCCGCTCTTGGTGCAGATCTATCTCGCCTATTACGGCATCCCCAAGCTGCTGCAGTACCTCAACGCCCAGATCGGCACCGACATCGACGCCAACCGGGTGCCGGCGCTGGTGTTCGTGATCTTCAGCTGCGCGGTCAATATCGGCGCCTATCTGTCCGAGGCGATCCGCTCGGCGCTGCTGTCGATCGACCGCGGCCAGGCCGAGGCCGCCTATTCGATCGGCATGACCCCGTTCCAGGCGATGCGCCGCATCATCCTGCCCCAGGCCCTGGCGGTGGCCCTGCCCAATCTCGGCAACAGCTTCATCAGCCTGATCAAGGACACCTCGCTGGCCTTCCTGATCGCGGTGGTCGACATCATGGCGGCGGCCAAGATCGCTGGCGGCCGGTCGCTGCGCTTCTTCGAGCTCTATCTGGCGGTGGCGGTGATCTACTGGCTGGTCTGCATCCTGGTCGAGATCGGCATGCGGCGCTGGGAGGCGTATCTGACGCGCGGCCGGCGGGACATCACCGCATGATTTCGATCCGGGACGTCCGCAAATCCTTCAAGGCCAAGCTGGTGGTCGACGGCATCGACCTCGATGTCGGCCAGGGCGGCATTGTCAGCATTCTCGGGCCCTCCGGCTCGGGCAAGTCGACCTTCCTGCGCTGCCTGAACCGGCTGGAGACGCCGGACGCCGGCAGCATCGACATGGGCGGCGACCGCTACGACCTGCCGCGGCTCGACCGCCGCCGGCTGCAGTCGCTGCGCATGCGCATCGGCATGGTGTTCCAGAACTACAACCTGTTCCGCCACCGCACCGCGATCGAGAACATCCTCGAAGGCCTCCTGGTGGTGAAGCGGCTGAAGCGGGCCGAGGCGCAGGACATCGCCGAGGGCTATCTCGCGCTGATGGGCCTGTCCGACCAGGCGGCTCAGTACCCGTCCTCGCTGTCGGGCGGCCAGCAGCAGCGGGTGGCAATCGCCCGCACCCTGGCGATGCAGCCGGAGCTGATCCTGTTCGACGAGCCGACCAGCGCGCTGGACCCGGAGCACACCGGCGAGGTGCTGGAGGCAATCCGCAAGGCGGCGGGGCAGGGGATTCCCATGATCATCGTCACCCACGAGATGGGCTTCGCCCGCGAGATCTCGAGCCATGTGCTGTTCATCGACGGCGGCAAGGTGATCGAGCAGGGCGACCCCAAGACGCTGTTCGGCGCGCCCGAGCAGCAGCGGACGCGGGACTTCCTGAAGAACTACCTGCGGTCCTACAGCTTCGATATCTGAGACACGAACACCCCTCTCTTCGTCATCCCCGCGAAAGCGGGGATCTCTCACCGGCGGGAGATTCCCGCTCTCGCGGGAATGACGAGAGGGACAGAGGCAATGGAAGAGCTATGGAGAACATGATGCGACGGTTTCTGGTGAAGGGTGCTGCTGTCATGGCGGGGCTGATGGCGCTGGCCCTGGCGGCCGGGCCGGCCGCCGCGCAGGAGACGGTGCGGGTGGGAACCGAGGGCACCTATGCTCCCTTCACCTACCAGGACGACAGCGGCAAGCTGACCGGCTACGACGTCCAGGTGCTGCGCCTGGTCGAGGCCAAGGTGCCCGACCTCAAGTTCGAATTCGTGCCGCAGCCCTGGGACAGCATGTTCCTCGGCCTGGAGGCCGGCAAATACGACGTTGTCGCCAACGAGATCTCGAAGACGCCGGAGCGCGAGACCAAGTACCTGTTCTCGGACGTGCCGTACTTCTACAGCGGCTCGGCGATCATCGTGAAGAAGGGCGTCACCGGCATCCACAGCCTGGACGACCTCAAGGGCAAGGTGGTCGGCGCCGGCACCGGCAGCGAGCACACCAAGCTGGTCGAGGACTATCTCGCCGCCCATCCCGGCGCGTTCGAGATCCGCTACTACGACGGCAACGTCACGCCGGTGCTGCTGGACCTCGCCGAAGGCCGCATCGACGCCCATGTCAACGACCCGATCGTGGCCCGCGACCATGCCGAGAAGCTGGGCCTGCCGGTCGAGGCGACCGGCGACCTGCTGACCAAGGTCCCGGCCTATTTCGTGTTCCGCCAGGACGCCAAGGGCCAGGCGCTGAAGGCCAAGATCGACGCCGCGCTGACCGCGCTGAAGGCCGACGGCTCGCTGGCCAAGCTGTCGGTGCAGTGGACCGGCAAGGACTACACCAACGGCTGATAGTGCAGCGGGGGCCGGCCTTGCGGCCGGCCCCCGGATCTCAGTTGGTGGCGAAGTCCAGCGCCGCCGTCAGGTCGCCCAGCGGCGGGTTGCCGTTGGCGGCGATGCCGGCGTCGCGGGCGGCGATGCCGGGCAGCACCGGCAGCTCGAACCGCCGGGTGATGAAGCGCAGGATCGAGGTCGTGTCGTAGGGCGTGTGGTCGACGAAGCCCTTCTTGGCGAAGGGCGAGATGATGATCGTCGGGATCCGCATGCTCGGGCCCCAGCGGTCGCCCTTCGGCGGGGCCACATGGTCCCAGAAGCCGCCATTCTCGTCATAGGTCACCACCACCAGCATGTGCGGCCATTGCGGGCTCTTCTGCAGGTGGTCGATCAGCATGGCGAGGTGCTGGTCGCCGGAGGTGACGTCGGCGTAGCCGGCATGCTCGTTCAGGTTGCCCTGCGGCTTGTAGAAGGTGACCTGCGGCAGCGTGCCGGCGTCGATCGCCTTGACCAGCTCGGCCCCATCCAGCCCGCCGTCGCGCAGATGCTCGGTCCGCGATGCGGTGCCGGGCGCGAAGGTGATGAAGTAGTTGTAGGGCTGGTGGTGGTACTGGAAGGCCGGGACCGGGGTGGCGTTGCCATGGTCCAGCACCGACTGCCACGCCCCGCTGTACCAAGCCCAGCTGACGCCCTTGGCGCTCAAGAGGTCGCCGATCGTGGTCTGGGTCTGCGGCGGCAGGGTGGTCGGCGCCATCGGGTCGGCATAGGCGGTGTCGCCGCCCGCGGCCGGCTTGTTGGCGCTGGGCTGGTAGGGCGGCTGCATGGTGTTGACGGCGTAGAAATCGGGCGTGAGGTTGCCGTCGGCGACGAATTTCGGGATGCCGTCCATCGCCGATTTCGGAGAGTTCGGGGCCTGGGTCAGCGTCACGCCGTCGGGGTCGACCACGGCGATCGACGGCTTCGCCGCGCTCTTGTCCGCATCGGGATAGCGGGCGACGCAGGCGCAGGCCAGCCAGATGTGGTTCATGAACGAACCGCCGAACACGCCCATGAAGAAATGGTCGGCCAGCGTGTATTGCTGGGCGATCTTCCACATCGCGGTCTTCGACCCGTCGAGGTGGCCCATCACCTCGGCCCCGGCATCGGCATAGGCGACGAACTTGTCGTTCCTGCCGCCGTTGATCTGCATCTGGTTCTGGTAGAAGCGGTGCCACAGGTCATGGGTGACGGTGTTGAGCGACACGTTCAGGCCCTGCGGGTCGTCCATGTCGAACGGGCCGTCCGGCAGGTGCTCGGTCTGGGCCTGGGTCACCGGCGGCGTCACGCCCTTGGCGGTCAGCCCGTCCCACACCGGCGGCAGCTCCTTCAGCGGCGTGCCGTCGCGGTCGAGCTGGACCTTCGACGCGTCGGTGGCGTTGGCCAGCCCCTCGGCGCCTGGAAAGGTGCCGTAGAGGTTGTCGAAGCTGCGGTTCTCGGCATAGAGCACGACCACCGTGTCGATGGCATGCAGGCCGGCGCCCTGGCCGGGATCCGCGGCGAAGCCCGGCGGCGCGAGCAGCCCGGCGGCGCCAGCCGCGACGGCGGAAACGATCAATCTGTTCATGCGGCTTTTCCCCTTGGCTCCCGGCGCACAGGTCCGGTGGCTGTGTCCCCTTCCGCCCGGCATCCGTCGCGCGAAGCCGGCTGTCGCTCAAGTGAAACTTTTTGGGCATAGAAGGGTGGGCGCGGCGCCGGACCCGGCGTCACGTCGCGACGGATCATGGGGTGGCCGGGGATGGCCTTGGGATCGGGTGTCCGCCGACGCCAGTCGGTGTGGGGGCGGACGATGTGGGGCGGGCTGGCGGTCGGCGTGCTGGCCTTCGCGGCGGTGGGGTCGGCCTTGTCCGCTCCACCCAGTTCGGCCTCGGCCGGGATGTCGCGGGCCGAGGTGCGGCGCCAGGTCGAGGGGCTGACGGCGCTGGGCCGGGCGATGTTCCTTGATCCCGCTTTGTCGGCCTCGGGCAAGCTCGCCTGCTCGTCCTGCCACGCCCCGGACCACGGCTTCGGCCCGCCCAACGCGCTGCCGGTGCAGATGGGCGGCGGCGACATGGCCCAGCCCGGCGGGCGGGCGGTGCCGTCACTGACCTATCTGCAGGACGTGCCGCCCTTCACCGAGCATTTCTTCGACTCGGAGGATGATTCCGACGAGAGCGTCGACAACGGCCCCACCGGCGGGCTGACCTGGGATGGCCGGGTCGATCGCGGCGCCGACCAGGCCGCCATCCCGCTGCTCTCCGCCTTCGAGATGGGCAACGCCACGCCGGACGAGGTCGTCACCCATGCCCTGGCGGCGGGCTATGGCGACCCGCTGCGCCGGATCTACGGCGATGCCATCCTGGCCGACCGGCCGGCGCTCTATGCCGGGATCCTGAAGGCGTTCGAGGTCTACGAGCAGGACGCCGCCAGCTTCTACCCCTACACCAGCAAATACGACGCCTTTCTGGCCGGCCAGGCCACGCTGACGCCGCAGGAGGCGCGGGGCCTGGATCTGTTCAACGACCCGGCCAAGGGCAACTGCGCCGAATGCCATATCAGCCAGCGCGGCAATGACGGCACGCCACCGCAATTCACCGACGCCGGCATGATCGCCATCGGCATCCCGCGCAACGCCGAGATCCCGGCCAATGCCGACCCGGCCTATTTCGACCTCGGGGTCTGCGGCCCGCTGCGCACCGACCTGGCCAATCACCCGGAATATTGCGGCCTGTTCCGCACCCCCAGCCTGCGCAACGTCGCGCTGCGCCAGACCTTCTTCCACAACGGCGCGATCCACAGCCTGCGCGAGGCCGTCGCCTTCTACGTCACCCGCGAGACCGATCCCGGCCGCTGGTACCCGCGTAACCCGGACGGCAGCCTGCGCAAATACGACGACCTGCCGCCGCAGTACCAGGCGAACATCAACCTCGACCCGCCCTTCGACCGCCATCCCGGTGACGCGCCGGCGCTGACCGATGCCGAGATCGACGACGTCGTCGCCTTCATGAAGACGCTGACCGACGGCTACGACCCGCATTCCTGACCGGGCCGTCGCACCGGGCGGCGCGGCACGGCGCCGCGCCGCCGATTGCACCGCCCCACCGCCGCGCCCATATCAGCGGCGGAAGGGGGAGGCGCCCGTGACGGAAGCGGGCCCGACCGGAGAATTCAAGATGACACCTCAGGAACGCGACCTTCTGGCCAATCTGGTCGCCCGGTTGAAGCAGGCCCCGGCTGCGGCGAAGGACGAGGAGGCGGAGGCCACCATCCGCGACCTCACCCGCGACCAGCCGGACGCGCCCTACCTGCTGGCCCAGACCGTGCTGATCCAGGACTACGCGCTGCACCAGGCCCAGGCCCGGATCGCGGAGCTGGAGCAGCAGGCGGCCCAGCCGCAGCGCAGTGCTGGCGGCGGCAGCTTCCTCGGCGCCATCTTCGGCACCGGCGCGGCCGCCCGGCCGGCGCCGGCCCAGCAGGCACCGGCTTACCCCCAGGCCCCTCCGGCCTATGCCCAGGCGCAGCCTGCGCCCGGCCCCTGGGGCGGCGGGGCCGCAGGGCCATTCGCCCAGTCCTCCGGCCCGTCCTTCCTGCGCAGCGCCGCCACCACGGCGGCGGGCATCGCCGGCGGTGCCCTGCTGTTCCAGGGCATCGAATCCTTGTTCGGGGGCCATGGCGGCTTTGGCGGCGGGCTGGGTGGGTTCGGCACCGGCTTCACCGGCGCGACGCCCGGCCTGACCGAAACGGTGGTCAACAACTACTATGGCGACGACGCCAACCCCGGCGGGTCGGAGCCGCGCGATGCCGATGCCGCCGTGCCGTCCGACCCCATCGACCCCGGCGTCACCGACGCCGACTACCAGGACGACGGCAGCCAGGACGATTTCGGCGGCGACGATTTCGGCGGCGGTGGCGACGACAGCCTGAGCGCCTGACGCCGCCACGGTTCGACCCGGATCAGCGCGGCAGCGCGATCGCCGACGAGAACAAATTGTCGGGATCGTAGCGCCGCTTGATCTGCCGCAGCCGCTCCGCGTTCGGGCCATAGGCCTCAGCGATCTGGTCCTGCGCATCCGGCCCCAGCAGGTTGGCGTAGCCGCCGGGCAGGGCGTGGGGCGCCAGCGCGGCTGACAGGTCGCGTGCCCAGGCCCGGTGGCGGGTGCCGTCGCCGGGGTCCCAAGCCGGGACGATCTCGACCAGGATATGCCGGCGGCGCAGGCCGAAGGCGGTGGCCTCCGCCGCGACCCGGGTTCCGGCCCCATGGAAGTGGTGCAGCACGATGCCCGAATAGGGCGAGGTGGCGTTCGACCCGGCGGCCATGATTGCCGCAATCGCCTCGGCAGAGAGGTCCGGCAGCCAGCGCGTCTCGATGGCGTGGTGGCGCCCGTTGACGACGAACGCGTCCTGGAGATGGGCCTGGTCGATGCAGGTCATCGGCGCGATCTGGTCCAGGATCGGGGTGCCCAGCCCGCGCAGCCGGGCGATCGCCTTCTGCCCCTCCGCCGTGTCGCCGCTCCACGCCGGCGCCAGCAGGACGACCGGGCTTCCGTCCGGGGCATTGACCACGCCGGCGGTGACGCTCAGCGCATCGGGCGCGGTGGACATCAGGGCGTCGTAGCCGCGCAGCACCGCCTCGGCCTGCGGCCAGGCGAACAGCATCATCCCGGCCAGCATCTGCGCCACCGGGTGCAGCCGGATGCGGATGGATGTGACCACGCCGAAATTGCCGCCGCCGCCGCGTAGCGCCCAGAACAGGTCGGGGTTCTGCGCCGGATCCGCCGTCACCGTGCGGCCGTCGGCCAGCACGACCTCGGCGCTCAGCAGATTGTCCGCCGCCAGCCCGAAGCCCGGGGTCAGCGCGCCGTAGCCGCCGCCGATCAGATGGCCGATGGCGCCGACCGCGCCGCAATTTCCGATCACCGGGGCCAGCCCGTGCGGGGCCGCCGCCCCGGCCACCTCGACACCGGTGGCGCTGCCCGAGATCGTGGCAGTGCGCGCCGCCACGTCTACGGTCACCCCGCGCATCGGCGACAGGTCGATCACGGCGCCGCCGTGGCGCAGGGCCCGGCCGGCCCAGTCATGGCCGCCGCCGCGGACGGAGATGGCGACGCCATGGGCCTGGGCGCCGGTCAGCGCCAGCTGCACCTCCGCCGCGCTGCGGCAGGGGATCACCAGCGCAGGATGGTGTTCGACGGCGCCGTTCCAGATGGCGCAGGCTTTGGTGTGGTCGGCGTGGCCGGGTTCGAAGGCCGTGCCCTGGGCCCGCCAGATGAAATCGCGCAGGGCGGCGACACTCTGGGCGGCCGGGGCAGCAGATCGGAACTCCATGATGGACCTCATCGCTGTGGATGCGATGAAGCTCGCTGCGGTGCGCTACGCCCGGATGTCAGATTCCGTGGCGCACCGCTACAGGAGTAACCCTCGCGGTCAGCGGTTCCAGCCGACCGTCGCGTCTCCGCGAGAATTCCGGCCTCAGTCCCCGACCCGCAGCACGATCTTGCGCGGCGGCCGCGGCCGCAGGCCTTCCATCATCTCATGCGCAATGCGGGCCTCGGCCAGCGGCAGCACCGGGCCCACCGCGGTCTGCAGGCGCCCGGCCTCGATCCGCCCGGTGATGCGGTCTAGATCCGCCGTGTTCACCCGCACCAGCATGAAGTCGGCGCGGATTCCGGCCTGCCGGGCCCGGTCGGCATCCGGCTGCGCCACGATCGAGACCAGCGCCCCGCCGGGCTTCAACACGGCGAAGGATCGGTCCAGCGTGTCGCCGCCGACCGTGTCGATGACGATGTCGACCGGCCCAGCCGCCTCCTCGAAGCGCTCGGCCCGGTGGTCGATGACCTGGTCGGCGCCCAGCGCCCGGACATGGTCGAGGTCGCCGGCGCTCGCGGTGGCGGCGATCCGCACGCCCGGCTGCCGCGCCAGCTGCACCGCATAGGCGCCGACCGCGCCGGCTCCGCCATGGATCAGCACGCTCTTGCCTGCGGCGAGGCCGGCCTGCTCCAGCGCCTGCCAGGCGGTGACGGCGACGACCGGGACCGAGGCCGCCTCGATCCAGCCCAGGCCGCGCGGCTTGCGGGCGATCATCCCGGCCTCGGCGGCCGCGAATTCGGCATAGGCGCCGCAGAAGCGCGGATTGGTCACGCCATAGACCTCGTCGCCCGCGGCGAAGCCGGCGATGCCGGGGCCGACAGCCTCGACCGTGCCGGCGAGGTCGGATCCGAGGGTCAGGGGCAGGGGCTGCGGCAGCACGCTCTTGCCGGCCCGGATCCAGCCGTCCCAGGGGCCTACGCCGGCCGCGTGGACCCGCACCAGGACCTCGCCGGCGCCGGGCACGGGCCGGGGCACGTCCTCGACCCGGATCGCCTCGGGCGGGCCGAAGGCATGGACACGGGCGGCCTTCATCATCGGCTGGGGATGGTCGGTCATCGGGGGCTCCTCGGCGCGGACGCGGATGGCCAGTCTGTTATAGGCGCTGATCGGGCCGATCGCGATGGTCCGGCGGTCGGGCCGTGCCCCGGCTCACCATCTAAGATGATGTTGCTAGGCCTCGCTATATGGGGCGCCGGCCTGAAGTGAACATGCGCCTATTTCTTGTCGTCGCTGGGGGTATACCATCGGCGCATCTCGCAAGAGTTTTGCGCGAGTGGGTAGTCATCCTTGTCGATAAAAGGGAAGGCCATATACTTGTCTCCGATAGCGAGTAGAGCTGCCATAAAGTATTGCCTTCCAACGTATGCGCCATATCGATTCTTCGCGTTCACGGTCCCGCAGATGGCAGTCCCCGTCGCTCCATACTTGTCGGGATAATGGTATGCGCGTTCGTACTCGTAGACGGCTGAATAGGGATCGATCAGCTCTTTCCCAATCGCTTCCTGGACTCCGTCCTTCATGGGCTCGGTGATCTCGATATCGCGCTTCTGGGCTTCGGCACGCTCCCAGCTTACGAGCTTGTCGATGGTGGGCTGATCACGTTCGCCGGTGACGGGAAGGCCACGATCCTTCTGGTAAGCCCGGAGGGCGCGGCGCGTGCTGGAGCCAAAGGCGCCGTCGATTCTACCTGGATCGAAGCCGAGCACGTAAAGCTGCATTTGAAGCCCAACCGCATTGCCGGCCACAGCGGTGCCGTGCATGGAGGCAAAGAGAATCGAGCTGCAAAGCACGGCCATTGAGACAATGCGCTTCAAAATATCCTCCCCCCAATAATGTGAGAAGCCTGAGACCCGCGTTGGCGGGCGTCAAGATGGGCTTGGGTGCTGTCGGCGGCCCCTTGCAGGTATCCTCGGCGCAGGAAGGGCCACCGCGCGAGGAACCGATGAAGCAGATGCCCGCATCCAAGGCCTATCGCCTGCTCGAGGCCGGCCCGATCGTGCTGGTGACGACGGCGCAGGACGGCCGGCCGAACGTCATGACCATGGGCTTCCACATGGTGGTGCAGCACGACCCGCCGCTGATCGGCTGCGTCATCGGCCCGTGGGACCACAGCCACGCGGCGCTGCGCGCGACCGGCGAATGCGTGATCGCGATCCCGACAGTCGACCTCGCGCGCAAAGTGGTCGACATCGGCAACTGCTCCGGCACCGAGGTCGACAAATTCGCGAAGTTCCGGCTGACGCTGAAGCCGGCGAAGGAGGTCGGGGCACCGCTGATCGCCGAATGCCTGGCCAACATCGAATGCCGCGTCGCCGACACCACCCTGGCCGACCGCTACAACCTGTTCGTGCTACAGGCGGTGCGGATCTGGACCGATCCGGAGCGGAAGGAGCGGCGGACGCTGCACCACAATGGCGACGGCACCTTCACGGTCGACGGCCGGACCATCGACCTGAAGGAGCGTATGGTGCTGTGGAAGCAGTTCCAGGATTGAGACGCCGGCCAGGACGCCCTTGCGGCGCCCGCCCCGGGGTGCCATTTCGGAAAGACCTCACACTCGGACCGCCGCCATGACCCCCAACGATCGCGACGACGAACTGCGCTACTCGATGAAGCAGCTCGAGCTCTGGCTGGCCCGCTGGCGGGACGGGCAGGCGCCGGTCGGCCGGCAGCTGTGGCTGCTGAAGAGCGCGGTGGCAGAGCTGCACATCGACGAGGGCGAGGCCTATGAGCCGAGCGAGCCGTCCACCCACAGCGACGTCGCCAACATGCTGGTGGCGATCGACCCCGAGCAGCCGTTGCTGCCCGAGGGCGAAGAGATGCCGGAGACCAGCTACACGCTGGCGGAATTCGAGCGCGACATGGAGATGCTGCGGTCGAAGTTCGACTACCTCAGCTGGCATGGCGGCCGGCCGATGGGCAGGGCGTAGGGCACTGTCGGCCGTACTCGACGCACCGGCGGCGATGGCGAGCGGATCGCGCGATATGTCCCCGGGGGTTTAATTCCCGGCCGACGTTCCTATATCTGCGAGGTCGACCAAGATCCGTTCGGCCAGCTCTCCATGCTCGTGATCGAGCGCCGAGCCCAGGTTTCCGCACTCTTCGAAGTTTGATCGCCGCGTCTGACGCGGCGCGTCCGTCATCCGCGCGGCGACTCTGTCGTTCGCATTGCTGATGACGATTCCCCATCACGCCGCGCGGCTTTGCTGCCGCGGCCTACGGACAATGACCATGCATATGATCTCAGACCCGAACACTGCCGGGCAGCGGCGCCTGCCCGCCAACCTGATCAACCAGAACCCGGCGCGCAGATCCGATCCCGATTGGCGACCGGAGCCCTGCGGGCTCACCCGCGAGGAGCTGCGAAAGATCACAGCCGACCTGATCGGGTGAGCCGCGATTCCGCGCACCGGATTCCGGTGCGCTAAGAATAGGGCAGGGGCCCCGGGCTCAGCGGCCGCCCTCGATCCTGCGGTTGCGCTGGCGGATGCCGCCGGTGCCGTAGGGATACTCCGCCATCTCAGGCTTGCTCACCGCGGTGAGGGTGGCGATGGCGTCCTCGCTCAGCACCAGCTTCGCCGCGCCGAGGTTGTCGGCCAGCTGGTCCCGCCGCCGCGCGCCGAGGATGACCGAGGTGACCGCCGGCTGCGCCGCGACCCAGGCCAGCGCGACCTGCGCCATGGTCGCCCCCTGCGCCTTGGCGATGTCCTCGACCGCTCCGATCACGTCCCAGGTGATCGACCTGGCGTTGCGGGCCTCGAACGCCTCCATGCCGCGCGTGGGATTCTCGCCCAGGCGGGTGGCGCCGGTCGGCTTCTGGTCGCGCTTGTACTTGCCCGACAGCCATCCGCCGCCCAGCGGCGACCACGGCAGCAGCCCGATGCCGGCGTCCAGCGCCGCCGGCACGATCTCGTGCTCGATGTCGCGGACCAGCAGATTGTACTGCGGCTGCAGCGTTACCGGCGGCGCGTAGCCATTGGCCTTGGCCAGCCACACCGCCTTGGTCAGCTGCCAGCCGAGGAAGTTGGAGAAGCCGTAATAGGCGATCTTGCCGTTGCGGACCGAATCGTCGAGGAAGCGCAGCGTCTCTTCCAGCGGCGTCAGCGCGTCCCAGGCGTGCATCTGGTAGAGGTCGACCTGCTCGACGCCCAGGCGCCGAAGCGAGGCGTCGAGCGCCGCCCCGAGATGCTTGCGCGACAGGCCCAAATCGTTGGGCCCGGCGCCCATCGGGAAGCGGCCCTTGGTGGCGATCACCAGGTCCTTGGCGATGCCCGGCTTGGCCTTGAGCCAGCGGCCGACGATCTCCTCGGATGCGCCGATGCTGTAGACGTCGGCGGTGTCGATGAAATTGCCGCCGGCCTCGACATAGTCGTCCATCAGGGCGAACGAGGTGGCCTCGTCGGACTCGGCCCCGAAGGTCATGGTTCCCAGGCAATAGGCCGAGACGACGGCGCCGCTGTTGCCGAGCTTGCGATAATCCATGGTCAGGCTCCCGTCAGGAATGTCGAAACCGGGCCGATGGCCCGAATTGAGGCCGGCGCGATGTCTCGAAGGCCGTCGGCGGCTGCCGGGGCATCGGCCGATCGTCGGTTTCTGGGTGGGGCGGGTGATCCCATGGACAATGGAACGACGATTCCCGTCGCTCCAATAGATTGTGCAGATCCGATTGATCTGCTTTTGCGCATAATGCGAACCCGGGGTGCCGGCGGCGGTCAGGCCCTCCCCGGGGCGGTGAAGATATGGACCGCGTCGCGCAGCATCGAGGCCGCCGTCGGCGTGGGCTCGCGCTCCCACAGCTTGTGATAGTTGATGCCGTAGATGTCCGTGTGCATCTCGACCCCCATCTCCCAGCCTTTGCACTGGGCCAGGAAGTCGGCGTCCGGCAGCACCATGGGCGCCACGGCATAGCGCCCGGCCTCGGCGCTCGCGACCAGCTTGATGACATGCCCGCGCGCCGCCTCGGCCGCGATCATCTCCGGCGTGACCCCGGCGATGCCGGTGACCGCGATATCCCTCAGCGAGATGTCGGCGCCGAGCAGGCTGTTCACGATGATCAGCAGCTTGTTGGCGGTGTCCCAGCCGTCGACGTCGAGGGATGGGTCGGCCTCGGCGATGCCGCGCCTTTGGGCCTCGGCCAGCGCCTCGTGATAGGACACGCCCGCGGCCATCTCATCGAGGATGAAATTGCTGGTGGCATTGAACACGCCGCGCAGCCGCAGGATGTCGCCCGCGATCATGTCGCGCCGCCCGATGTTCAGCACGGGAAGCCCACCGCAGACCGTCGCGCTGTATTTCAGGCCCGCCCCGGTTTGTGCGGCCATGGCGTGCAACTCGCGAAACGCCAGCACCACCGGGCCCTTGTTGGCCAGCACGACGGAGACGCCCTGCTGCAGCGCCGCCCGCGTCAGCGCCAGCCCCGGGCCTCCGGTCCGCAGATCGACCGGCGACGCCTCGAACACCAGGGCGATGCCTTCGGAGGTCAGCAGGCTCTCGACCGGGATCGCCCCACGATAACCGGCAAAGTCCCTGGTCGTGGCGCCGGCTGCTTTGCGGGCGACGACCTCGGCGGGATCGAAGCCGGCCGGGTCGACCGCGACGCCGCGGCTGTCGGCGATCAGCACGATGCGGAAGCCGATGCCGTGGTCTCGCTGCAGCCGGTCGGCCTTGTTCGCGAGAATCGTCAGCAGGTTCCGGTTGACGTTGCCCAGGCCCATCAGCGCTGCATTGACCAGCATTTCTCTTCCCCGTTGTGCGGCATCGCCGGGCTCCCTGGCCCTGGATCTGGCCCATGAATCACAGAATCCCCCTGCGCGTCACGCACGGCGGTCCGCCGTCATCCCGGGAGGTTGCCACCCATCCGGCCGGCGCCTAGGCTCGGCCATGACGGTTGAGCGAGGCTCCATGAGCGGCAACGACCAGGGCGGCGCGTCCTCCGCGACCACGGGGATGGCCAGGCAGTACGGCGACAGCCGGAAGCTCGCGGCGCGGGCGCGCCTGCACCGGGAATACACGGTGGCCGAGATCCCCTGGTTCCCGTGGGTGGCGCGGCAATTGCCGCTCGAGGCCGGCGATCATGTGCTCGACATCGGCTGCGGCCCAGGCTGGTTCTGGGCCTCGGTGGCGGACATGCTGCCGGACCGGCTCGCCCTGACGTTGGCCGACCAGTCGCCGGGCATGGTCGAGGAGGCGACGGGCCGGTGCCGGCCGCTGCCGTTCGGCTCGGTCGCGGGCCGGCAGGCGGACGCTGCGGCCTTGCCCTTCGATGACGGCAGCTTCGACGCGGTCGTCGCGATGCACATGCTGTATCACGTGGCCGACCCGGCCGCCGGCATCGCCGAGATGGCCCGCGTGCTCAAGCCCGGGGGCGTCCTGGCGGTCACCACCAACGGCGCCGGCAACATGCGCGAGCTCTACGCGCTGACCACCGTGTTCGGCGGCGCCCCGTCCGAGCCGGTGGCTGCGATCTTCGGCTTCGACAGGGCCGAGCCATTGATGCGGTCGCAGTTCGGCAATGTGACCCGGGCCCTCCATCCGGCGAGCCTCCGGATCACCGATCCCGAGGACGTGTTCCTGGCGCTGACGTCGTTTCCGCCGGGCGAGACCGCCGGCGAGGCCCAGCAGAGGGCCTTCCGCGAGGCCATCGACCGGGCCTTCGAGGAGGCCGGCGGAGTGCTGGGCGTGCAGACGGAGATGGGGCTGTTCCTCAGCCGCAAAAGGCCCTGACCGGGGCGGGCACGTTGCGGGCTTGCCCGTACGCCGATCTGCGGTCCGTGCCGGAGGCCGCAGGGTCATCTGCTCTTGGAAGGAAAGTGGCGGAGAGGGTGGGATTCGAACCCACGGTGCCCTTGCAGACACAACGGTTTTCGAGACCGTCCTATTCAACCACTCTAGCACCTCTCCGCGAGGCGCGGCGGGCGGTGCAAGCACCCCCTCCGCGTGGTCGGCGCGGACCATAGTCGAGAGCGTCTGGCCATGCAAGCATGGATCGCGGGCCCGGCGCGGGGTCGCGCGCGGGCGAATTTGGGGCGGTCTGCGGGCGCTTCCGGCCATTCGTCGTTGACAGGCGGACGGTCCTGACTATAGTGCCGCGTTCACGGACACGGGTGCCGCCGACCGTTTCGGCTGGCGCCCGTGCGCGTTTTTGATCACCTGAGGACACTCCGCGAGGGGGCTCCTCGCAGTCCACGGCAGCCTGACCATGTTCGCAGTCATCCGTACCGGCGGTAAACAGTACCGGGTCGCCCCCGAGCAGCTTGTCACGGTGGAGCGTCTCGACGCCGAGCCGGGTGCGTCCATCACCCTCGACGAGGTCCTGATGCTCGGCGGTGGCGAGACCGCCATCCAGATCGGCACGCCGATCATCGCCGGTGCTTCGGTGACCGCCGAGGTGGTCGAGCAGACCCGCGGCCCGAAGATCATCATCTTCAAGAAGAAGCGCCGCCAGAATTATCGCCGGAAGAAGGGTCATCGTCAGGACCTGACGGTGCTCAAGATCACCGCCATCGCCGGCGCGTAAAGAGGAGATCGAGAGATGGCACATAAGAAAGCCGGTGGTTCGTCGCGCAACGGTCGTGATTCGGCTGGCCAGCGCCTCGGCGTGAAGCTGTTCGGCGGCCAGACCGCCGTTCCGGGCAACATCATCATGCGCCAGCGTGGCACCAAGGTTCACCCGGGCGTCAATGTCGGCATCGGCAAGGATCACACGCTGTTCGCGCTGGTCCCCGGCACGGTGCAGTTCAAGCTCAGCCGTGGCCGCATGACGGTGACGATCGCCGAGCAGGCGGAAGCCGCAGAGTAAGGCCTCGCCCCCATCGGGGGCTTGAGGCATGGGTTCGGGGGACGGGGGAATGGGCGACCATTCCCCCGTTTCGCGTTTGATGCGACAAGAGAGGGCGGCGGTCCCGGCGGGGCCGGCGCTGGACTCGAGATGGTCAGCAGCGTGCGGGTGAGAGCGGTCCGGTCATGAAGTTTCTCGACGAAGCCAAGATCTTCCTGAAGAGCGGCGACGGTGGGAATGGCTGCGTCGCGTTCCGGCGTGAGAAGTTCATCGAATTCGGCGGTCCCAGCGGCGGCGACGGCGGTCGCGGCGGCGACGTCTGGGTCGAGGCGGTGGATGGGCTGAACACCCTGATCGACTATCGCTACCAGCAGCATTTCAAGGCCGATCGCGGTCATCACGGCATGGGCTCCGACCGCTTCGGCGCCGCCGGGGCCGACGCCGTGCTGCGCGTGCCGGTCGGCACCCAGGTGCTGGACGAGGACAAGGAGACGGTGCTGACCGACCTGACCGAGGTCGGCCAGCGGGTGCTGCTGCTCAAGGGCGGCGACGGCGGCTTCGGCAATGCCCATTTCAAGACCTCGACCAACCGCGCCCCGCGCCGCTTCGATCCCGGCTGGCCGGGTGGCGAGCGCTGGGTCTGGCTGCGGCTGAAGCTGATCGCCGATGCCGGGCTGGTCGGGCTGCCCAATGCCGGCAAGTCGACCTTCCTGGCCGCCACCAGCGCCGCCAAGCCGAAGATCGCCGACTATCCCTTCACCACGCTGCACCCGAATCTCGGCGTGGTCCGCACCGACGACCACGAGTTCGTGCTGGCCGACATCCCCGGCCTGATCGAGGGTGCGCATGAGGGCGCCGGGCTGGGCGACCGCTTCCTCGGCCATGTCGAGCGCTGCGGCGTGCTGCTGCACCTGGTCGACGGCACCAGCGAGGACGTGGCCGAGGCCTACCGCGTGGTGCGCGGCGAGCTCGAGGCCTATGGCGGCGGCCTGGCCGGCAAGCCGGAGATCGTCGGCCTGAACAAGATCGACGCGCTGGACGACGAGACGGTGGCCGAGCGCCGCAAGGCACTGGCCAAGGCCGCCGGCCGCGGCGCCGTGGTGGTGACCCTGTCGGGCGCCACCGGCGGCGGCGTCCATGCCGTGCTGCGCCTGCTGTGGACCCGGATCGTCGAAAGCCGTCCGGCCCCGGCGCCGGAAGAGTCCACGCCGCAGGACATCAACCCCTGGGCGCCGCCGGAATCCGACTGAGCATTGCGAGGCGCCGGAATCGGCGATCCGGCCGCCGGCAACCGAGGTTGAATCTGCCGAAGCGGGGCGAGCAGAAGCGGGGCGAACGGAACCGGTGGGGCCTTCGGCTCATTAACCGGGCATGGATGTCTCGCTGTTTCACAATCCCAAGGCAGGCGATGGCGACTGGTCGCCCGGCCGGCTGATCCGCCTGCTCGAGATGTCCGGCTTCGCCCCGGCGCATTACTCGACCCAGACCAAGAAGATCGAACAGGCCCTCGAATCGCCGCACAAACTGGTGGTGATCGCGGGGGGCGACGGTGCCGTCGCTGAGATCGTGCTGGCGCTGCACGGCCGGCCCCACACCATCGCCATCCTGCCCACCGGCGGCTCGAACAACATCGCCCGGTCGCTCGGCCTGCTCGATACGCCGCACCACCTCGTGGCGGGCCTGGCCGATGCCCGGAAGGCGAAACTGCATATCGGCTTGGTCAAGGGGCCGGAATGGGCCCGCAACTTCGTCGAGGCGGTCGGCGCCGGCCCTTTCCCGACCGCGATCCGGCAGAGCGTCGGCGCCAAGGAGCACGGCACCGACCTGACCGAGGGGCGGCGCGCGGACCTGGCCGCGATCGTCGCCGACTCCAGCCCGGTGGGCTGCAGCGTCACCATCGACGGCCGCCGGCTGCGGCAGCCGGCGCTGATGCTGGAGATCATGAACATCCCGATGATCGGGCCGAACCTGCGGCTGGCCCCCGAGGCCGATGGGGAAGATGCGTCGCTGGTCGTGGCCTATCTTCCGGTGGCCAAGCGCAGGGCGATGCTCGCCTGGCTCAAGGATCCCGAATCGTCGCCGTCGCCATTGCGGCGCATCAAGGCGCAGCGGGTGGAGATCCATCCCCATGGCGAACCCCTGCACATCGACGACGCGCTGATCGAGGGCGGCGAGGCGACACTGATCGTCTCGCTGGAGCCCAAGCCGCTGACCGTGCTGATCCCGAGGGACGCATGACCGACACGGATAATCCCGAACTGCCCGCGGCGCTGCTGCGGCAATTCGAAGAGACCGCGGTGGAACTGGCCCGGCTGGCGGGGGCGGAGATCGTCAGCGCCCTCGGCCGCACCCTCAACATCCGCTACAAGACCAGCGCCGACCCCGGCCACGACCTGGCCTGGCGGGATCCGGTCTCGGAGGTCGACCACAAGGTCGAATCGGTGATCCGGCATCGCCTCGGCGAGCTGTTCCCCGATCATGGCATCATCGGCGAGGAGATGGAGGACGCGCCGGCGGCGGCGGACTGTCCGGTCTGGGCGGTCGATCCGATCGACGGCACCACCAACTTCATCAACGGCCTGCCCCTGTTCGCCGCCTCGATCGGCGTGCTGCACCGCGGGCGGCCGATCGTCGGCGCGGTCTGGTGCTCGACCACCCACGCGCTGCGGTCGGGCATCTACCATGCCTGCAGCGGCGGGCCGCTCAGCTTCGACAGCGCGGCGCTGGAGGTCGGGCCGAATCCGGCGGTGCGCCGGCGCCTGGCGGGGGAACCCAACCTGGATCACGACCACGACCTGATCTGGGATGTCCGCAAGACCGGATCCGCCGCGATCGAATGCGCCTTCGTCGCCGCCGGGCTGCTGGAGGTGGCGCGGTTCGAAAGCCCCAATGTCTGGGACGTCGCCGGCGGCATCGCCCTGGTCTCGGCCATGGGCGGTGCTGCGTACACCTCGTCGGACGGCGAATGGGGCCGATTTGCCGGCTTCGGCGACCATCCCCGCAGCTGGCGGCAGCCGCTGATCGTGGGGGTCGAAGCCGCCGCCCGCCGGCGCACCGAAGCGGCGTGACACCCGACCAGGGATCAGGTCCCGCTCAGCCTTTGACGTAGACCCAGGCGTCGCTGCCGGATTTCAGCCGGACCAGGATCCGTTTGTAGTCCGACACCTCATAGGCATCGGCGGCGGCGAGCTCGGTGCCGGTGATGCGGAAGGCCGTCCCGGACACCTCGTCCGCCGGGTCCCCGCTGGGCTCGACGATCGGGTGGAAGCGCTTGCCGCTGGTGCGGATCACCTCGGGATCGGTGATCTCGATCTCGCCCTGCCGCCAGCCCGGCATCGCGTCCGGCGTCCCCGCCAGTCGGCGGCCGAAGGACGTCAGCTGGACGTTCTCCTGCTGCAGCGTGCCGTAGGAGAACAGCAGGATGGTCGCGTCCTCGGTCATGGGTCGTCTCCGCCTGAACCCCGGCCGGCCCCGGCCGTCCGCGTCGCGCCCGGATCATATCCGCGGCGGCGCGAGGCCGGGAGGGGGCGCGGAACGGCTTTGCGTCGCAGGGCGGACGGGCTAGGAAGAGGACCCGTCCTTCTCGCCGCCGAATGCCTCCATGACCGCTTCCCTCGCCCAGGCCCGCCGCATCGTCGTCAAGGTCGGATCCGCCCTGCTGGTTGATCAACGCACGGGACATCTGCGCCGCGCCTGGCTGGATGCGCTGGCCGACGACGTCGCCCGCTGCCGGGCGCGGGGGCAGGAGGTGGTGATCGTCTCCTCCGGCTCGATCGCGGCGGGGCGCGAGCATCTCGGCCTCAAGGGCAGGGCGCTGCGGTTGGAGGAGAAGCAGGCGGCCGCCGCCACCGGCCAGATCCGGCTGGCCCATGCCTATCAGGAGACGCTGGCGCGGCACGACATCACCGTGGCGCAGATCCTGCTGACGCTGCAGGACACCGAGGACCGCCGCCGCCACCTGAACGGCCGGGCGACGATCGAGACGCTGCTGCGCCTCGGCGCGGTGCCGGTGATCAACGAGAACGACACGGTGGCGACGGCGGAGATCCGCTTCGGCGACAACGACCGGCTGGCGGCGCGGGTGTCGCAGATGATCTCGGCCGACACGCTGGTGCTGCTGTCCGACATCGACGGGCTCTACACCGCCGACCCCAAGCGCGACCCGTCGGCCACCCTGATCCCCGAGGTGCGCGAACTGACACCGGAAATCGAGGGCATGGCCGGCGAGGCGCTGCCCGGCTATTCCTCCGGCGGCATGGTGACCAAGCTGGTGGCCGCCCGCATCGCCATGGGCGCCGGCTGCCGCATGGTGATCGCCATGGGCAAGGAGGCGTCGCCGCTCGCCAGGATCGAATCCGGCGCGCCCTGCACCTGGTTCGTGCCGGGGGCGGAGCCGCGCACCGCGCGCAAGCGCTGGATCGCCGGGTCGCTGAAGCCGGTCGGCGCGGTGGTGATCGACGCCGGTGCCGCCAAGGCGCTGGCCGACGGCCGCAGCCTGCTGCCGGCCGGGGTGACCGGGGTCGAGGGCAGCTTCCGCCGCGGCGATGCCATTGCGGTCAAGGACGGCGAAGGCCGGGTGCTGGCGCGCGGCCTCTCGGCCTATGATTCCGACGACGCCAGCCGCATCCGCGGCCACAAGAGCCGCGAGATCGAGACCATCCTCGGCTATCGCGGCCGCGACGAGATGATCCATCGCGACGACCTCGTGCTGGGGTAGGACGCTGATCCCGCGTGACGGGGCAGACAATCGCATTCCCATCGCAAGAAACGGAGCGCATCCGGCGGCGACAACGACCATCTTCCGGTTGCAGACCAGGAGGATCAGATGTCCGATTTCCGCTGCGTCCCGATTCCCGCCGAGGTGGGAGGGCGCTGGAGCCGCACCGGCGTGGACGACAATGGCAACCAGCTGCGCCGGCTTACCGTCGACGGCGCGCCGTGCCGGCATTGCCTGCGCGATGCCGCGGCCGGCGAGGAATCGCTGCTCGGCTCGTACCGGCTGCCGCGGCCGCAGGGCATCTACTGGACCCCGAGCCCGATCTTCGTCCACGCCGAGCCGTGCCGGCCTTTCGAGGCGATCAACGAGGTCGCGCCGATCGTGCGCAACCGGCTGGTGTCGGTGCGCGCCTACGACCGCGACGACCAGTGCATCTACGATCTCGGCCATGTCGCCGACGGCAACGAGATCGACGAGGCGCTGCTGCGTGCGCTCGATGATGCGCGCACCGCATTCGTGAACATCCACACCGCGAAGCCGGGCTGCATGCTCTGCCGGGTGGAGCGCGCCTGAACCCGATCTCAGGCTGAGGGGGCTGCGTCCGGCCGATAGGCCGTCGGCGGCACGCCGATGATCTTGCGGAAGGATTGGCTGAAGGCGCCGACGCTCTCATGGCCCAGGGTCAGGGCGATGTCGGTGACGCTCTGCCCCTCGGCCAGCAGAGCGATGGCGGCGATGACGCGCCGGCGCAGCCGCCATTGCCCGAGCGACAGCCCGGTCTCCTGCCGGAACAGCCGGGTCAGGCTGCGCCGCGACAGCGCGAAGTCTCGGGCCAGGTCGTCCAGGCCGCGCCGCTCGGCCGGGTCCGCCATCAGGGCCGCGACCAGCTTCAGCAGGCGCGGGCTGCGCGGCAGCGGCAGGTCCAGCGCGTCCTGCTCGGTAGTGGCGATCTCGTCCAGCAGCACTGCCAGCAGGTGCTCGGTCCGGTCCACCGGCGCGTCGGCGGCGGCGTCGCCCAGGCGCTCCAGCACCGCCGCCAGTAGGGCGGTGCGGCGCAGCAGGGCCGGCGCCTCGGGCAGGCCGGCGCAGCGTGACGCCGGCAGGTAGGCGCCGAGAGCCCTCAAGCGGCCGTGGCTGACCGCCTCATGCTGCAGGCCGGGCGGGATCCAGGCGACATGCCCGGCGGGCATCGCCCAGGTGCCGCTTGCCGTGGTCAGCAGCAGGGCGCCGGCGGCGACCAGGAACACCTGCGCCCGGTCATGGCCGTGGGCGGGTGTGCGGTGGCCGTCCTCATGCTGCAGCCGCAGCGGGGCGAAGGGCAGGTCACGGTCGGGCATGCGGCCTCCGCTTTGGCCCGATAGGAACGAACGATGGCCCTTCCGCGCCAGCGGGCCAACTGGAATGGTCCTAGCATCCGGCCATCCCCAGCGGAAAGAGAGATCGGATGTCCCTGTTCACCACCCCCTGCGACGGCGCGGAGCTGAAGCGGCGGATCGCCCGGATGCTGCAGGCCGTGTTCGCCGACCCCGACCGGATCCCGGAATTCTTCACCGACGACTACGAGCAGGTGACGGATGGCGAACACAGCGACCGCGCCCGCTTCGACGCCCATGTCCGGCACGTCGCCGGGGCGGTGCGGTCGATCGCGGTCACCGTGCTCGACGCCGTCCGCCAGGGCGACGCCATCGCCGACCGGCATGTGGTCGAGGTCACCCATGCCGACGGCCGGCAGGCGGCGATCGAGGTCTATCTGTTCGGCATCCTGCGCGATGGCCGGCTGGCGCAGGTCAACGAGGTCACCCGGGTGCTGTCCGGCACCGAGGCGCTGCGCGAACTGGCGCGGGCGGTGGGGTGATGTTCTATGCGGGCCCTCTCGCCGTGAATCATGAGCCTGGTTCACGGTGAGGGAGCAAGGCCGGGCGACAGTTCAAACACGCCGCGATGCAACCGCTGCAACAGCGCCTTGCGGTCACGCAATGGCGCGAGTTCTTCCCAGTCGAGCAGACGCCCTATCCGCGTCTCGATCGACTTGCCTGACAGGTGCGTGAATTCGCGTATCAGCAACGAAAGCCGCAGCGTCAGCGATAGCTTGCCGATGATCTTGGCAAGACGATTGTCGCGCTCGGTCAAATTCATCGCTCGACTGACAAGATGAAACAGGCGGCCGTTCTGGCCCGAGAAATGTACGGGAACGACTGCCGCCCTCGCTTCCTGAATAAGACGTGCAGCGAAGATCTTCCACGGCAGGTCCTGGGCCCTGCCGAACACATTCGGTGCGGTGGCGACGCCGCCGGCAGGAAACACAACGATCGTCACGCCCTGCTTCAGAAGGCGCAGCGCTTCATTGCGCATCGCGAGGTTGTTTTTGACAGCCTCTTTGGTTTCTGAAAAATCCACCGAGAGCGAATAGGCTTCTATCTCCGGCACCTTCAACAGGTCGGACGCGAGCATGACGCGGAATGGCCGATCCAATTGTTCGGCCAGCGATAGAATGGCAATCCCATCGCCGATGCCGAACGGATGGTTGGCCAGGATGACCAACGGCCGGTCCGGCAAATCACGTGGCGGCCATTGGTCGGGGGTCCGAACGCTGACATCGATCAGCTCGAGCATGCGGGAAAACACGCGATCGCCGGTCGGCACGATATCTTTGCGCCAATGATCGTAAAGCGCTGCAAACCTGTCACGCCCGGACAGCCCCTCGACCGTCCGAATGAACCAGCGCTGCACCGCGTGTTGGCTTGGATTGGCGTAAGAAAGCTCGGGGAACGGCCGTTGCCGGATCTTCAACTTCATCATGTGGCCGCTCTACACCGGTTCCATGACAGGCGAATGAAGGCAGTGCGCGAACTGGCACGGGCGGTGGGGTGAGGGGCAACGCCGGCATCACGTCCCCTGTCATTGCCGGGCTTGACAGAATGGGAGGGGCCGTGAGAGGCGGGAGCCGACCTACGGTGAGAGATGGTCCCGATACCGTTTCCGCAGCTCGGTCTTCAAGAGCTTGCCGGTGGCGGTGTGGGGCAGTTCGTCGACGAAGATGACGTCGTCGGGCCGCCACCATTTCGCGACCTTGCCGTCGAACCATTCCAGGATCTCGGCCTTGGTCGGGGTGGTGCCCTCGGCCGCGACCGCGACCAGCACCGGGCGCTCGTCCCATTTCGGGTGGCGGGCGCCGATCACCGCGGCCTCGCGCAGCTTGGGGTGGCCGATGGCGATGTTCTCCAGGGCGATCGAGCTGATCCATTCGCCGCCCGACTTGATCACGTCCTTGGCCCGGTCGACGATCTCGACATAGCCGCTCTCGTCCATGGTGGCGACGTCGCCGGTGCGGAACCAGCCGTCGGCGGTGAAGGCGGGGTCGTCGTCATGGCCGAAATAGGCGGCGGCCACCCAGGGGCCGCGCACCAGGATCTCGCCGAAGGCGACGCCGTCCATCGCCACCTCGCGCCCCTCGGCGTCGACGATGCGCAGCTGCACCCCGGCGACCGGGCGGCCCTGCTTGCGCTTCAGCCTCAGCCGGTCGGCCGCGCTCCAGCCGGCCTGTTCGCGCTTCGGCGTGTTGTAGAGGCCGATCGGGCTGGTCTCGGTCATGCCCCAGGCATGGTCGACGCAGGCGCCGTAGTCGCGCTCCAGCGTCTCGATGATCGGCAGCGGGCAGGCCGACCCGCCGATCAGCAGGCGCGGCGGCTTGGCGAAGCGGCTGCCGGTCTCGCGCAGGTGGTTGAGCAGGCCGAGCCAGATGGTGGGCACCCCGGCCGACAGGGTCACCCCGGTCTCCTCCATCAGCCGGAACAGCGAGGCGCCGTCCAGCCGCGGTCCCGGCAGCACCAGCGACGCCCCGGCCAGCAGCGCCACGAAGGGGATGCCCCAGGCGTTGACATGGAACATCGGCACGACCGGCATGACGGTGTCGACCGAGCGCAGCCCGAAGGAGTCCGGCTGGTTCGCGCCATAGGCGTGCAGCACGCAGGAGCGGTGGGAGTACAGCACGCCCTTGGGGTCGCCGGTGGTGCCGGAGGAGTAGCAGAGGAAGGCGGCGGTGTTCTCCTCGAATTCCGGCCAGTCGAAGGTCTCGGCATGGCCGGCGATCAGCGCCTCGTAGTCCAGCACCTCGAAGCGGGCGGCAAGGGTGGCGGGCACCGTCTCGGCCGGCGGCTCCAGCAGCACCAGGGTCTTCAGGGCCGCCGGCACCCGGTCGCCGATCGCGCACAGGATGGGCAGGAACATCGGGTCGAGGAACAGGTGGGTATCGCCGGCATCGTTCAGGATGAAGGCGATCTGGTCCGGGAACAGCCGCGGGTTGACGGTGTGGCAGACCGCGCCGATGCCGGCGACGCCGTAATAGAGCTCGAGATGGCGGTGGTCGTTCCAGGCCAAAGTGGCCAGGCGCTCGCCCCGGGCGATGCCGCGCGCCGCCAGGGCATGGGCCAGCCGGGCGGTGCGGGCGGCGAGTTCGGGGTAGGCCAAGGCGGCGGTGCTACCGTCGCGGCGCTGGGTGGTGATCCGCGCCGCGCGGTGGAACCGCTCGGCGTAGCGGAGCAGGTGGGTGACCAGCAGGGGGCCTTGCTGCATCCGGCCGAGCATCCGATCCTCCCTCGTCGTGGCGGGTCGCGCCGCCTTCGGCAGAGGATAGGGGGAAACTCCGGTCGGCCCCAACCGGGAAACGCCGTCACCGCGGCGGCGTGAGGGGTCCTCAGGCCGGTGCGAGCAGGTACTCCCGGTCGACGGAGGAGGCGTGCACCCGGGGGTCGTAGCCGTAGATGTGCAGCGAGATCGCGACCCTGTCGCTGTCGTTGACCATCTGATGGATGTTCGGGTGCGTCGTCGCCAGGCTCGCGATGTCGCCCGGCTGGTGCATGGCTTCCCAGGTCTTTGCCACCCGGATCCCGTCGAAGGCCCGGAAGCGGATCTCGGTCAGGTTGCCGCTGATCAGGCCGAAGGCGCAGGCGCAATGGTGGTCGTGGATCGCGGTCCGGGCGCCCCTGTCCCATACCATGGCCCACACGCTGGTCCCGGCATCGCTCCACAGCAGGTTGCGGGCGTAGGTGCCGGGTTGGCGCTCCAGGTCGAGATCGCAGATCAGCCCGGGATGCGCCGTGAAATGCTCCAGCATCGCCTGCGGTGATCCGCCGAAGTCCGGCAGGGTCTTCAGCCTCGGGCCGCTCCGCTGGGCGGTGGACTGGAAAGCTTCTGCGACAGCTGTGTGGTTCATGGTCCGGCCTGCCTCTCGACGCATGAGAACAGCGTAGGCCCGGCCGGTGGGAATCAGGTTGCGTTGTCGCCGGACGTCGACGCGTCGATGGCAAGCGGCTTTCGATTTTTGCCGGTTTGGTAGAATGTATTTCTATGTTTGACTTCTTGGGTGGTCTTTCCTACTCAGGATGGAGGTCGTTGCCGTCGCACAAAGGAGTTCATGCCGTGACCGCGCCGACGCCGCTCAAGCTCGACGAGATCGACCTCAGGATCCTGAAGGCGCTGCAGACCGATGCGACGATCGCGCTGGCCGACCTCGCGGTGAAGGCCGGCATCTCGGCCACGCCGTGCTGGCGCCGCGTGCAGAAGCTGGAACAGGCGGGCATCGTCCGCAGGCGCGTGGCGCTGCTCGACAAGGCGGCCCTCAATGTCGGCGTGACGGTGTTCATCGCCGTGCGGACGAGCCAGCACACGGTCGAATGGCTGGATCGCTTCAGCAGTGCCGTGCGCGACCTTCCGGAGATCGTCGACGTCTATCGCATGAGCGGCGAGATCGACTACCTGCTCAAGGCCTATGTCGCCGACATCGCCAGCTATGATGCGCTCTATCGAAAGATCATCGCGCGCATCGAGCTGGCGGATGTCACCTCCATGTTCGCCATGGAGGAGATCAAGTCGACGACGGAGATTCCGCTGACCTTCGTCAGCCCTTGACCGCCGTCATCCGCACAAAAACAAGCCGCGGGGGACCGCGGCTTGGTTAAGGTCGTTAGGAAGCGGAAGGGTGCAGAAGGTACTGCACGACCAACTATAGCATGAATTCAGCAAGAGTGGAGCGTTTTTATAAAGGATCGGCGCGAGACGATTGATCGATAAAGACAATTTGCCATACAATTCGCTTGTTGCGAGTGATCAATACTATAGGGGTCAAAGTTAATCTGAATTATTTAGGTCGGTTCTATATCAGTCTGATTCGGAACGGTTTTTAGAGGACTCTTTGGGCATGGGGAGGGTCAGCATCGTCCGGGTGCCGCCGTCGCGGGCGACCGCCAGCGTGCCGTCCAGCCGGCGGGCCATGGCCTCGACCAGGGTCATGCCCAGGCCGCGCCGCGTCACCTCGTCGGCGCGGCCGTCATCGACCACGGTCAGGACCAGCTGATCGGCCTCGGCGCGATGCAGCGACACCGCGATCCGGCCGCCCTGGCCGTCGTGGAAGCCGTGCTTCAGGCTGTTGGTCACCAGCTCGTTGACGATCAGGCCGAGATGGATGGCGCTGTCCAGCGGGATCGGCAGGGGCGGCGCCTCGACCGCCAGCGCCACCGGTCCGGTGGTGGCGGCGAAAGCCCCCTGCAGATGGGCGCACAGCTCATGGACATAGCCACCGGCATCGATATGCGACAGGTCCTGGGACCGGTAGAGCTTCTGGTGCACCAGGCTGAGCGACTGGATGCGGTTGCCGACCACCGCCAGCTCTTCGCGCACTGCCGGGTCCGAGGCGCGGGAGGTCTGCAGGTTCAGCAGGCTGGCGATGATCTGGAGGTTGTTGTTGACGCGGTGATGCACCTCGCGCATCAGCACGTCCTTCTCCTCCAGGCTGGCGCGCAGCGCCCGCTCGACCTCGCGCAGCTGGGCGTTGGCGGCGATCAGCTGCTCCTCGCGCTGGCGCAGCTCGGTCAGGCTGGCGATCTGCTCGATGGTCTGCCGGTGGACCTCCTCGAACGGGTCGACGCCGGTCTCGTCGGCCAGCGCCGCCATGGTCCGGTGCGCCAGCGCCGCCGGGTCCTGGCCGGTCGCGGCCTGCGCCAGCTCCTTGCGCATCACCAGCCGGACCACGCCGCGGGCGTGGCGCAGTTCGACCCAGTCCATCAGGGCGCGGACCGGCGTGGTGTCGAGGCGCGAACGCTGCAGCGGGCTGCCCTGTGGGCCCAGGGTGCGGCGTGGCGCGGCCAGCACGATCTCCAGCGCCGCCGGTGGGCCGCCCAGGATCAGCAGCGACAGGTTGGCCTGGCCGAAGCGGGCCAGGAAGCTGCGGGTCATGGCCGAGGCCGCGGCGACGATCCGCACCCGGTCGCGCCCGTCGAAGCCCAGTTCGGTGGCCACCAGCCGGACGCGCTGCCGGGCGGTGATGACGTCGCGCTCCTCGCGGGTGTCGATGGCGGTGATCAGGGCGCTGGTCATGCGGCCCGGCCCCATGTCTGATCCGCTGGCATGACACTCCCCCCGCCGATGATCGCGAAGCAGGGACGGCCCGGATCACGCCGATCCAGGGCCGGAGATGGGGCGATCACCGTCGGGGAGGAAACAGGCAAAACCCTGAAATGATCCATCCGGCGGGACCCCGGCCGGCGCATGGCCGCGGTCACGCCGCTGGCAGCGGGGGGTGCATGGCCAGCGCCTGGCCGATCACCGAGACCAGGGCATCGGGCTTGAACGGCTTGGTGACCACGAAGGTCGGCTCCAGCCGCTCGCCGGTCAGCAGCCGCTCGGGGAAGCCGGTGACGAACACGACGGGCACCGAGATGGCGCGCAGGATGTCCTGCACCGCGGCGATGCCGCTGTCGCCGCCCTTGAGCTGGATATCGGCCAGGACGATGTGGGGCGCCGTCCGTTGCGACAGCGCCAGCGCCTCGGCATGGTCCGCCGCGGTGCCGCAGACGGTGTGGCCCATCTCCTCGACGATGCGGGCGATGTCCATGGCGATCAGCGGCTCGTCCTCGATGATCAGGATGCGGGCCGGGTGCTGGCGCTGCATCTCCTTCCGGGCGGCGTCGAGCTGGTCGCGGACCTCGACCTCGGGCAGGTGCAGGATGTAGCCAACATCGGCAAAGGAGAAGCCTTCGAGCGAGACCAGCAGCAGCACCTGGCGCTGCACCGCCGACAGATGCGACAGCCGCGCCTCGACCGGGATCAGCCCTTCCAGCGCCGGGACGCCGTCGCCGCCGGTGGCGTCGAGCAGGGTGCAGACGTCATGGAACACGGCGAACAGCTGGGCCCGCAGGTCGCCGTCCGGCGACACCCGCTCGGGATCGGCCAGGATCGCCTCCAGGAACACCCGCATATACTGGTCGCCGCGCTCCTGCGACCCGACCAGGGCCCGGGCGTAGCGCCTGAGGTAGGGCAGATGCTTCAGGATTTCCTTGGAAGTGCCGGTCATCGCGTCCACCTTGCCGAATTCGTATATGCTGGCCCGTCGGCTGCTATGCTTAGCGGCCGGAGACCGGGATCGCAATCCGTTCCCGCGCCGCAGGGCTGCGCCGCGCGGCGGGGTGCGGCCGCACTGGAACTTCCATCCCGGTCGCGGATTGGTAATGTAGCGCGGCACTATCGGCCGGGGCAAAGCGGGATCGAGTTCGGATGGACCGAAGGCGAGGCGATCGAATGCGGAAGCGCGAGGCAGGGGCACCCCGTCCGGCCGAGCCGGGCCGGGTGGCGCCGGATCGCCTGAAGAAGCCGCCGCAATTCGACAACTGGCTCTCGCAGCAGCTGAAATCCCTGTACGATCCGGTGCTGGACGAACCTTTGCCGGACGACTTGCTCGAAATGTTGGAGCAAGGTGCGAAGAAGCCAAAGCCCGAGGAGGACAAGGATCGTTGAGAGAAAGAGGCGAGATGGCCATGGGCAGGCCGGATTTCTGCCGTATTCGGTGCCGAAATTCCTGACCGCCATCAAGATGAATCCTGCGTGGGCGGTGGTGCCGTCGGCGACAACGAGGAGGGCAATGTGCAATTCGACTTTCACGCCGAGCTGACTGGGGCGATACCGCATCTGCGGGCCTTCGCCCGATCGCTCAGCGGTGATGCGGATCGCGCCGATGATCTCGTCCAGGACGCGATCCTTCGCGCCCTGCGGGCGGAATCCCAGTTCACACCGGGCACCAACTTCCGGGCCTGGATCTTCACCATCCTGCGCAACCAGTACGTCAACCAGCTGCGGCGCCGGAAATTCGTCGCGGAACCCAAGGACGGGGTCGACCTCGACCTGCTGTGGGTGCCGCCGTCGCAGGACGCCAAGCTGGAGTTCCAGGACTTCCGCCGGGCGCTGATGCTGCTGACCCCCGACCAGCGCGAGATCCTGCTGATGGTCGGCGCCAGCGGCTTCAGCTACGAGGAGGCGGCCGAGATCTGCGGCTGTGCCGTCGGCACGGTCAAGAGCCGCCTATCGCGGGCCCGCCGCGAGCTGTCGAGGCTGCTCAACTCGGGGCGAGAGTTGGCGAGACGAAGCGAATTCACCGGCGAGCGGCGCGGACGCGGAACCGCCGCAGCGCCGGCGAAAGTGATGCGCCGTCGTCTCGCCGGACCATCCGCGCCACGGCAGGCCGCGTAGCAGCCGCCGGACAGACTCTACGTCGAGGACAGCGGGCGGCCTTTCGGGCCGCCCGCTGTCGTTTCGGCTGCCGATTATTCTCCGGCCTCGCGCCGGGCCGCCAGCTCGCTGGCGATCGGGCTGGTCGCCGGCCGGTTGACGAAGGGCTCGCGTTCCTCGGCCGGGCGGGCGGGCCGCCGGGTCATGCGCCAGGCGGTGAAGATCGCGGTGACCGTGGCGATCGCGGCGCCGTACAGGAACAGACCGTCCGGCCCGATCGATCCCATGACGGCGGAGGCGATCAGCGGCCCCATGCAGGCGCCGACGCCCCAGCACAGCAGCAGGCTGCTCGACAGGGCCACGGCGGTGCCGCGCGGGGCGAAGTCGTTGGCATGGGCGACGCAGATGCCGTAGGTCGAAATCGAGGCCGCGCCCCACAGGCCGAACAGCACCGCCAGCAGCCAGTCCGATTCGGGCCGCAGCAGGCCCAGCGTCAGCGACACCAGGATGGTGACGACGCTGGACGCCAGCATGACCTGGCGCCGGTCGATGCGGTCGGAAAGGCGGCCCAGCGGCCATTGCGCCAAGAGGTTGCCGACCTGGGCCATCGCCGGGATGGCGCCGGCCAGGCCGACGCTCAGCCCGGTCTGCAGCCCCCAGATCGGGCCGATCGAGGCCACGGCGCTATTGATCAGCCCGCTGGAGACGCAGCCGATCACCGCGGCCGGGGCGATGCGGTACAACTGGCGCAGCGGCAGGGTGCGGATGGCGGCGATCGACGGGGTGGTGGCGCGGTTCATCGCCACGGGGATCAGCGACATCGAATAGAAGGCCGATGCGATCATGAACAGCCCCAGCACCACCGGCCCGCCGGTGAACAGCAGCACGAACTGGCCGCCGACCAGCGCCACCTTCTGGACGATGGTGTAGACCGAGAACACCCGGCCGCGATGGGCGTTCGGCGTCATCTCGTTCAGCCAGCTCTCGGCCACGGTGAACAGCCCGGCGGAGCAGAAGCCGGTGATCAGCCGCAGCGCCATCCACAGGGCCGGGTCGGGCGCGATGGTGAAGCTCAGCGCCGTCACCGAGGTGGCGGCGGCATAGGCGGCGAAGGCCCGGATGTGGCCGACCGCGCCGATGATCCGGGTCGACAGCACGCAGCCGAGCAGGAAGCTGAGCGAATGTGCCGTGGCCACCGCGCTGAAGGCCTGGATCGAATAGCCTGCCTCGGTCAGCGCGATCGGCAGCACGGTGACGAGGATGCCGTTGGCGACCTGGAGGACGGAGATGCCGAGGATGATGGCGGCGACGGGCAGGTAGAGGGCGAGCATGATCCTGGCGTCTCGAGGCGGTCCTTGCAGGCAAGCCCGGCGCGGCCGGCCCTGTCAAACGGCATGATCGAAGGGCCGCCCCGTTTTGTCGGTCATGACCCGATCGGGGAGGTTCCGGCCGGGCCGGCATCGGGATAGGGTGTCCGGGCACAACCGTGAGAAGGGGCATGCGGGGGGCGGCTGCAACCGGGCTTGGGCCGTGGAAGCTGCAGGTCGTGGTGGCGGCGGTTTTCGCCGTCATCGTCCTGGCGATCTCCGGCGGCCTGATCTGGTACAACCATAGCGAGGTGACGACGCTGGTCCGCGCCGATGCCGATGCCCGCTTCGACCGGATCGTCGCGCGGGTGCGGGACGAGTTCCGCAACGGGCTGCACCTCGCCGATGTGGTGCTGGACACGGCGACGCTGACGATCGAGACCGACGTCCCGGAGGATCATCTGGGCGCGGTGATGCGCGGCACGCTGCGCGATCTGCAGGAGGTGCTGCCGGCCGCCGCATCCTTCTTCGTCGCCTGGGACGATGGCCGTTTCTTCCTGGTGCAGTCGCTGGCGACGGCGAATCTGCCGGAGGTCAAGGGCACGACGGTGCCCGGCGCGGCCTATGCGCTGGAATTCGTCGAGCCCATCCCGGATGGCGCGATCGCGCATTGGATGGTGACCAACGCCCAGGGGCGCCCGCTCGGCCCGCCGCAGGTGATGGCCACCAGCTTCGATCCCCGCACGAGGCCGTGGTACGCGCAGGCGACGGCGGCGGCCGGACCGGTCGTCACCCCGCCCTACCGCTTCGCCAACATGGACCAGGTCGGCGTCAGCCTGGCGCGGAAGTCTCAACTGGCGGAAGGCGTCGTCTTCGGGATCGACATCGGTCTCGCGGTGCTCGATCGCACCCTCTCCGACCTGCGCCGCGAGCATGAGCTCGAACTGGTGGTGTTCGACCGGTCCGGGGCGCTGATCGCGCATCCCGACGGCGTTCGCTACCGCACTGCGTTCCGGGAGGCTCGGGCGGAGCAACTGCCGCTCCTGAGCGAGTTGGGGTCGCCGATCCTGGCGGAGATGTACCGCAGCTTCCAGGCCATCGGCACCGGCCGGAACTTCACCGGTGTGCTCGGTGACCGGACCTATCTCGAGCGCTTCGAGCCGATGGGATCGAGCATGCCCGACGTCGTGCTGGGAATCTCCTATCCCTACGACCTGGTGGTCGGGCCGGCCGATCGCATCCGGTGGACGTCGCTGCTGATCGGTGTCGCCGCCACGTTGATGGCGCTCGGCATCGTCCTGGTCGCGGCACGGGCCCTGGCGCGGCCGCTGCGCCGGGTGACGGTGGAACTCGGCCAGATCATGCGCTTCGATTTCCGCCAACCGGGTGTTGCCGTGTCGCGGATCGAGGAGATCCGATCGCTGGCATCCGCCATCGGCGTGCTGGAGATGACCCTGCGCACCTTTGCGGCCTATGTTCCCGGCCAGGTCGTGCGCAGCATCATCGCCCAAAAGCTGGCGCCCACCCTGGGCGGCCGGCGGCAGCCGGTGACGGTGCTGTTCTCCGACATCGCCGGCTTCACCTCCCTGGCCGAAGGGCTGTCGCCGGAGGAGCTGATGGCCCGGACCTCGCGCTACTTCACCGCGCTGGGGGCGGAGCTGATCGCCACCGGCGCGACCATCGACAAATACATCGGCGACAGCGTCATGGCCTTCTGGAACGCGCCGGAGGCACAGCCGGACCATATCCGCCGGGCCTGCTTCGGCGCCTTGAACGCGGCGGCGCGGATCGACCGGCTGAATGCCGAGTTCGAGGCCGAGGGCCGCACGATGATGCTGACCCGCTTCGGCCTTCACACCGGCGAGGTGGTGGTTGGCAATGTCGGGTCGATCGACCGCATGAACTACACCGCGCTTGGCCACACGGTGAACGTGGCGGCGCGTTTGGAGGCGCTGAACAAGATCCATGGCACCACCATCCTGGTCAGCGAGGCGGTGCGTCAGGGGGCGGGCGAAGGGTTCGAGTTCCGCTTCGTCGGCAACGAGATCCCGCGTGGTGCCCGCGAGCCGGTGCCGATCTACGCCCTGGTCGGGCTGGCCGGCGAGGCGCCGCTCGCGACCTTGGCTCAGGGCTGCGGCCCGACATAGCGGGCGCGGGGGCGGATCAGGCGCGCCGCGGCGTACTGCTCCATGACATGCGCCATCCAGCCGGTGCTGCGGCCCAGGGCGAAGATCGCCAACGGCGCCTCCGGCGGCAGTCCGGTCAGCCGCGCCGCCAGCACCAGGGCGAAGTCCAGCGCCGGCCGGTCGCCGGTCAGGTCGGCGACGGTGTCGACCAGGGTGCGGGCGACCGCCAGCTCCGGCGCGTCCGGCAGCGTCGCGACGATGCGGTCCAGCAGGTGCTGCCCGCGCGGGTCGCCATCGGGATACAGGGTGTGGCCGAAGCCGGGCAGGTCCTCGCCGCGCTGCAGCCGCTCCACCACCATGCGGCGGGCGTCGGCGGCGGCCAGCACCGCCTCCAGGAAGGCGCCGGTGCGCGCGCTCATCCCGCCATGCAGCGGGCCGTTCAGCACCGCGAGGCCGGCGGCGATCGCGGCATGCGGCGAGGCACCGGTCGAGGCGGCGATGCGGGCGGCGAAGGTCGACGCGGTCAGTTCGTGGTCGGCGCACAGCACCAGGGCGCGGCGCACCAGGTCGGCGGCCTGCGGCGCGCCCCAGGCCGCGGCCAAGGCTTCGTGGGTCGGGGTGGCGGCGGCCGGCCGGCGAAGCATCGCAGCGGTCAGCCAGCGCAGCACCCGCATGCCGGTGCGCTGCAGCCCGGCGGCGGAGCGGGCGAGGGCGCGGTCGTCCTCGACCCCCAGCGCCGGCAGCACCGCCATTGCCCGCTCCAGCGGCGGCAGGGCCGGGCCCGCCGCGGCGATCGCGGCCGCGACCGGAGGCAGCGGCGGCACCGGACCGGCGAAGGGGTCGTCGGCGGCGACGCCCCACAGCAGGCCGGCCACGCTCTCCAGCGTCGCGCTTTCGGCCAGCCGCACCGCGTCGCGGCCGCGATAGTACAGGCGCCCGCCGGCCACCAGGGTGATCGCCGATTCCAGCACCGGCTGGCCCCAATAGAGCGGCGGCGGCGCGGTCTCGGGCTCCGATTTCCGGGCCAGGCGGCGGATGTCGGCGGCGGCGTAGCGGCGCGACCGCCGGCCAGGCTCGGCGATCGACCGGATCATGCCGCGGCTGACATAGGCATAGAGGGTCGCCAGGCTGACCCCCAGCTCCGCCGCCGCCTCGCTCGCCGACAGGGTCGGTTCCTGGATCATCCCAATATATTGATCGTATCTATCAAGATTGACAACCTATGCCTCCCGTCCGACCTCTTGCTGCATCTGCGAAGAGGAGAGCGAGAGATGACCACAGGACTGGACGGAATCGTCGCCGCCGAGACGGTGATGAGCCTGGTCGACGGGCAGCGCGGCGTGCTGGTGATCCGCGGCATGGCGGTGGAGGAGGCGGCGCGGCGGCTCGATTTCGAGGGCCTGCTGGCGCTGCTGTGGGACGGCTTCGCCGACACCGCCGACCTCAAGCCCCGCCTCGGCGCCGCCCGCGCCGCCGCCTTCCGCCATACGCCGCGGCTGCTGCCGGCCGCCGCCGGGCTGCCGCCGGTCGACGGGCTGAGGGCGATGATCGCCGGCCTCGCCGATGACGCCGACGGTAGTCCGATCGGCTTGGTCGCGGCGATGCCGGTGTTCCTGGCGGCGCTGGTGCGGCAGGCCAAGGGCAAGCACCCGGTGGCGCCCGATCCGAGGGCCGGCCATGCCGCCGACCTGCTGCGCATGCTGGCGGACAAGCCGGCCGACCCCGCTTCGGTGCGAGCGCTCGACGCCTATCTCGTCACCGTGGCCGATCACGGCCTCAACGCCTCGACCTTCGCCGCCCGCGTCGTCGCCTCGACCCTGGCCGGCACCGTGGCCTCGGTCACCGCGGCGCTGTGCGCGCTGAAGGGACCGCTGCATGGCGGCGCGCCGGGACCGGTGCTCGACATGCTCGACGCCATCGGCACCGCCCAGGCCGCGCCCGGCTGGATCGAGGCGGAGCTGGCGGCCGGCCGCCGGCTGATGGGCTTCGGCCACCGCATCTACCGCACCCGCGACCCGCGCGCCGACGTGCTGAAGGCGGTCGTCGCCGGCCTGTCCAGCCCGCGCATCGCCCTGGCCGAGGCGGTGGAGAAGGCGGCCCTGGCGGCGCTGCACCAGCACAAGCCGGACCGGCCGCTCGACATCAATGTCGAGTTCTACACCGCGCTGCTGCTCGACGCGGTCGGCCTCGACCGGTCGCTGTTCACCCCGGCCTTCGCCGTCGGCCGCGTCGCCGGCTGGACCGCGCATATCCTGGAGCAGGAGCAGACCGGCCGGCTGCTGCGGCCGGACAGCCGCTATGTCGGCCCCGGGGCCAGCCTGGCGGCCTGAGGCCGAGGCCACCCCCGGTGCGAACCGCGTCTATAGAAAGGCGAAGTCGTTGGCCTGCAGCGAGGCCCGGTCGACCCCCAGCAGGATGATCTTGTCCTGGGCGTCGACCGTGATCACCGTCCCGTCCGCGCCGTAGTCGGCGGCATGAGCCATGACCTCGGCGAAGCTGGCGAAGACGGCGCGGTCGAACAGGATCACATCGCCGGCCGCGCCGTTGAAATCCTGCACCACGTCGCGCCCGAAGCCAGGCTGGAACACCAGGGTGTCCGCGCCGTCGCCACCGGTGATCCGGTCATCCCCGGCACCGCCGAAGATGCGGTCCTCGCCGGTGCCCCCGGCGATGACGTCGGCACCGTCGCCGCCGACCAGCCGGTCGTCGCCGCCCAGCCCGCCGAGCCGGTCGTCCCCGGCCCCGCCGCGCAGGGCGTTGGCCGCGGCGTCGCCCTCGAGCCGGTCGGCGAAGGCGCTGCCCAGCAGATTCTCGATGCCGGCATAGCTGTCTCCCGCCGCGTCGCCGGTGTTGCCGGCGGGCCGGTCGAGGCTGGCCTGGACCCCGGCGAGGCCGGTGGCGTAGCTTGCCGCGTCGATGCCATCGCCGCCATTCAGGCTGTCCGCCCCGGCGCCGCCGTCGAGCAGGTCGTCGCCGGTGCCACCGGCCAGGCTGTCGCTGCCGAGGCCGCCCGAAAGGTAGTCCCTGCCGGCACCGCCGTCGGCGATGTCGCCGGCCGCGCCCAGCAGCAGGACGTCCGGCCCGCCGGTGCCGGAATGGGTCGGGGCGCCGTTCTCCTGGAGGTAGACGTCGGAGCCGTCGTTGGTGTCGCCGGGCGCCAGCGCGTCGTCGGTGGCGATGACGGTGACACTGCCGTCGTCCGTGGTGTCGGTGGCCAGCGCCCCGCTGACGGAATGCTGCCCGGTGCTGCTGTCGTCGACCACCAGCTGGCCGTTCACGACATGCACGTGATAGCGCGGGCCGTCATATTCGGGGCCGGCCGACCCGAGATGGACACGGGTGGCGGCATCGAGGTCGCGCAGATACCAGCCGTCGCCCGTCCCGTCGGTGCTGTCCTGCCGGTAGACAACATATTTCGCATCGTCGGTGAGCGTGACGTCGAAGGCATCCTGCAGCACGGTCCGGTCGCCGGCTTCGGTCCGATAGAGAACGACGGGATGAAAATAATACCCCTCTGCGCCGAAATACTGTTCGGCGAACCAGGCCGCCGCGCCGTTCGCCAGCATGACCGGGCCGCCGTCGAACTCATAGGCGTCGCCATGGCTGCTGCCGGCGCTGACGGTGGTGCCGTCGGCCAGGTTCTTCAGCGTGATGCCGTCGGCGCTGTAGATGCCGTTGTAGGCATCGGCCCAGACCACCCATTGGCCGTCGCCGGAAATCAGCGGGCCTTCCCTGGAGATGGCCGGGTCCGCCGGATCGCCGGAGACGCGGTCGTAGGACTCGTCCGCGCCGACCACGAGGTTCAGGGTGGTGCGGTCGTCCGGCACGCCCGGCCCGCCGGCGCGCAGCACGATGGTGCCGGCCTCGGGCCCGGCATAGGCGTGCGACAGGTGGATCGAATTGCTGCCCGGCGCCACCTGATAGAGCTGCAGCGGGGAGCCGTCGCCCCAGTTGACCGCGAGCCGTGTGGCGCCGTTCAGGGCGACGTCGAGGCCCAGGACCTGGCCGTCGGTCGGGTCGGGCGAATAGGCGACATTGGTGATGAGCGGCATCTGAACCCTCCGAGATCAAGGATCGGTGGTTCGCGTCATGGCAGACAGGGCAGCCTCCGAAGCTTCTGTTTTCGGAAGGCTACCAGATCGATGCCGGACTCTGTGCCTTGAGTTGGAGGTTTCGTCCGGAATTGAAGGTTTAGAATCTCGGATCATGAAGGCGTGTCGGGAAAGTCGAAGGCTGACTTCCGGCGAAACCTGGATTGGCTCGATCCCGCTTCCTCATCCGCGTGGTCCTCAGCCCGCGCCGGCCCGGCCGTCCGCCCGCTGCGCCAGGCCGATCAGCAGGGCCTGATCCTGCCCGGCCTCCTCGATCGTGTTGCGCGGTGCGGCGCCGGTGGCGATCGCCGCCCAGAAGCCCTCGAGTTCGCGCACGAAGGCCTCCTCGAAATTCGGCCGGATCGTGGTGGTCTCCAGCCCGCCGGCGGCGCCGCGGCGGACGGTCAGCCGGGTCGGGTGATGGTTGAGGTAGGGGGCGGGGAACACCAGCTCGACGATCTCGTCGTCGAAATGCAGGGCGATGCGCTCGGTGTAGTCGGGCACGCCCGGCACCTCGACATGGGTCATGGTCCACAGCGCCTGGCCGTCGCGCAGCCGCACCGCCGCCTGGCCGCCGGCGCCGCCGGCGAAGACCGTCGCGGCCAGCACCGGCCCGGTCGGCAGGTCCATCGCCGCCAGCAGGCCGTGCACCGCGTTGACGTCGTGCACCAGGGCCGAGCAATAGGCCGAGGTGAAGCCGCGGAACACCGTTTCCGACGGCACGAAGCCCAGCGCGGCCTCGACCTGGGCGCGGCGCCGGCGGTCGGTCTCGGCGCGCAGCTCGGCCGGCAGGTCGCTGGCCGCGACCAGCCGGTGGTGGCCGACGAAGGGGCCGGCGTCGGGGTCGTGCACCTCGACCGAGAGGTAGCGCAGCCGCGCGCCGCGGCCGGCGACCAGGTCCAGCGCCGCCTGGTAGCTGGGGTCGAACCGCTTCATGTAGCCGACCTGCAGCACCCGTCCGGTGCGCCGCCGGATCGCCGCCAGCGCCTCGATCTCGGCCAGGCCGTAGCACAGCGGCTTCTCGCACAGCACATGCAGCCCGGCCTTCATCGCCGCGCCGGCCAGCTCGGCATGCCAGGGGTCGGGGGTGGCGATCACCAGCGCGTCGAGGCCGAGGCCGAGCAGGTCCGCCGCCTCCGGCACCGCGGCGATGCCGAAGCGGTCGGCGAGTGCCGCGCGCACCATCGGCGACGGGTCGCTGACCGCCTTCAGCTCGAACCGGTGGCCGAGCGCCAGCAGGTTCGGGATGTGCTCGACCTGCGCGATCAGGCCGCCGCCGGCGACGCCGACCTTGAGACGATCCGTCATCGCGCCTCCGTCGCCTTGCGGCGCACATAGTTGTTGAACAGCACCGCGAGCAGGACCATCAGGCCGAGGAAGACCATGAACCAGTCGCTGTCGATGCCGGTGTAGAAGATGCCCATCTCGACGGTGCCGAACACCAGCGCCCCGAACATCGCGCCGATCGCCGAGCCGTAGCCGCCGGTGAGGAGGTTGCCGCCGATCACCGCGGCGATCACCGCCTCGAACTCCTTCTGGGTGCCGCGCAGCGTGTCGGCCGAGCCGGATTCCAGCACCTGGATGGTGGCAAACAGGGTGGCGGCGCAGGCGGTGCCGATGAACAGCAGGATCTTCACCCGCGCCACCGGCACGCCCATGCTGCGGGCGGCCTGGAGGTCGCCGCCGACCGCGAAGATCCAGTTGCCGAAGCGGGTGCGGGCCAGGATCCAGGTGGCCGCCGCGGTCAGCACCACCCACCACAGGATCGACATCGGCAGGCCCTGCACGATCGGCAGCCCGTCCGCCCGCAACGGGATGGCGCCCATCTGGCCCAGCCAGCGGAACAGCCCGGTGGCGAACTTGCCGCCGAACAGCCACACCATCTCGGTCTCGGTGGTGCCCTTGGTGATGTAGGGGATCTGGGTGCGCCCGGTGATGGTGCGGGTGACCGCCAGCGACAGGCCGCGCAGCACGAAGTACCCGGCCAGGGTGACGATGAAGGACGGCAGGCCGGTGCGCATCACCAACAGGCCGTTGGCCGCCCCGACCAGGATGGCGAAGCCGAAGGCGACGGCGATCGACAGCGACATCGGCAGGCCGAACTGCACGGTGCAAAGGCCGATGACGATGCCGGCGAAGCCGATCATCGACCCCAGTGACAGGTCGAACTCGCCGCCGATCATCAACAGCGCCACCGCCGTGGCCAGGATGCCGAGCTGGGCCGACACCTGCAGGAAGTTGGTGATGCCCAGCACGCTGAACAGGCCGCTGTCGCCGGCGGTCAGGCCGAACACCAGGAACACGAAGATGGTGGCGCTCAGCGCCCCCAGCTCCGGCCGCCGCAGGGCGCGGGCGACGGCGCGGGCCAGGCGGCGGTCGCGGGGCTGGGCTCGGGGTGGTGAGACGGTGCTGTCCATGCGGCGGCCCTTCGTCAGCGGATGCCCTGGTCGGCCAGTGTCTTGACCGCCCCGGCCTCGGCCTTGGTGACGAAGGACGGGCCGGTGCGGATCGGCGCCTGCGGCAGGGTGCCGTACATCGCCTTGCCGGCCAGCAGCACCACCGGCAGATAGCCCATCAGGTATTGCTGGTTGTCGATGCCGAACATCATCTTGTCCTGCAGCAGCGCGTCCAGCACCTCGGGCGAGATGTCGAAGGTGCCCAGCCGGATCCGCCCGGCATAGCCGCGCTCGTCGAACATGGTCAGGATCGGGCCGGCCAGGGTGGTGCCCAGCAGCATCATGCCGTCGGTGCCGGGATGAGCGGTCAGGTAGCCCTCGACCCGCCTTGTGGCGTCGGTCGGGTCCAGCGTCACCGCCACCACCGCCGACTTGCCGCCGGTCTTGGCCAGCCCGTCGGCCAAGCCCTGGCAGCGCTGGTCCTGGCTGACATTGCCGACCTCGTGGTTGACGCAGACCGCATCCTTGACCCCGGCCGACCCCATCAGCGTCCCGGCCTTGACCCCGTTGTCGTATTCCGAGCCGCCGCCGACGAACAGGTCGAGCTTCCAGGGCTGGACCTGGTCCTCGCCGGTGTCGATGACGATGACCGGGATGCCAGAGGCCTTGGCCGCCTCGATCGGGCCCTCCAGCGCCGTGGCGTCGGGGATCGAGACCACCAGCCCATCGGGATGGGAGGCTGTCGCCGCCTCGATCATCTGGCCCATCTTGACCACGTCGAAGGTGGCCGGGGCCTGGTAGTCGACCGTGACCTTCAGCGCGGCCGCCGCGGCCGTCATGCCGTTCTTGACCACGCTCCAATAGTTGTCGTTGGCCTGGCCGTGGGTGACGAAGACGATGCGGACCTGGTCCGGCGTCTTGATCTGCGCCGCGGCGGGGCCGGTCGTGGCCAGCAGCGCGCCGAGCGACATCGCCGCGGCGGCAGATAGGGTGGCGGCGGTGAAGAGGCGACGCAGCCCGGTTTTCGGCTTCTCGATCATGACGGTCTCCCTCTCTGTCTGGTTGCTGTTCTTGTTGGTGTTGCCCGACGGTCAGCCGGGGGGTGTCGTCTCCTGAAAATCGCGCAGGCAGCCGCGCCGGACCGGCAGGCCGTCGATCCAGGGCGCGCTCTCGGCCGCGCGCAGCACCTCGTACTCCTCGATCCGGATATGGGCGGACAGCGGCTCGATCGCCTCGATCTCGCCCGGCGCATTGGCGTGCAGCGCCAGGTAGGTGAGGCCGGGACCGATGGCGCCGAACAGGGCGCGATAGCGCCCCGCCGCCGGCCGGTCGGCCTGCCACGGTGTCTCCAGCACCCGGTCGGCCAGTTGCCCGCCCGTTGCCTCGATCGTAGCCGCGTGCTCGTCATAGAGGGCTGCCGGCAGCGCGCCGAGATTGTGCACCGGGCCGTAGCTGCCGATCCGGCGCGGGAACAGCACCGGCACCCCGTATTCGGCGCCGAGCCTGATATAGATGCCGACGAATTCCGGTGCCAGCACCGCGCCCTGATGGGCATCGAAGTGGCACGGCGCCAGCCCGGCGCCGAGGAAGGCCTCGATCTGGGCCCGCAGTTCCGCCTCCACCGCCTCGGGCGCGGCCAGGCGGCGGACGTCGAGCGGGCTGCGGTGCAGGTAGCCGTCGCTGTCGACCAGGCCTGAGGCGCGGCCCGGCGCGGTCAGCGGCCGCCAGCGGTAATGCGCCTTCTCCGCGGTGATGGTCAGGTGCACGCCGAGCCGCAGCGACGGGTCGCGGGCACCGGCCTCGGTGATCTCCGGGAACCACGGGCAGGGCACCATCACCGAGCCGGAATCGCAGCGGCCGCGGCGGGCGAGGTCGAGATAGGCGGTGTTGGCGCCGTGGCACATCCCGACATCGTCGATGTTGATCACCACCATCGGCCGGTCGTCCGGCGCCGCAACTGTGGCGGTGGAGGAGGCGGGACCAGCCGTCCTCACGGCTCGACCGTCATTCCGGCGGCGACCGCGGCGGCGCGCAGGTTGTCGTGGCCCATGCGGGCATAGGTGGCGGGATGGGCCTTGGCCGGGTCCTGCTCGGCCTCGACCACCAGCCAGCCGGCATAGCCGTGCTCGGCCAGCCGCCGCAGCAGGCGGGGGAAGGGGAGGACGCCGTCGCCGGGCACGGTGAAGATGCCGTCCAGCACCGCGCCCATGAAACTCATGTCGGTGGCGCGGGCCTGGGCCAGGATGCCGGGGCGGACATCCTTGCAGTGGACATGCACCACCCGGCCGATGTGGCGGGCCAGCAGCGCCTCGGGGTCGCCGCCGGAGAAGGCGCAGTGGCCGGTGTCGTAGAGCAGGCCGACCGCGGCGCCGCTGTGCTGCATCAGGGCGCCGATCTCGGCATCGCTTTCGACGATGGTGCCCATGTGGTGGTGGAACGCCATGCCGACGCCGAACTCGGCCATGCGCTCGGCCAGAAGGGTGATCTTGGCGCCGTAGGCCGGCCAGTCCTCCGCCGCCAGGACCGGCCGCTGCGAGATCGGCTGGAAGATGCCGTCATGCCGGCCGCGCGAGGTGTCGGCGTAGACCACGCGGCTGGCGCCCAGGTCGCGCAGCAAGGTCAGGTGCGGCAGGATGGCGTCGAACTCGGCCTCGACCTCGCGCTCCAGGATGCGGCCGTCATACCAGCCCGACACCAGTTCCAGCCCGTAGCCACCGAGCACGGCGGCCAGGGCGGCGCTGTCGCGCGGGAACTTGCCGCCCAGCTCGGTGCCGCGGAACCCGGCGGCGCGGGTCTCCAGCAGGCAGATCTCGAGCGGCGTGTCGCCGCCCAGGGCCGGCACGTCGTCGTTGGTCCAGGTGATAGGGTTGATGCCGATCTTGACGCTCATGGCAGGGGCGGCTCCGGCTGTGCGTCCGCCATCTTCCCGAAGATCTGTCCTCATCACGAGAGCCAGTTCGGCAGCATTTGCAGGTGCCAGTTTGGGTATATCCGCGCCGACCGCTCCGCGGCCTCCGGGCGGGCTGCAAAGTGTCGAGCCACAGAATTGATTGTTATTCCGGAATGAAAGAAAATTACCATATTCCTGTAACAATATAACAATTGGCGAAAATACGAGAAAAAGTGATTTTAAATGCATCTCAATACGATTGTATGCTAGCCTCCGAACGATTGGCAGAGTGACGCCAGTTTCCAATTTCCACGGAGACCATTTCATGACCAATTTCGTCGGCACGGCTGGCAATGACAGCCTGCCCAACCCTCAGCTGCTCGGTGCGTTGCTGGGCCTCGGCAACGACACGTTCCAGGGCCTCGCCGGCGACGACCTCCTAGTCGGCTACCTCGGCGATGACGTCATCAACGGCGGGTCCGGCGCCGACGTCATGCTCGGCGGCATCCTGACCATCAACCTCGGTATCGGCACGTTCCTCCTGGGCGGCGTCGACACGGCGACCTATGCCGGCTCGACTGCCGGCGTGACGGTTGATCTGGGGACCGTCCAGGACAACGTGTCTATCAGCATCGCGGGCATCACCATCAACTTGAACGGGGTTTCCGTTGGCGTCGGCGGCGACGCCCAGGGCGACCAGCTTGCCGGCATCACCAACCTCACCGGCTCGGATTTCGGCGACCGCCTCTACGGCAACGCCTCGGACAACACGATCCTCGGCGGCGACGGCAACGACACCCTGCGCGGCGGCGCCGGCGCCGACCATCTCGACGGCGGCACGGGCGTGGACATCGCCAACTACCAGGGCTCCGCCGCGGCGGTGACCGTCGATCTGCTCAATCACACAGCCTCCGGCGGTGATGCCCAGGGCGACGTCCTGACCAACATCGGGAACCTCTACGGGTCCAGCAACGCCGATCATCTGAGCGGTGACGACAACCGCAACATCATCGGTGGCGAGAACGGCAACGATGTCCTGGTCGGGAATGGCGGCGACGACGCCATGAACGGCGAAAACGGCGCCGACAGCCTCGATGGCGGCACCGGCAACGACCGGCTGGTCGGCGGTCAGGGCACCGACACCATCCATGGTGGCACGGGCAATGATTCGATCGATGGCGGCAGCGAGAACGATGTCATCTTCGGCGATGCCGGCATCGACACGATCTTCGGCGGCACCGGCGACGATCAGCTCAATGGCGGCGACGACAACGACGCCCTGATCGGGTCCGTCGGGGCCGACGCGCTGAACGGCGGCGCCGGCGTCGACGTGGCCCATTACGGCAACTCGTCGGCCGCGGTGACGGTGAATCTCGCCACCGGCCTCGGTTCGGGCGGCGACGCCCAGGGCGACACCCTGACCGGCATCGAGACCGTGGTCGGGTCGACCCATGACGACGTGCTGACCGGCGACGACAACGCCAACCAGCTGGCCAGCGGGGCCGGCGCCGACATCCTGACCGGCGGCGCTGGGGGCGATCTGCTGCGGGGCGGCACCGGCAACGACACCTTCGTCTACCTCTCGGTCAGCGACAGCACGGTGGCTGCGGCCGGCAAGGACTCGATCGGCGACTTCACGACCGGCGACCATATCGACCTGTCGGCGATCGACGCGGACGGCAACAGCGGCAACGGCAACTCCGCCTTCCACTTCAGCAGCGCGCCCGGCGGCTTCTCCGGCCAGCCCGGGGAGATCAAGGTGGTGGATATCAACGGTGTCCAGCTGGTGGGCGTCGACGTCAATGGCGACAAGTTCATCGACTTCGCCATCAACGTCTATGCCGACCACGCGCTGACGGCGGCGGACTTCGTGCTCTAACCGATATCGGCCCGGACGCCGCGTCGGCGTCCGGGCTAATTTCTCCAACACCTCCCGCTGGCCGGCCACGGTTCAATGGCTGGCCGGCTTTTTTGCGTTCGCCGCCTTGCGGATCACACCTGTGCCATGCCGCCATCCACCGCCAGGTCGATGCCGGCGACGAAGCTGCTTTCGTCCGAGGCCAGGAACAGGGCCGCGGACGCCAGCTCCTCCGCCCGGCCCATGCGGCCGAGCGGAATGATCGCCGCGAAATCCGACCGCAGCTTGTCCGCCGCCTCCCGGGTCGCCACCTGGCTGTCGATGATCGGTGTGTCGATCGGGCCGGGGCTGAGGGTGTTCACCCGGATGCCGCGATCCTTCAGCTCCAGCGTCCAGGTCCGGGCGAAGGACCGCACCGCGGCCTTGGTGGCGCTGTAGGTGCCGTGTGCCGGCATGCCCTTCACCGCCGCGATCGATCCGACCAGGATGATCGAGCCGCCGTCGCGGATCAGCGGCAGCGCCTTCTGCACCGTGAACAGCAGGCCGCGGGCGTTGATGCCGAAGGTCCGGTCGAAATGCTCCTCGCTGACCTCGCCGATCCGCCGGTGCTCGACCACCCCCGAATTGGCCATCAGGATGTCGATCCGGCCCTTCGTCTCCGCCACCGTGGCGTAGAGGCGGTCGAGGTCGTCCAGCCTGGAGACGTCGCCCTGGACCGCGGTGACGTTGCGGCCGATCAGCCCGACCGCCCGGTCCAGCTCCGCCTGGCGGCGGCCGGTGATGAAGACATGGGCGCCTTCGTCGACGAAGCGCCGGGCCGTCGCCAGCCCGATGCCGCTGCTGCCGCCGGTGATGACGGCAATCTTGCCCTCTAGTCTCGACATGGTCGGTTTCCTCATCTGCGGGCCGGTTCGATACCCGGCCGGTGTGCAGCAGATGACGCGGGCGGCGGCGATCAGGTAGGACGGCGACGGGAATAGCCTGCATTCCCAGCCGGAATACAAAGTCGAGGCGAGACCGCTACAGGCCGAAGCCGGTGCCGCGCAGCTGTTCCTCGACGAAGTCGGCGAAGGCGCGGGCCTTGGCGCTGGCGCGGCGGCCGGTCGGGAACGCCGCCCACAGGTCGATCGACGGCAGGGTCCAGTCGGGCAGCACCTGCCGGACCAGGCCCCGGGCCAGCGCAGGCTGGAACATCCATTCGGCGGCGACGCAAAGGCCAAGCCCCGCGAACACCGCCTCGCGCACGCCCTCCGCCGCGGTGACGCGCACGCTGTCCTTCAGCGTGACCGTCTCCTCTGCCGCCTCCCGGCGAAACGTCCAGGTCGCGCCACCGCCGCCCTGAGCATAGACCACCGCCGGATGGCCCGTCAGTTCCGCCGGCGTCGAGGGCTCGCCCGCCCGTTCGAAATAGGCGGGCGTGCCGAAGACCATCCGCCGGGACTGCCCGATCCGGCGCGCCGTCATCGTCGAATCCGCCAGGGCGCCCATGCGCAGCGCCACATCGATCCCCTCCTCGATCAGGTCGACATTGCGGTCGTCCAGGATCGCCTCGATGGTCAGCGCCGGATGCCCGGCCAGGAACAGCGGCAGCCGCGGGATGATGTGCATCCGGGTGAAGGTGATGGTGGCGCTGAACCGCAGCCGGCCCGACAGGCCGGTGCCGGCACCGCGCGCGGCCAGGTCGGCCTCGTCGGCCTCCTCGATCGCGCGCTTGGCCCGCTCGTAGAAGCCCTGGCCGGCCTCGGTCGGCGTCAGCCCGTGCGAGGAGCGCAGCAGCAGCCGGACGCCGAGGCGGTTTTCCAACTGGGCGACGGTCTTGGACACGGCCGGCTGGCCGACCCGCAGCTGCCGCGCGGCAGCCGAGAACGAGCCGGTCTCGATCACCCGGACGAAGGCCTCCATCGCGGTCAGCCGGTCCATGCCTATTCCTCTCGCGGGAACGGCCACGCCCATTCCCCATGGGAATATAAAGTATCACCGAGGCTGGCTCGCACCAACCGCCGGACCGGGCCCGTGCCGCGGCCGGCCCCGCTTCTGGCCGCTGGTCGCCGCCGGCCGGTTGGGGTCTAATCCGGCCCAGCGCCAGATGCCGGGGAGGGCCGCGATGCGCCGCAGCGTTCCGCTCGATGCCCTGGTGCTCGACCGCCTGTCGCCGGTGGCGCTGCACCGCCAGCTCTATCTCGCCCTGCGCCGCCTGATCCAGGACCGCACCCTGGCCGCCGGCACGGCGCTGCCCTCGACCCGCGGCCTCAGCCAGGATCTCGCCCTCGCCCGCAACACCGTCACCGCGGCCTATGACCAGCTGGTGACCGAAGGCTATGTCGTATGCCGCCAGGGCGCCCGGCCGACCGTGGTCGACCTGCCGGCCGGCCAGGCGGTAGAGGACCCGGAAGCGCCCGGCCAGACCCGGCCGGTCTCGGCCCGCGGCGAACTGATGCTGCGCCAGCCGGTGCATCACGGCGCGCCCGGCCATCTCGCCTTCCATCCCGGCATGCCGGATGCGGCGAACTTCCCCTTCGCCACCTGGAGCCGCCTGCTGGCGCGGCGTGCCAGCTTCGCCCGCGAAGGGTTGTTCGGCACCTACCATGTCACCGGCCACCCCGACCTGCGCGCCGCCATCGCCACCTATCTCAGGACCGCCCGCGGCGTGCGCTGCACCGCGGAGCAGATCGTGGTCACGACAGGGGCGCAGGCGGCGCTGGACCTGCTGGCCCGGCTGCTGCTCGACCCCGGCGACGCGGTGTGGATGGAGGAGCCGGGCTATTACGGCGCCCAATCCGCCTTCGCCGCCGCCGGGGCGCGGCTGCTGCCGCTGGCCGTCGGGGCCGAGGGCTGGCAGCTGGACCCGCCGGCCGACCCGAGGCTGCGCTTGGCCTATGTCACCCCGGCCTGCCACCACCCGCTCGGCGCCACCATGCGGATGGAGCAGCGGCTGCGCCTGCTGGAGATCGCCGACAGCCGCAACGCCTGGGTGATCGAGGATGACTTCGACGGCGAATACCGCTTCCAGGGCCAGCCGATCCCGGCGATGCAGGGTGTCGACCGCTCCGGCCGGGTGATCTATGTCGGCACCTTCGCCAAGATCCTGTTCCCGGCGCTGCGCCTGGGCTTCCTGGTGCTGCCGCCGACCCTGCCGGCGGGCATCGCCCACGCCATCAGCACCACCGGCCAGTTCGCGCCGCTGCTGCTGCAGGCGGCGCTGGCCGACTTCATCGACGGCGGCCACATGGCCCGGCACCTGCGCCGCATGCGCCGGATCTACGCGGTGCGGCGGCAGCTGTTCCGCAGCCTGTGCCAGGATCAGCTGGGCGACTGGATGACCTTGTCGGCCGGCGAGGCCGGGATCCAGATGGTCGGGCTGCTGCGCGACGGGCTGGACGACCGCCGGGTCGCCGCGGCGGCGCGGGCGCGCGGCGTCAACCTGGCGCCGCTGTCGATCCAGTACCGCCACGGCGCCCCGCGCCAGGGCCTGGTGCTGGGCTATGCCGGGGTCGACGAACCCCTGACCCGGCGCTGCATGCGCCTGCTGCAGGACGCGTTCCGCGAGGCCGCCGGCGGGTGAGGGGTGGGCAAGCCGCGCCGCGTCGTGGCAGGCTGCGCCATCCCATCCCGAACCGCGGATCCGAACCATGGCGAAATGGCTGCCCGCCGCCCTCGACTACATCGCGCAATGGCTCGACTTCCAGCTGCGCTCGACCGGGCAGCCGGGCTGCGTCGTCGCCGTCGCCGAGAAGGGCGAGATCGTGCTCGAGCGGGCCTTCGGCACCGCCGCGCTCGGCGGCCGCACGGCGCTGACGCCGCGGCACCGCTTCCGCGTCGCCTCGCACTCCAAGACCTTCACCGCCGCCGGCATCCTGAAGCTGCGGGAGGAGGGGAGGCTGAGCCTGGACGATCCGGCCGGCCGCCATGTCGAGGGGCTCGACCCCGGCGTCGGGGCGGCCACCCTGGCGCAGCTGCTGTCGCACAGCGCCGGCGTCACCCGCGACGGCGACGACACCGGCCAGTGGATGGGCCGCCGGCCGTTCCTGAACCAGCGTGAGCTGCGGGCCGCCCTGGCCCGGCCGACGCCGATCGAGGCCAACACCCGGTTCAAATACTCCAACCACGGCTTCGGCCTGCTCGGCCTGGTGATCGAGGCGGTGACCGGCGAGGCCTATGGCGACTGGATCCGCCGCGCCATCGTCGAACCGGCCGGGCTCGCCGAGACCGCGCCGGACATGCCGGCGGCCGGCGCCACGCCGCTGGCCAGCGGCCACAGCGGCGAGTTGCCGCTCGGCCGGCGGGTGGTGATCCCGGGCGACACCCCGACCCATGCCCTGGCCTCGGCCACCGGCTTCGTCAGCACCGCCGCCGACCTGGCGCGCTTCTTCGGCCAGCTCGACCCGGCCGCGAAGCGCGGCATCCTGTCGGTGGCCAGCCGGCGCGAGATGACCCGGCCGCAATGGCGCAACCCGGACGCCGAGGTGGAGCGGCATTATGGCCTCGGCACCATGAGCGGCCGCACCGCCGGCCTCGACTGGTTCGGCCATGGCGGCGCCTTCCCCGGATACATCAGCCGCACCCTGGTGCTGCCGGGGCACGATCTCGCGGTCTCGGTCGTCAGCAATGCGGTGGACGGGCTGGCCAACCCCTGGGCCGAGGGCGTGGCGCATGTCTTCGCGACCTTCGCCCGGCACGGCGCGCCGACCGCCAAGGTGGAAGGCTGGGCCGGGCGGTGGTGGAGCATCTGGCGGGCCGGCGACCTGGTGCCGATGGGCGGCAAGGTGCTGCTGGCCGACCCGGCGCTGGCGACGCCGTTCCTGGACGCCGCCGAGATCACGCCGGCCGGCCCGGACGAGGGCCGCATCACCCGCGCCCAGGGCTACAACAGCCATGGCGAGGATGTCCGCCTGGTGCGCGACCGCAGGGGCGCGGCGACGGAGCTGTGGTACGCCGGCAGCAAGCTGGTGCCGGAGGCGAAGCTGGCCGCGGAGATGAAGAAGCGCTACGGCGGGTAGGGCGATGGCCCGGGGGCGGGCGCCGTCGGTCTTCCGTTGCTGCTACGGGACGAAGTCGGTCGCGACCGGGGTGGTGGCGCTGACGACGTTGTTCTGCGTGTCGGGGCCCTGTCGCCGTTGAGAGATGCTGTGGCAATCCCCTCGAAACACGGAATCTTGATAAGTGCAGCAGATGATGAAGGACCGAGCTCCTGCCCGCACGATCGCGGTCACGGCCGGTGGGGCACCGCCGTCGATGTGACCCCGCGCAGCCACCGCCGGTCCAGCGCCATCGCTGCCATGCCGATGGCCTGCAGGCCGAGCAGCAGCGGGGCCGCGGCGGCAGCGCCGCCTTCCGCCAGCAGTGCTGCGGCCAGCGGCATCAGCAGCATCAGCGCGACGTTGTTCAGGCTCTCGCCCAGCGCCAGCACGGTGCCGACCGCGGCACCCGCCCGCCGCACCAGCAGGCTGCCGCTGGCCGGTGCCGCGATGCCGAGGGCGACGCCCCACAGGCCGAGGCAGGCCAGCGCCACGGCTGGCGGCCCGGGCCACAGCAGGAAGCCGCCGACTGCCGCCATCAGCAGGGCCAGGGCGGCCAGCAGCGCCGCCTCGGGGCCGCCCAGGGCGCGGTCGACCCGGCCGGCCGCGAGATTGCCGAGGGCCAGCCCGAGGGCGAACAGGGCGGTGGCGCCGCCCGCCGCCGCCGGGCCGAAGCCGTGGCGGGCGCGCAGCACCTCGCCCGACAGCAGCAGGGCGGCGACGGCCGCGCCGAGCCACCCGGCCTTGGCCAGCAGCGGCCGCAGCAGCGCCGCCCGCAGCAGTCGGCGCAGCGGCGGGGCTGGTGGGCGGTTCCACGCCGGTGCGTCGGCGGGCAGCACGGCGCGGGCGACGGCGAACAGCCCCAGCGCGACGGCGGCGGTGGCGAGGAAGGGCGCGCGCCAGCCCCAGGCCTCGGTCAGGATCCCGGCCAGCGCGGGGCCGGCGGCGATGCCCGCGGTCATGCCCAGCGCCACCCGGCCCATCGCCGCGGTCTGCCGCTCCGCCGGCACCAGGTCGGCCACCAGGGCGAAGGCGCCGGGGATCAGCGCCGCCGAGGCCAGGCCGCCGATCAGCCGCAGCCCGATCGCGACCTCCAGCGTCGGCGCCAGGGTCAGGGCAACGCCGTCCAGCGCCGACAGCAGCAGCGCCGGCAGCAGCACCCGGCGCCGGCCGATGCGGTCGGCCAGCCGCCCGGCGAAGGGTGCGGCGGCGGCATAGGCCAGGGCATAGGCCGAGACCAGCCGCGCCGCCGCCTCCGGGGTGGCGGCGAAGGCGTCGGCCAGCGGCGCCAGCATCGGTGCCAGCATGAACTCCACCGCCCCGACCAGGCAGACGGACAGGGCGAGCACGAGCAGGATCGCGCGCATCGATCATCGCTTTCGACGGAATTGGGGGGCGGCCGAAGCGGGGCCGCGGCGGGCCGTCAGGGGGAGGGTGCGCGGGCCGACCCCGGGATCAACCCGGCTGGGGCCAGCACGGATGGGGGGCGACGCGGATCGGAACCGGCCATGCCGGCCGCCCGTCCGGGCGCAGCAATGATGGAATAGCAGCACCCCGCCGCGGCCCGGGCAAATCCGGCGGCTGCGAGAGGCTGAGGGCGGCGTGGATCGAAATCCGGAGCCCCGGCTCTTTATTGTCATGCCACGGCTTGCCCCCGGATCAAGTCCGAGGGGTGGCATCCAGGGGCGGCCACAGCGGCTCTTGGTGGCCCCTGGATTGCCCGGTCAAGCCGCATAGGCGCTAAGATAAGAGTGATTGTGTCTGGTGTCGTCGCCTTCGAGGTGGTTCGGCGAGGTATCTCCATGCCTTGTGTGCGAGGTATGG
>NZ_JAVDPW010000022.1:0-50379 GCF_031453975.1 Inquilinus ginsengisoli
ATTGTCCTCGCCGACGTAGTCGTCCACGCAGTCCGGCAGTAGCGTGATCTGACGACGGTCCTGACCCTCGACGAAACGCTTCACGCCTACCCCCCGCTCAGCCCTTGGGCAGTGTATCAGACCGCAGTCTTTTCACACGGCCTGGACCCTGAGCCGCCACAAGGCGGCCGGCGATCACAGTGATTGCCGGGAGAAACGGTGCGATACGACGACCAATCGAACCAATGGCCCTAGTTCGGCTGCGGCAACAAGGAGGTGACGGAGGCCATAAGGTCCTCCGGAGTGTATGGTTTGGGAAGGAACACGGCGCCCTCAACCATCAACGCCTGCATTCCATCTGTCATTGCCTGCCCGGAGGTGTACAGGACCTTCAACTCCGGTCGCCGTTCGCGAGCCGTTTTGGCGAGAACAAATCCGTCCGGCTCCATTCCGAAATTGATATCAGTGAAAAGAAGATCGATCGACGCTTCGCTCTCGATAAGCGCAAGAGCCTCGACGCCATTGTGTGCGGTCAAGGTTGAGTGTCCGAGCGCGGCGACAAAACCTTCCGCTAACACCAGGATTGTAGGTTCATCCTCTGCAATCAATGTCGTTGTCATCCGGGAGCCCCTCCTGAGTGGCCCGAGTAACAACGCGCTGGGCAAGCCATCGTGCCGCCAGAGCGTGCGGTCGAGCAGCGAGAGCACGCGCCTGTGATCCAAATGTCGCACTTCCGCTTTCCGCCGGTTCCGGTCGGCTAACCGAACGGCGGGCGGCCCGAAACCCGCCGTCATGTTCGCCCCTCAGGAAGCGGAGCTGATCGCACTGGCCCCATGCCGGTCAGATCTGCGCGATTGATCTATCGCTTTCAAATTGAGCCTAATTGGCTTGTGCGAAACGGTGTCCTCAATTTTTTCTACGAAATAATGTGCTGATTTCAGCAATCTAACTGTCAAGACATGAAGAAGCGTCAGACAGCCCGTGCCCGGGTCCGACGAAGCCGTGTTGCGGAGGTTGTGATGTTCCGTGCAGACGAATAATGTGGGGCCGTTAGTGGGATAGCTTCCATAGAGCGGAAGAAGCGGTGGACCGATTAGAAGCGATGTCGATCGTGCTGCTTACGGTCGAAAAGGGGAGCCTGACGGCCGCTGCGAAAGCACTGAACATGCCGCTGCCGACAATCAGCCGAAAGGTGAGTCAGCTCGAAGCCCATCTCGGGACGAAGCTGCTGCAGCGTTCGACCCGAAAGCTCACGCTAACCGACGCAGGCCAGAACTACGTCGAGGGCGTCAAACGGATCATGGAGGAAATTGAGGAAGTTGAAAGGACGGCATCCGGTGAGTACACTACGCCGCGGGGTGAGCTTGTGCTGACAGCGCCCGTGCTGTTCGGCCAGATGTATATTCTCCCGATAGTCACTGACTTTCTCGCCGCCTACCCCGAAATCAATGTCCGGCTTCTTCTGTCGGATCAAAATCTTCATCTGTACGACGAGCACGTCGACATGGCGGTTCGCCTTGGCGCGCTGCCGGACAGCACTATGATCGCGACCCGCGTTGGCTCCATGGACACCCTGGTATGTGCCTCGCCAGAGCTGCTTGCAGTTCATGGCGTGCCGAAGCACCCGAGGGAGCTGGAGAAGTTCCCCTGCGTGATTTTCGCCGGGCCGGCCACCACGAGCTGGTCTTTCCGAGATCCGGCCAGCGAGCGCGAGTTCGGCGTCAACATCATCCCCCGGCTGTCGGTGACGACGGCAGAAGCCGCAGTTCAAGCAGCGCTCCGCCGCACGGGTCTGACTAGAGTCTATCGCTATCACTGCGCCGATGCTCTCCGCGCGGGAACGCTTGTCCATGTCCTGCAGGATTTCGACGTTGAGCCGATCCCCGTTCATCTCGTGCATGCCGCACGCGGTTTGCTGCCCCAAAAAATGCGGGTCTTTCTGGATTTCGCCGCCAGCCAATTGCGGGCCGCCCTGTCGACGCTGGGCGACGGTCCGGCGATCTGAACCGGACTATTTCGCGACGCCTCGCCCTGGGACGGCTTCTCAACCGTTAGGCAGTTTGCTCCGGCACCTCGGTGCTTCCACCACCAACGAGCTCGCTTCTTCCACACCACGGAAGTAACACTCTCAATAACAGCGCATTATTATTCCTCGCAAAACCCCGCATCTTCCTCCTCACCGAAGCCGTTGTGGCCCGGTTCTAAGGAGAAAGACCATGACCCGCATCGCCGTCCCTACCATCGAAGAAGCTCCCGCCAAGTCCCAGCCGATCCTCCAGAACTATGTGAAGGTCCTCGGCCTGGTCCCCAACTTCTTCGCGATGATCTCGCAGTCGCCGGACGCCTTGAAGGCGATCGCCGACATGCACGCCGCCCTGGGCAAGAGCCTCGGCCACAAGACCCGCGAACGCATCCACGTGATGACGGCCGAAGTCAACGGTTGCAATTACTGCCTGTCGGCCCACACCTTCCTCGGTGGCAAGCTGCAGGGCTTAACCGCAGAAGACATGGAGCTCAACCGCGAGGGCCACTCGACGGACCCGCAAGCGGACGCCGCGCTGCAGTTCGCCTACAAGGTCGCCAAAAACCGCGGTCACATCGAGGACGCCGATGTGCAGGCTGTGCGCGCCGCCGGTTTCACCGACGCGCAGATCGTCGATATCGTCGCCGAGACCGCGTTCAGCTTCATCACCAACATTTTCAACAACACCTTCAAGACCGACATCGACTCTGTCTTCCCACCGCTCCAGACCAAGAAGGCGGTGGCCTGAATGGCAGATGGGCCGGATGCAAAGTGGCCCGTCCGGCCCACCTCCTCGACACCTATTCGTTCCTAGCCGGGCAATGGACATTGCGCAATTGATGATCCTGGCCGGACTATATCAGGGTACCCATTTCGCCGGGCGGCGCCTCCGGATCGAAGAAGTTCGCGAGGTCCCTAAACGTATGAAGAGGGGATCGACCCGCCTCCTGCCCTCGGGTCCGCTTTTCGGGAGCTCGCCTTGGCGGCGGGGTCAGGCCGGACGAGGTGTGCCACCACCTCGTCCGGCCGCTCTGCGGTCAGTGATGCTACAGTATCGACGATCTTAACTGATCATAATGCCTAACATCAATCAAAAAGACGTGTTATGGTGCCCAGCAACGAGATATCTGTTGAGCAATGCCGGGGCGCTCGCGCCATGCTTGGATGGAGCCAGACCAAACTCGCTGAAGAAGCACGCGTTGCTCGCCAGACGATCGTGGACTTCGAGCGGGGTGCACGTACGCCGTTTCCCAATAACAAGGCCGCTATCCGAGCTGCACTGGAGGCAGCTGGGATCGAGTTCATCCCGGAGAATGGCGGCGGATCCGGGGTGCGGTTGAAGAAGTCGAGCTCCAGCGCCTAGAGGCGCTTCTGCCGCCGAGGGCCCGCCCTTCCCGCCCCGGACGGTCTCGGTGGATTGATTCGCCCGCCTCCCGGGCGCAGCTCTGTTGCCGAGGACTCATTGGCACGGGTAGAGCGATGCCGGAGGTGATGAATCGCTGTCGAGATGATGTTGTGACGGTCGCTGACCGCCGCGGACCGTCGCGAGGACCGCATGAGTGAACGTCGCGTTGAGATAGCAGCAAGGTTGCCCCTGGTATTCGGGTTGCCGGGTCCGGAGGCGGCGGCCGCGGTCGGCATCAGCGCATCGAAGTTCAAGGAGATGGTCGTCGACAAGCGCATGCCGCGCCCGCGCAGGATTGACGGCAGGCTCGTCTGGGATGTCGACGAACTGCGCGACGCGTTCAAAGCCCTGCCGCATGAAGGCGGCGGCGATGAAGAGGACACCTGGGCCGACTTCCGATGACCACTGTGCGGTTGCGCTACATCAACCGGTTTAAGGACCGGCACGGCAAAGAGCGGCACTACTTCCGGCCGCCCGGCGGCGTCGCAGTTCCGCTGCCGGGGAGGCCCGGCTCGCCGGAGTACATCGCCGCCTACTACGAGGCGGCCAAGCACTTAGCCCCCAAGGAGCCAGGCAAAAATATGCGGGGTAAGCCGGGCACGTTCGACCGGCTGGCATTCGAATACTACAACACGACCGCGTTCAAGATGCAGAAGCCCGACACCCGGCGCGCCGTTCGCGGGATCATCGACGCTTTCGTCAAAGAGCACGGCCACCGGCTCGTGGCGCAAATGCGCTACGAAGACGCCGAGAAGATCATCTCGGGGAAATCCGAAACGCCGGCCGCCGCGAACAATCTGCTGAAGCGTCTCCGCGCTCTGATGAAGTTAGCGATCCGATTGAAGTGGCGGACGGACGATCCGACGCGGGAGATCGCGTTCTTCCCGTCCGGCACCTTCCACACCTGGACCGAGGAGGAGCTGGCGGCCTACGAACGGCGGTGGCCGGTCGGGACGATGGAGCGGACCGCCTTCGCCCTCGCGCTCTACACTGGCCAACGCAAGAGCGACATCGTGAAGATGCGCTGGAGCGACTACAACGAAACGGCCGGCACGATAACCCTTGCACAGAAGAAGACGGACCAGGAGGCCAAGGACGAGAGCATCGTCATCCCGGTCCATCCCCATCTCCGCGAAGCGCTTCGGTCCACACCGCGCTGCCACACAGTGATTCTCACGACGCAGTACGGACAGCCGTTCACGTCGAACGGGTTCGGCAACTGGATGGCCGACAAGATCGGCGCCTCCGGCGTGCCGGATCGCTGCGTCCTACACGGCCTCCGGAAGGCGGCCGCGCGCCGGCTCGCCGAAGCCGGATGCAGCACGATGGAGATCATGTCGATCACCGGACATAAGTCGATCAAGGAGGTCGAGCGCTACGTGGCCGCAGCCCGGCAGAAGCTCCTCGCGAAGGCCGCCGTGAGCAAGATGACCGAGCATCTGGCGGGCAAGGAGTTACAAACCTTACCAGCCAAATCTACAAACCCTCCTTTAAGTCAACTGCTTAGCATGGGGAATGGTGAGCCGGGTGGGACTCGAACCCACGACCAGGGGCTTAAAAGGCCTCTGCTCTACCGACTGAGCTACCGGCTCACACGGCCCGCCCGGGCTGGTCCCGGGCAGGCGCGGCGCACATTAGGGAGGCCCCGCCCGACGGTCAACACCCGGCAAGGCCTTGGTCGGCATGAATTCCGCCCTACTCCTTCGGCAGCCCGCGCGAGAACTGCTCGTTCAGGCGCTTGGCCACCAGCGGGCTGACGAAGGGGGCGATGTCACCGCCCAGCCGCCCGATCTCCTTGACGAAGCGCGAGGAGATGAACTGGTAGCGGTCCGACGCCATCAGGAACACCGTCTCGATCACCGGATTGATCTTGGCGTTCATCCCGGCCATCTGGAATTCGTACTCGAAATCCGACACGGCGCGCAGGCCGCGGACCACCGTGGTGGCCCCGACCGAGGCGGCGAAGTGCATCAGCAGGACGTCGAAGGAGCGGACCTCGATCGAGATGCCCTGCGCCACCAGCGGCGCCACGTCGGCCCGCACCAGCTCGACCCGCTCGTCGGTCGAGAACAACGGGCCTTTGCCGTCGTTGCGGGCGACGGCTACGACCAGGTGATCGACGATCCTGGTCGCCCGCTGGATGATGTCCATATGGCCCTTGGTGATCGGGTCGAACGTGCCGGGATAGACCCCGGTGCGAGACTTGGCCATAGGTCCGTCTTTCCTTATGCGCCGTCGCCGCCCGACGCGGCGTCACCCTGTTCATCCCCCGCGGCGCCGTCTTCCCCGGTCGCGTCGGTTTCGACTCCGTCCTCGTCGTTCTCTTCCGGCACCGCAGCGACCGAGACGACATGTTCGCCGTCGGCCACGTTGAACAGCCGCACGCCCATGGTCTTGCGCGCCGCGATCCGGACATCGGCGACCGGGCAGCGGATCAGCTGGCCGCCATCGGTCACCAGGATGATCTCCTGGTTCTGCGAGATCGGGAAGCAGGCGGTCACGGCGGTGTTCTTCTCGCCCATCGCCATGGTCCAGATGCCTTTGCCGCCGCGGCCGGTGATGCGGTAGCCATAGGCCGAGCTGAGCTTGCCGAAGCCTTGCTCGCTGACGGTCAGGATGAACTCCTCCACCCCTTCCAGAGCGGCGAAGCGTGCGGGATCGAGGTCGTGCTCCTCCACCGCCTGGCTGTCCTCGCCGTCGGTCTCTTCGCCTTCGGCGCGGCGCGCGGCATTGGCCATGCGCAGGTAGTTCGCGCGCTCGTCCGGCGTGGCGTTGAGATGGTGCAGGATCGAGATCGAGATGACGCGGTCGTCATCGCCCAGGCGGATGCCGCGCACCCCGGTCGAATCGCGGCCCTTGAAGACGCGGACGTCGGTGACCGGGAAGCGGATGCACATGCCGACATGGGTGGCCAGCAGCACATCCTGGTCGTCGCTGCAGACCTTGACGCCGATCAGGCTGTCGCCCTCGTCCAGCTTCATCGCGATCTTGCCGTTGCGATTGATGCTGGTGAAGTCGGCCAGGCTGTTGCGGCGCACGCCGCCGCTGGCGGTCGCGAACATGACGTACAACTGGTCCCAGGTGCTCTCGTCCTCCGGCAACGGCATGACCGTCGAGATGGTCTCGCCCTGCTCCAGCGGCAGCATGTTGACCAGCGCCTTGCCGCGCGCCTGCGGCGTGCCGATCGGCAGGCGGTAGACCTTCATCTTGTAGACGATGCCGCGGCTGGAGAAGAACAGCATCGGCGTGTGGGTGTTGGCGACGAACAGGTCGGAGACGAAATCCTCCTCCTTCGTCGCCATGCCGGAACGGCCCTTGCCGCCGCGGCGCTGCGCCCGGTAGGTCGACAGCGGCACGCGCTTGATGTAGCCGCCGTTCGAGACGGTGACGACCATGTCCTCGCGCTGGATCAGGTCCTCGATGTCGGCCTCGAATTCGAGATCGAGGATCTCGGTCTTCCGCGGCGTGGCGAACTGCTCTTTGATCTCGGCCAGCTCGTCGCGCAGGATCTGCAGCAGCTTCTCGCGGCTGGCCAGGATGGCGAGGTATTCCTGGATCTCGGCGACGATGGCGCGCAGGTCGTCGCCGATCTTGTCGCGCTCCAGCCCGGTCAGGCGGTGCAGGCGCAGGTCGAGGATGGCACGGGCCTGCAGCTCGGACAGCCGGTAGGTGCCGTCCTCGGCCAGCGGGCGGCCGGGTTCGTCGACCAGCGCGATCAGCGGCGCGATCTCGCCGGCCGGCCACGCCGTGGCCATCAGCTCCTCGCGCGCGGCCTGCGGGTCGGCGGCGCGGCGGATCAGCTCGATCACCCGGTCGATGTTGACCACGGCGGTGGCAAGACCGACCAGGACATGGGCGCGGTCGCGGGCGCGGGTCAGCAGGAAGCGGGTGCGCCGGGTGATCACCTCCTCACGGAAGGCGATGAAGGCATCGATGATCTGCCTGAGGTTCAGCAGTTCCGGCCGGCCGCCGTTCAGCGCCAGCATGTTGACGCCGAACGAGGTCTGCAGCGGCGTGTAGCGGTACAGCTGGTTCAGCACGACATCGGCATTGGCGTCGCGCTTCAGCTCGACCACGATGCGCACGCCATCGCGATCGCTTTCGTCGCGCAGTTCGGAGATGCCCTCGACGATCTTGTCGTTGACGACCTCGGCGATGCGCTCCATCAGCCGCGACTTGTTCACCTGGAACGGGATCTCGGTGAAGATGATCCCTTCACGGTCCTTGCGGATCTCCTCGATCGAGGACTTCGCCCGCATCACCACGCTGCCGCGGCCGGTGGTGAAGGCCGAGCGGATGCCGGACCGGCCCAGGATGCTGGCGCCGGTCGGGAAGTCCGGGCCCTGGACGATCAGGTTCAGGTCCTCGGAACTCAGGCCGGCATCGGCGATCACCGCCAGGCAGGCGTCGATCACCTCGCCCAGATTGTGCGGCGGGATGTTGGTGGCCATGCCGACGGCGATGCCGCCGGCGCCGTTGACCAGCAGGTTCGGGAAGCGCGACGGCAGCACCGTCGGTTCGGACTGGGTCTCGTCGTAGTTCGGCTGGAAATCGACGGTTTCCTTGTCGATGTCGTCCAGCATCGCCTCGGCGGCCTTGGCCAGGCGCGCCTCGGTGTAGCGCATCGCCGCCGCCGGATCGCCGTCCATCGACCCGAAATTGCCCTGCCCCTGGATCAGGGGCAGCCGCATCGAGAAATCCTGCGCCATGCGGACCATGGCTTCGTAGATCGACGAGTCGCCATGCGGGTGATACTTACCCATGACGTCGCCGACCACGCGGGCCGACTTCTTGAACGGCTTGGTCGAATCGTAGCCGCCCTCCTTCATCGCGAACAGGATGCGGCGATGGACGGGCTTCAAGCCGTCGCGGACATCCGGCAAGGCACGGGAGACGATCACGCTCATCGCGTAGTCGAGGTAGGAGCGTTTCATCTCCTCCTCGATCGTCACCGGGGTGATGTCGAAGTGGGGCGGCGTAACAGGACGATCGGTCAAAGCACTGTCCGGACTGGCGAAAGGACGCGCCCGGGCAGCCTGCCGGGCGCGGCGAAGCTAGCACGTTTCCGCAGATGCGAACAATCAGATCGCCACCCGGAACGAGGCGGCGGACCGGGGTCGCGGGAGGGCTCCCCAGCGGCTTGGGAATCCTCAGGATTCCCAAGCAGAAGCGAGGCCCCTACCCCGCCGCGGCCACCGCCCGCGCGTCCCGCCGGGCCAGGAGGTGGAAGCGCGAGGCCAGCAGCGAGACCGAGACCACGCTGGCGATCAGGATCGCCTCGAACAGCCCATGGGCGCCGCGGCCGAGATGGACGCCGAGCAGCCAGCCCAGCGGCGTCATCACCACGATGTAGGAGACGGTGTGCAGCAGCGTCGGCGTCAGCACGTCGCCGCGGCCGCGCAGGGCGTTGGCCACCACCACCTGGCCGCCATCGACCACCAGGATAAAGGTCGCGACCAGGATCACCGGCACCAGCAGCGGGATCAGCGCCGGGTCGTTGGTGTAGGCTTCGGCGATCGGCCTCGCCCCGAACCACAGCACCGCCCCGAACAGCGCCATGGCGACCGAGTTGACACCGAGCCCGACCCAGCCGGCCAGCACCATGTCCTTGAGGTCGCGCCGTCCATGGGCGACGCCGACCCGCACCGCGGTGGCGGCGCCGAGGCCGAGCGCCACCATGAAGATCAGCGAGATCAGGTTGAGGCCGATCGAATAGGCGGCCAGCGGCAGGGTGCCGAGCAGCCCGGCGAAGAAGGTCAGCGCGGTGAAGGCCCCCGCCTCGAGGAAGATGCTGGCGCCGCCGCCATAGCCGAGCCGGCGCTGCTGCGCCCATTCGCGCCAACGCCAGCCCTGCCAGTGCCGCACGCCGAAGCCCGCATGACCGGGCATGATCCAGACGTAGCCCACCAGGCAGAGGGCCAGGAAGATGCGCGACGCCGTGCTGGCCCAGGCGGCGCCGTCCGCGCCCAGCGCGGGAAAGCCGAGATTGCCGAACACCAGCAGCCAATTGACCAGGGCGTTCAGCACATTGGCGGCGATCATCGCCACCATGCCGGGCAGCGGCCGCTTCAGCCCCTCGAGGAAGAAGGCGGTGACGGTGTAGACCGCCGCCGCCGGTACGCCCCAGCCGAGGATGACGGCGATCTCGGCGCCCGCCTTCGACAGCTCCGGCGTCTGCCCGGTCAGGATCAGCACCGGCTCCATGAAATGGCATGCCACCGCCATCACCAGGCTGAAGGCGCCGCCATAGATCAGGGAGCGGTGCCAGACGGCGCCGCACTCCTCCGGCCGGTTGCGGCCGAGCGCGTTGGCGGTCATCACCAGAGTGCCCAACACCAGCCCGGTGCCGGTGGCCATCATCAGGCCGATCGCGGCGTTGGCGATGGAGAGATGGGCCAGGTCGTCGCTGCCGTAGCGGCCGACGAAGATGGTGTCGACCAGGGCCATGAACAGCAGCCCGGCGCGGGCGACGATCACCGGCAACGCCAGGCGCAGCAGTTCGAGGACATGACGCCGGACCCGGGCGCGCAGCCAGCTCTCGCCCGGTCGAATCGGAACTTGGTACATCGCCGGACCCCTTCCTCCCCAGGGCCGGCACCCTAGCAGCAGCGGCGGGCGGAATTCAGCCATTGCGAATGCCGTGCCTGCCATGCGGCGGCACCGGCCGGACTGAACAAAAACGTACAGATACTCTCCAGATTTATCGAATGACGTACGTCAGCGTTCGGCCCCATCTTCCCTGTCGAGACCACAGCGAGAGGGATCGGGCCATAGCTGCGAGGCCAGGAAAAAGCGGGACGCCGCGGCAAGTCTCCTGACACCAGGCTGTCAGGAGAGGGCGCGTAATCTACCAGCATCGAAGCCCCGCCCCCGAGGGTTCGCACCGGAGACAAGCCGATGGCATTCCTCACCGAAGTGGTGATTTTCCGGGCCAAGCTCGGCCGTGCCGTCGAGACGGTGACGGCGCTGACCGATGGCCCGGTTTCGGCCATCGCCGGACGGGATGCCGACATCGATATCGTGTCGGTGCGGAAGATGGTTCCGGCGGCCTCATGCCCGACACTGACAGCTTCAAGGAGAGCGTGATGACCACGGTTACTCTGCGCGCACCGCTGCGCCCCCGCCCCGCCGGACTTCTGGAACGGCTGTGGCGCCGGCTGGCGGGCGGCCCGGGCCTTCCCAAGCGGCGGGCGACCGGACGGCCCGCGCGGCTGCGGCTGGAGGCGCTGAGCGACGACGCCCTTCGCGACCTCGGCCTGCCGCCCCTGCGTTGAGCCCGCCCTACTCCGCCACCCTGACCAGGAGCTTGCCGAAATTCTCGCCGCGGAACAGGCGCAGGAAGGTCTTCGGCGCGGTCTCCAGCCCCTCGGCGACATCCTCGCGGTAGCGCAGTTGCCCATCGCGGATCCAGCCGGAGACGTCGCGCAGGAAGGCGGCCTGCTGGTCGGCGAAGTCGCTGACGATGAAGCCGCGCAGGGTCAGGCGCTTCGAAAGCACCTCGCGCATCAGCGACGGCACCAGGTTGGGCCCCGGCGGCAGGCCGGTGGCGTTGTACTGGGCGATCAGCCCGCAGACCGGGATGCGGGCGAAGGGGTTGAACAGCGGCCGCACCGCCTCGAACACGGCGCCGCCGACATTCTCGAAATAGACGTCGATGCCGTCGGGCACGGCCGCGGCCAGGCGTGCGGCGAAGTCCGACGCCTGGTGGTCGACGGCGGCGTCGAAGCCCAGCTCCCCGGTCAGATAGGCGCATTTGCGGTCGCCGCCGGCGATGCCGACCACCCGGGCGCCCTTGATCCGGGCGATCTGGCCGACTACGGATCCGACCGCGCCGGAGGCAGCCGAGACCACCACGGTCTCGCCCGGCTTGGGCTGGCCGATGGTGAGCAGGCCCGTATAGGCGGTCATCCCGGGCATGCCGAGCACGCCGACCGCGGTCGAGATCGGGGCCAGCGACGGGTCGACCTTGCGCAGGCCGGTGCCATCCGACACCGCATAATCCTGCCAGCCGGTGCGGCCCTCGACGATGTCGCCCACGGCGAAGCCGGGATGGTTCGAGGCCAGCACGCGGCTGACCGCGCCGCCGACCATGACCTGGCCGATCTCCACCGGGGTGGCGTAGGATTTCGCGTCGCTCATCCGGCCGCGCATATAGGGGTCGAGCGACAGCCACAGCGTGCGCAGCAGCAGATGGCCGGGGCCGGCCGTCGGCACCGCCTCCTCCACCAGCCGGAAATCGGCCTCCTGCGGCTCTCCCACCGGCCGCGCGGCCAACAGGATCCGGCGATTCACATCGGTGCTCATCTCAGCATCCCTCAACAACGGTTGCGCGGAGCTAAGCACCATTCACGCGCCGACTGAAGGGCTTTCCACGGAAACAACCAGCTGAACCCGTTGAACACCAGCTACGGTCTACACCCCAGGCGCGCCGCGGATGAAGACGGTGACGGTGACGACCAGGAGGCCGAACGCCAGGGCCGGGCCGAACGGCCGCATCTCGCGCCACTTCACGCCGCGCCACGGCGCCAGCGCCAGGGTCGCGGCCAGCGCCGCCACGCTGGCCAGGACCAGCACGATCAGGCTGCCCTGGACCCCGACCCACAGGCTGGCAGCGGTCAGGAATTTGAGGTCGCCCCAGCCGATCCGGGCGTGGCGGTCGATCTTCTGCATCAGCCAGGCGGTGCCGGCCAGGAGCAGGAAGGTGACCACGCCGGCTCCCACTGTGAAACCCAGTGTCTGGAGCGTCGGACTCCGAACCAACGCCTGTGCCAAGCCGACAACACCCAGCGCCAGGTTGCAGAGATTCGGAATCCTGCTCTCTCGCAGGTCGATCACGACGACCGGCAGCAAGAGCAGGACCAGAAGGCCCAGCGCGATGAAGTCAAGTCCTGCCATCAATAGCCACCGTTGGAGACGATAGCGGTTACCGTCGGAGTTTGGGTCGGCACGGGAATCAGGCCGCCGATGACCGAGAAGTCGTGGCTCGACAGATCATAGGTCACGCTCACCTGGAACAGATTTGCCGCCGGCCCCTGCGCCGGGGTGATCGTGACCTTGCTGATGTCCAGCAAGGTCGCGTAGCCGTCGATGATCGTCTGTGCCGTTGTCCGGGCCAGCGTGCTTCTTTCGGTGAAGGACATGCCGGCGATAGAGGCCCGAGCCGCCTCCGCCGCCGCTTGGTTGATCGCTAGCCAGGCGCCGAAATAAAGCCCATAGACGATGACGCCGAGCGAGACGATGAGAAAAAGCGGCGCCAACAGCGCGAATTCCACCGCCACCATCCCGCCGTCGCCGGATGCACCGGCGGGCGATCGGCCGCCCGCCGGTGCATTCGATTCCGGGACGCGTGGCGTGTCGCGTCCGGCCACGACCTCAGCCAAAGCATCGCATTCCGGACGCATCGCCACTGCCATCTCCTGCACCTCGATCAGGGAGCCAGGATATTGGTGAACGCCGTCTTCAGTGCCGGTTCAAAGGCGGCGAACACGACAACGAGTGCCGCGGCAATGAGACCGCCGAGAACCGCATATTCCACCGCCGTGATGCCCGCATCGTCGCGACCGATACGCTTCAGAGTCTTCGTAACCAACGTCCGCAACATTTATTCCTCCTAGACCATGCCGGGGTTGAAATATCCCCGCCGACGTCCCGGAACCGCCGGCGGTATCCTGTTACTGCACGAGCACTGGCACCCCGCAGCGAACACCGGTGACCCAGACATCCATCGTCCCCAATTGGAGGCCGAGAGCCTTGAGTACCCCGTCAACCAATGGGTCCAGCGCGCCGAGCACGCTCGCGAGAATGCCGAGAAGACTGGTCCGCTGCTGTCCGTTGCCCCAGCAGACGAGACCGAGAAGCCCGCCGCAATTCCCCTGCTTGAGGTCGATCACGATGAGGTTCAGCAAGAGTTTGGCATGCAGATCGAGCCCGTTGTAGAGGCTCTGCCCGAGGCCGCCGAGCAACCCTGTGCTGACCGCGCGAGCCCGTTGCCCTTCACCCGAGGTCGGACCGATGATGCCCTCGTTCGTCGGGGGCTCATGCTTGGTGACCTCTCCGGAGAGCGGCTGATAGAAGGTCAGCGGCTGAGCGGCGGGCTGCCCTTGGGAAGGGATTTGAATCTTGGCCTTTCCGGTCAGCGAAACGAGTTGCAGGAGCCCCAGCACGCTCAGATCGATGATATTGGCGTCGGAGACGGTCGGTGCCTGCGAGAAGTTCGTCATCGCATTGCTGTTGACCTCGCCGATATAAATGGCAGCCACCCCGGGGATGGCATTCACCGTCACGGTCGCGTCCTTCGCAGGCTCCAAGCCACAATCGATCCGGGCCAATGTCGCCTCGCCGGGGGCGACCTCGATATAGAGCGGAAGCCGGACGCCATTGCCCAGAAGTCCCGTGTCGAGCAGCTTGAGCAGCAATTGGATCCGTATCTGCGCCGTGTGCACCTGGACGCCGACCGGCCCGAAGCTGAAGAAGGGTTTCTGCGGCGGTTCGATCGCTGTCGCGACGAGGGAGATGCTGGCCACCGGCCCCAGATTCAGACCCAGCTGCGGTATGGCGACCGCGTTGCGTCCGTTGGCGAGTTGGGCCGCAAAGCTGACGAGCTGGAATAGATTCAAGTCCGCCTGCAAAGCCGTCGGCGATGTCGTGCCGCCGACCGGCTGGTTCTTCCAGACGCCGAGATCGAGCAGGTTGCCCAGATGGATATCCGGATTTCCGACGATCGCCGCTTTCAGCGAGAGCAGCCCGCCGAGCGCCTGTGCCGCAATGGCCGTGAGGTTGGGCTGTCGATCCAGCACGTCGATCGTCGCGTCCAGAACGTCGCCGATCTGCGCCCGGCTCTGCAACACCTGGTCGTAGGTGAGCGCCGAGAGATTGACATGGGTCGCCAGGGCATCGAGGAAGCTCAGTGCATCGATGTCCGTGTTGACCAGCCCGTCATATTGCACGGCCGAAAGGTTGATAGTGGTGCCGAGCAGACTGCCGAGCAGCGCATTGGCAATACCACCATTGAGGTTGACGAGGCCCGTCCCCGCCTGGAAAGCGGCCTCGTCGATCCGTGCGGCCGTGGCAGAAACGCTCGTCCGGTACGGCCCGCCATCGGGCAGAAGGGCGCGGGAAAGGCCAAGCGGTGCTTCTGTCTGGGTCGAGATCCGGACGGCATTCGGGGCCGTCGCGACATAGCCGGCGTTGGGGCACGTGACGACACCCGTGAAATAGCGCGCATCCGGTGCCAGACTGGCGTTGTCGCAATAGGTGCCTGTCGAGACGGTCGGCGGCGTGTCTGCGCCGAACCCATTGCGCGACAGAAGATCCGCAGCAATCACCTGAGCCTGCGATGGCTTATAGGCGGCAGCGAGAGCCGCCGCATCCGTGGCCGATTGCAGGTCCCGTCTCTTGGAGTACCAGAGGCCGACATCGGTCGCCATCGCCGCCGTGCCCAACAGAAGCGTCATGATCAGCGCGGTATAAACCGAGAGAGCGCCCCTTTCGTGGGACAGACCCGCCCGGTTGCGGCGAGGTTTCATCGTGATTGCCCGTAACCCGAAGAATTGCCGCTGCCGAACTGGCTGGGCTCGCCAAAGCCCGAGCCGTTGGGGCCGTTGGCCGGTGACTTGCCGATCTGCCGAATGTAATTCTGGTAGATGGCGCCCGCCTCGAGGCCGTCGAGACCGCCCTGCCCGGCCGTCCGCGGGCGCCGTTGCTCCTGCTGCCGGATAACCTCTGCCGCCCGGCTGTTGCCCGGCCACTCGGCCGCTGATGTCTGGGGCGTCAGAAGCGGGCGCGCCGGCACCAGCACCTGCTGCGCCGCGGCAGCAGCGGGCGACAGAGCCAGAAGAGCGGTACACAGCAGCGGCAGGCAGATGCGCATCATGGCTGGGTCTCCGAAGCTTGGGCCAAACGCCGGGGTGGGGTCGTGGCAGCGGTGCCGGCGGTGGCCGGCCCCCGCATCTGGCTGCGGGCGGTCTTCACCATCTGCTCCACCGCCCGGCGCTCCTGGACGGTGGCGATCCGGCCGAGCATGGCCTTTGCCGCATCGCCCTGGCCGGCGACATCGAGGCACAGGATCAGGTTGTTGCGGACCATGGCGTTGTCGGGCGCCAGTTCGGTGGCCTGGCGCAAGGTGAACAGCGCCTCGTCATAAGAGGCGATGCGCATTTCGGCGAAGCCGAGATCGTTCAGGTACTTGACGTTGATCGGCTCGCGCCGGACCGCCTCGTGGAACTGCGCCCGGGCCTTGGCCCAATCGCCACGCCCCGCAGCGACGCGGCCGAGACCGTCATAGGCCGCCGCCGCTTGGTCGCCGTCCACCAGTTGCCGGTAGATCGCCTCGGCCCGGGCATAGTCCTGGATGTCGAGGAAAGAATCGGCGCGCAGGGTCTGGGACCGGACGTCGCCTGGATGTCGGTTGTCGTAGTCGTCGAGGTAGGCGAGTGCAGCCCGCGACTTGCCGCCCTGGCGCAGTTTGTCGACGATGCCGAGATAGAGATCGCGGGAATTGTCGGCATCAAGCGCTGCCGCCTGCGGCATCTGATCGGCCGGGGACGGATCGTGCCGCGGCGCCCCGTCGCCGCCGAACAGGCCGGAGCAGGCAGACAGCCAGGGCAAAAGGATCAGGGCGAAAAAACGCATGCGGATTGGCATGGCTCATCCCGTCCTTGTCAGATTGGCCATCAGCGACACCACGGCTGGCCCGCAAAGCACGATGAACAAAGCGGGCATCAAAAAAACAATCATCACGACAGTCATCTTGGCTGTTTTCCGGCCAATGCTTTCGCGTGCCCTCGAAACCCGCTTTTCAGAAAATTCCTTCACAAACTCTCGTAGAGCGGCGCCCAATTCCGTTCCGTGCGTCAGCGTCTGCTTGAACATAGCAGCGAGTTCACGGATCCCGGCGACACCCAGCCGCTCCGCCCACCGATCCAGCGCCTGATCGTAGGGCATGCCGCGTTGGATATCTTCGACCATCACCGCAACAGCCTGTCTCGATATCGGTGCCGCCTCGTCCAAGGATTGAGCCATGGACCGAAAACACTGGTCGAGGCTGATGCCGCTTTCGAGCATCAAGAGCAGGAGATCGAGTAGAAAAGGCAGTTCCGCGCCCACCCGTCGCTGGCGTACCGAAGCGCGCCATTGCAAAACGAACTTGGCCAGCAGATAGACGACGGCCCCCCCCACCAGCGGATAGAACCGCGCCAGCCCTGCCCATCGGCCGGTCAACCACAGCACGAGGCCAGTTCCGGCCGCGACAGCGATCACCGCCGCCAAGCGGAGAGCAGCGAAGATCAGGACCGCCTGGGGATCATAGTAGCCGGCCGCCCGCAGATACCGCGCGATCTCTTCACGATCCTTGCTGCCAGCGACAAAGATGCGTTCGAACGGGCGAAGCCAGCCGAGCGATACACCTCCTGTACTCACGCCTCCTGTACCGTTGTCGCGCGCACGTTCGCCCAGGCCGGTCAGGCGCCGGTTGAGCCGTGTCTCGTGCCGAATGCCGCGCAACCCCAGGCCAATGAAGATGACGCTGGACGCCGCGATAAAAACGAAGACCACGAATTCGAAGGGCGGCAGCGGCATGACCTAGAACTCCAACCGCATGATACGGCTCATCACCAGGAGGCCGGCCGCCTGCAGACCGAGTGCAATAAGCGCCAGCCGATGCCCTTGCGCGGTCTCGATGAAGAACATGATATAGCTGGGCTTGGTGATGCCGATCATGACGGCCGCGGCAAAGGGCATGAGCCCAAGCACAATTGCGCTGAACCGAATCTCGGCCGTCGCCGACCTGAGTTCACGCCCGACCCTGGCGCCATCGCGCAGGATCTGAACAAGGTTGGCAAGGACCGTTGACATCCGGCCGCCAAACCGGAAATTGGTCTCGACAGCCGCGGCCAGCATATAGAGTTCCGGCACCTTCAGGCGATCGGCCAACCAACGAATACTTTCCGGGATCGGCGCGCCATTGTTGATGCGCCGAATGAGCGGATTCAAATAGCGCTGCATTTCCGGCCCGGAATTCTCTGCGGTTGTCAGCAAAGCCTGCTGCATGGAGTTGCCGATGGTCAGCAGTTGGCGCAACGCATCCAGAAAGAACGGCAGCCCGTTGATAAAGGCGGCGAGGCGCCGCGCCGCCAGCAACCGCAAACCGAAGATCCCGCCACCCAGCACGATCGCCGCGATCACGCAGCCTACGATCGGGCCAGCCAGCAGGGTCAATATGGAGGCGACAGCCAGAAGCGCGCAGCCGGCAGCAAGCACTATCTGCGGGCGCAACGCAATGTCGGCCCTGGCCAGCCAAAGCTCAAGGAACTGGGGGCCACCCCGCTCGCTCGCCACGAAGCGGTTACGTGAAAGACTGACGGGCGAGGGGGTGCTCAGCCCCTGCAATTCTTCCAGCCGATCCTGCATCTGCTGATTTCGACGCCGTTGCCCGCCGCTCGCCAGAAATCCGATGCCGGCCAGAAAGAACAGCGAAGCAACCCCGAGAAGAAGAAATCCCGACCCGTTCATGGCGCTGGCCTCGACGCAGTCCGCAACTCCGACATGCCAACCAGCCGGTGCGCGAAATGGGGGCGTGCGGACAGGGTTCTGAATTCACCCAGGCCGCTCATCGGCGGCTGCTCTTCAAAGGAAAAAAGCTGGTTCAGACTATATTGTTCGCCTTCGAGGCCGGTCAGCTCCGACACCGTCGTAACCCGCCGCTTGCCGCTGGCCATGCGATTGACCTGGACCATGATGTGAATGCTGTTGGCGATGTAGCGCCGGATCGTCTTCGGATCGCCGGTCAGCCCGCCGAAGCCGAGCAGCATTTCCAGCCGTCCGAAGGCGTCGCGGCTGGAATTGGCATGCATCGTCGCCATCGACCCGTCATGGCCGGTGCTCATCGCCTGCAGCATCTCGACCGCCTCGGCGCCGCGCACCTCGCCCAGGATGATGCGGTCGGGCCGCATCCGCAGCGCGTTGCGCACCAGGTCGCGGGCGGTCACCTCGCGGCTGCCGTCGAGATTGGGCGGCCGCGTCTCAAGCCGCACCACATGGCTCTGCCGCAGCTGCAGTTCCGCCGCATCCTCGATGGTGATCAGCCGTTCCCTCTCATCGATATTGGCGCTCAGCATGTTCAACAGCGTGGTCTTGCCCGAGCCCGTGCCGCCGCAGATCAGGATGTTGAGGCGCGAGCGCACCGCGGCGGCAAGGAAGCTCATCATCTCCGGGCTCATCGAACCGAGCCGGACATAGTCCTGCGCCGTCAGGCCCTGGATCCGGAACTTCCGGATCGACACCATCGGCCCATCCAGCGCGATCGGTGGGATGACGATGTTGACGCGCGATCCGTCCGGCAGCCGGGCGTCGACATAGGGCGTCGCCTCGTCGACTCGGCGACCGATCGGACTGACGATGCGCTGGATGATGTTCATCAGATGCGCGGTGTCGCGGAACCGGGCCGGCACCGGCGACATCTGGCCGGCACGCTCGACATAGATCCTGAACGGCCCGTTGACGATCACGTCATCGATCGTCGGGTCCTTGAGCAGCGGCTCGAGCGGGCCGAGCCCGATGACCTCGTTCTGCACCTCGGCGGCAAGCAGCGCGCGCTCGGCGGCGTTCAGCGCCAGCCCCTCCTTGGCGGCGAAGCGGGTGATCGCCTGCTCGATGCCGTCGCGGATCATCGGCCGGCTGGCCGCCTCGGAGGTGATGCCGAGCGCCTCGAGCTGCTCCAGCACCAGGTTGAAGATGGCGAATTTGGTGCGCTGATAGCCGTCGGTGGTGCGCAGCTCCGCCGCCGCCTGTTCGGGGTCCGCCCCGCCCCTCACACCGACGCCGTTGATCAGCCCTGCCATCGTCGCGCCTCCCTCACGACGTCCGCAGCCGGCCGAACAGGCCGCTGCCGCGTGGCGTCGGCCGGGCCACCGGGGCTAGTGTCGGGGCCCCCTCGGCCGCCAGCTTCTCCAGCGCTCGGGAGTAGGCGGCGCGCGGTTGCTCCAACACCAGCGGGCGCCCGGCGTTGAGCGCGTTGATCAGCTCGACCCGTGCAGCCGGCAGGCGCACCGAGCGGCGTAGCCCGAGCGCCTCTCGCATCTGCTCCTCGGTCAGCGTGATCCCCGGCGCGTGGTCCTCGACCACCAGGGTGATGCGGTCGAGCACCTGGGCGCTCGGGCCGATCTGCACCAGCAGGTCGCGGCAGGCCTTGACCGCGGTGAACCGCTGCGGCGCCACCAGGTAGATCCGGCCGGCGGCGCGGACGAATTCGGTCAGCAGGCCGGGATGGCGGATGCCGCCGACATTCAGGATCACCTCGCCGAACAACGCCCGCAGCACCAGCAGCATCGAGGCGATCGCGTCGGGGGCGATGTCGTGCACCTCCTCGCCGGCCACCGCCAAAGGCAGGATGTGCAGTCCCGACGGCGCATGCCGGCCGAGTGCCGAGGACAGGAGCGTGCGGTCCAGCCGCGGCAGGTCCTGGACCGCATCACGGATGGTGTAGTTGAGCGGCACGTTGAGCGCGGCGCCGGCCTCGCTCGACGGCAACGCCCCATCGATCAGCAGCCCGCCCCCTGCCGCCTTCGCGCGCAGCACCGCGAGGTTGACCGCGAACAGGCCTTCGCCGCCGGGCTGGCCGCTCATCACCAGAGTGAGGGCGCCGCTGCCGATCGCGTCGCCGCGCGGCGCGCCGGTGAGATGCCGGCCGAGCTGCTCGCTGAGCGCTTCGCCCTGGGCCCTGCGGTCGATCACGTCGGCCGCCCCGGCGCGGATCGCCCGCAGCACCGACCGGGCATCGCCCTCGTCGCCGAGGACGATGATCGGCGCATCCGGATCGGCGGCGGTCAGCGCCCGCATCGCCTCGGCCAGCCCGGTGCCGAACCCATCGACCGGGTCGGCGTCGAGCAGGACCAGATCCAGCTTCACCTTGCCGCACAGTTCGAGCAGCGGTCCCGTGTCCGGGGTCGAGCGGATCACCGCTGCGACGCCTTCCAGCGCGGCGATCAGTCCGGCGGCGAGATTGGTGTCCGAGGTGGCGACGGTGATCCGGAACATTGCTGCCTACCGCATGAGCCCATAGGGTGCGAGATGGTCCTGCACCTGGTCGACATTCAGGATCATGTCGCCGATGGTCGGGTTGAGCTTGCGCGTATCCACCCCCGGCAGCGGCGGGACCTGGTTCGGCGCCAGCGGGGTGACCAGCCGCGGCGTGGCGACGATGATCAGTTCCTGCCGCTCCTGCTGGTTGTTGGTTGACTTGAACAGCGCGCCGATGATCGGGATGTCGCCCAGCCAGGGGAACTTGCTCTCGTTGACCGCGCTGTTGCTGTAAATGAGGCCGGCGAGGACGAAGCTCTGACCGCTGCCGAGTTCGACCGTGGTCGAGGTCGAGCGGCGGCGGAAGGCCGGCACGTTGAACCCCTGGATCTGAAGTGCATTGGCGTAGTCGAGCTCGCTGACCTCGGGCGAGACCTTGAGTACGATGCGCTTGTCCGACAGCACCACCGGCGCGATGTCCAGTTTGACGCCGTACTGGTGGTACTCGATGGTGATGGTGCCGTTGTCGTTGCCGCCCTGCGGCACCGGGATCGGCACCTCGCCACCCGCCAGGAACTCGGCGTGCTCGCCGGAGCGGACCAGCAGCGTCGGCTGGGCCAGCAACTGGGTTAGCCCGGCCTGGGACAGCGCGCTGAGGATGCCGAGAATACCATTGCGGCGATCGCCAAGGAACAGATTGAAGGCGTTCGCCAGCGGAACCGTCGAGGTGACTTTGGAAACGGTGTTGCTGAACTCGTAGCTCTGCAGGGTGTTCGGCCCGACCAGCGCGCCTTGGAAATCGGTGCCGCCGAGTGCCGAGAAGCTGAAGCCGAGGGCCCGCAATGTGGTCGCCGACACCGCCGCGAACTGGATGTCGACCGCGACCATCTGGTTGCCGGTGACCTTCATCAGGTCGACCACCTTGCCGTCGCCATAGGCGTTGGCGATGCTCGTCGCCCGCGCATGGGCATCGAGGTCCGGCACCGAACCGGACAGCACCACGGTGTCGCCGTCGCGATTCACCCGCACGCCCTGCAGCCCGGGCTGTCCGCGGATCTGCCGCGCCGGGTCGCCGCGGTTGGGGATGGTCGGCAGCGCGACCGCCGGAGCGCCGCCGACGGTGACGTCGTAGGAAATGCCCTGGTCCGACCGGCTGGTGAAGATGGCGAGCGTGGTCTGGCCCGACTGCAGGCCTGTGATCTGCAACTGGTCCTGGTTCAGCGCGGTCGCATCGATGATGCCGCCCTGGCCGACGACGATGCGGGTGATCGGCGCGGGAAGGTCGATCACCCGCTGGGCGCCGACGCCGAGCCGCAGTTCCTCCGCCCCCGCCGCGCCGGAGACGAGGACGAACACCGCGATGCAGAGCATGCGGACCACAAATCTCATCGCGGCTCTCCGGACCGGGGGTAGATCATCTGGCTGCGGTCGCCGACGATCAGCTCGATCGCCTTCCGCTGCGGCGGCTCGACCGCGGCTGGCGGCGGGGCCGGGCCACGGATGTCCGACAGCTTCGCGGTGTTGTCGGTGATCAGCTGCAGATCGTCCGGCCGGCGCAGAGCCAGATAGAAGGAGCCGAGGCTGCGGGCCAGGGCGAACTGGGCGATCTGGTCGGGCGTCATCGCCAGGCTGATTGTCCGCGACGGGTCGGGCCGACGGCCGCCGCCATTCTGGTCGGCCGGGGCCATCGCCGGATCGCCGAGGGTGGTGCCGACGGTGAGGACCAGCACATCCTGCAGCACGGTGCGCGCTTCGCTCAGATCCCCGCCGCCCTGGCGCTGCAGCCCGCCCTGCTTGTTCAGGGCGGTGTCGGGCAGCACCAGCTGGATGTCGACCTTGTCGCCCGGCCGGACGAATTCGCTGACCGCGATCTCGTCATTGGTCAGAATGCTGATCGCGCGAAGCCCCGGCGGGACCAGCGCGGCAAGCCCGGCCCTGGCCGGATCGGCGGAAACCACGGAATCGAGCAGCAGCTGCTGGGCCGGAATGTCCACCGTCGCGATCTTGCCGACCACGTCGCCGATCGCCGTCCTGGCACCCGCCGGCACCCCCCCTGCGATCGAGATGGAGCTCACATCCTCGCGGGCGATCACCTGCCCCCGGGCGATGAAGCGCGCCGCGGTCATCACCCCGAACACTTTGATGTCGGCCGGAGCGGGCTGAACGACCGGCGCCGGCGTCGACGCCTGGGTCGACTCCACCGGCGCGTAGTTCTTGTAGACGCCATAAGCGATCAGCGAGATCGCCCCCAGACCCCCAAGGACCAGATAGGCTCGCGTCAGGACATTCGCATTCATCGGTCGGGGGCTTCAATGGGCATGTCGAAACCAATCAGCCTCGACGGGCGAGGCGAGCAATTTTTGAACCGGACGGCTAGCGTTTCGCTTCGCTCGAATATTCATGCATGGGCCGTACTCCTTAAAAGGTCAGATAAACTAACATTAATACCCCTTTATGTAGCACAAGCATGCCAATTCCACAAGTGTTTATTATGTAACACAAGAACCCGATCGTGTTCTTACTAGACGTCCCAAGCAAAGAAACCTGCATAAAATGATATGCACAGTTAGAAGATTTTGACCTTTGTGGAGTTAATTCCTAGACACTGACCTGGGGTTGCAGATTACATCGAAATATACCTAATATTTATTTATGTCCATTTTTCTGATGACCGCGTCAACACGAAAGTTTGGGCCAGGGCGCCGTAGGCACGACCAAAGGTTGTAAAGCTGACACACATGGAGCATTGACGAATCCTTGGGTTCGCGATGCGGCCTTCCCTGCGCCTCCTTGGGTCTGCCAACATTCCGATCATCGGCGCCCTGACGATCCTGTTGTCCGGCCCACTCCTGGAAGGTCTCCAGCCGGCGGCCGCAGGGTTCGATTGTCGTTGCCAAATCACCCCGCGCCACTAACCTGAAAACGGTTGCATCGGGCACCAGAACCCGGGCACACGACCACAGGAGGGAACCATGTCCGGGAGACACCTGACCTCGCTCGCCGCCCTGTTCGTCCTCGGGCTGGCGGCCACGCCGGCCACAGCGGGCGTCGACGTCACCTTCGCCTGCGGATCGACCGGCATCCAGTCCAGATTGTGCGACGAGGCGGCTAAGGCCTGGTCGGCGAAGACCGGCAACACCGTCAAGATCGTCGCGGCTCCGCAATCGACCTCGGAACAGCTGGCGCTCTACCAGCAGTTCCTGACCGGGAAGTCCGGCGACATCGACGTGTTCCAGGTCGACGTGGTGTGGCCCGGCATCCTGGGCAGCCATTTCGTCGACCTGAAGCAGTATGTCGACCAGGCCACCATCGACCAGTACTTTCCCGGCATCGTCCAGGGGCTGACCCGCGACGGCCACCTCCTGGCCCTGCCGTGGTACACCGATGCCGGGTTGCTCTATTACCGCCAGGACCTGTTCGACAAATACCAGCTCAAGGTGCCCGCCACCTGGGAGGAGATGACTGCGGCCGCCAAGACCATCCAGGAGGGCGAGCGCAAGGCGGGCAACGACCGCTTCTTCGGCTTCGTGTTCCAGGGCCGGGCCTATGAGGGGCTGACCTGCGACGCGCTGGAATGGATCGTCAGCTTCGGCGGCGGCGACATCGTGGAGGCCGACGGCAAGATCACCGTCAACAACCCGCAGGCGGCCAAGGCGCTGGACCTCGCCGCCTCCTGGATCGGCACCATCGCGCCCGACGGCGTGCTGAACTACACGGAGGAGGATGCGCGCGGCGTGTTCCAGTCCGGCAACGCCGCCTTCATGCGCAACTGGCCCTATGCCGCCAGTCTCGCTGAGGCGACCGACAGCCCGGTCAAGGGCAAGGTGGGATATGCCCCGCTGCCCAAGGGCGATGGCGACGGCGCCCGGCATGCGGCGACGCTGGGCGGCTGGCAGATCGCGGTGTCGAAATATTCCGCCCACCCCAAGGAAGCGGCGGAATTCGCGATGTATCTGACCAGCCGAGAGGAACAGAAGCGCCGCGCCATGGAGGGCGGCTATCAGCCGACCATCCCGGCACTCTACGAAGACCAGGAACTCCTGGCGAAGCGGCCTTTCTTCAAGATCACGCGCCAAATCCTCGACGGCACCGCCGCCCGCCCCTCGGCGGTGACCGGGGAACGCTACAGCGAGGTCTCGACCCTGTTCTGGAATGCGGTGCACGCCACCCTGTCCAAGAACGGCGACGCTGCGACCAACCTGGCGCAGCTGGAGAAGGACCTGAACCGGCTGAGCCGCGGCGGCCGCTGGTGAGCATCACGCAATAGCAGACGGGCAAAGGAAGACGGAATGTCGGTCAAGGTCATCCAGGTCGGCCTCGGCGGCTGGGGCACCAACTGGGCCCACACCATCCTGCCGCAGGTGAAGGCGGTCGACGTCGTCGGCTTCGTCGACGCCAGTCCGGAGGTGCTGAAGCGGGCGCAGGAGACGCTCGGCCTCTCGGAGGCCAAGTGCTTCCCCAGCCTCGACACGGCGATCGCCGCGGTCGAGGCCGAGGGCGTGCTGGCAGTGCTGCCGACCGCCGGCCACAAGAGCGTCAGCGAGATGGCGCTGAAGGCCGGCAAGCACGTGCTGGTCGAGAAGCCCTTCACCTCGACGCTGGAAGAGGCCCAGGCGCTGATCGCGCTGGCGAAGCAGGCCGACCGGGTGCTGATGGTCAGCCAGAACTACCGCTACCAGGCGGCGGTGCGGACGGTGGCCGACCTGGTGCGGAAGCGCACCTATGGCAGGGCACTCTCGGCGCTGATCGACTTCCGCCAGAACTGGAAGGTGACCGGCCACCGCTACCACGACATCCCCGGCCCGCTGCTGCTGGACATGGCGATCCACCATTTCGACCTGATGCGGATGATCTTCGGCGAGAATGTGCAGCGCGTCGCCTGCCGCAGCTGGAACACGCCGGACAGCCCGTTCAAGGACCATGCCGCCGCCCATGCGCTGCTGGCGCTCGAGAGCGGCATGATGGTGTCCTACAACGGCTCCTGGGTCTCCCGCGGCACGCCGACCACCTGGACCGGCGAATGGGCGATCGAATGCGAGGAGGCCGAACTGCTGTGGCAGGCGCGCGGCGTCGGCGGCGCGATCGCCGACAAGGTGGTGCTGCGCCGGCCCGACGGCACCACCGAGGACCTGCCGATGACCCCCGTCGAGCTGATCGACCGGGCCGGCACGCTGAACGCCTTCGCCCAGGCTGTGCGCGGCAAGCCGCCGCGCTACTTCACCTCGGGCGAGGACAACATCCAGTCCCTCGCCACCAGCTTCGCCAGCATGCGGTCGGGCGCTCAGGACGGCACGTGGGTGCAGCTGTCCGACATCCTGCCCTGAGAGGCCGGCCGCTGACCGCCCAACTCCGGAGACATCTGACATGGCCCTTCCCCGCCTGCTGGTCTGGAACGAATACCGGCACGAGTTGCAGAACCCCGACGTCTCCGCCGTCTATCCCGACGGCATCCATGAGGCGATCGCCGCCCCCCTGCGCCAGCGCGGCTTCCCGGTGTCGACCGCGACCTTGGACCAGCCCGAGCACGGGCTGACCGACGAGGTGCTGAACGGCGCCGACGTGCTGCTGTGGTGGGGCCACAAGGCGCATGAGGATGTGTCGGACGCGGTGGTCGAGCGGGTGCGCCGCCACGTCATGGGCGGCCTCGGCCTGATCGTGCTGCATTCCGCCCACTACTCGAAGATCTTCCGCCGGCTGATGGGCACCAGCTGCAGCGTCAACTGGCGGGTCCACGGCACCCAGGGCGAGAACGAGCGGATCTGGGTCACCGCCCCGGCGCATCCGATCGCCGCCGGCCTCGACCGCTGCATCGAGATCCCGCAGGAGGAGATGTATGGGGAGTTCTTCGACGTGCCGGAGCCGGACGAGCTGATCTTCGTCAGCTGGTTCAAGGGCGGCGAGGTGTTCCGCAGCGGCCTGACCTACCGCCGCGGCTACGGTCGGGTGTTCTACTTCCGGCCGGGCCACGAGACCTTCCCCAGCTACCACCACGCCGAGGTCCAGAAGGTCATCGCCAACGCCGCCGCCTGGGCCGCCCAGCCCGGCGTCCGCCGCACCCCGCCGGACAATGCTCGGCGGGAGCCGCTGGAGAAGATGGGGTAGGTCCGCCACTCTTCCTCCTCGGCCCGGAGCCCAAACCCTGAAATGAAGCGGGCGGACCGATCGGCCCGCCCGCTGGCATTTTCAGCTGAAACCAGGATCAGAACGGGATCTCGTCGTCGAGATCGTCCGCCATCGGGGCACGGCCACCGCCGCCACCCGACGAACCGCCGCCGGACGGGCCGCCGAAGCCGCCGCCCGAGGATCGGCCGCCGCCGGAAGCGCCGCCGCCGAAGCCCCCGCCGCCACCGCTCGCGCCGCCTTCATCCTCGAAGCCGCCGCCCCCACCGCCGCCTTCGCCGCGGCCGTCGAGCATGGTCAGCTCGCCCCGGAACGGACGCAGCACCACCTCGGTGGTGTAGCGCTCGGCGCCGCTCTGGTCGGCGTATTTGCGGGTCTCCAGCTGCCCCTCGATATAGATCTTCGATCCCTTCTTCAGGAACCGCTCGACCACCCCGACCAGCGCGTCGTTGAACACCACGACGCGGTGCCACTCGGTGCGCTCCTTGCGCTCACCGGTGGTGCGGTCCTTCCAGTTCTCCGACGTCGCAACCGAGAGATTCGCGACCCGCCCGCCGTTCTGGAAGGACCGGATCTCCGGATCGCGGCCGAGATTGCCGACCAGAATGACCTTGTTGACGCTGCCAGCCATGACCCAGACCTCGTAAGACTCAATCAGGGGCGGACCCTAGAGCCGGATGACCCGAATTGGAATTGCAAAGCGATTCCGTTCCGGGTCGAGGCCACGCCCACGCGCGAGAACAAAAGAGGATCATCCACCCGGGCGGCCCGGTTTGCAACCGCCATCTCGGACCCGGCGGGCCCGAGAGACCGGTCTCAGGTGAAGGCGTCGGGCATGCTGTCCTTCTTGCGGCGCATGAAATCCTGCAGCGCCTCGTCGATCGCGGGGTCGATCGCCGGCGCCTCGTACTCCTCCAGCATGCGCTTCCAGATGGTGTTGGCGCGCTGGGAGGCGTCCTGCCGGCCCTCGGCTTCCCACTGCTCGTAGGAATTGTTGTCGGCAATGGTCGAACGGTAGAAGGCGTTCTCGAAATTGCGCTGGGTGTGGTCGCAGCCGAGATAGTGGCTGCCCGGGCCGACCTGGCGGATCGCGTCCATCGCCTGGCCGTTCTCGCTGAGGTCGATGCCCTCGGCCATCACCTGCATCATGCCGAGCTGGTCGGTGTCGAGGATGAACTTCTCGTAGGAGCTGACCAGCCCGCCCTCGAGCCAGCCGGCGGCGTGCAGCACGAAGTTGACGCCGCCCAGCATGGTCGGCAGCAGGGTCTGGGCGCTTTCGAACGCGGCCTGCGCGTCCGGCACCTTCGAGCCGCACAGCGACCCGCCGGAGCGGAACGGCACGCCGAGGCGGCGTGCCAGGGCGGCGGCGCCATACAGCACCAAAGCCGGCTCCGGCGTGCCGAAGGTCGGCGCGCCCGACTGCATCGAGATCGAGCTGGCGAAGGAGCCGAACACCACCGGCGCACCGGGTCGGCACAGCTGCGCCGTGGCCATGCCGGCCAGGCTTTCGGCCAGGGTCTGGGTCAGCACGCCGGCACTGGTCACCGGCGCCATGGCGCCGGCCAGGATGAACGGGGTGACGATCACCGCCTGGTTGGCGCGGGCATAGGTCTTGAGGGCACCGAGCATGGTGCCGTCCCACACCATCGGCGAATTGGCGTTGATCAGGCTGATCAGCACGCAGTTCTTGTCGACGAACTCCTCACCGAACACCAGCCGCGCCATGGCGACCGTGTCCTCCGCCCGCTCCGGCGCCGTCACCGACCCCATGAAGGGTTTGTCGGAGTACTTGATGTGAGAATAGACCATGTCGAGATGCCGCTTGTTCACCGGCAGGTCGACCGGCTCGCACACGGTGCCGCCGGAATGGTGCATCACCGGCGTCATGTAGGCGAGCTTCACGAAATTGCGGAAATCCTCGATCCGGGCGTAGCGGCGGCCTTCGTCGAGGGTGCGGATGAAGGGCGGGCCATAGACCGGGGCGAAGACGGTGTTGTTGCCGCCGATCTGGACCGTCCGGTCCGGGTTGCGCGCATATTGGGTGAATTCGCGCGGCGCGGTGGCCTGAACCAGCTGGCGGCACAGCCCCCGCGGGAAGCGGATGCGGGTGCCCTTGACGTCAGCCCCGGCGGCCTTCCACAGCTCCAGCGTCTCCTCGTCGTCGCGGAACTCGAGGCCGATCTCCTCCAGCACCGTGTCGGCGTTATGCTCGATGATCTCCAGCCCGTCGGTCTTCAGGACCTCGTAGAGCGGGATCTTGCGCGAGATGTATTTCAGCTGCTGCAGCCCGCCGCCGCGCCGCAAGGCCCGGCGCGCCTCGGCCCCGCCGCGGCCACGCCGCCCGGCCCGGCCACCCTCCGGGGCGTCTCCGGCTGCGGCATCATCCGGCGGGGTTACGGCAGAATCGGTCATGGCGCGTTATCCTTCTCCCAGGCTTCCGATGCTACGCCGCGAGGCCGTGCCGGCCATCGCGCCTGCGACCCGGCCTCGCCCGGTCACGACACCGTCGCGTCGCCCGCACGCATCGCCTTGAACCCGGGCGCCGGCCGGGCTACCTGGAAGGGGCCATGACCTTCGACCTGCCGCTCATCGTCTCGCCCTGCACCGGCGTCTGCACGCTCGAGGCCGACACCCGCTTGTGCGCCGGCTGCCTGCGCACGGCGGAGGAGATCGCGATGTGGCGTGACACCGACAACACCCAGCGCCTGGCCATCCTGCAGCGCCTGAAGGAGCGCCGCCGCGCCCGCGGCCGCACCAGCGCCGCCGACAGCCGGCCACGGCGCCGACAGCCCCAATCCGTCTAGGGAGAGACCCCCATGCAGACCCGCCGTTTCGGCAAGACCGGCTGGACCGTTTCCGCCATCGGCTTCGGCGCCTGGCAGATCGGCGGCTCCTGGGGCGATGTCGGCGAGACCGACGCCTTGGCCGCGCTGAATGCCGCGATCGATGCCGGCGTCACCCTGATCGACACCGCCGACGTCTATGGCGATGGCCGCAGCGAGAAGATCATCGCCCGGCTGCGGCGCGAACGTCCGGAGATCAAGGACCGGGTCAAGGTGCTGACCAAGGCCGGACGCCGCCTCAACCCGCATGTCGCCGAGGCGTACACGATCGAGGCGCTGGAGGCCTTCATCGACCGGTCGCGCGCCAATCTGGAGATGGAGACGCTGGACCTGGTGCAGTTGCACTGCCCGCCGCCCGAGGTCTACTACATCCCTGCCCTGTTCGAGGGGCTGGACGGGCTGGTCCGCGCCGGCAAGATCCGCCATTACGGCGTTTCGGTGCAGAAGGTCGAGGAAGGCATCAAGGCGATCGGCTATCCCGGCGTCGCGTCGGTCCAGATCATCTTCAACATCCTGCGCCAGCGTCCGGCGGAGCTGTTCTTCGGCCTGGCCAAGGCGGCGGATGTCGCCATCCTGGCCCGGGTGCCGCTGGCCAGCGGCCTGCTGACCGGCAAGATCACGCGCGACACCAGCTTCTCCGCCGACGATCACCGCCAGTTCAAACGGCATGGCGAGGCCTTCGATGTCGGCGAGACCTTCTCCGGCGTGCCGTTCGAGGTCGGGCTGCAGGCGGTGGAGGAGCTGCGCCGCATCCTGCCGCAGGGTGTGCCGATGGCCCAGGCGGCGCTGCGCTGGATCCTGATGCACGACCCCGTCTCCGCCGCCATCCCCGGCGCCCGCAACCCGGAGCAGTCGCGCGGCAATGCCGCGGCCGCCGACCTGCCGGCGTTCAGCCCGGCGCAGATGGAGGCGATCCGCGACCTCTACGACCGCCTGATCGCGCCGCATGTCCACCACCGCTGGTAGCCGCCCATGACCACCCTGACCGTCGCCGCCACCCAGACCTTCTGCACCTGGAACGAGGCCGAGACCCTGGACCGGGTCGAGGCCCTGGTGCGCCAGGCCGCCGGCCGCGGCGCCCAGATCGTGCTGCCGCAGGAGCTGTTCGCCGCCCCCTATTTCTGCCGCGACGAGCTGCAGTCGCACTTCGCCCTGGCCAAGCCGATCGACGGCCACCCGGTGGTCGAGCGCTTCCGGGCGCTGGCGGCGGAGCTGCAGGTGGCGATGCCGGTCAGCGTGTTCGAGCGCGCCCACAACGCCTATTACAACTCGATCGCCATGGTCGACGCCGATGGCAGCGTGCTGGGCGTCTACCGCAAGTCGCACATCCCGGACGGGCCGGGATACGAGGAGAAGTTCTACTTCAACCCCGGCGACACCGGCTTCCGGGTGTGGAAGACCCGCTACGGCAATGTCGGCTGCGGCATCTGCTGGGACCAGTGGTACCCGGAAGCGGCGCGCTGCATGGCGCTGATGGGCGCCGACGTGCTGCTGTACCCGACCGCGATCGGCAGCGAGCCGCAGGACGGCGCGCTGGACAGCCAGCCGCATTGGACCCGGGTGATGCAGGGCCATGCCGGTGCGAACCTGACCCCGCTGGTGGCATCGAACCGGATCGGCACCGAGCAGGGCGAGCGCTTCGCCCAGACCTTCTACGGCTCGTCCTTCATCGCCGACCAGACCGGTGCGCTGGTGGCCCAGGCCGGACGCGACGCCGAGGAGGTGCTGGTGGCGCGCTTCGACCTCGACGCCATCCGGGCCCAGCGCGCCAGCTGGGGCCTGTTCCGCGACCGCCGGCCGGAGCTGTACGGCGCGGTGCTGACCTATGACGGGTCGACGCGGCCTTCGTAGGCTGCCCGAACCGAGTGGGCTGGGTTCGCTTCGGGCGAACCCAGCCTCTTTGTCCAGCGGACGCTGTCGGGTGTTCGGCGATATGGCCATGCGGCCATGAGAACATAATGAGAACATTACGCCAATCGAAACCGCGCCGCCTGGCTCACTCGGCTGCGGCCGGGCTCTGCTTTCCGTCGGTGGCGATCTCGGCCAGCAGCCAGTCGCGGAAGGCGGCGATCTTCGGCACGTCGCGGCGGCTCTCGAGATAGACGAGGTAGTACGAGCCTTCCTCGCGGATGGTGAACGGGAAGGGCCGGATCAGCTCCCCCGAAGCGAGCTCGTCGAGGAAGAAGGTCGGGTTGACCAGCGCCACACCCTGCCCGGCCTGCGCCGCGCGCCCCAGCATCTGCTGGTTTTCCAGCCGCATGCCGCCGTCGGACACGCCATAGGGCACGACCACGCCGGCGGCGGCGAACCAGCGCTGCCAGTAGCCGTCGCCGCTATCCCAGAACAGCGGCAGCCGCAGCAGGTCGCGCGGGTCCTCGATCCCGCCGGCGCGGTCGCGCAGCGCCGGGCTGCACAGCGCGGTGTATTCGATCGGCATCAGCGGATGCGCGGCCAGGCCAGGCCACAGGCCCATGCCGTGGCGGATGCCGATGTCGTGGTCGCCGCGGGTGAAGTCGACCAGCTTCTCCTTGGTGTCGAGCCGCACGGCGATGCCGGGATGGGCGAGCTGGAACCGGCCGAGCCGTGGCACCAGCCAGTTGGTGGCGAAGGTGTGGATCGTGGTGATAGAGAGCAGCCCGCCGGTGTCGTCGCGCGCCGCGGCGAAGGCCCCGGCCAGCCGGGCCAGCGCCTCGGTCACCGCCGGGGCCAGGCGCGCGCCGGTCTCGGTCAGTTCGACCCTGCGGGTCAGGCGGAGGAACAGCGGCGCGCCGACCCGGTCCTCCAGCATGCGGATCTGGTAGCTCACCGCCGCCTGGGTCATGCCCAGCTCGGCCGCCGCCTTGGTGAAGCTGAGATGCCGCGCCGCCGCTTCGAACACGCGGATGGCCGGCAGCGGCGGCAGGCGCGAGGCTGATGCTTCATCCATTAAGACAGCTTATCCGTTGCTTATCGAGAACGCGTTGGTCGAACGCCCGACGAACGCCGATATTCCTCTCGTACGGAGCCCATCGCAACGCACGGCCCGGTGAACCCATCAACAGAGCTGATGCGTTCGGAGCCGCCAGGAGACCGACATGACCAGCATCGTCCAGCGGGCGCCCGTGCGCCCGATCCCCCGGCTTCGCCCTCGGCGCGGCCTGCTCTCCCTCCTCCGCGCCGCCGCGCAGCGGATGCTGCGCCCGGCCGCCGGCCGGGTGCTCGACCCGAACGCCCTGTCCGACCAGCTGCGCCGGGACATGGGGTTCGACCGCAGCTAGCCGGCCCGCATCGCCATCGCTGCCGCCGCCTCGGCCAGCAGCCAGTCGCGGAACAGCGCGATCTTCGGGACCTCGCGGCGGGCCTCGAGATGGACGATGTAGAAGCCGCCCTCCTCGCGCAGCAGCGTCGGGAAGGGCTGCACCAGCTGGCCCGAGGCCAGCTCCTCGGCGAAGAACAGCGGGTTGAGCAGCGCCACGCCCTGCCCCGCCTTGACCACCTGGCCCATCATCTGCTGGGTGTCGAGCCTGAGCCCGTCATCGGCGACCGAGGCCGGCACCGCCACGCCGGCCGCGGCGAACCAGCGCTGCCAGGCATCGGCATCGTCCCACAGCAGCGGCTGGCCCAGCAGGTCGCGCGGCTGGGCGAAGCCGCCGGCGCGGTCGCGCAGCGCCGGGCTGCACATCGGCGTGTACTCGACCGGCAGCAGCCAGTGCGCCGCCAGCCCCGGCCACACGCCGCGGCCGTAGCGGATGCCGAGGTCGTAGTCGCCGCGGGTGAAGTCGACATTGCCCTGGCCGGTGTCGACCCGCACCATGGTGCGGGGATGGGCCGACTGGAACCGGCCGAGCCGCGGCACCAGCCAGTTCGAGGCCAGGGTCATGACGGTGGTGACCGAGAGCATGCCCCCGGCGGCATCGTCGCGCAGGGCGGCGAAGGCCCCGGCCATGCGCGACAGCGCATCGGTCAGCGCCGGCGCCAGCCGGGCCCCGGCCTCGGTCAGCGCCACCTTGCGGGTGAGGCGGAGGAACAGCGGCGCGCCGACCCGGTCCTCCAGCAGTCGGATCTGGTAGCTGACCGCCGCCTGGGTCATGCCCAGCTCCGCCGCCGCCCGGGTGAAGCTGAGATGGCGGGCCGCGGCCTCGAACACCCGCACCGCGGCGAGCGGCGGCAGCTGGAAGCCTGGCTGGGTGTTCATCGGGTGCGGCGGCCCCTGCCCTCTCCTCAGTCCAGCGTCTGCAGGCACTCCCGCAGGGTCTCGACGATCCGGTCGATCTCGCCCTTCTCGATGATGAAGGGCGGCGACAGGGCGACGATGTCGCCGGTGGTGCGGATGCCCACCCCCTTCTCGAAGCACTTGATGAACAGGTCGTAGGCCCGCGCCGTCGGCTTGCCTGCGATCGGCTCCAGCTCCACCGCGCCGATCAGGCCGAGGTTGCGGATGTCGATGACGTGGCGCGCGCCCTTCAGGCTGTGCAGCGCCTGCTCCCAGTACGGCGCCAGGTCGGCGACGCGCTGGAACAGCCCCTCCTCGCGGTAGACGTCGAGGGTCGCCAGCCCGGCGGCCATGGCCAGCGGATGCGCCGAGTAGGTGTAGCCGTGGAACAGCTCGATCATGTGCTCCGGGCCGGTCATGAAGGCGTCGTAGATATGCTTGCGCACGCCGACCGCCCCGGCCGGCACCGCGGCGTTGGTCAGGCCCTTGGCCATCGTCACCATGTCCGGCTGCACGCCGAAATAGTCCGCGCCGAAATTGGTGCCGAGGCGGCCGAAGCCGGTGATGACCTCGTCGAAGATCAGCAGGATGCCGTGCTTGTCGCAGATCTGGCGCAGCCGCTGCAGGTAGCCCTGCGGCGGCATCAGCACGCCGGTGGAGCCGGCCACCGGCTCGACGATGACAGCGGCGATGGTCGACGCGTCGTGCAGCGTCACCAGCCGCTCGAGGTCGTCGGCCAGCTCGGCGCCGTGCTGCGGCAGGCCGCGGCTGTAGGCGTTGCGGCCGAGGTCATGGGTGTGGCGCAGGTGGTCGACCCCGGTCAGCAGGGTGCCGAAGGCCTTGCGGTTGGCGACGATGCCGCCCACCGAGATGCCGCCGAAGCCGGTGCCGTGATAGCCGCGCTCGCGCCCGATCAGCCGGGTGCGGGTGCCCTGGCCGATCTGGCGCTGGTAGGCCAGGGCGATCTTCAGCGCGGTGTCGACCGCCTCGGACCCGCCGCCGGAGGCGAAGAACACATGGTCGAGGTCGCCCGGCAGCATCTGGGCGACGCGCGAGGCCAGCTCGAACGCCTTGGGGTGGCCCATCTGGAAGGACGGGGCGTAGTCCATCTCCGCCGCCTGGTCCTGGATCGCCTGGACGATGCGCGGGTTGCAGTGGCCGGCATTGACGCACCACAGCCCGGCGGTGCCGTCCAGCACCTGGCGGCCGTCGACCGTGGTGTAGTACATGCCCTTGGCCCCGACATAGAGCCGCGGCGCCTGCTTGAACGACCGGTTCGCCGTGTACGGCATCCAGAAGGATTCAAGGTTGTTCGGGGCGCGGGTGTCGGTGCGCGCGCCCGCACCGGTCTTGCTCAGCTCGTTCATGGAAGCCTCCGGTCGAAGATTTGCCCGGGAGCGTAGGAGTGTTCGGATTGCTCGACAAGCGCCCGCCGGCGGAGAAAGATGGCAAAAGCCTGCCTTCGCGGCCCCTTGCCTTTGGCGTTCGGAATGTCGAACGGAAAAACACTGCCCACATCCCATCCCGAAGCCCCGGAGAGCCCAGACCCTAACGGTATCGACATCGGCGGCCGGCTGCGCCGCCTGCGCGAGGCCCGGGGCTTGAGCCAGCGCGAGCTGGCGCGCCGCGCCGGGGTCTCCAACGCCACGGTCTCGCTGATCGAGCAGAACCGCGCCAGCCCCTCGATCGGCTCCCTGAAGAAGGTGCTGGACGGGCTGCCGCTGAGCCTGGCGGAGTTCTTCGCTTTGGCCGAGGCGCCGTCCGACCCGGTGTTCTTCGCGGCGGCGGAGCTGACCGAGATCGCCGGCAAGACCGCCGGGCCGCATGGCGCCAAGGCGGGAGGCGCCGGGGGCCCGGCCCAGGGTGGGAGCCCGGGCGCCATCTCCTACCGCCAGGTCGGGCGCGACCTGTCGGGCCGGGCGCTGCAGATCCTGCATGAACGGCTGGGCCCCGGCGCCGACACCGGCCCGACGCCGCTGAGCCATGCCGGCGAGGAGGGCGGCGTGGTGATCTGCGGCCGGGTGGAGCTGACGGTGGGCCCGCGCCGCCGCATCCTCGGCCCCGGCGACGCCTATTACTTCGAGAGCCGGGCGCCGCACCGCTTCCGCGTGGTCGGCGACGAGCCCGCCGAGATCGTGTCGAGCTGCACGCCCCCGAGTTTCTAGAGGGCGAGTTTCCAGCGAGCGCGCCGAGGCGTCACCTCGCCCGCTTGCGGGAGAGGTCGGAAATCCCCTTGGATTTCCGGGTGAGGGCTCTTTCCCACCGCCGGTGCCGCCCCTCACCCGGAGGCGCAAGCGCCTCCGACCTCTCCCGTAAACGGGAGAGGCAACACGATCCGGATTGTCACGAACGGAGCCCATCTCCATCGCTTAACTGCTGTCCGGCGACGGCAGCCGGGACGGCCCGGATTCCTCCGGCGGCTCGGCCCAGCCCTCTCCCCAGCCCTCTCCGGAATCGGCGGCGACGGAATCCGCACCGGCCAGGCCGGCCTCGTCGCCGGCGTCCTCCTCCCGCCCCTGCGGCGGCCAGGGCGGCGCCGGCGGGCGGCCGATCCTGCGGCAGACCTCGCGCACGAATTCCTCGGGCGACAGGGTGTCGAGTTGCACGTCCAGGATCTCGTCCTCGACCAGCTTCTCCCACACCGCCGACCGGGTGTGCTCGACGCTCCAGCCCTCCCCGGGCGCCGCGGCCAGCCGGGTCGCGGCCTCGGCGGCCTGCTCCCGGCGCCGGCGGCGGCGCTCCTGCTCGCCCGAGCCCTCCCGCTCGCCCTTGCGCATCAGGTACTCGGTGCGGATCCGCTCGGTCATGGCGATCGACAGCCGCAGCGACCGCGACAGCCGCGACTGCATCAGCGCGAAATCCGGCGCCTGCGGCCCCGCCAGGGTGACCGATTGCTGCTGCGCGGTCATCCGCTTGGCCCGCAGGTCGATCTCGGCCGCCTCGCGCAGCATCTGCAGCGCCCATCCCGTCCAGTGCAGGTCGGGATCGCTCGGCGGGGCCGGCTCGGGGGCGGAGGGCGCCTTGTCCATGAACATATAGAGAACATGGATGGGAAGTTAACACTAGAGCGATTTCGTGCGGGCGCAGCCCGCCCGCGGCGGCATGCTGTCGCTCCGCCGTCGAGCCCAAAAGCAGGCGCTGTGCGGTGCTCTGGTTGGACGGCAACCGGTAAACAGCGACAGGAGGCGGCCTGGCAAGAATGGTCAGAGGACCATCGCTATATGTGGTCGCACTCCGCGTGTTCTGTCACTATCGGCGGCCCTATACGCTATCCCAATTTGACGGCAGGATCGCCGCATGCCCGTTGATTCTGCCTACCTCGCCCGGTTCAAGTCCGATCTGGCCTCTCTATCGCCGAGCGATATGTTCAAGCGGTACGTCCTGCCCGACCGTTGCATGGGTGTCACAGATATCGACGAGCGAAGCTTGAGGGAGCGCATCGGAGCCAATTTTGGCATCGATCGAAAGAACATTGTTATCGTGGGGTCAGCTAAACTGGGATTCACTCTTAAGCATAAGTCAGCCAAACGAAAATCGGTTTCCCAAGAGGATGAAGACGAAGATGAAGACCGTCCAGCCTTCTCGCCATTTTCCGGAAACTCCGACGTCGACGTCGCCATCGTCTCAGATGTGTTGTTCGATGATATCTGGAAACGGTGTTTCGAGTTTTGGCATGGCTCTGGTTACGGAGGCATAGCCGATTTCTGGCCACAAGGTAAAAACTTCCGTGATTATATCTTCCGGGGATGGATGCGACCGGACAAACTGCCGTCTCAAGGCCGCTTCACCTACAGAGTTGAGTGGTTTGATTTTTTTCGAAAACTAACCAGCGACCGTGCAGCTGGTGACTATAAGGTGACGGCCGGCCTCTATCGAGAAGAATATTTTTTGGAAGCCTACCAAACCATCGCGATCAACGAATGCAAGGCGAGAGTGCATCTAACGCCATGAAAACCTCAGCAGAGAATAGGCGCGTTCGCGCATTGCTCAGCAGCCTTCAGAGCGGAGAGTTGATCCCGCAGCCTGACTTCCAGCGCAAGCTCGTCTGGTCAAACAAGGACAAGATTGCATTCCTCGACACTGTCCTGCAAGGCTATCCATTCCCCGAAATATACATCGCTGTTGGAGAAGTAAATCTGGAAACGGCCGCAGGGACTGAGATTCTGGTAGATGGCCAGCAGCGAATCACGACCTTGCATCAATATTTCACAGCGTCTGCCGCGTTGCGCTTACCTCCAGAGATCCGTCCCTATCGGAACCTGACTCCCACCGAGCAGACGGAATTCATGAATTACGAGGTAGCTGTTCGCAACCTCGGCATCATTAGTACGGATGAGATTCGAGAAGTATTCAGGCGGATTAATTCAACTTCCTATTCTCTCAACGCTATGGAAATCCACAACGCTCGTTACCGAGGGCCGCTAAAGCAATGTGCTGACGATATTTCTCAGGACGGCTTTTTTGATACGCATAAAATATTCAGCGCTCGGGAAATTCGTCGCATGAACGACGTTATATATAGCTTAACCATAATTATAAGTATGCTTTCTACTTATTTTCACAGAAATGAAGAACTAGAACCCTTTTTGGATCGCTATAATGATGATTTTCCCGAAGACCAAGAGATCCGAAATCGATTCTTATCAGCAAGAGATTTCATCAAGAGCTGCACATTCCCACCGCGCTCACGAGCATGGAAGAAAACGGACCTTCTTGTACTCTTTGTGGAGATAGATCGACTTCTGAACAAGGAGAAGCACCCGCTTGACGCAAAAAGCGTCGGCCCGGCGATTGAAAATTTTTATGAGCAGGTGGAAAAAGAGATGGCTCAGCCTTCCGGCGATGAAGACCTTCAGACTTATTTCAAAACTACGGTACAGGCCACAAACGATCGGAGTAGCCGCGTGAACCGCGGGAAGGTCATTCGCAAAGTGATCTTGGCGGCTTGACGATGCCGACGCTCGCCGAATTCAATGCGCAGCTCGAACGATGTGCCCAGTCTCCCGAGGAAGTTCGGAACTTTATCGAGGGATTCTCAAAAGTTAGATTGCGCTACATTGCTCGAGCAATGACAGCCTCGCCAGTTGTCCTGCCATCCTCGCTCGGTGAGCAGGCAGCGATGTACATGTCGATAGCACCAGACTGGGATGATGTAGAAAAACTGGCCCAGTCTGGTCTTGCACGAGAACAGGTGGCGAGCAGCGCAAACCCAGGTAAAGACTGGCTTCACATTGACATCGCGATGGACCCGGTGTCGCGCGGTATAGTAGCTGACTTTCTAGCGCAGACCTGCCTTTCCGACAAACAGCGCCGGGCACTATTCCCTGCTCTTTCAGCCGCCAAATTCAGAGATTCGGAAGCGAGTGCTCGCCGACGCAATGAGGTCCCCCATCTAAACGCATGGCTGGCCTGGTCACGTGAGGAAGGCATAAATACGATTCTGTTTGGTGACTATCATAAGCATCTTAGGATCCACGGCGCCTCGCAAAACGCCGGCGGTGACGTGGGCGCTGTAGGCGGTGCAATCGCCGTTATGGATGCCCTTCTGGAAGTGTCTGATGGCATGCTGCTCGACCAACTTGGTGGCCTACCGCCACCGGGACAGCGCGATCCTGTTTCGGTCGATATGTTCCTACGTCGACATGGTATCGCGCCGGAAAGCAATGAGCGCCCACTTAAATGCATCCTGTTATCGAATCACCGAGCAGTGATCTTTGCGTCAGATCCAGACGTCGCAATCGTTCAGTCACTCACCGAACCGTTCCGAACGGCACAGGAGGCTTGGAGTGCTTATTCGGAAGTACGATCCGACGCTGCGCGACGGTCCCAACGCATCGTCGAATTCGCTGTCGGAGAAGTGAAAGCCGCCACCGATGTGCACAACCTGCATGAGAGGATGGCCCTCAGCACTCGCGAGAATCGGTCTGAACGGCAGACCGATCGTTTCCTTATGATGGCAATTTTGACTAACGATCTATTGACCGGAGGCGCCGGCAAGAGTGGGAGGAGGAATACGCGGGCCCCGATGCAGTCGCGCGAGATGGGCCGTATGGCCGACGTCTTCAATCTGCATCACGCTTGGGGATGGGATGGCGGACGCCAGCGCCATCCAGAGCACTGGGCTTGGCTTAAGCGCAGGCTAAGAGAGTGGTGCGGCCTATAATACTCAATTTACGCGGACGATATCCTCAACGCGTAAGCAAGTATTTGGCATGACCCAGTCTACCGGCTCTGGCCGAACACCCGTCTTTATCCACTTCGCGAGCGCCGACATTTGGTAAGCAATCACCGGAGGGACGGCGTCACCGATATGTCTATATCTGTTCGCCACGGACTTTGCAGGGAATTTATAATCAAAAGGAAATCCCTGTAACGTTGCCATCTCTCGCACAGTCATCAGGCGATCTTCAGTTGGATGCGTATAGCGACCGTTTCCCACATGCGCGCATTCTCGTTTAATCGTCGGTGCTGGCTTGTCCCAAGCCATCCGGCCATAAACATCCGGATGGGATCCGAAATTCCCTTCCTTCCATCGGCGCAGGCAGTCCTTGGTCAGTAACTTCCGCGTTTTCGTATTGCGAGCAACGTCAATCCATCCACCGCCATCCTTGGGAGTTGCGGCAATACGCTTAGCTACTTCTGGCGTCATCCCTGGGAAGACGTCGCCATCTGGATCACTTGGATGTTCAGCTTTCCATTCCGCAAGCCGGGCTAGCGCCACGCGAACCGTGACTGCCTCGGGGCGGATCGTCCAACCCTCCCAGAGGTCCTCCAGAGTCTTTGCCTTTCCAATTCGCGAGGCAACTACGAGCGCGCGCTCGCGCACTTGAGGCAATCCAAAACGATGTAAGAAATGAATATCACTCTTAACATCATAAGCGACATTTTCTAGCGACTGAACTAGCTTCGCATGATGATGTTTATAGTTTCCCATTATTAATTCGCGTGCGTTTTCCATAAAAAATATTTCAGGCTTAAGCCAAATCGCGAACTCACCGCTTCGATCAATGAGAGTATTCTCGATTTTATCTATGAGATGATTGCTCGGGTTTGCGCGAGATAAATGGGTACAAGGTGCGCAAGAGATCATCACGTTCAGATCACCAGGTCTAGTCCCCGAAGATTTAGCAAATTCCTCCGGCTCGAGTGTCATCATGTCTCTATTAAGCGGAGAAATACCATGATTAGCCGCGTAAGTTTCATTGCAATCGGAAGCGCCCTTCCCTCCGGACGGCTTCGCCAGCTCAAGATCAACGGCACCGATAATACGGAAATCTGGGCGACGGGAAAAACCAGCGGAAGTTCCACCGCCACAACTGAAGAAGTCGGCGACCGTCCATGACTCGACTGATTCAGATTCAAGCGTCATGGCGCATAAATTCTCGCATCAAGGGGGAGGCCATCGATGGCTTCAGCAAGTCGGGTCTCACTACGAATCACGCATTCCCAGATAACCGCCACTCTCCAACCAAGTTCCTCAAGAGCCGCGATGTTTCGCGCGTCTCGCGCTCGGTTTTCCGCCAGTTTGGCTTCCCAGAAATCTACGTTCGACTTTGGACGACGCATCCCGCGATCGCAGGCTGGGCATCCATGCCAGAAGCAACCATGGATGAACATCGCCAATCGGTGCCTCGGGAGAACCATATCTGGGCGTCCCGGCAAGTCCCGTCGGTGTAGACGATACCTGAATCCTCGACGATAAAGCTCACGGCGGACCGCCAATTCGGGAGCCGTATCCTTCGAGCGAACCCGGGCCATCAGGTTGCTCTTAGTGCCTCCGGCTGCCTCATCCAAGCTTGCTGCGCCTCTCTTCTGGAGCATTCCAGACACCACAATCGAATGGACTCAGTCAGTATAGCTGAGGACGGTCGCGATAGCACTCCTTGGAGGGTGAGTGAAACTGCAATCTGACCGCTACCCAATCAGCCAATCTCGGTTTCAACCCTCCTACAGGCCGCGCCCCTGCGGGTCGCGGCCCCAAACGCCGGTCCCTGCCCCTCTCCGGGTTCCCTATCCCTTCCCCTTGCGCTACATCACGACCTGCCCTTCGCCACACCGGATCGCGCCATGCCCGACTGGGTCTCGCTCGCGGAGCTGACCGCCCTCGTCCAGGTCGTCATCATCGACGTGGCCCTGGCCGGAGACAACGCCATCGTGGTCGGCATGGCCGCCGCCGGGCTGGAGGCCGCCCAGCGCCGCCGCGCCATCCTGTACGGCATCATGGCCGCCACCGGCCTGCGCATCGTCTTCGCCATCTTCACCACCCAGCTGCTGCAGATCGTCGGCCTGCTGTTCGCCGGCGGCATCCTGCTGCTGTGGGTGTGCTGGAAGCTGTGGCGCGAGCTGCGCGCCGACCACGCCGCCGAGGCCGCCGCCCTGGCCCGGGACAGCGACACCGAGCCCGGCCCCACCCCGCCGAAGACCTTCCGCCAGGCCGTCACCCAGATCGTGCTGGCCGACGTGTCGATGTCGCTCGACAACGTGCTGGCCGTGGCCGGCACCGCGCGCGAGCATTTGATGGTGCTGGTCATCGGCCTGACCCTGTCGGTGGCGCTGATGGGCCTGGCCGCCAACTTCGTCGCCCGGCTGCTGCACCGCCACCGCTGGATCGCCTATGTCGGCCTCGCCATCATCCTCTACGTCGCCGTGGTGATGATGTGGGATGGGGGCCAAGAAATTTGGACCCACGCCAAGCCGGTGATCGCGCCGGCGGGCTGACCCGGCCGCTTCCCTCTCCGTCATTGCGACCCCGGCCTTGCGCCGGGGGAAGCAATCCATCGGGCCGCTCGTGCGGCGCCATGGATTGCTTCGTCGGCCTCGCCTCCTCGCAATGACGGAGGAGGCCGGTCCGACGCTTACTGCGCCTTGGCGAGGAAGGCGTAGGTGGCGGTGTAGGGCACGCCCACCCTCGTGTCGGGGCGCAGCGGCGGGGCCGACGGCGCCGCGCCGCCATGGGTCGCGAGGCGCTGGACATAGGCCACCGCGCCCAGGGTGCCTGGAACCTTGGCCCCGGGCGCCGGGTCCGCCGCCACCGTCACCAGCAGCCAGGGGATGTCATCGGCCGCGTCCGGCGCCAGCACCGAGACCACCGGCACCGCCGGGTCGCGCGCCACCTTGCTGCCGTCCGCCGCCTCCCAGGACGGGCCGGCATAGTGGTAGAGCGAGACGGTGTCGCCGGTCAGCCGGGCCAGCGGCGCCTCCAGCACCCAATGGGGCGGGCCGCCGGCCTCCGCCACGCTCCGGTAGATCTGCACGCCGCTGGCCTCGGCGGTGAACAGCAGCCGCGCGCCCGGGGGCTGCAGCGCCGCGGGGATCGTGTCCGCCGCGGCCGTCCCGCCCCAGGCCAGCAGCACCAGGGCGGCCGCTGCCGCGGCGCCTCTCCGTCCGATCATCGTCGTCTCCTTGGTGCCGCCGCGCCTGTCAGCGGCGCGGTGGTGCCATCGGTTCGGAGGCTGTCCGCCGCCGGTTGCCGCGACCGGCGGCCGCAGTCCGCCGGGCTCACTCGTCCTTGTAGCCCTCGACCACGCTGGCCGGCCGGATCGAGGCGTCGGCCGGGTCGTCGCCGAATTCGCGGCGGGCGCGGCGCTGGCGCAGCAGGTCCCAGCAGCGGTCGAGCTCGACATTGATCGTGCCCAGCCGCTGGCGGTCGGCGATGGAGGGGTCGCCATGGGCGTACAGCGCCTCCTCCTCCGCCACCAGCTTCTCGATACGGTTGAGAACCGTCTGATCCGTCGTCATCGGGGTGTCCTTCCGGTGGGTCGCGTTCCCGAGAGAGGATAGCGCGTCCCACCCATCCGGGAAGCCGCGTCTTGGCGCAGCCCTACAAGTAGAAGTCGTACTCCCGGGCGAAGACCTGGCCGATCAAGTCGGCGTATTCGCCGCGCTTCGAGGCGGCGTAGGCGGCCAGGAAGCGCCTGGGCATGTACTCCGCCAAGAGGCGCGAGCGCTCCAGCCGGGCCAGCGCCGCCAGGATGCCGTCGGGGAAGTGGGGGTCCCGCCGGCGGCCGGCGTCGCCGGTGGCGGGGGCCGTCGGCTCCAGCCCGCGGGTGACGCCGTGATGCACCGCCGCCAGCACCGCCGCCATCACCAGATGCGGGCTGGCCTCGGCCCCGGCCACGCGGTGCTCCACCCGCCGCGCCTCGCCGCCGCCCACCGGGATGCGGAAGGCGACGCTGCGGTTGTTGGCCCCCCAGGCGCGCGAGGTCGGCACGAACAGGCCGAGATAGCGGCGATGGGCGTTGAAGTTCGGCGCCAGGATGCCGACCGAATCCAGCATCAGCGCCTGCATGCCCGCGATCGCGTTGCGCAGCAGCGCCTCGCCGCCGTCGCGGCCGAAGCGGTTGCGCCCCTGGGCGTCGACCAGGCTGACATGGATGTGGAAGCCGTTGCCCGGCTGGTCGGCGAAGGGCTTGGACATGAAGGTCGCCTCCTGCCCCTGGGCGCGGGCGACGCCCTTGACCAGCCGCCGCAGCAGCGCCGCCTGGTCGGCCGCCGCCACCGGGTCGGCCAGGTGCGACAGGTTGACCTCGAACTGGCCCAGCCCGTATTCGGCCACGGCGCCGGCCAGCTTCAGGCGCTGGGCCTCGGCCGCGGCGGTGATTCGGCCCAGGAACCCGGCATGCTCCTCCACCGCCGCCAGCTGCAGGTTGGCGGCCACCCGCGGCGGCTGGCCGGTGCGCGGCAGCGCCGCCGGGACGATGCCGCCCTCGGGCGTGCGGGCGGAGTCCAGCAGGTAGAACTCCAGCTCGCAGGCCACCACCGGGAACAGCCCGTCGGCGCGGCAGCGGGCCACCACTTCGGCCAGGATGGCGCGGGGGTCGAACCACAGGGGCGCGCCGCTGCCGGCCTCGCCCATGGCGCACAGCACCTGGGCGGTCGGGCGGCGGGCCCAGGGCACCGGGACCAGGGTGCCGGGCACCGGCATGGCGGTGCCGTCGGGGTCGCCATCGGCGCCGCCCAGCCCTTCCGGGTCGTGGCCCAGGCCGCGGCAGTCGAGGATCGGCGAGCAGGCCGAGAACTGCACCCCGCCGCGGGCGAGGCTGCGGAGATGCGAGGCCGGCAGGCGCTTGCCCAGCGCGTTGCCGTTGACGTCGACGATGAAGGCGTCGACCTCCTCGGTCTCGGGGTGGTTCCGCAGGAAATGCTCGACCTCGGTCGCGAGGTCGGTGTCGATCAGCTGTCCATCATGCATGGCGTCCCCAATGCGCAGATCGGGGGAGCGGCCCCGCCCCGCCCGCGCCGCCATGGTCGCCGCGGGCAGAGGCCCGCCGGAGAGGTCACCATGGCTCGGCAACCCGCTCCCGACGGCGGGTCACGACGATCGCGCGGATGCAGGCCAAGGCTTATCCCCTCCGGCCGGTCGCGCCGCGTCCGCCCCGTCGGGGATCCCGCAGCGCCCGGCCCTTGCCGACGTCGGCGCGCACCGGTTCCGGCCGCGCCCGTCATGCCCCGAAGTGTGCGGGGGGAGTCACCGGATTGTAAAGAGCGGCCCCGCCCGCGAGGTCACCCGGTCAGCCGGCCTGGCACAGCAGCAGGGCGACATAGGGCACGGCGATGGTCGCCGACGAGGTCGTGCCGGTCGCGGTGTAGTTCCCGCCCATGCCGTAATAGACCGTGCCCGACGTCCCGCCGGTCGTGTTCTCGCCGAGGTCGGCGGTGATGCTGATCGGATGGGTGTGGCCGGGGTTGGTGCCGCCGGGCGTTAGCGGCGACCCGATGGGCAGGCCCTGGCTGAATGAGCCGGCGCCCGTCGAGGTGCTGCCGGAGATGCCTAGGATCAGGTAGCCCGGCGCGCCGACCGCCGGCCCCCAGGTGCTTACCGGGCAGCTGTTGGCCTGGGAGTAGAACAGGCTGATCCCCGAGGGAACGCCGGAGCCGGTCCCCGATCCTTGCGTCTTCTGGCACACCAGCAGGGCGACCGCGGGCAGCACGTCGGTGGTGTTGGCCTGCAGCTGCGCGCTGACCGGCACCGAATCGGTCGACGCCTTGGCACCGCTGGCGATGCCGCTGTACTGGACGCCGAGCTTCTGCACGGCGAAGCTGGCGACCGCGGCGTTGGGGTGGGTGTGGGTCGGGAACGACCCGACATGCCAGCCGGGCGCGTTGTAGGTCGAGCTGACCGGCCCGTTGGGCGCGACCGGCAGCGGGAAGTAGCCGTTCAGGGTCGTCTGCGGCGACCAGTTGGCGGGGCAGGTCTGGGTGGTGAAGTAGCCGATGGTGTTGACCGGCACCTCGTCGCCGGTGGACGTCGTCGAGGAGCAGACCAGGAACTGGATGAAGCCGTAGCCGCTGTCCCCCCAACCCGATGTCCCGCCGCCGGACTGGCCGCCCGAGCTGGCGAAGGGCTTGTATTGGCCGGACCCGCCGACCGATTTCTGCTTGTTCAGGTTCCAGGTGGCGGTGAAGGGGTGCTGGTGCGTCGGCACTTGGCCGTCTGCGGTGGGCTGGGCCGCGTTGCTCTTGGTGCCGACCTCGCCGGCCACGGTGGTTCCGAGGATCAGCCGCCCCTGCCCGTCCTGGTACTGCGTCCAGTCCGCCGGGCAGTCCAGGGTGGTCGGGTTCCCCGGCGCGGTGTAGTAGGCGACCATCCCGGCCGGGACGTTGTTGGTGGTGCTGCTCTGGGCCTGGGCCCAGGCCCCGGGCGCGGCGGCCAGGAGGCCGAACAGGGCGGTGGCGCAGATCTCGGCGCGACGCGAATGCGATGCCATGATCAATGTCTCCTTCTGAAAATCCTGGGTCGAGATCACTTCGTGCCTGCGGCGACGTCGGTGATGATGGTGCCGATGTCGCCGGCCAGATCGAGGGCCACCACGCAGACGCCGCCGAGGTCGCCCAGGAAAACGAACGGCTTGCCCAGGTTGGACAGCCCGGACAGAGGGCCGGCCAGCTCGTCGGCCAGCGAGTACTGGTAGTCCCCGGCGTTCTTGGCCATCTCGACGGCCGTGACGATGCCCATCCCGGTCTGGATGGCGCCGAGCCCCATCGAGATCCAGGGGCCGCCCCGGAACTGCATGCGCGACAGCTTCTTGCGGTAGGTGAAGAAGATCGTGTCGGCGATGATCGGCAGCAGGCCGGCGGCGAAGGTCCCTAGCTCATACCCGGCCGCCGGCGACCCCGAAGGCGCCGGCGCGTACCAGGGCGCGCCGGCGATCGCCGCAAGCAGGTTGAAGCCGATCCCCAGGGCGCTCGCGGCCTCCACCAGGTCGCCGGTGTCCCCATCATTGGTCTGTGCGCCGATGTTGGCGAGGTCGCAGATCACGTCGCAGGCGGTGTAGACGCCGTTGGACACCGCGGCGAGGACCTCAAGCAGCCCCTGGTAGGCTGCCGGCGCCAGGGCCAGGACCGCGAACGGGCCGGCGGTCTGGCCCTGGAAATCCCCGCTCCACGGCCAGGGGATCGGGCTGCTGGTGATCGCGGTGACCTGGGCCGAGGTGAAGGGCGGCGCGTCGTGCAGGATCTCGTAGGCGATGGTCGTGGGAACGGCGACGATCAGGCAGATCAGGTCCAGCATCGTCAGCGTGTCGCCGCCGGAGATCAGCTTGTAGAGGGCCGAGATCACCGGGATGTCGATCTTCCGCTCGAGATAGGCGTTGAGGCACGTGGCCGCGCCGGCCATCAGGTCGAGCATGCTGTCGATCACCGCGTCGATGAACTGCAGGATGATGTCGATGGTGGCCTGGCAGACGGTGAGGAACGACGCGATCACGAAATCCAGGAAGCCCGACACCGAATTGATGTCATCCATGAACTGGCTGATCTGGTCCCAGGCAGCCTCGACATCGGCTTCGGAGCCGGCGAACGCCGATTCGAAAGCTCCAAGGACGCCCTGCTGCCATGCCGTCTCTGGGTCGTAGCCGCCGGTGGTCACGGGCGGGTTCAACTGCGGCATCGGCACCACGGACTTCGACATGACGTAGTTGTTCTGGACGGCGTTGGCCTGGCTCTGCTGCTGCATCGCCGCCGAGGTCGGGTTTTGCCCGGCGCTGGCGAAGGTCATGCCGGGCTCGAACACGCTCTCCAGCTGCTCGAAGGCCTTGTCGATGTTGTTGGTGAGCAGATTGATCTGGCCGCCGATCCAGGTCTGGGCGCCGCTCGTGCTGTCCTGCATGTCCACGAACAGCTGCTCGATCGTATAGCGCAGCACGGTCTTGGTGTTGAGGATGTTGCCCCAATCGAACAGCAGCTTGATGAATTCGATGAACTTCTCGATGACGTTGACGATGTCATCCCAGATCTTCGCGCACCATTGCAGCATCACCTCGAGCGCATCGCGGATGTCGTCGATGGTGGTGAGGACGAAGCTCTTGGTTTCATCGTAGATCTTGACGGCGATGTTGGCCGTGGTCTCGTATATCTGGATGGCGATGCTCTCGATGTCGTCCCAGGCCTGCTTGCAGAAATGGGCGAAGTCGCCCCAGGCGTCGCCGAACACGGAGTCGGCAGCCCTGGCCCCGGCGATGGCGGCGAACTCGTCGGCCGTGATGGCGCGGCTGTGCAGGCGCTTGCCCGCGATGGCCATGGTGAAGGCGGTCGGCGGCCGGGCGCTGTCGCCGGTGCCACTGGCCGCCATGTTGACCGCGACGCCGCTGACCTGCTGCAGGTTGGTGGCCAGGCTGTCGGCATCCGACGAAGACGCGCTGGGCGGCAGCACGCCGCCGGTGATCAGGTCCTGGCCGCTGTAGGAGAAGCCGCCCTGCGCGGCAATCCGCTGGTGCAACTGGGTGTCGCCGCGATATTGCGGCGGCGGCACGCTGCTGTCCAACGCGGCGCCGGTCACCGTCAGCACCGGCGAGGCCAGGCTGGTGGCAGCGGAGGCGATCACCAGGTTGCCCGTGACATCGGTTCGGACGATCGCCGGCTGGTTCGGTGAGGCGTTGTAGGCGATGCCGCCGACCACCAGCACCTGGGCCGGCTCGGCATAGACGCTCAGGATTTCGCCCCCCATCGGCACACCCGCCGCGGATTTCAGCGCGAATTGCTGGGTGAAGCTGGAGGTCTCGCTGATCGGCTGGGTCGACGGCGACGGCGTCGCGATCGGCAGGGTGAACCAGGAGCCGGTGGCGGCGCGCTGGGTGATGTGCGAGACGACCGTCTTGGGGTCGCACAGGAACAGCTCGGGCCCGCCATCCATGAAGGTCGGCGCGGCGATGGCGATGCCCGTATTGCCCATCGGCACCCAGGCATAGTCGCCGCCGGCCGCCGGCTGGGTCAGCGTCCACAGCGAATTCGCCGCGACGTCGAGCGCGAAGGCGGTGAAGCCGCTGCCATCCGCCTGGGCGCCGCCGGTGACCGAGAGCAACGCGCCCGGCTGGTTGGTGCCGCCGGTGATCGGGGTGGCCGTGGCCGCGGCGCCGCCGTTCAGGCCGTTGCCGCTGACGAGGTACAGCCCCTGGTCCGCCGCCAGCAGCAGGAAGCTGGGCGTGCCGTCGCTGCCCAGCGGAATCGGCACCACCGTGTCGGCGGCCAGGTCACCGACGCCGAGATCCTGGCTGCTGGGGCTGCCGGTGAGGTTGATGTTGCCATCCTGCAGCGTCCCCGCCTGGAAGGTGGCGACCGACCCCTGCAGGCGCAGGATCACGAACTCGCCGGCCTTGGCGCCGGGCAGCAGCTTGTAGCTGGTCGGGGCCGTCGGCGTTTCCTGGTAGAGCGCGGTCAGCTGGTCGTTGCCCGGCTGGCCGCGCTGGAAAGGCGCGAACCCGACGATGAGGAATTCTCCATAGGTGTCCAGCTGGTCGGCATAGCTGACGCCGTAGAGATAGCCCTGGCCGTCCTGGCCGAAATACAGGTCGGCCTGGGCCATCTGGTCGATGGTGTTGAGCAGCGGGACGGCGACCGATGCCTGTTCCCAGCCGTTCTTCTCCGTCCGCTGCATGCCCAGCAGCTGCGAGGTGGCGGCCCCCGTTCCTGGGGCGTTGTCGTATTCCGCGAACACGAACAGCGTGTTGCGCTGGTAGAAGGGCAGCAGCGCGTTGGGCACCGCCGGCCCGCCATTCTGCTGCGGCGCATGGAAGACCTCGCTGACCTCATGCGCCCAGCCCGAGCCGGATGCGGCGTCGGGGTGGAACCAGATCAGGCCGTTGTCGGTGCTGACGGTGACCAGCTCGGTCACCTTGGCCCGCCGTGGATGGCGCTGGACGGTGAAGAAGGCGTTGCCCATCAGGTTCGACACCGGCGGCTGCATCACCTGCTGGTAGTCTTGGTTCATCGCCTGGGTCTGGTTCAAGGTCGCCGGCCCGGAGGCGGGCGTGGTGGACGCCATGCGGGCGGATGCGACGCGGGACGTGCTGCCACGCAGCGCGCTGCTGAACATGCTCATGATGGGCCTTTCTGTCATCCGGTTCGGCCAAGACGCTTCGCCCGCAGAAACCATCGGCGCGCCACTGGCGGGAAATTTCTACGGTTCTCGAAATCGATCGAATTGATTGGAATAACGACGATGCAATGCCGCCATTATGCGCAGATTCGCATAACCCGGTAGGTCCAGTTTCCAGGTTTCGATGGTGCCAGATTCAGAATCTGGCTCGACATCGAGACCCGGACTTCGCCTACATCCCGAAACCAGTAGATTTAGTTAAAACACCATACAATTCGACAAAGCTGAGCCTTGCCGTTCTCGGGCTTGACCCATGAGTATTCGATGAGGCGCCGCCGATAGATCTTGAGTTCAATTCTTAATGTCATTGCCCGGCTTGACCGCATAGGCGCTAAGGTAGGGGATTCCGGAGAAGGCGGGATCGTGATTCAAGCTTGGGATGTCTCACGATCTGACGAATGACGCGGACTGGCAGGATCTGGTCGAGCGCTT
>NZ_JAVDPW010000023.1:0-31568 GCF_031453975.1 Inquilinus ginsengisoli
GCGGCGCTCGATCCGCCCGCCCACCAGGGTCGCGATGCCGGCGGAATCATAGCCGCGATACTCCAGGCGCTTCAGCGCCTCGACCAGGCGGCCGGCGACCGGCTTGGTCCCGACGATGCCGACAATGCCGCACATTCAGCTCTTCTCCCGCTCACGTTTGGCCTTTTCGGCCCGTTTCCTCTCACGATAGGCGGGGGCCCAGCCGGGCTTGTCCTCCTGCCGGGCGCGGCCGATCGCCAGCGAATCCGGCGCCACGTCGCGGGTGATGACGCTGCCGGCGGCGATATTCGCCCCGTCGCCGACCGTCAGCGGCGCCACCAGCACGGTGTCCGAGCCGATGAAAACCTCGGCCCCGATGCTGGTGCGGAACTTGTTGTAGCCGTCGTAGTTCGAGACGATGGTCCCGGCGCCGATGTTGGTTTTGGCGCCGACCGAGACGTCGCCGAGATAGGTCAGGTGGTTGGCCTTGGCGCCGGCCGCGAGGTCGGCGGCCTTCAGCTCGACGAAATTGCCGACATGCGCCCCCTCGCCCACCGTGGTGGTCGGCCGCAGCCGGGCGAAGGGCCCGATGCGGGCGCCGGTGCGGATCGTCGCCCCTTCGATATGGCTGAAGCCCAGGATCTCGACCCTGTCCTCGACCGTGACGCCGGGGCCGAAGAAGGTCGACGGCCCGATCACCACGTCGCGCCCGATCCTGGTGTCGGACGAGAACCACACCGTCTTGGGGTCGACCAGGGTGGCGCCCTCGATCATGGCGCGGCGGCGCAGCCGGTCCTGCAGGATGGCCTCGGCGTCGGCCAGCTCGACCCGCGAATTGATGCCCAGCACCTCGTCGGGATCGCCCTCGACCACGCTGCAGGCCCAGCCGCGGGCGCGGGCGGCGGCCACCGTGTCGGTCAGGAAGAACTCGCCCTTGGCGTTGCCGTCGCGCAGCGCCGCGATCAGCTCCGGCAGCCGGCGGCCGTCGAAGGTCATGATGCCGGCATTGCACAGGCCGATGCCGCGCTCGACCTCATCGGCCTCGGAGAATTCGACGATGCGGTCCAGCCCGCCCTGGCCGGACAGCACCAGCCGGCCGTACTGGGCCGGGTCCGCGGGGCGCATGCCCAACACCACGACCGCCGGGTCGGCGGCGGCGCGGCGGGCCTCGATCAGCCGCTCCAGCGTCGCCGGGGACAGCAGCGGGGTGTCGCCGAACAGGACGATGACGTCGCCCTCGAAACCCGCGATCGCCGGCAGCGCGGCCCGCACCGCGTCGCCGGTGCCCTTCTGGGCGGGCTGGATCACGGTGGGGACCGGGGCGACGCTCCTGGCCACCGCATCCATGCCCGGGCCGACCACGACCACGATCCGCTCCGGCGACAGCGCCTGGGCGGCGGCGACGACATGGCCCAGCATCGACCGGCCGGCGATCTCATGCATCACCTTGGGCCGGTCGGACTTCATCCGGGTGCCCTTGCCGGCGGCGAGGATCAGGCAGGCGACAGCACTCACTTGGCTCGGGCTCCAGCGTCACGGGATCGCGCATAGTGGTCTGCCACGGTGATCGGCAAACCGGAATTCAATTATTGTTTCGCCGGGTTACGCCCTGCGACGGCACCCATCGGCCAGGGGATCAGGAGGCGCCGGCCGCAACCGCCCGCAGATGCACAATGACGCGACCCCAGGGGGATTCGCTCTCGATCCGCACCGGCACCGCCGGCAGGTTGCCGCCGGGCGATGCCAGCCAGGTCGTGATCACCCGCTGGTCCGGCGCCCGCGAGGTGCGCTGCAGGTATTCGGTCGGTTTGGCGTTGCGCCGCTCGTCGCCGAAGTTGAAGTCGCCGACCATCGGGGTCAGCGAGATGGTGCAGCGCTGGGCCTGGCCGCCATACATCCCCTGCTCCGCCTTATCCAGCATCACCGTGCCGCCATCGGCCAGATCGGCGCGGTACAGCCGGCGGCCGTCGAACACCGGGACCTGGCCGGTGCAGGCGGCGGCGCCGACATGCATGGCCTGCAGGATCGAGACCACGCCGCTCATCGGGTCCAGGGCGTGGACCAGCTGCTGCGGCGGGATGGCCTGCTCGCGCTTGGGCTTGGTGCTCGGCACGATCTCGACATCCATCTTGCCGCCGCCGAGGAAGGTGATGGTGGTGGTCTTGTCGCTGTCGCCGTTGATGCGCTGCACCACGTTGCGGGCCGGCTGCACCCGCGGCCCGTCCACCGCCCCGCTCGACCGCACGTTCGAGCGCCAGTCGCTGAAGGCGGCGGCGATGCCGACGACATGGGCCGACAGGTCGACGTCGTAGCGGTCGGCGCCGAGGGCCAGGCCCGATTCCACCTCGAGCATGCGCAGGCCGCCGACATAGACGTCATAGGTCATGCGGGCCTGGGCGTCGGCCGCCAGGGCCGGCGCCGTGGCGGTCAAAGCGAGGGACGCGGCGGCGGCGAGGGTCGGAAACGCGCGGGGCATGCTGCCTCGATGATCGTTGCGGTGGCGTTCGTCAAACTGCAGAGAAACTGGGGCGCGATTGCGGCGATATCCAGGGGCCGGCCGTGAAACATCCTGGGCGTGGTCGGCGAACAGCCGGGATGATGCGCATCCTCTCAACCCTCCTCGCCGCCGCCCTGCTGGCAACCGCCGGTCTCCAGCCTGCGGGGGCAGCGCCGCCGCCGGAGGCCACGCCGTTGACCTTCCAGGCCAGCGACGGCGTGACGGTCCACGCCCGCTACTATCCCGCCGCGACCCCCAAGGCGCTGATCCTGCTGTTCCATCAGGCGGGATCGAGCAAGGACGAGTATGCGACGATCGCGCCGCGGCTGGCGGCGGCAGGATACAGCGCGCTCGCGGTCGACCAGCGGTCCGGCGGATCCCTGTTCGGGGTCAACGAGACCGCCGCCGGCCTGGGCCGCGACCCCGGCTACCTCGCCGCGAAGCAGGATCTGGAGGGTGCCCTGCGCTGGGGCGAGGCGCAGCACCAGCCTCTGGTCCTGTGGGGCAGCAGCTATTCGGCGGCGCTGGTCTTCCTGGTCGCGGCGGAGCATCCCGGGGCGGTGCGGGCCGTGCTCGCCTTCTCGCCGGGCGAATACCTGAACCCGTCGGACGCGGTCCGCCGGGCGTCGGCGCAGCTGCGCGCGCCGGTCTTCGTGACCTCGGCCCAGGATGCGGGAGAGATCGCCGCGGCCCGCGCCATCCTGGCGGCATCGCCGGCGCAGGTGAAGGTGCAGTATGTGCCGAGCCAGGGCGGCGTCCACGGCTCGTCGACGCTGATCGCAGCGCGCAATCCCGGCGGCGCGGAAGCGAACTGGCAGGCGGCGCTGGCCTTCCTGAAGGCTGCGCTGGGCTGAAGCGCCGCTGGGCGGCCTGCCGGCAGGGATGGGATCGACGATCGGGGAAGGAATGGTGGGCGCGACAGGGATTGAACCTGTGACCCCTCCCGTGTGAAGGGAGTGCTCTCCCGCTGAGCTACGCGCCCCCGCGTCGTCGGGGCCGCTTAAGTACGGGGCGGCGTCCCGGCTGTCAAGGCCGCAATGCGGCGGCCCGACTGTCTTTTCGTCAGGCCGCGCGGCGCTGTTCGATCGCGCTCTCGACCAGGTCGACGGCGGTGCGCAGCACCTCCGGCCCGGCCCCGGCGCGATGGGCGTTTTCGGCGATGTGGCGGCGGAAGGCGCGGGCGCCCGGCACCGCCTGGTACAGGCCCAGCAGGTGGCGGGTCATGGCGCCCAGCGGCGCGCCCTGCGAGCGCATCGCCTCGACATAGGGCAGGAACGCCTCGACGATCTCCTGGCGGCTGCGGACCGGCGCGTCGCTGTCGCCGAAGATCCGGCGGTCGGCCTCGGCCAGCATCCAGGGGTTCTGGTAGGCCTCGCGGCCGATCATCACGCCGTCGACCAGCGCCAGCTGCGCCTCGGCGGCGTCGAGCGAGGTGATGCCGCCGTTGATCGCGATGGTGAGGTGCGGGAAATCCCGCTTCAGCCGGTGCACCACATCGTAGCGCAGCGGTGGGATCTCGCGATTCTCCTTCGGGCTCAGCCCGCTCAGCCAGGCCTTGCGGGCATGCACCGTGAAGGTGTCGCAGCCGGCGGCGGCGATGGTGCCGATGAACTCGGCCAGCAGCTCGTAACTGTCGCGGTCGTCGATGCCGATGCGCGACTTCACCGTGACCGGCACGTCGCAGGCGGCGCGCATCGCCGAAACGCAGGCGGCGACGGTCGCCGGCTCCGCCATCAGGCAGGCGCCGAAACGGCCGGACTGCACCCGGTCGCTGGGGCAGCCGACATTGATGTTGATCTCGTCATAGCCGCGCTCGGCCCCGATCGCGGCGGACTTCGCCATCGCCTCGGGGTCGCTGCCGCCGAGCTGCAGCGCGACCGGATGCTCGGGCCCGGAAAAGCCCAGGATGCGGTCGCGGTCGCCATGCAGCACCGCGCCGGTGGTCACCATCTCGGTGTAGAGCAAAGCGTGGCGCGAGATCAGGCGCAGGAAAAACCGGCAATGCCGGTCCGTCCAGTCCATCATCGGCGCCACGGAGAGGCGGTGCGTGGGATTGCGCGGCATGGACGCAGTCTACTGTCAAACCGGCCGGAGCCAAGCCTTGGCCCCGGCCGTCATGGTTACCTTACCGGCCGGCGGGCGACCGGCGACGCATCGGCGCGGAGCCGCCGTCATTGGCCGGGGCCGCTACCTGGCGCGCCGGACGATCGGCGCCATGGCCCTGGTGCGACGGACGCTGGCCCTGCCCCTGATGACCATGGCCATGCGGGCGCTGGCCCTGGGGCCGCTGCCCCTGGCCATGCGGACGTTGGCCCTGGCCCTGCGGCCGGCCGCGGCTCTGGTTCTGGCGCGGGGCCGGACCGGCCCCACCCTGGCGGAACGGCACGGTCGAGCGGTAGGCGTGGTCCTCGACCACCGGAACCGGCTGGCGGATCAGCTTCTCGATGTCGCGCAGGAACGCCCGCTCCTCGACATCGCAGAACGAGATCGCCATGCCCTCGGCGCCGGCGCGCGCGGTGCGGCCGATACGGTGGACGTAGCTTTCCGGCACGTTCGGCAGCTCGAAGTTGACGACATGGGTGACGCCGTCGACATCGATGCCGCGGGCGGCGATGTCGGTGGCCACCAGCACCCGGACCTTGCCGTTGCGGAAGCCCAGCAGGGCCCGCTCGCGCTGGCTCTGCGACTTGTTGCCGTGGATGGCATCGGCGTTGATGCCGGCCTGGGTCAGCTGCTTGGCGACGCGGTCGGCGCCGTGCTTGGTGCGGGTGAACACCAGGACGCGGCGGATGGCCTCGTCACGCAGGATCTCGATCAGCAGCGAGCGCTTGTCGTCCTTCTCGACGAACATGACGCGCTGCTCGATCCGCTCGGCCGTGGTCGCGACCGGGGTCACCGCCACCTTGACCGGGTCGGTCAGCAGGCGGCCGGCGAGGTCGGCGATGTCGGTCGGCATGGTGGCCGAGAAGAACAGGCTCTGGCGCTTCGCCGGGATGGTGGCGACGATCTTCCGGATGGCATGGATGAAGCCCATGTCCAGCATCTGGTCGGCCTCGTCCAGGACGAAGACCTCGAGGTCGCTGAGCCGGATGGCGCCCTGGGACATCAGGTCCAGCAGGCGGCCCGGGGTGGCGACCAGGACGTCGACGCCCTGCGCCATGGTGCGGATCTGCGGGCCCATGCCGACGCCGCCGAACACGGTGGTGCGGGTCAGCGGCAGGTGGCGGCCGTAGACGCGGAAGCTCTCGGCGATCTGGCTGGCCAGCTCGCGGGTCGGGCTCAGCACCAGCACGCGGCAGCCGCGGCGCGGCGCGGTGCGCCGGTCGGCCATCAGGCGGTGCAGGATGGGCAGGGCGAAGGCGGCAGTCTTGCCGGTGCCGGTCTGGGCGACGCCCAGCAGGTCACGGCCCTGCATGAGATGGGGGATGGCCTGCGCCTGGATCGGCGTCGGCGTCTCGTAGTTCTCGGCGGTCAGCGCCTTAAGAAGGAGCGGATTGAGGCCGAGATCAGTGAAATTGGTCAAAAGGGTGCTTTCGGTAACGACGACGCCGAACCACCGACTCCGTGTGTACGGGCGTCGTGGGGAAGAGCGCGGGGTTGACGATGACGCCCCGCGCGATCTGGGCAGTCGGATGGATTCGATCGGGACCGACAGGACACATCCCCAAGGGGCGCGTTCACGCGATCGGTTGCCGACGGCTGCTTCTGCAGCGACCGGAATGTCGTTGCGCAGCGCACAAAAGTCAAGCCCCGCCGAGGGTTGCAATCCTGACCTGCGCTGCGCGACCGATTATTTCCGTTCGGTTTCGCTTGAGTGATAGCGCCAGCCATCGATTTTTCTTGCAGATAATCCCCGCCGCGCGGGACGCTCGACCCCATGAACGTCACTCTGCGCCAGATCGCCTATTTCACCGCGGTGGCCGAGGCCGGATCGGTCTCCGGCGGCGCCGCGGCGGTCGGCATCTCGCAATCGGCGATCACCGACGCGCTGAAGGCGCTGGAGGAGCAGACCGGCGCGCGCCTGTTCGAGCGCCACGCCCGCGGCGTGATCCTGACCTATCCCGGCCACCAGTTCCTGCGCCACGCCCGCGTCATCCTGGCCGCGGTGGCCGACGCCCAGAACGCGCTGAAGACCCTGCCCGAGGCGGTCCAGGGCACCCTGCCCCTCGGTGTCACCACCATGGTCTCCGGCTATTTCCTGGCCGACCTGCTGGCCCGGTTCCGCCGGGTGTTCCCCAACGTCACGGTGCAGGTGATCGAGGAGGAGCGCACCTATATCGAGCACCTGCTGATCAACGGCGAGATCACGGTCGCGGTGATGATCGTCTCGACCCTGGAGAACCGCGACGCGCTGGAGAGCGAGGTCCTGGTCCGCTCCGAAAGCCGGCTGTGGCTGCCGCCCGACCACCGCTTCATGGGGCGCGAGGCGATCCCGCTGGCCGAGATCGTCGGCGAGCCGCTGATCGCCCTGGCGGTGGACGAGATCGTTGAGGCCAGCGACCTGTTCTGGCGGGCCGCCGGGCTGATCCCGGAGCGGGTGCTGCGCACCGCCTCGGTCGAGGCCGTGCGCAGCCTGGTGGCGACCGGCGCCGGCGTCGCCATCCTGCCCGACATGGCCTACCGCCCGTGGTCGCTGGAAGGCGACCGGATCGAGGCGCGGCCGATCGCCGACCCGCTGCCGACGCTGGATGTCGGCGTGGTCTGGCGCCGCGGCTCGCCCCTCTCGGTCCAGGCCGAGACCTTCATCCAGGTGGCGCGGACGCACCCGGCTCCACGGCTGCGGTCGCTTTAGCCATCGGTTTTACCGATAGAAAATCAGGATATTTCATATTTCTCGCCATCCCGGCAACGGACCTACGCTTCTTCCCAACGACGTCGAACGAACAACGGGGAGAACAAGATGGGATCGCGTCTACGCCGGAGCCTGGCCCTGGGCAGCGCCCTGGCCGTGTTCTGCACCACCACCCTGGCCGTTGCCGCGCCGCTGACGGCGATCGGCGCGGGCGAAGGCCAGGTCGACATCGTCGCCTGGGCCGGCTACGTCGAGCGCGGCGACACCGACAAGGCCTATGACTGGGTCACCGGCTTCGAGAAGGAGACCGGCTGCAAGGTCAACGTCAAGATCGCCGGCACCTCGGACGAGATGGTGGCGCTGATGAACGAGGGCGGCTTCGACCTCGTCACCGCCTCCGGCGACGCCAGCCTGCGCCTGATCTACGGAAAGCGGGTGCAGGAGATCAACACCAACCTGGTCCCGAGCTGGAAGACCGTCGACAAGCGGCTGCAGGACGCGCCCTGGTTCACCGTCGACGGCAAGCATTACGGCGTGCCCTACCAGTGGGGGCCGAACGTGCTGGCCTACAACACCGAGGTGTTCAAGGAGCCACCGAAGAGCTGGAGCGTGGTGTTCGAGCCGCAGACCCTGCCCGACGGCAAGCCGAACAAGGGCCGGGTCGAGGCCTATGACGGGCCGATCTACATCGCCGACGCGGCGCTATACCTGATGAAGCACAAGCCCGAGCTGGGCATCAAGGACCCGTATCAGCTGAACGAGGAGCAGTACAAGGCGGCGACCGACCTGCTGCGCGGCCAGCGCCAGCTGGTGGTGCGCTACTGGCACGACGCCGCGGTGCAGGTCGACGACTTCATCAACGAGGGCGTGGTCGCCTCCTCGACCTGGCCGTTCCAGGTCAACCTGCTGAAATCGCAGAACAAGCCGATCGCCAGCGTCATCCCCGAGGAAGGCGCGACCGGCTGGGCCGACACCACCATGCTGCACGCCGACGCGGCGCATCCGAACTGCGCCTACAAGTGGATCGAGCATTCGCTGAACAAGAAGGCGCAGGGCGACCTGGCCGCCTGGTTCGGCTCGGTGCCGGTGGTGCCGGCGGCCTGCGAGGGCAACGAGCTGCTCGGCGCCGAGGGCTGCAAGGCCAACGGCTTCGACAATTTCGACAAGATCCACTTCTGGACCACGCCGCGCCAGCAATGCACCGACCATCCGGAAGGCTGCGTCCCGTATCTGCGCTGGACCACGGACTACATCGCCATCCTGGGCGGTAGATAGGTCCTAGAGCGGCGTTCCGGATCCTGGGACGCCGCTCCCACTCTTCTTCCGTCATCCCCGCGAAAGCGGGGATCTCAAAGGGACATCACCCGAAGAGATTCCCGCTTCCGCGGGAATGACGATGTGTATTGCGGCGGACAACGCTTCGCCATCCGCTCGCCTATCAGCAAGGCACGGCATACCCATGACCGACAGCAGCAGCGCCGTCCGCTTCGACCATGTCAGCCGCCATTTCGGGGCGGTGCGAGCGGTCAACGACGTCAGCTTCGAGATCCGCGACGGCGAGTTCTTCTCGATGCTCGGCCCCTCCGGCTCGGGCAAGACCACCTGCCTGCGCCTGATCGCCGGCTTCGAGCAGCCGACCGCGGGCCACCTGCTGCTGCACGGCCGCGACGTGTCCGCCACCCCGCCCTATGACCGCGACGTCAACACCGTGTTCCAGGACTACGCCCTGTTCCCGCATATGAGCGTTTGGGAGAACGTGGCCTACGGCCTGATGATCCGCCGGGTGCCCAAGGCCGAACGCCGCCGCCAGGCCGAGGCGATGCTCGGCATGGTCAAGCTCGGCGATTTCGCCGGGCGGCGGCCGGCCCAACTGTCCGGCGGCCAGCGCCAGCGCGTCGCCCTGGCCCGCGCCTTGGTCAACCGCCCCTCCGTCCTGCTGCTGGACGAACCGCTCGGCGCCCTCGACCTCAAGCTGCGCGAGGCGATGCAGGAGGAGCTGAAGGCGCTGCAGCGCCAGGTCGGCATCACCTTCGTCTATGTCACCCACGACCAAGGCGAGGCCCTGGCGATGAGCGACCGGGTGGCGGTGTTCAACCTCGGCCGGGTCGAGCAGATCGACACGCCGAGCGCGATCTACGACCGCCCGGCCACCGCCTTCGTCGCCGGCTTCGTCGGCGCCTCCAACATGGTCGACGCCGCTACCGCCGGAAAGCTGATGGGCCAGGACCGGGCCTTCGCCCTGCGGCCGGAGCGCATCCGCATCCTGGTCGACGGCCAGGCCGTGCCGGCGGATTCGGTCGAGGTCGCCGGCACGGTCGACGGCGTCAGCTTCCTCGGCGCCACCACCCGCTACCGCGTGGCGCTGGCGCCCGGCGGTGCCATCGATGTGATCGAATCCAACCTCGACACCGCGCCGAAATCACCCGGCGAGGCCGTGCGGCTGAGCTGGCGCCGCGACCACGCCCATCCGTTGGCGGACGTCGCGGCGCATCCGCAAGCGGATGTCGCGGCATGATCGCCGCCACCCTGCCCGCCCCGGCCGCGGACGGCTTCGGCCGCCGCGCCTCCCGCCTGCTGTACCGCAACGGCTGGCTGGTGCTGATCCTGCTGCTGGTGCCGCCGGTGCTGTGGCTCGGGGTGATCTATCTCGGCTCGCTGTTCGCGCTGCTGCTGCAGAGCTTCTATTCGGTCGACGGCTTCACCGGGATGATCGTTCCGGAATTCACCCTGTCGACCTATGGCGACCTGTTCACCGCCGCCAACATGGACATCGTGCTGCGCACGGCGACCATGGCGGCCGCCGTCACCGTGATCTGCGCCCTGATCGCCTTTCCGATCGCCTACTACGTCGCGCGCTACGCCCGCGGCCGGGCCAAGGCGGCGTTCTACATCGCGATCATGCTGCCGCTGTGGTCGAGCTACCTGGTCAAGGTCTATGCCTGGAAGCTGATCCTGGCCCGCGAGGGTGTGATCACCTGGCTGGCCGGCCAGCTGCACCTAACCTGGCTGCTGGACGGCATCCTGGCCCTGCCGGTGGTCGGCGGGCCGTCCCTGTCCAGCGCCTATATCGGCACCGCCCTGGTGTTCACCTACATCTGGCTGCCCTACATGATCCTGCCGCTGCAGGCGTCGCTGGAGCGGGTGCCGCGGTCGCTGACCGAAGCCTCGGCCGATCTCGGCGCCAGGCCCGGCCAGACCTTCCGCACCGTGATCCTGCCGCTGGCCTTCCCGGGCGTGGTCGCCGGATCGATCTTCACCTTCTCGCTGACGTTGGGCGACTACATCATCCCCGGCATCATCGGGTCGTCGCGGCCGTTCATCGGCCAGGTCGTTCTGCAGCTGCAGGGCACCGCCGGCAACGTGCCCCTGGCCGCCGCCTTCACCGTGGTGCCGATCGTGATCATGGGCATCTACCTCACCGCGGCGAAACGCCTGGGGGCCTTCGATGCGCTCTGATGCCAAGGGCAAGGTCACCAGCGGCATCCGCGCCCCGCACGGGCTGCGGCTGGCGGCGCTCGGCGGCATCCTGTTCCTGCACCTGCCGCTGCTGTTCATCCTGCTCTACGCCTTCTCCAGCGACGAGAAGACCTTCCAGTTCCCGCCGCCGGACCTGACGCTGCACTGGTTCGGCGTGGCCTGGTTCGAGCGGCCGGACATCTGGGCGGCGCTGGGGCTGTCGGTCCGGGTGGCGGCGATGTCGACGCTGCTCGCCATCGTGCTGGGCACCTGCGCCGCGGCGGCCGTCTGGCGCAGCAAATTCTTCGGGCGCGAGACGCTGTCGCTGCTGATCATCCTGCCGATCGCCCTGCCCGGCATCATCACCGGCATCGCCCTGCGCTCGGCCTATGCGCTGCTGGAGATCCCGTTCAGCTTCTGGACCATCGTCATCGGCCACGCCACCTTCTGCATCGTCGTGGTCTACAACAACGTGCTGGCCCGGTTCCGCCGCACCTCCGGCTCGCTGATCGAGGCGTCGATGGACCTCGGCGCCGACGGGTTCCAGACCTTCCGCCACGTGGTGCTGCCGAACATCGCCACCGCGCTGCTGGCCGGCGGCATGCTGGCCTTCGCGCTGAGCTTCGACGAAGTCATCGTCACCACCTTCACCGCCGGGCAGCAGCAGACCCTGCCGATCTGGATGCTGACCGAGCTGATCAAGCCGCGGCAGCGGCCGGTGACCAATGTCGTCGCCATCATCGTCATCGTCGTCACCTTCCTGCCGATCCTCGGCGCCTACTACCTGACCCGCGACACCCACGATTTTTCCGGCTCCGGCAAGTAAGACCGGACCGCCCCTTCAAGGGAGACCATTCCATGGACATCGAGCTTCTGATCGACGGCGCCCTGGTCAAGGGCGAGGGCCCGGCCGAGAAGGTCCTGAATCCGGCCACCGGCAAGCTGGTGGTCGATGTGCCGGAGGCCTCGCAGGCCCAGCTCAACGCCGCCGTCGCCGCCGCCGCGCGGGCCTTCGACAGCTGGTCGCAGACCACCCCGGCCCAGCGCGCGGGGCATCTGCTCAAGCTGGCCGACGCGATCGAGCGCGACGCCGAGACCTATGCCCGGCTGGAATCGCTGAACTGCGGCAAGCCCTACGCCCGGGTGCTGGAGGACGAGATCCCGGCGATCGTCGACACCTTCCGCTTCTTCGCCGGCGCCACCCGCTGCCTGACCGGGTCGGCCGCCGGGGAATACGTCGCCAACCACACCAGCATGATCCGGCGCGACCCGATCGGCGTGGTCGGGTCGATCGCGCCGTGGAACTACCCGCTGATGATGCTGGCCTGGAAGGTCGCCCCGGCGCTGGCCGCCGGCAACACCGTGGTGATGAAGCCGTCGGAGCAGACGCCGCTGACCGCGCTGCGCCTGGCCCGCACCTTGGCCGAGATCTTCCCCAAGGGCGTGATCAACATCGTCGCCGGCCGCGGCGAGACCGTGGGCGCCGGGCTGACCAGCCACCCGCAGGTCCGCATGGTGTCGCTGACCGGCGACATCGCCACCGGCCAGAAGGTGCTGCAATCCGCGGCCAAGACCCTGAAGCGCACCCATCTCGAGCTCGGCGGCAAGGCGCCGGTGCTGGTGTTCGACGACGCCGACCTCGAGGCGGTGGTGGCGGGCGTGCGCGCCGGCGGCTTCTACAATGCCGGCCAGGACTGCACCGCCGCCTGTCGGGTCTATGCCGGGCCCAAGATCTACGACCGCCTGGTGGCCGACCTGGCCAGCGCCGTCTCCACCCTGAAATACGGCGCGCCGGACGATGCCGCGAGCGAGATCGGGCCGCTGATCAGCGAGCGCCAGCGCGAGCGGGTGGCCAGCTTCGTCGAGCGCGCGGCGGCGCAGAAGCACACCGAGATCCTGGCCGGCGGCGGCAAGGCCGAGGGCGGCGGCTTCTTCTTCAAGCCGACCCTGGTGGCCGGCGCGCTGCAGACCGACGAGATCGTGCGCAAGGAGGTGTTCGGCCCGGTGGTCTCGGTCACCCGCTTCGACGACCCGGACGCCGCGATCGCCTGGGCCAATGACAGCGACTACGGCCTCGCCTCCTCGGTCTGGACCAGCAATGTGAAGACGGCGCTGAAGACCTCGGCCCGGCTGCAGTATGGCTGCGTCTGGGTCAACGCCCACTTCACCCTGACCGCCGAGATGCCGCATGGCGGGCTGAAGATGTCCGGCTACGGCAAGGACATGTCGATGTACGGGCTGGAGGACTACACCGTGCTGCGGCACGTGATGATGAACTTCAGCTGACCCAACTCCGCCCTCCACTCCTTGTCATTGCCCGGCTTGACCGGGCAATCCAGGGGCCACACAGAGCCGCTTTGGCCGCCCTGGATGCCACGGTCAAGCCGTGGCATGACAGAATAGGGCGTGGGGAACCGGACTTGCGGCACGCGGCTTGGCCTCGGGGGCCGGACGCGGTAGGGTCCGCGCCCCGCAACATCCGGCTGTCCCCTTGCCCCAGTCCATCACCATCATCGGCGGCGGCCCCGCCGGGCTGATCGCCGCGCAGCGCCTGGCCGAGGCTGGGCGGCGCGTCACCGTCTACGACCGCATGCCGACGGTGGGTCGGAAGTTCCTGATGGCCGGGCGCGGCGGGCTGAACCTGACCCATTCCGAGCCGCTGGACCAGTTCGTCACCCGCTATGGGACCGCCCGGGCGTGGATGGAGCCGCTGGTCCGCGCCTTCACCCCAGACGACCTGCAGGCGTGGAGCCACGACCTCGGCATCCCGACCTTCGTCGGGTCGAGCGGGCGGGTGTTCCCGCAGAGCCTGAAGGCCTCGCCGCTGCTGCGCGCCTGGCTGCGCCGGCTCGACAGCCTCAATGTGACATTCAACACCCGGCACGAGTGGACGGGGCTGACCGATGACGGCCGGCCGGTGCTGCACGGGCCGGAGGGCGAGGCCCCGGTCGAGGCCGACGCCACCATCCTGGCGCTGGGCGGCGCCAGCTGGCCGCGCCTCGGCGGCACCGGCGCCTGGGCCCCGGTCCTGGCGGCGCGCGGCGTGGCGATCACGCCCCTGGCCCCGGCCAATGGCGGCTTCGACATCGCCTGGTCGAGCCATCTGCGCGACCGCTTCGCCGGCACGCCGCTGAAGCGCATCGCCCTGTCCTTCGCCGGACGCATGGTGCGAGGCGAGGCGGTGATCACCGCAAGCGGCATCGAGGGCGGCGCCGTCTACGCCCTCGGGCCCGAACTGCGCGAGGCGATCGGGCGCGAGGGCAGTGCAACCCTGGTGCTCGACCTGAGACCCGACATGAGCCTGGCCGAGGCCTCGGAACGGCTGGGCCACACCGGCAGCAGCGACAGCGCCCCGAACCGGCTGCGCCGCGCCCTGTCACTCCCCGGCTGGGCCTATCCGCTGCTGCGCGAGGGCTTCCCGCCCGACGCTCTGGCGACGCCGGAGGCACTGGCTGCGGCGATCAAGGCGGTGCCGCTGCGCCTGACCGGCATCCGGCCGCTGGACCGCGCCATCTCGACCGCCGGCGGCATCCGGGCCGAGGCGCTGACGCCGGCCCTGGAGCTGCGCGCCCTGCCCGGCCTCTACGCCTGCGGCGAGATGCTGGACTGGGAGGCGCCGACCGGCGGCTACCTGCTGCAGGGCTGCTTCGCCACCGGCGTCGCGGTCGCCCGGTCTCTGATCGGCTGATCCCTCTGCGACGGGCCGGCGGCGGGTAGCACCGGCGCAACCTGCTCGACAGGGACGGGATCACCTCTCTAGCGTGGCGCAGCAGCGACCTTGGGAGCACCGCCATGACCGATCCGATCCTGACCGAAACCAACGGTCCGGCCATGACCATCCGGCTGAACCGGCCGGAGAAGAAGAACGCCATCAACATGACGATGTACCAGGGCCTGACGGAGGCGCTGCAGAAGGCCGCGGCGGACCCGGCGGTGCGCCTGGTCATCCTGCGCGGCGGCGACGACTTCTCCGCCGGCAACGACATCGCCGACTTCCTCGCCACCGGCGGCGAGACCGGGCTGCGGCCGGTGCTGGACTTCTTCGACGCGCTTGCCGCCTTTCCCAAGCCGCTGGTCGCCGGGATCCGCGGCGCCGCGATCGGCATCGGCACCACCATGCTGCTGCATTGCGACGTGGTGCTGGCCACGCCCTCGGCCCGGTTCCAGCTGCCCTTCGTCCAGCTCGGCCTGGTGCCGGAGGCGGCGTCCACCCTGCTGCTGCCCGCAGCCGCCGGCCGGCTGAAGGCCTCCTGGTGGCTGCTGACCGGCGAGGGCTTCGGCGCCGAGGCGGCGCTGGCCGCCGGGCTGATCACCCGGCTGATCGCCGAGACCACGCTGGATGCCGAGCTCACCGCCGTGGCGGCGCGGCTGGCCGCCCTGCCGCCGGCGGCGCTGCGCCAGACCAAGGCGCTGCTGCGGGCGCCGCACCAGGCCGCGGTGCGCGAGGCCATGACCCTGGAGGTCGAGGCCTTCGGCGCCCAGCTGAAATCCGCCGAGGCCAAGGAAGCCTTCACCGCCTTCCTGGAGAAGCGGAAGCCGGATTTCAGCCGCTTCGATTAGAGCGGGTTGCTCAGGCTGGTTTCGCATACGCGAACCCAGCCTGAGCCCCGTAGCACCACGCCCTACAGCAGCCCGCGCTTGGCCAGGCTTGCCATCAGCGCCCGGGCGCCGAACTGCCAGGGCGCGATCTTGTCGGTGTGGTTCACCCGGTTGACCAGCATGCCGAGCGTCGGCGTCGAGATGGTGACGATGTCGCCGATCTTGTGGGTGAAACCCATGCCCGGCGCGTCGCGGTCGTCGGTCGGCGCGAACATGGTGCCGAGGAACAGCACCGCCCCGTCCGGGTACTGATGGTTCGGGCCCAGCAGCTGGCCGGCGAGGTCGAGCGGGTCGCGGCTGATCTTGGAGATCGAGCTGTGGCCCTTGAGCGTGTAGCCCTCGGGCCCATGCACCGCCATCGCCAGGTCGGCCTTGCGGATGTCGTCGATGCCGAAGCCGCCGTCGAACAGCCGGATGAAGGGACCGATCGCGGAGGAGGCGTTGTTGTCCTTGGCCTTGCCGAGCAGGAGGGCACTGCGGCCCTCGAGGTCGCGCAGGTTGACGTCGTTGCCGAGCGTCGCGCCGACAACGGTGCCGCTCGGCGCCACCACCAGCACGATCTCGGGCTCGGGGTTGTTCCAGGTCGAGATCGGGAGGATGCCGATCTCGGCGCCGAGGCCAACCGAGGACATCGGCTGGCTCTTGGTGAAGATCTCGGCATCCGGGCCGATGCCGACCTCGAGATACTGCGACCAGGCGTTCTGGGACAGCAGCACGTCCTTGATCCGCTGCGCCTCGGCCGAGCCGGGGCGGATGGCGGCGAGGTCGTCGCCGATGATCGAGACGATGCGCTGGCGGATGGCGTCGGCCTTGGTGGCGTCGCCGCGCGCCTGCTCCTCGATCACCCGCTCCAGCATCGAGGCGACGAAGGTGACGCCGGCGGCCTTGACCGCCTGCAGGTCGACCGGGGCCAGCGGCCAGGGCTTCGACGCGTCGCGGCTGGTCTCGTCGGCATTGGCCAGCAGGTCGGCGATGCTGCCGATCGCCGGGCCGTCGGACTTGGCCAGCGCCACCGGGTCGGCGGCGGAGATCAGGTCGGTGATGGTCGGCGCCGCGCGGGTGATGTCGATCACCTGACCGCCGCGCAGGGCGACCACGGCCGGCCCCTCCACCTGCGGCAGCCAGACCCGGCCGACCAGCGTGGCGCGATCGGCATCCGCCGGCAGGCTGGCCGCGACCGAGATGTACTGCTTCATGGATGTCCCTTCCCGCTTCTCTTCCGGGCTTGTCTCGCAAGCGTCGGTTGACCGCAAATCACCAGTTTTAAGCTGTCATGCCACGGCTTGACCGTGGCATCCAGGGGCGGCCGGAGCGGCTCTTGGTGGCCCCTGGATTGCCCGGTCAAGCCGGGCAATGACAAAGAAAGTGGACCTCCAGTCCCCTTACATCACCGCGCCGATCTGCCAGGGCACGAACTCGTTGTCGCCGAAGCCCTGGGCCTCGCTCTTGGTCTGCGCGCCGGACGCCGTCGCCAGGAACACGTCGAAGATCCGGCGGCCGGCCGCCTCGATCGACTCGTCGCCATCGATGATGGTGCCGCAGTTAATGTCCATGTCCTCCTCCATGTGGCGGTACATGGCGGAGTTGGTGGCGACCTTGATGCAGGGCGCCGGCTTGAAGCCGGAGACCGAGCCGCGGCCGGTGGTGAAGCAGACGATCTGCGCCCCGCCCGCCACCTGGCCGGTGGCCGAGGCCGGGTCGTAGCCGGGCGTGTCCATGAACACGAAGCCCTTGGCCGTCATCTGCTCGGCATACTTGTAGACCTCGACCAGGTTGGTGGTGCCGCCCTTGGCCGCGGCGCCCAGCGACTTCTCCAGGATCGTGGTCAGGCCGCCGCGCTTGTTGCCCGGCGACGGGTTGTTGTTCATCTCGCCGCCGTTGCGGCTGGTGTAGCCTTCCCACCACTTGATCCGGGCGATCAGCTTCTCGCCGACCTGGCGGTTGACCGCGCGCCGGGTCAGCAGGTGCTCGGCGCCGTAGATCTCCGGCGTCTCCGACAGCACGGCGCTGCCTCCGTGGCGGACCAGCAGGTCGACCGCGGCGCCCAGCGCCGGGTTGGCCGAGATGCCGGAATAGCCGTCCGACCCGCCGCACTGCAGCGCCACCATCAGCTCGCTGACCGGCACGGTCTCGCGCCGCGCCTTGTCGGCCTCCGGCAGCATCTCCATCACCTTGGCGATGCAATGGTCGACCGTCTTGCGGGTGCCGCCCAGGTTCTGGATGTTCATGGTCTGGAACAGCGGCCCACGCTCGACCTGATAGGCCTCGAGCAGGAAGTCGATCTGGTTGACCTCGCAGCCCAGGCCGATCATCAGCACCCCGGCGAAGTTGGGGTTGCGGGCATAGCCCCACAGGGTGCGCTGCAGGTTGTCGTAGCCTTCGCCGGTATCCGCCATGCCGCAGCCGGTGGAATGGGTGATCGCCACCACGCCGTCGACATGGGGGAACTGCTCGAGGATGCCGGAGCGCTCGAAATGCGCCGCGATCATCCGGCTGGTGGTGGCCGAGCAGTTCACCGACGAGAGAATACCGATGTAGTTGCGGGTGCCGACGCGGCCGTTGGCGCGGCGGAAGCCCTGGAAGGTCGCCCGCTCCGACTCCGGCAGCATCGCGGTCGGCTTGGCGTCGGCGCAGAAGGCGTAGTCGCGCTCGAAATCGCCCATGGCGCAATTCTGGACATGGACGTGCTCGCCGGTGCCGATCGCCTCGGTGGCGAAGCCGATGATCTGGTTGTAGCGGCGGATCGGCTCGCCCGCCGCGATCGGGCGCGTCGCCATCTTGTGGCCGGCCGGGATATGGCCGGCAGTGGTCACCCCCTCCTCCGGGATCGGCGTGCCCGGCGTGATGTCGGCGCGGGCGAGGACGACGTTGTCATCGCGGTTCAGGCGGATGAAGAGGCTGGGGCTGGGCATGGACTTGGTGCGGGTCTCTTGGGTTTTGCCTGGCAATCCTGGGCTGCCCCACTTTACGTCGGACTTTTGGGCCGCGCCATCCCCGTGAAACGCCGGTCTGGCCTCCACACCATTCGAAGGGGAGTCTCACCTTTTGGGCAACGGTCTGATGATTGACGCCGGGGCCGGTTCGGAGCAAGATTCATCTCGCAAATTATGTCGGACGAGTTTCAATCGTTCGCAGGGCAAAGCCCAATTTCAGGGAGGACCGAATGCTGCTTCGCCATGTCGCCGCAATTGCTGCGGCCGCCTTGCTCTCCGTGTCCGCGCTGTCGGTGCCGGCATCCGCCGCGCCGAAGATCGTGGCCGGGCCGGGCGCCCTGCCCCAGTGCTTCGCGCCCTGGGACAAGGACACGAAATACATGAAATGGGACGCCCATCCCGGGCCGTTCCGCATTGCCCTGGTCAACGGCTTCGTCGGCAACATCTGGCGCATCCAGATGATCCAGACCGCCAAGGCCTATGCCGCGCTGCCGGATGTCGCCAAGGACATCAAGGAATTCAAGGTGATCTCCACCGGCAACGACGCGGCGGCGCAGCTGGGCGCGATCGAGGATTTCATCAACCAGGGCTATGACGCGATCGTGGTCAACGCGGTCAGCACCACCGGCTTCGACCGGGTGATCAAGCTGGCCAACCGCAAGAACGTCGTGCTGGTGCCGTTCGACAACACCCTCGACACCACCGAGGTGATGCAGGTCAACGAAGACCAGACCGCCATGGGCGTGATGTCGGCCAAGTTCCTGGTCGAGAACGTGCCCAATGGCGGCAAGATCCTGGAGGTGCGCGGCGTCCCGGGCAATTCGGTCGACCGCGACCGGCATGAGGGCTTCCAGACCACGATGAAGGCCTCGGGCAAGCCCTATGACATCGTCGAGGTCGTCGGCAACTGGGCGCCGGGCGATTCGCAGAAGGCCACCGCCGACGCCCTGGCCGTGCATGGCCATTTCGACGGCATCTTCACCCAGGGCGGGTCGAACGGCACGGTGCAGGCGCTGCTCGACGCCAAGCAGCCGCTGGTGCCGATGGCCGGCGAGGGCGAGAACCTGTTCCGCCAGCAGATCGTCCAGTACAAGGACCAGGGGCTGAAGGGCCTGTCCTACGGCCAGTCGCCGGCCCTGGTGGCCATCGCGATGAAGGCCGCGATCGCCGCGCTGAAGGGCGAGACGATGCCGCAGATGGTGTCGATCCCGATCCCGGTGGCGGATTACAAGACGCTGAAGGATGGCGAAAACTACTGGTCGGACCTGACGGTCGACTTCTTCGCCCCGAACGCGTTCGAACCCTGCGGCATTACGTTCAAGGCGCCGCAGATCATGGCCCAGAACGCGGACAACAAGTAGGACCGGCCCTCGGCACGTGGAATTCATGCCGATCCTGAAGCCGTCATCGCGAGGCGCGCAGCGCCGTGGCGATCCAGAGAGCGGTGCCGCTGGATCGCCACACCCCTCCGGGGCTCGCGATGACGGGTCTTTGTTTCCAGTCACTGTCGCAACTTCCGGAACGGGCCGATGAGTGCAGTCGACACGCCGCCACTGGTGCGTCTGGCCGGGGTCAGCAAGCACTATGGCGGCGTGCACGCCCTGCGCGAGGTCGATTTCGCGGCCCGCCCCGGCTCGATCCACGGCGTGCTGGGCGAGAACGGCGCCGGCAAGAGCACGCTGATCAAGATCATATCAGGCGTGGTGCAGCCCAGCGCCGGCGAGATGCAGGTCGATGGCCGGCCGGTCAGCTTCGCCTCGCCCCAGGCGGCGAATGCGGCCGGCGTCGTCTGCGTGTTCCAGGAACTGTCGCTGATGCCGGATCTGTCGGTCGCCGACAACATCTGCATCACCCGGCCGCCGACGCGGTTCGGCCTGATCGACCAGCGGGGCCAGCGCCGGCGGGCGGAAGAGCTGCTGGCCCGGGTCGGCTGCGCCGACATCGACCCGCGGATGCCGGTCAAGGCCCTGCCCCTGTCGCGGCGGCAGATGGTCGAGATCGCCAAGGCGCTGGGGCGCGACCCGCGCCTGCTGATCCTGGACGAGGCGACCTCGGCGCTGACCGCGGCGGATGTCGAGAAGGTCTACACCCTGCTGCACCAGCTGCGGCGCGACGGCCTGGGCATCCTCTACATCTCCCACCGCATGCCGGAGATCAAGGCGCTGTGCGACACCTGCTCGGTGTTCCGCAACGGCCGCCACATCGACACCTTCCCGGCCGGCGCGCGCACCAATGACGAGGTGGTGCACATGCTGATCGGCCGCGAGATCCACAATGTGTATCCGCCGAAGCCGGCCAGGACCGCGGCGCCGGCACCGATGCTGGAGACCCGCAACCTGCGCTGGACCGACCGCCTGGCCGACATCTCGCTGACCGTCGGCCGCGGCGAGATCGTCGGCCTGGGCGGGCTGGACGGCCAGGGCCAGCGCGACCTGCTGCTGGCCCTGTTCGGCGTGCTGCGCGGCGTCGAAGGCGACATCCTGATCGACGGCAAGCCCTGCCGGATTGGCAGCCCCCGCGGTGCCAAGCGCGCCGGCATCGGCATGGCGCTGATTCCGGAGGATCGCAAGACCGAGGGCCTGCTGCTGCCGATGTCGGTGGGCGAGAACATCACTTTGGCCGCGCTGGGCGGCATGACCAAGTTCCTGGCCGTCGACCGGCGCAAGGAAAGCGCCGGGATCGACCGGATGGTCGAGGCGCTGAAGATCAAGCTCGGCTCGGCCTCGGCCCCCGTCGGCACGCTGTCGGGCGGCAACCAGCAGAAGGTGGTCATCGCCAAATGGCTGCTGACCGATGCCCGGATCGTGCTGCTGAACGACCCGACCCGCGGCATCGATGTCGGCACCAAGCAGGAGATCTACCAGCTGCTGCGCGACCTCGCCGATGCCGGCACCGCGATCCTGCTCTATTCGACCGACTATGACGAGCTGATCGGCTGCTGCGACCGGGTGATGATCCTGTATGGCGGGCGGGTGATCCGGACCCTGGAGGGCGAGGACATCACCGAGACCAACATCGTCGCCAGCGCCCTGAACCTGGCCCCAGGCGACGCGATGCCGGAGGCGATGCCCGCATGACCGGACCTCAAAAAAACACCGAAGATCGTCATTGCGACCCCGGCCTTGAGCCGGGGGAAGCAGTCCATCGGGCCGCACGCACGGCGCCATGGATTGCTTCGTCGGCTTCGCCTCCTCGCAATGACGGTGGGGGGTGTGCCTTGCAGGGAAGCTCCACTTGACCGCCGCGATGCGCCGATGGTCGAGCGATCGCGGCCTTCTTTTGGCGATTGGCCTGTTCGTCCTGTTCTACGGCCTGTACTCGGCCTACCACCCGCGCGGGGGCAGCGCCGACGTCATCGCCCAGAACGTCAACGAGACCTTCACCCTCGCCCTGGTGGCGATGGCGCAGACCGTGCCGGTCCTGCTCGGCGGCCTCGACCTCTCCGTCGGCGCCCTGATGACGCTGGTGAACTGCCTGGCCTCGCATCTCCTGACCGGGACCGGCTGGGACCTCGCCCTCGGCGTCGTGCTCTGCCTCGCCACCGGGGTGCTGGCCGGCTTCGTCAACGGCGCGCTGGTGGTCTATGGCCGGATCCAGCCGATCATCGCCACGCTGGCCAGCGGCGCCGTCTTCATCGGCATCGCCCTGTTCCTGCGGCCGACGCCCGGCGGCGCGGTCGATGCCGACCTGTCCTGGGCCGCGTCCAACACCCTGTTCGACGTGGCCGACACCTATGGCTGGTGGGGCGGCGACCTGCCGGGCTGGTTCCAGGCCATCCAGGCGATCCCGGTGCCGGTGATCCTGGCGGTGCTGATGGTCGGGCTGGTGTGGCTGCCGTTCAAGAACTCGGTGACCGGCCGCGGCTGCTACGCCATCGGGTCGTCGGAGCAGGCGGCGTTCATGTCGGGCGTGGCCATCGACCGGTCGAAGCTGGCCGCCTTCACCCTGTCCGGCTTCTTCGCCGCCGCGGCCGGCGTCTACCTGGCGCTGCAGACCGGCAGCGGCAACGCCGACACCTCGATGGCCGGCACCTACACGCTGAACTCGATCGCCGCGGTGGTGGTCGGCGGCACCTCGCTGTTCGGCGGGTCGGGCGGCGCCGTCGCCTCGATCGTCGGCGTCATGGTGCTGCGCGCGATCTCCTTCTGCTTCCGCGTGGTGCCGGAGGACAGCGCCCTGGCCTTCCTGGCCAACCCGCTGCTGCAGCCGCTGTTCGAAGGCGTGATCCTGCTGGCCGCCGTCTCGATCGGCGCGGCCCGGGTGTTCAGCGTCAAGAACCGCCTGCATCTGTTCGGCTAGGGACCGCGATGACCGCCTTCCTCCGCTCCGTCGACCGGCCGATCCTGGTGGCCTGCGGCTTCGTGATCCTGATCCTGATGGCCGGCACCGCCTACACCATGATCACCCAGGGCACGGCAACCTTCCTCTCGCCGACCTACCTGCTGCAACAGCTCAAGGTCGCGTCGTTCATGGGGGTGATCGCGGCCGGCATGATGCTGGTCATCCTGATGGGCCATATCGACCTGTCGGTGCCCTGGACGATCACCGCCTCCGCCATGCTGGCGACCGCGGTCGGCGGGCCGGAGGCGATCCCGGTCGGGCTGGGCGTCGGCATGCTGGTCGGGCTGTTCAACGGCCTGGGCGTCGCCTTCCTCAGGGTGCCGTCGATGATCTTCACCCTCGGCGTCAACACCGTGCTGCGCGGGCTGATGGTGATGCTGACCGGCGGCTTCTCGCCCACCAGCATGGCGACCCCGCCGATGGAGTTCCTGGCCAAGACCGAGCTGCTGGGCATCCCGATGGCAGTGTTCGTCTGGATCCTGCTGTCCCTGGCCCTGGTGTTCCTGCTGACCCGCATGCCGATGGGCCGCTACATCTACGCCATCGGCAACCGCGAGGCCGCGGCCTACCTCTCCGGCGTCAACACCCGGCTGGTGATCGTCGGCGGTTTCGTGCTGTGCGGCTTCTGCGCCGCCCTCGCCGGCATCCTGCTGGCCGGCTATTCCAGCAAGGCCTACCAGGCGATGGGCGACACCTACCTGCTGCCCTCGATCGCGGCGGTGGTGATCGGCGGCACCAACATCCTGGGCGGCCAGGGCCGCTATGCCGGCACCGTGGTCGGCACCATCCTGATCGTGCTGCTGCAGAGCGTGCTGTCGGTGATGCAGATGCCCGAGGCCGGGCGGCAGATCATCTACGGCCTCGTCATCATCCTGATGCTGGTGCTGTACGGCCGGGGCGGCCGGGCCGCGACCTGACCCGACCGACGCCACGCCACGTGGCTCCAGGTTATCATTAGTTAATGTTCCGAATAGTCGGCCCGGCAGCAACAAATATGTCATGGGCCGGTGGAATGATCCCGCCCTCACAAATGCTTTCCCAAAAGGGTCGGGTTATGACGATGCTCAATCGGCTGCTGGCGACGTCTGTTCTGGCGGGCGCCGCGCTTATCGGATCGGGCCAGGCGCAGGCCGATCCCGTCCGCCATGTCCTGCTGATCAGCGTCGACGGCCTGCATGCCGTCGATCTCGAGAACCTGATCGCCGCCCATCCCGACGCGCCGCTCGCCGCCCTTGCCGTCAAGGGCACTCGGTACGTGAACGCGGCGACCCCGATCCCGTCCGACTCGTTCCCGGGCCTCCTGGCGCAGATCACCGGCGGCACGCCGCGCTCGACCGGCGTCTATTACGACGATTCCTACGATCGGACGCTGTCGCCGCCGGGGTCGGACTGTTCGACGGTCGGCACCGAGACGGCGTTCACGGAGGACCTCGACTATGACGACACCGCCCTCGACGGCGGCGCCGGCAAGCATGGCGGGGTGGCGATCGACCCGGCGCGGCTGCCGCGCGACCCGAAGAACGGCTGCCAGCCGGTCTACCCGCACAGCTTCCTGCGCGTGAACACGGTCTTCGACGTGATCCGCGGCCATGGCGGCCACACCGCCTGGGCGGACAAGCACCCGGCCTACGACCTGGTCAACGGGCCGTCGGGCAAGGGCGTCGAGGATCTGTACACGCCGGAGGTCCAGTCGGCCGACACCACGGTTCCCGCCACCGAGGCGAATGACGATCTTAAGGTCACCGCCGTGATCAACGAGATCAACGGCAAGACCAGCGACGGGGCGCGGGCCGCCGACGTCCCGACGATCCTGGGCCTGAACTTCCAGGCGGTCAGCGTCGGCCAGAAAAGTGCCGGAGCGGGCTATCTCGACGCGCAGGCGACGCCGAGCCCCGGCCTCGAGGACGCCATCCTGCACACCAGCCGGTCGATCGGTTCGATCGTCCAGGCCCTGGCGACCCAGAAGCTTCTGGACTCCACGCTCGTCATCATCAGCGCCAAACACGGCCAGTCGCCGATCCAGCCGGGCCGGACGGTCGGCATCGATGACGCCGCCTACGGCAAGATCATCGGCGGCAACCTGGCCTTCGAGATCGCCGACGACGCGACCTACATCTGGCTCAAGGACCAGGGCAAGGCTGCGGAGGCGGTGGCGGCCCTGACCGCCCACCAGGACGAGCTGGGCATCGGCGAGATCTTCACCGGTCCGGCCCTGGCCGCCCGGCTGACCGATCCGGCCACCGATTCCCGGGCGCCCGACATCGCCATCCAGTCGCGGATCGGCGTGGTCTACAAGGGCGCCAAGAGCACCAAGATCGCGGAGCATGGCGGCACCAACCCCGACGACACCAACGTCGCCCTGCTTGTCTCCGGGCCGGGCATCGGCGCTCGCGTGGTCACCCAGCCGGCGCAGACCGCGGAGATCGCCCCCACGATCCTGACGGTGCTCGGGCTGGATCCGGCTGAGCTCGCCGCGGTCAGGCAGGAAGGCACATCGGTCCTGCCGGGACTCGGGAAATAGCATGGCCGGGAGGGCATCGCCCGTTTGCGCGGTGCCCTCCTCCCGTGCTGAATCGTTGACGGGCGGCACGGCCGACGCGACACTCCGGCCAGTTATGTCCGATCATTGAGGCGATCCGAGCCCCAAGCTCGGACGACGGGAGGAAACCGGAAATGCTCGACCCCTGCTTCGAGGTGCTCGACAAGCGCTTCGCGTCCTATGTCATGGGCAATGTCCATATCGATGTCCTGGCCAGCGACATCGGGCTGCGCTGGTCGGAAGGGCCGGTGTGGTTCGGCGACGGCCGCTACCTCCTGTGGAGCGACATCCCGAACAACCGGATCATGCGCTGGGACGAGACCGACGGCAGCGTCAGCGTCTACCGCAACCCGTCGAACCACACCAACGGCCACACCCGCGACCGCCAGGGCCGCCTGGTGTCCTGCGAACATGGCGGCCGCCGGGTCAGCCGCACCGAATATGACGGCCGCGTCACCGTGCTGGCCGACAGCCACAACGGCAAACGCCTCAACTCGCCCAACGACGTGGTGGTGAAGTCGGACGACACGGTGTGGTTCACCGACCCGTCCTACGGCATCCTGTCGGAGTATGAGGGCCACCAGTCGGAGCTGGAGCAGGACGGCTGCCACGTCTACCGCTTCGACCCGACCTCGGGGGCGTTGAAGACGGTCGCCACCGATTTCGTCAAGCCGAACGGCCTCGCCTTCTCGCCCGACGAAAAGCTGCTCTACATCGCCGACACCGGCGCCAGCCACGACCCCGACGGGCCGAAGCACATCCGCCGCTTCCAGGTCCGCGACGACGGCACCCTGGCCGGCGGCGAAGTGTTCGCCGACTGCACCGCCGGGCTGTTCGACGGCTTCCGCGTCGACCATCACGGCAACATCTGGACCAGCGCCGCCGACGGCGTGCATTGCTACACCCCGGACGGCACGCTGATCGGCAAGATCAAGGTGCCGGAGGTGGTGGCCAATGTCTGCTTCGGCGGCGTCAAGAAGAACCGCCTGTTCATCTGCGCCACCACCTCGCTGCGCGCGGTCTACCTGAACACGCGGGGCGTGCAGACGCCCTGAAGCCCCACCGGCCATGACCGCCCTGCCGCGGACCGCGGCCGCCCCCGCCGCCGGCATGCTTCTCATGCTGGCGGCGATGGGCAGCTTCACCACCATGGACACCGTGTCCAAGGCGCTGACCGGCGGCTACGACCCGATCCAGGTGACCTGGGCGCGCTACACCTTCCATGCGCTGCCGATGCTGCTGATCGCGGGGCCGTCCTGTGTCCGGCGGATGGCCGCGACGGGCCGGCCGGCGCTGCAGGTGGGGCGCGCCCTGGCGTTGCTGGCTTCCGCCGTGCTCGCGATCCTCGGCTTCAGCCTGATGCCGCTGGCCGACCTGTTCGCGATCAACTTCATCTCGCCGCTGCTGGTGATCGTGCTGTCGGTGGTGTTCCTGGGCGAACATGTCGGCCCCCACCGCTGGGCGGCGGTGGCGGCGGGTTTCGCCGGCATGCTGATCATCGTGTGGCCCAGCGGCGACGGCGTCGGCCTCATTGGCGGCCTGGTCGCCTTCGGGTCGGCGCTGTTCTGGGCGATCGGCCTGGTCGCAACGCGGCGGCTGGAGGGCGAGGATCCCCGCACCACCCTGTTCATCACCGCGCTGGTCGGCACGGCGGTGCTGAGCCTGGCCCAGCCTTTCGTCTGGACGCCGCCCGACGCCGCCGGCTGGGGCCTGATGGTGGCCATGGGGCTGCTGGGCCTGCTGTCGCACAGCCTGCTGATCGCGGCCTTCGGCCAAGCCCCCGCCTCCACCCTCGCACCGTTCCAGTACAGCCAGCTGATCTACGGCCTGGCCTTCGGCTGGGTGGTGTTCGGCGATGTGATCGGCGCGCGACCGCTGCTGGGCTGCGCCGTCATCGTCGCCGCCGGCGCCTATGTCTGGTGGCGGGAACAGCGGATCCCTGACCGGTCGATCGGTCAATGATCCAGCCCTATCCCCGGACGTAGTCCGGGAATCTGGCGCGGATCTCGTCGGCCTGCGCCAGCGTGCCGGACAGGTGCTGGCGCAGCGCCTCCTGCGCCCGGTCGGCGTCGCCATCGGCGATGGCGGCCAGGATGCGGGCGTGGTCGTCCAGGATCGACTGGGCCTTGCCCGGCACCGGCAAATGCAGCCGCCGCAGCCGGTCGAGATGGCCGCTGCGGCTGCGGATCAGCGCCCACAAATCCGGCACCTCGGCCGCCTCGCAGAGCTGGCGGTGCAGGGACTGGTCGGTCTCGGCGAAACTCTCGAAATCCTGGGCGTCCAGCATGGCCCGCTGGCGCGCGATCAGCGCCTGCAGCCGCGGCACGAAGGACCGGTCCGCCCCCGACTCCCTGGCCCGCAGCGCCAGGGTCCGCACCACCTCCAGCTCCACCGACCGGCGCAGGAAATGCGCCTGCTGCGCCGCCGGCAGGTCGATCGGGCTGACCACTGTGGCATGCTGCGGGAAGATGTCGACCAGCCCCTCCTCCGCCAGCTTCAGCAGGGCGTCGCGGATCGGCGTCTGGCTGACCCCGAACTGGGCCATCAGCTCGTTGCGCGCCAGCACCGTGCCGGGCGCGAGCGTCAGCGCGATGATCTGCTCGCGCAGCCGCTCGAACACCTGCGGCGCCGCCTGGCGGGCGCGGTCGAGCGGCAAGGGCTGGATCGCCGTCACATTCATGCTGCGAAGGGTCCTCATCCGCCGTTGTCAGTCGTCGGGCCAGCGCCCGTCCGTGGATTCGATCATACGCTCCTGGATGCCGATGCACTAATGCATTAGTGTTGCAGCGTCCTGAGTCCATCCCGGCCACCGATCCACTCCAGACGGCAGCGAGCCATGACCGACACCCCCCGCAAGACCCCCGACACGCTCCGCAGCGCCCGCTGGTTCGCGCCGGACGATTTGCGCTCCTTCGGCCACCGCTCCCGCGCCATGCAGATGGGCTACGCGCCGGAGGAATGGGCCGGCAAGCCGGTGATCGCGATCCTCAACACCTGGTCCGACGCCAATCCCTGCCACGCCCATTTCAAGACCCGGGTGGAGGATGTGAAGCGCGGCGTGCTGCAGGCCGGAGGGTTCCCGATGGAGCTGCCGGCGCTGTCGCTGTCGGAGAGCTTCGTCAAGCCGACCACCATGCTGTACCGCAACATGCTGGCGATGGAGGCGGAGGAGCTGCTGCGCTCCCACCCGGTCGACGGCGCGGTGCTGATGGGCGGCTGCGACAAGACCACCCCCGGCCTGCTGATGGGCGCGACCAGCGCCGGCCTGCCGATGATCTTCATGCCCGCCGGCCCGATGCTGCGCGGCAACTGGAAGGGCAAGGTGCTCGGCTCCGGCTCCGACGCCTGGAAGTTCTGGGACGAGCGCCGGGCCGGCAACATCAGCGACCAGGACTGGGTCGACATCGAAGGCGGCATCGCCCGCAGCTATGGCCACTGCATGACCATGGGCACGGCCAGCACCATGACCGCGATCACCGAGGCGATCGGGCTGACCCTGCCCGGCGCCTCCTCGATCCCGGCCGCCGACGCCGGCCATATCCGCATGGCCTCGACCTGCGGCCGCCGCATCGTCGAGATGGTGTGGGAGGACCTGGTCCCGGCCAGGATCCAGACCCGCGATGCCTTCGAGAACGCGATCGCGGTGGCGATGGCGATGGGCTGCTCGACCAATGCCATCATCCATGTCGTCGCCATGGCGCGCCGCGCCGGCTGCGACATCTCGCTGGACGATTTCGACGCCGCCAGCCGGGTGGTGCCGCTGATCGCCAATGTCCGCCCCAGCGGCGACCAGTACCTGATGGAGGACTTCTTCTATGCCGGCGGCCTGCCCGGGCTGATGACACGGCTGCGCGACCATCTGCATCTCGACGCGCTGACCGTCAGCGGCCGGACGCTGGGCGAGGACATCGCCCATGCCGAGATCCACAACGACGATGTCATCCGCCCCATCGACAACCCGGTCTATGCCGAGGGCGCGCTGGCGGTGCTGCGCGGCAACCTGTCGCCGGATGGCTGCGTCATCAAGCCCAGCGCCTGCGAGCCGCGCTTCCTGAAGCACACCGGCCCGGCGCTGGTGTTCGACGACTATCCCGCGATGAAGGCGGCGATCGACCGCGACGACCTGGATGTCACGGCGGACCATGTGCTGGTGCTGCGCAACGCCGGGCCCCAGGGCGGCCCCGGCATGCCGGAATGGGGCATGCTGCCGATCCCGAAGAAGCTGGTGAAGCAGGGCATCCGCGACATGGTCCGCATCTCCGACGCGCGGATGAGCGGCACCAGCTACGGCGCCTGCATCCTGCATGTCTCGCCCGAATCCTATGTCGGCGGCCCGCTGGCGCTGCTGCGCACCGGCGACCTCGTCACCCTCGACGTCCCCGGCCGCCGCCTCGACATGGAGGTGTCGGAGGAGGAACTCGCCCGCCGCCGGGCCGAGCTGGCGCCGCCGCCGGCCCGCTACGAGCGCGGCTATGGCTGGATGTTCAACAAGCACATCCGCCAGGCCCATGAGGGCTGCGACTTCGACTTCCTCGAGACCGGCTTCGGCGCGCCGGTGGTCGAACCCGACATTTTCTGAAGCGGAGCCCGGCCATGAGCAGACAGGATGAAACGGGCGGATGGGCTCCGTCGACCCGGTACCCCGATCCGGCGGTGCAGGTGCTCGACCCCAGCTTCGCGCCCTACCGGATCTTCAGCGCCGCGGTGGAGCGCATCGCCACCGGCTGCCGCTGGGCCGAGGGGCCGGTGTGGTTCGGCGACCGCCGGGCCTTGCTGTGGAGCGACATCCCCAACAACCGCATCCTGAAATGGGATGAGGAGACCGGGGCGGTCAGCCCCTTCCGCAAGCCATCCAGCAACGCCAACGGCAACACCCGCGACCGCCAGGGGCGGCTGGTGACCTGCGAGCATCTCGGCCGGCGCGTCACCCGCACCGAGTATGACGGCAGCATCACCCTGCTGGCCGACCGCTTCGACGGCAAGCGGCTGAACTCGCCCAACGACATCGTGGTGAAGTCGGACGGTTCGATCTGGTTCAGCGACCCGATCTTCGGCATCGCCGGCAATTACGAGGGCCGCAAGGCCGAGGCGGAGCTGCCGGGGAATGTCTACCGGCTGGATCCGGAGACCGGGGCGCTGGCGGTCGTCGCCGAGGACATCCGGGGGCCGAACGGCCTCGCCTTCTCGCCCGACGAGTCGATCCTCTACCTCGTCGAATCCCGGGCCGTGCCGAACCGGCTGATCGCGGCCTTCGACGTGGTCGATGGCGGCCGGCGCATCGCCAACCGCCGGGTGCTGATCGACGCCGGCCCCGGCACGCCGGACGGCATGCGGGTCGATGTCGACGGCAACCTGTGGTGCGGCTGGGGCATGGGCAGCGAAGAGCTCGACGGGGTGATGATCTTCAATCCCGACGGCAAGCCGATCGGCCGGATCGCCCTGCCCGAGCGCTGCGCCAACCTGTGCTTCGGCGGCGAGATGCGCAACCGCCTGTTCATGGCCGCCAGCCAGTCGGTCTACGCCCTCTACGTCAACACCCAGGGCGCCGCCGGCGGCTGACCGCCCGGGCGACCAGGACCATTCCAGCAAGGACGACCAGACGTGACCAAACTGAAGCCCGAGACCCGCGACAAGCTGAAGACCGTCAGCACCGCGACCCTGACCACCGCCCTGTTCAAGCGCGGCCTGCGCAACCAGTTCATCCAGGACGTCCATCCGCTGAACCCGGCCGGCGAGCCGATGGTCGGCGAGGCCTTCACCCTGCGCTACATCCCGGCGCGCGAGGACCTGAACCCGCTCAGCGTGTTCCAGGACCGCGCCCACCCGCAGCGTAAGGCGGTGGAGGATTGCCCGCCCGGGGCGGTGTTCGTGATCGACAGCCGCAAGGACCCGCGGGCGGCCTCGGCCGGGTCGATCCTGGTGGCGCGGCTGATGATGCGCGGCGTCGCCGGCGTGGTCACCGATGGCGGCTTCCGCGATTCGCCCGAGATCGCCAGGCTGGGCATCCCCGCCTACCACAACCGCCCGGCAGCGCCGACCAACCTGACCCGGCACCAGGCGCTTGACATCAACGTGCCGATCGGCTGCGGCGACGCGCCGGTGTTCCCCGGCGACATCGTGGTCGGCGACGGCGAAGGCGTGGTGATCATCCCGGCCGACATCGCCGACGAGATCGCCGACGAGGCGGTGGAGATGACCGCCTTCGAGGATTTCGTCACCGAGGAGGTGATGAAGGGCCGCTCGATCCTCGGCCTCTACCCCGCCACCGAGGACCAGACCAAGCTCGACTTCGCCGCCTGGCGCAAGGCGAAGGGGCGCTGAGGCTCCCTTCCCCCACCGTCATCAACTCAGTTGATGTTGCTGTCTGAGCTTGGCGTTGGCGATGATGATGAGCTTGCGCATGACGGCAGTGAGGGCGACGAGCTTCTTTTT
>NZ_JAVDPW010000024.1:0-5838 GCF_031453975.1 Inquilinus ginsengisoli
CCTCTGCCCTGGCGGGCCGTCCCTTGAAGGGGGAAGGCGCGGCGGGCGGATGCGGCTCTGAAGCTCGGGAAATCGAGTGGTGAGCCACGGATCTTGGACAAGTTGGACGAGAGTGGAGAAGGGATACGCGGCCGGCGGTGTGGTCTCTGGTGGGAGGCACAAACAAGCGGGCGCGGTATCTCGGACGCTAGTAGAGCTATGAGTATCGGATCGGTGCAAGCCGGTTCGGTAGGATGGCTCAGGTGTGAGAGGTGCAGCTTCGGTCGCAAGATCGGAGTGGAGCGCTCCAATAGTAGGGTCTGGTTGGCTTCGGCTGGCTGGATCTGAAGTCGAACCTGAGAGTTTGATCCTGGCTCAGAACGAACGCTGGCGGCAGGCCTAACACATGCAAGTCGAGCGCCCCGCAAGGGGAGCGGCGCACGGGTGAGTAACACGTGGGAACCTACCTTCTGGTACGGAACAACCAAGGGAAACTTTGGCTAATACCGTATACGACCTCCGGGTGAAAGATTTATCGCCGGAAGAGGGGCCCGCGTCCGATTAGGTAGTTGGTGAGGTAACGGCTCACCAAGCCGACGATCGGTAGCTGGTCTGAGAGGATGACCAGCCACACTGGGACTGAGACACGGCCCAGACTCCTACGGGAGGCAGCAGTGGGGAATATTGGACAATGGGCGCAAGCCTGATCCAGCCATGCCGCGTGAGTGATGAAGGCCTTCGGGTTGTAAAGCTCTTTCACCCACGACGATGATGACGGTAGTGGGAGAAGAAGCCCCGGCTAACTTCGTGCCAGCAGCCGCGGTAATACGAAGGGGGCAAGCGTTGTTCGGAATGACTGGGCGTAAAGGGCGCGTAGGCGGTTCGTTGCGTCAGATGTGAAAGCCCCGGGCTCAACCTGGGAACTGCATTTGATACGGGCGAGCTTGAATCCAAGAGAGGGTGGTGGAATTCCCAGTGTAGAGGTGAAATTCGTAGATATTGGGAAGAACACCAGTGGCGAAGGCGGCCACCTGGCTTGGTATTGACGCTGAGGCGCGAAAGCGTGGGGAGCAAACAGGATTAGATACCCTGGTAGTCCACGCCGTAAACGATGTGTGCTAGCCGTTGGGCAGCTTGCTGTTCGGTGGCGCAGCTAACGCGATAAGCACACCGCCTGGGGAGTACGGTCGCAAGATTAAAACTCAAAGGAATTGACGGGGGCCCGCACAAGCGGTGGAGCATGTGGTTTAATTCGAAGCAACGCGCAGAACCTTACCAACCCTTGACATGGGAAGTATGGGCCTGAGAGATCGGGTCCTTCAGTTCGGCTGGCTTCCACACAGGTGCTGCATGGCTGTCGTCAGCTCGTGTCGTGAGATGTTGGGTTAAGTCCCGCAACGAGCGCAACCCTCCTCTTCAGTTGCCATCATTCAGTTGGGCACTCTGGAGATACTGCCGGTGACAAGCCGGAGGAAGGCGGGGATGACGTCAAGTCCTCATGGCCCTTACGGGTTGGGCTACACACGTGCTACAATGGCGGTGACAATGGGCAGCGAAAGGGCGACCTGGAGCTAATCCCCAAAAGCCGTCTCAGTTCGGATTGCACTCTGCAACTCGGGTGCATGAAGTTGGAATCGCTAGTAATCGTGGATCAGCACGCCACGGTGAATACGTTCCCGGGCCTTGTACACACCGCCCGTCACACCATGGGAGTTGGTTTTACCCGAAGACGGTGCGCTAACCAGCAATGGAGGCAGCCGGCCACGGTGAGATCAGCGACTGGGGTGAAGTCGTAACAAGGTAGCCGTAGGGGAACCTGCGGCTGGATCACCTCCTTTCTAAGGATGCCCGACATTGGGGGCCTAGGCTTCGGCAACGAAGCTGAAAGCCGCCGGCCACGTATCCCTTCTCCGTTCCAGCCGATGACCGGTTGGCCAGAAGCAGCGCAGCAGGCGCCGATCCGATTGGGTTGGCTGCAGGCGGCGAGGCGGTTGGCCGTCCGTGTCATCGAAATTGCTTTCGGGCTAGTAGCTCAGCTGGTTAGAGCGCGCGCTTGATAAGCGTGAGGTCGGAGGTTCAAATCCTCCCTGGCCCACCATCACAGGTCTTCCGGGGGCGTAGCTCAGTTGGGAGAGCGCGTGCTTTGCAAGCATGAGGTCGTCGGTTCGATCCCGTCCGCCTCCACCAAGACACGGTGTGAGAAGACGGATAGAGAGCAGAAAGCTGGAACGTGAGGAGGAATGGGATCGCAAGCCTCAGGGTTTGCGGCAGATCGCTTCGGCGGTCGCGGATATTGGACATTGTGAAGAGAATGCGAAGACGGAACGATCTCTCCGTCTTTGACCGAAGGAGTTCTCGCTCCGGCTGGTCGAGGATGGATCAAGAGGTGGTTCCGGCTGCGGGGAGAGGCGTCGATGTATGGCAGGTCAAGTGGCCCGGTAGGGTGCTTGCCTCTGTGCGCGGTGCTTCTCTTGTAGAAGAAGCTGAGATCAAGCGTTTAAGGGCATCTGGTGGATGCCTTGGCACTGAGAGGCGATGAAGGACGTGGCACGCTGCGATAAGCTGCGGGGAGGGGCGAGCACCCTTTGATCCGCAGATCTCCGAATGGGGAAACCCACCGCGCAAGCGGTATCCGGCACTGAATCCATAGGTGACGGAAGCGAACCCGGGGAACTGAAACATCTCAGTACCCGGAGGAAAGGACATCAACCGAGACTCCGTTAGTAGTGGCGAGCGAACGCGGACCAGGCCAGTGATCACATCTACATAACCGGAACCGTCTGGAAAGTCGGGCCATAGCGGGTGATAGCCCCGTACGGGTAAACCGGATGTGATCCTCGAGTAGGGCGGGACACGTGAAATCCTGTCTGAACATGGGGGGACCACCCTCCAAGCCTAAGTACTCCTCAGTGACCGATAGTGCACCAGTACCGTGAGGGAAAGGTGAAAAGCACCCCGACGAGGGGAGTGAAAGAGACCTGAAACCGGATGCCTACAAGCAGTCGGAGCGGGCTTGTCCCGTGACGGCGTACCTTTTGTATAATGGGTCAGCGACTTAGCGTGTGCAGCGAGCTTAAGCCGAGAGGTGTAGGCGCAGCGAAAGCGAGTCTGAATAGGGCGTCAGAGTTGCACGCGTTAGACCCGAAACCGGGTGATCTAGCCATGGCCAGGTTGAAGGCGGGGTAACACCCGCTGGAGGACCGAACCCACGTCCGTTGAAAAGGCCGGGGATGAGCTGTGGCTAGGGGTGAAAGGCCAATCAAACTCGGAAATAGCTGGTTCTCCGCGAAAGCTATTGAGGTAGCGCGTCGGATGATTACCGCGGGGGGTAGAGCACTGGATGGGCTAGGGGATCGCGAGATCTACCAAACCTAACCAAACTCCGAATACCCGTGAGTACAGTCCGGCAGACAGACGGTGGGTGCTAACGTCCATCGTCAAGAGGGAAACAACCCAGACCACCAGCTAAGGCCCCCAAATCGTGGCTAAGTGGGAAAGGATGTGGGACAGCGTCGACAACCAGGAGGTTGGCTTAGAAGCAGCCATCCTTTAAAGAAAGCGTAATAGCTCACTGGTCAAGCCGTCCTGCGCCGAAGATGTAACGGGGCTCAAGCCACGTGCCGAAGCTGTGGGTGCTCGAGCAATCGAGCGCGGTAGCGGAGCGTTCCGTAGGCCTGCGAAGGTGCACCGCGAGGTGTGCTGGAGGTATCGGAAGTGCGAATGCTGACATGAGTAGCGACAAACAGTGCGAGAAACACTGTCGCCGAAAGTCCAAGGGTTCCTGCGCAAGGTTAATCCACGCAGGGTGAGCCGGCCCCTAAGGCGAGGCTGAAAAGCGTAGTCGATGGGAACCAGGTTAATAGTCCTGGGCCTGGCAGAGGTGACGATGGCCGTGTGTTGTATCCCCTTATCGGATTGGGGGTGCAGCGAAGGACATCCAGGAAATAGCCCTGCCATATAGACCGTACCCCAAACCGACACAGGTGGACTGGTAGAGTATACCAAGGCGCTTGAGAGAACGATTGTGAAGGAACTCGGCAAATTGCCCTCGTAACTTCGGGAGAAGAGGGCCCCATATCTGGGCAACCAGGTATGGGGGGCACAGACCAGGGGGTAGCGACTGTTTAACAAAAACACAGGGCTCTGCGAAGTCGACAAGACGACGTATAGGGTCTGACGCCTGCCCGGTGCCGGAAGGTTAAGAGGAGAGGTGCAAGCCTTGAATTGAAGCCCCGGTAAACGGCGGCCGTAACTATAACGGTCCTAAGGTAGCGAAATTCCTTGTCGGGTAAGTTCCGACCTGCACGAATGGCGTAACGACTTCCCCACTGTCTCCACAATCGACTCAGCGAAATTGAATTCTCCGTGAAGATGCGGAGTACCCGCGGCTAGACGGAAAGACCCCGTGCACCTTTACTATAGCTTTGCAGTGGCATTAGGAATGACATGTGTAGGATAGGTGGGAGGCTTTGAAGCCCAGGCGCCAGCTTGGGTGGAGCCAACCTTGAAATACCACCCTTGTTGTTCTTGATGTCTAACCGAGCCCCGTGATCCGGGGCCGGGACCCTGCATGGTGGGTAGTTTGACTGGGGCGGTCGCCTCCCAAAGAGTAACGGAGGCGCGCGATGGTGGGCTCAGAACGGTCGGAAATCGTTCGATGAGTGCAATGGCATAAGCCCGCCTGACTGCGAGAGCGACGGTTCGAGCAGAGACGAAAGTCGGCCATAGTGATCCGGTGGTCCCGCGTGGAAGGGCCATCGCTCAACGGATAAAAGGTACGCCGGGGATAACAGGCTGATACCCCCCAAGAGTCCACATCGACGGGGGTGTTTGGCACCTCGATGTCGGCTCATCACATCCTGGGGCTGGAGCAGGTCCCAAGGGTATGGCTGTTCGCCATTTAAAGTGGTACGTGAGCTGGGTTCAGAACGTCGTGAGACAGTTCGGTCCCTATCTACCGTGGGTGTTGGAATATTGAGAAGAGCTGTCCCTAGTACGAGAGGACCGGGATGGACGCACCTCTGGTGCACCGGTTGTAACGCCAGTTGCATCGCCGGGTAGCTATGTGCGGACGGGATAACCGCTGAAAGCATCTAAGCGGGAAGCCCCCTTCAAAACCAGTATTCCCTATCAGAGCCGTGGCAGACGACCACGTCGATAGGCCGGGTGTGTAAGCGCAGCAATGCGTTGAGCTAACCGGTACTAATCGCTCGATCGGCTTGATCTCAGTCGGAGGATCCAGTCCTCCCACCGCGCGCAGCGGCAAACGCCCTGCCGCGACCCGTCTCCCTGCAGCAAATCTTCGCAAGACCGACCAGAAGCGCCTCATGGCGCGACTGTCTGGTCTTGCCCCGAGTGGGCTTTGTCGACCTGGTGGCCATAGCGAGGGCCCCAGCACCCGATCCCATCCCGAACTCGGCCGTGAAACCCCTCAGCGCCAATGGTACTGTGTCTCAAGGCACGGGAGAGTAGGTCGCTGCCAGGTCCACCAAGCCCACTCGATCATCCTTTCGCATTCTCCACGCAGTGCTCCTCTCACCACCCCCGCGGGGTGGAGCAGCCCGGTAGCTCGTCAGGCTCATAACCTGAAGGTCACAGGTTCAAATCCTGTCCCCGCAACCAGATACCAACAGGCCCGATGCCAACGCATCGGGCCTGTTCTCGTTCCGGGCACTGCACCGTTCCACGCTGACAGCGTCAGGCGCGGGCCAGGGACGCCTTCACCTCGCGCAGGATCTCGTCAGACAGGGCGGGGTCGTTGACCATCCGGGACATCGTCAGCGCCCCGACCATCGTGCACAGGGCGACCAAAGCGCGGCCCCTGGCAGCGTCCGGCCCAGTCTTGCCGCACTCCGCAGC
>NZ_JAVDPW010000025.1:0-1596 GCF_031453975.1 Inquilinus ginsengisoli
GCTTGACCGGGCAATCCAGGGGCCACGGAGAACCGCTCTGGCTGCCCCTGGATGCCACGGTCGAGCCCTGGCATGACAGGAATGGAATGAGGCGGCGGCCTTGCGTCAGGCGGCGAGGGACTTGGCGATGTCCTCGCACATCTTCTTGGCGTCGCCGAACAGCATCAGGGTGTTGTCGCGGAAGAACAGCTCGTTCTCCACCCCGGCATAGCCCGACGCCATCGAGCGTTTGACGAACAAGACCGTCTTGGCGTTCTCCACATCCAGGATCGGCATGCCGTAGATCGGGCTCGCCGGGTCCGTCTTCGCCGCCGGGTTGGTCACGTCGTTCGCCCCGATCACGAACGCCACGTCGGCCTGCGCGAAGTCCCGGTTGATCTCCTCCAGCTCGAACACCTCGTCATAGGGCACGTTGGCCTCCGCCAGCAGCACGTTCATGTGCCCCGGCATCCGGCCCGCCACCGGGTGGATCGCGTAGCGCACCTCCACCCCCTCCTTCTTCAGCAGGTCCGACATCTCCCGCAGCGCGTGCTGCGCCTGCGCCACCGCCATGCCGTAGCCCGGCACGATGATCACCGACCGCGCATTCTTCATCACGAAGGACGCGTCCTCCGCCGACCCCTGCTTCACCGCGCGGTCGCCCGCCGGACCCGCGGCGGATGCCCCTGCCGCGTCGCCACCGAACCCGCCCAGGATCACGTTGATGATCGAACGGTTCATCCCCTTGCACATGATGTAGCTGAGGATCGCGCCCGACGAGCCCACCAGCGCACCGGTGATGATCAACAGGTTGTTCTGCAGGGTGAAGCCGATCCCCGCCGCCGCCCAGCCGGAGTAGCTGTTCAGCATCGACACCACCACCGGCATGTCCGCCCCGCCGATCGGCAGGATCAAGAGGAAGCCCAGGGCCAGCGCCACCAGGATCAAGAGCGCGAACGCCGCGCCGGACTGGCCCACGCACATCCACACGATCAGCAGCACGATCAGGACGCCCAGCGCCGCGTTGATCGGGTGCTGCAGCGGGAACACCAGCGGCTTGCCCGTCACCAGCCCCTGCAGCTTCGCGAACGCCACCAGCGACCCGGTGAAGGTGATCGCCCCGATCGCCGCCCCCAGCGACATCTCGATCAGGCTGCCGACATGGATCGCGCCCTTGGTCCCGATCGCATACGCTTCGGGGTCGAGGAACGCCGCCGCCGCCACGCACACCGCCGCCAGGCCCACCAGGCTGTGGAACGCCGCCACCAGCTGCGGCAGCGCCGTCATCTTGATCCGCTGCGCCACCACATAGCCGATGCCGCCGCCGATCGCGATCGCCGGCACGATCAGCCAGTAGTTCCGCACCTGCGGCAAGAGGATCAGCGTCGTCGCCACCGCGAGCGCCATCCCCACCATGCCGTACAGGTTCCCCACACGGCTCGTCACCGGGCTCGACAGGCCCCGCAGCGCCATGATGAAGCAGATCGCCGCCACCAGATAGGCCAGCACCGCCAGGCTCGTCATGCCTCTATCCCCTCAGTCTCGGAGGCCGTCTCAGGGCCGATGTCTCTGGATGGCCTGACGGCCCTAAGCTTTCTTCCGGTACATCGCCAGCAT